>OMOD01000007.1:28208-109999 GCA_900290255.1 Candidatus Sulfotelmatobacter kueseliae
ACGAAGAAACTCGACGTTATTGCGGCTGGTAAAGCGCAGATAGCCGCCACAATACTTGTCGGCGAGATCCGCAAATATGCGGAGTGTTCCCACGCTCAGAAGGCGAGGTGAACCCGCGCGCACGGTGTAGATTCTGTCGCCGGACTCCGCGACGTGGCAGTAAATCCCCGGAGCAATGTTCTCGTGAAACTTCCATTGCCCATAGTTCTTCAGGATCAGGGGCGGCAGATACTTGTCGTAACGCGGCGGGCCGATGTCGGTGATCCGCTTCGGTGCCGTGCTCATGGTTGTGCCCCCTTCCGTGCCTGAAAGTAGATGTAAGGATTGTCTCGGGGCGAGGCGATCATCTCCGGGACCGGATCGAGGCCAATGCCGTCGAGGAAGGCCGGCAGACCGACCCTCTGTACGAGTTCGCCGACCCGCTCGCGGTTGTTGCCGTACTCATTCCAGAAATCCCAGATCCGGCCGATCAGTTCCTGCAGCGTTTCCATCAACTCGGCGGCGGGCACGAAGGGTATCAACACGGAAGAAAGCAGCGCGCCCTGCATGATGGGCGCCTTTCCGCCGATCATGATCACAGCGCCGCGGTCGCTGCCCGGCCGCAGCGCCTTGGGCATGACGTTGATGCAATGCATGCAGCGCACGCAGTTCCGGTTGTCAATCGCGAGTTTCTTGCCATCCCACTCCATGCATTTCGTAGGGCAGAGATCGCAAACGTGCTTTTGGATCGACACTCCCGCAGCGGCGTACTGTGTGACTTCAGCGTCGTCCACCTGAATATCGTCCCGCCACGTGCCGATAATGGAGAGGTCGGCTCGCGCAATCGACGCTACGCAGTCATTGGGACACCCCGCGCATTTGAGCTTGAATTTGTAGGGGAAGGGCGGACGGTGCATCTCGTCCTGGTAGGCCATGGTCAGGTCGTAGCACAGCTTCATCGCGTCATAGCAGGCCCATTCGCATCGCGCCATGCCGACGCAACAGGAGGGCGTGCGCATGGAGGAACCGGAACCGCCCAGGTCAAATCCCGCTTGCGCCAGCTCCTGAAAGGTGGGCTCGAGTTGCGGCGTGGTCGTGCCCAGCAGGATGATGTCGCCGGTCGAGCCATGCATGTTGGTAAGCCCGGACCCGTGACGTTCCCAGATGTCGCAGATTGTGCGTAGCGCGGCGCTCGTGTAAAACCACCCCGCGGGATGATTGACCCGCAGGGTATGGAAATGGGCTACGTTCGGGAATTGCTCGCCGACATCGCTATAACGCCCGATGACGCCGCCACCGTAACCGAGCACTCCCACTAACCCGCCATGCTTCCAGTGACCTTTCTTCTCTTCGTAGGAGAGCTCGAGCTGTCCGAGCAGATCCTGCGCGCTCTTGCTGGTCTCCGCGGCGGACTTTATTTCTTTGACAAAGCTGGGCCAGGGCCCCTTTTCGAGCTCATCGAGCAGAGGCGTCTTCTTACCGGAACAGCCGCCATCCTCATTATTCTTGCTTGCCATTACGTATCTCCGAACCAGGGGACGACCGGGGGATAGACGTCCAGGAAGTAATGCCTATAATGTGCATCACACTAATAGAGAATGCTGGGTTCTGTCTGTGATCAGCATCACACTTGGCCAAACTTTCGGCAGGACGGGGGCGCAGGTGCAACATTCTGCACAGTTGGTGAATTGATTGAAGGGAAGGGGATGGCGAGTGGGGTACCATGGTCCGGAACGATGAAGACCAGCAACCAGAACTTGTTTCCGCTGATGATCAGGCTGGCTGGGCGAAAGTGCGTGGTCATCGGCGCCGGAGACGTGGCAGTGGCCAAGATCGAGGGCTTGCTGTCCTGCGGCGCCAAGGTCGTCGTTGTCGGCCCCAAGGCCGTGCACCGCATTCAGCAATGGGCCAATGCGGGGCATTTGGTTTGGCGGCCACGCCGATTCTCTGCCCAGGACCTGACGGATGCGTTTCTGGCGATCGCGGCCACGGGCTCGCCGTCCACAAATGAATCTGTCTTCCGCGCCTGCCAGGCCCGCAAGATTCTCTGCAATTCTGTCGATGATCCGCAACATTGCGACTTCTTCTATCCCGCAGTCGTGCACCGGGGACCACTACAGATCGCGGTTTCCACAAGCGGATGCAGTCCCGCGCTGGCTGCCCGCCTGCGCAAAGAACTGGCCCGGCAATTCGGCCCGGAATGGGCTGCGTTTGTAAGGCGGGTCGGCGAAAAACGGCACGAAATTCTGAGTACGGCCCCGAGTGCGCGAAGGAAGAAGTTGCTGAAGGAAATCGCCATTCCTCCGATCGAACTACGCCGTATTTGAGCCGGTCGACGGATAGAATGAGCCTCCTTCGACGTAGTGCAAGCTCTGTTCGCCACCGTTGGTTGCTGTCCAGTACCTATCAACTTACCGGTCACGTTGGAGCGCCGGTGGGAAGACAGCTATCACAGCTACTATCCGCAAGATCCAGAGAAAAAACAGATCAAGCACAGCGAAGGAGTCTTTGTCGGATACCGTCACTTTGACAAGGAACAGATCGAGCCACTCTTCCCCTTCGGTTTCGGCCTGTCGTACGCGAGTCTTGTTTACAGCAATCTGACCGTCATTCCTGCGTCTACCAATCTAGACTCGCCCGTTTTGGCTTCGATCTGAAGAACACGGGAGATGCTCCCGCAGCGGAAGTGGCTGAGGTTTACGGCGACGATGTTCACGCCGCAATCCCCCGCCCGCCTAGAGAACTGAAGGGATTTGCGAGAGGCTTCTAGCATTTTCTAGCAGACAATCAGCGAAATCAGTTTCAGAATGCCTCTCGTAGGCTGATAACTAAGCTCAAGTTACAGAGAACGCTGCAACTTGTTTATAACGCTGTCCCGGTCTCGGTGAGAAAATAAGATCCCCCTCCCGGCACCATTCTGGAGAGAATTGTGCCTCGTGGCAGCACTGGCCAGTAGGGCACTGGCGTGGGTTCGGTAAGGGTTCGATAAGCGCTTCCGAGGGTGTTTTAAGGGGTGCCCAGGGAGCCATCCGCGCCCTTTGCTTTCAATTAGTTGCGGACCTTGAGTTCCCTGTCTCGGCTATCGAGTCGAACCCTTGGCAAATCCGGCATGAGAAATCCGATTTTCGACCCTGTTGAGTTGGCAGAGCAGGGCATTGCGGTCCTTCTCGGCCCAATCGGCCAGATGCGCGACGAAGTTTTCCACCTGTTCGCGGGTGGCCTCGCGCAGGGTCTTCACGCCACAGAAATCGGTGGCGTAAGCTTTGACCACCGCGGGATCGAATTGATGCTGGCGAATAATCTGGCAAAGGCGGTCGCGAACCTTCGGGCCCGCCGTGGTTCCCGATGCCATTTGTAGGCTGCGGCAGCTTCTTGGGCTCTGAGCTCGAAGCCAGTTGGCCGGCGAAGGAAAGGATGCGAAGTAACTCAAACTTCTGTTTCGCGGTTCGGTCGATTCGACAAGCCATCAGAAAACGAGAAACGTGCTTGCGAAACGTGGGTAAATCGAGAATCAGCCCTTGGGGTGTCTAAGTCCAGGGATTGAGAACCTCTTTAAGCACCGGAAAATCCGAAACGTTGCGGGTCACCAGAGTCAGGTGATGGGTTTCGGCTGTTGCTGCCAGAAATGCGTCCATTGCACCCATCGGACGTCCCGCTGCGTCGCTGCGCGACACCGTCTTGCCCCAAGCTTCTGCGACATTGGTGTCGACGGGCAATATTCTGCTCTCGAACCGCAGCGGCAATTCGTGCCCTAGCCACTCTTCGAGCCGGCGGCGACGCGCTCCAGCCGCTAAGCGTTCCACGCCGTAGCGGAGCTCTGCCAGTGTGATGACACTTATGAAAACCCGATCCTCATCGGTAGATTCCATCCAGCCGATGAGACCGGGATTGGGTCGCGGCTTGATCCACTCCGAAACCGCATTTGTGTCCAGCAGAAAGTTCATAGATTGATCTTCCGAGGCCGTTGTTTGAGCCGACGGACCTTCAGTCCCGATCCTCGTAGCGGAGATGCTGCAAGAAATTCTGCCAGGTTGCCCACGCGCTGTGTCTTTCGTTGCCATTCCTCCGCCCCGACGACCACGGCCGCGGTGCGGCCCTTTCGAGTAATCGTCTGCGGCCCCTCGGACATTGCTCGCTGGATGATTTCACTGAATTTTGCCTTGGCTTCGGCCACGGTCCACGTTTGCGTAGCCACTAGCGTATCCCCCTTTCCATGAGGTCATCATGGTCATTATAGTCATTAGTAAGCTGCGGCGCAATGGCGACGCTCCTGCTATCACGGCCGCCGCCCTACTTCCAGCCGACTACTACTTTACTGCAAATGACGCAGGTTCTCATACGTTTACTAACGGCGTGACTTTGATGAAGGTCGGCAACCAGAGCATAACGGCAATCATCATCGGGGCGCCCGGCATAAACGGCAGCGCGAATGTCACTGTCTCTGCCACGACCATCGCTATGCAATTCAAGGTAAGCGCGCCCTCGCGATCGTTCCGGCCGACTACACCTTGACCTGGGCCGGGTAAGTACGCCGGTTATTGGCCCGATTCTAACGCATGGCCGTGGACACATGCATGGCATGCGTTGCACAGCGTGATCAAGTTCTCTTCGGAATCGTGGCCAGAATGGCTACGAAATTCCTTGTGGTGAACTTCCAGGTTAGACATTGTGCCGCATGCTTGACACCTCCAGCCATCGCGACGCAGGACCCACTGCCGCAAACTCTCGTAGGCCACTGCATCCAGCCGCAAGCGCACGGGCTTCGGGCCAATAAAACTCATGATGCCTTTTCGCTCAGTCCCGCAAGAAATGCCTGTCGCTGCTCTCCGGGCAGAAACTTGAAGAATCTCGCCATCGAGAACAGCAGCGTCTCGGGATCCCCGTTGTCCAGATTGGCTCCGGCCAAAAAGTCTGCACAAATCATCTCTAGGCAGTAGCCTCGGGACCGATCACTGCCCAGCATCAGGGCCGCCGTCTCGATCGCTTTCTCAATAACGGGCATCTGGCTCTGGTACAGCTTGAAGTAGATAATCTCCCACGGTTCCGTGTCCCGCCCCGTCAGTTCCTTTTCCACCTCCTGTTGGAACTGCTCCTTGGGCATCTGCTGGGCTTTGTGCAACCAGGTTGCACAATCGAAGTGCTGCCCGTCCCTCCTGGCCAGCTTGGCTAGCTCCAGGCCCTTCGTCCAGCCCACTTCCTTCAGCTGTTTTCTTGCCTGCGGCGGCAGGTGCTCGTGGATCGACATCAGGTAATAAGCCTTCCGCCGCGACCCCGGAAAACGCCTCTCCAGGAACTCATCGAAGGACTTGAGATTCTCCATCCGCCAGTACTGTCCCGACCGTACCTCGCACAGATAGCGACCCAGTTCAACGAACTTGGTGTCACGCTCGGTTTCCTTGTGCTGCTCCCAGGCCAAGATCTCGTCGATCTTCGTCAAGACAAACAGAGCGCGGCGGCGAGTGAACTTCGGCGGCATGGGCGGATCCCTAGTAAGTAAGCTCGTCAAGCCAACCAAGATCTTCTGCTCCTGGACGCCGAACGAGAGCGGCGTCGACCATCTCCTGCTTTCCAAGACAAAGGCCCACATACGGGCGGCTGCTGCAAGGATTCTGGGGAAAACGGATGCCACTGTAAGGCAGGAACTCCGCCGACTCGATTCTTCGGATCGTGGTCTCGACCAAGTGGCCGAACTCTTGCCGCTGCTCGTCGGTGATTGTGGTTCTTAGGTACTGGACCTCGACCAGTCGCCTGCGCACAAACACGATCTGGGCGACCTCCGCGATGCCGGTCATCCAGGAGTAGCAGACCAGTTGCGGATCCAAGGCCAGCAGCCCCTCAGGCTCTTCCGGGTATCGGCTCGCAGTGGTCTTCCACTCGAGCAGGCATCGCCGGCCGTCGAGTCGGCCGATGGCATCGATATAGGCGACAAAGTCGTTGTTTCCGGCAACGGGTCGGGTGAACTTGATCTGCAGGTTGTGTCGAGGCTGACGGATCTGGACACGGTCGTCCTGACAGAACCGGGTTAATAGCAGGATTCCTTGCTGCAGCATGCGATCCCAAGAATCCCCGTTGGAGTAGTGCAAGGCTTGGTTCTGGCACTCAGACCACTGGGCGAATAGGACTGCTCCGGGATCCTCACGGCGAAAAAGCGCAGCCAAGGCTTGTTCGAAGGCGCGGCCGAAGAGCATTGCTGCCCGGGTGTCCTTCTCCTTCCAGCCGTCGAGATAGCGATGGCGATAACGCCGGGGGCAACTGAGGTATTGGCTGATCTGGGTGTAGCTGTAAGTCATTTCAAGCCACCTTCGGGTTGTCCAGATTGGCCGGAGAAAGTTCTCCCCAGCGGCCAGCAGGAGCAAAGCCGTCGAGCCGGAGCAGGGAAGCGTTGTTGAAGATGATGTGGCTGATCTTGACGACTCCGCTTAAGCCTACGAGCTGATTCTCGTCCACCTCATCCCGTCCGAGCAGTTCGGTGTCATAGCCGAAGTCGCGCAGGAACCAGTTCAGCTTCCAGAATGCTTTCGGGTTGCAATACAGGCGACTGGAAAGAACCTGTCCGGCAAACCTGTGGGGCTCAAGAATGGCCAGGATGAGCGTGTAATAGGGTTTTTGTGCCTGCCGACAAAACCGGGCTCGTTGCACCCGAACCAGGAATATGCCATCTGGTACCTGGTCAGCGGCCCAGCGATCCGCGGCGTGCAGGCCGGTGATCTGGCGTTTCATGCAGCGCCTTCTTTCTGGCCGAGATAGCTGTTGAGCTGGCAGACGAGGGCATTGCGGTCTCTCTCGGCCCAGTCGGCCAGTTGCTGCACGAAGTTCTCCACCTGTTCGCGGTTGTAATAGGGTTTTTGTGCCTGCCGACAAAACCGGGCTCGTTGCACCCGAACCAGGAATATGCCATCTGGTACCTGGTCAGCGGCCCAGCGATCCGCGGCGTGCAGGCCGGTGATCTGGCGTTTCATGCAGCACCTTCTTTCTGGCCGAGATAGCTGTTGAGCTGGCAGACGAGGGCATTGCGGTCTCTCTCGGCCCAGTCGGCCAGTTGCTGCACGAAGTTCTCCACCTGTTCGCGGGTGGCATCGCGCAGGGTCTTGGTTCCGCAGAAGTCGACTGCGTAGGCCTTGACGAGTTCGGGATCGAGCTTGTGTTGGCGGATGATCTGGCAGAGGCGGTCCCGCACTTTGGGGCCGCTGCCATTCCCGTTTCCATTCGCGTTTTGTGGAGGAATCTTGTCAAGCGGAGTCGGAACCGAGCCAATCTCATCGACGGAGCAGATGCCGATGCCGTAGGCCTTGCGCAAGGCTCGGTTGACGGCGCGAGTCTCGGCTACGCGCATCTCGGCGCCGTGGACTAGCGGGGAGACGTTGGACGGATCCGCATCGCCGTAGCCGACGAAGCCGGAGGAGCCTTTGGCAGGGAAGACTCTCGCCTTAAGGACGAAGCGGTTCGCCCCGGAATCACACAGCGAATCGATGGCCTCAACATCGATACCGCAGCATCTCTTGCGACGCGCCAGCCGTAGCAGTCCTGTGTGCGTTACATACCAGTTGCTGTTGATAATCTGGAGATCGCCGCCTTTTAGTGAAAAACTAAACTCTCGCGTCAAGGTTTCCAGCCAAGCCCTGGTCCGCGATGCTAAAGCTTCACCGAGCGCCTTTTTCGCCATGTTCATGTTTTGTCTAAGCAGCTTGCGCGTTGCTTGGTCATTGGAAGGTGTTTTGCTCTTTCGGCCCTCTGGGTGCTTCATTTTCGCCTCCTGTATCGCAAGTATAACAAGTATGGCATGTATTACACAATAGCGATTTGTATTGTTCACAGTCCGATTGCAAAGCTATATTTCAGAGGTGGCGAGAACAGGTTTTTTGGTATTCCGAGTGAACCCACAACTGCGGCGCGACATTCAGCAGATTGCTGATGAGGAGCAGAGGACCATCACGCAAGTCTGTGAGATGCTGCTGTACGAAGGCGTCGAGGCCTACAAGAAGGAAGGGCCCAAATTCATGCAGCGCCTGGTCGCCAAGCAGAAGACTAGGGTCAAGGACTGATGACCGACGCGAGAAAGCGGTTCGCCATCAATGGGCGAACTCGTGTTGGTTGCGAAAAATGGCGTCACTAAGCGATTGATGCGAAGGTACTTCCAATCCTTGACTTGCCTGTTGCAACCGGTCTAAAGTACCCGCAGGTCGGCACGAAAATGGGCCGATCCCTCTTGGGTATGCCAATACCTGAGAGCCTAGATAAGTAACCCTTCGATGAGATAAGTACGCTTCAGATGATAGGTGTCATCGAACGCATCTTGCTAAGGCTCTGAATCAGTTCTCAATTCCTGCGAACTAGTTGTATGGCGCTCCACGGCTGGTCAACTCGCGCCTGAGGCCCCGAACCGGGCTGACTGGCGGAGCAACTGCCCTGCCCAAAATTTCGCAACAAAGGAGAACAGTTATGAGACACGAGAGAACAGTGACGGACGCCGTTCGAGCCGCCAATAAAGCGAACGCGCAATCTTCCAAAGGTCCTAGGACCGACCGAGGAAAGGCGCATTCACGCAACAACGCTCTCCGACACGGCATACTCGCGCGCAACGTGGTACTGGACACTCACGAACAACGGGCGGAGTTTCGGGAACTGCAGCATGTCTGCAAAACAGAGTTTAGTCCGGAAGGGCTGCTCGAGAAGTTTCTTGTGGAGGAGATCGCTACCCTATTCTGGAAGCTCGGAATTACAGAGGGCCTTCAAGCCCAGGAACTTTTGCTGCGTCAAGAGCTTTCAGATCACGTGGGCAGCATTTTTCACAAAGATCTTAAACTGCCCATTAGCGGCCACGATCTTCCGCTTAATAGAGGCTGGGACTGTGAGCGTCTAGTCGTTCGGGCTGTTTCTGGCAAAGACACGAGTTACTCCAGCGCGTCGCGAGGCCCGGCAGTTGTTCAGGGCCAGGTGGTCAACGCCTTTCAAAACTCTCAAAACTCCAACAGCCAGAACGCTGGTCACTTAGAGTTTGAGGCTGTCTTGGGGAATTCCCTTGCGAACATGACCCGCTACCAATCAGCACTGAAGCGCGATCTCTACCGTGCAATCGAAACGTTGCACAAGTTGCAAATGGAAAGGAGGGAACGAGAGAACTGACACCTGCCCTATACCGAGCGATCGATATGCTGCGCGTCCTGCAAACGGGAAGACGCGAACCGGAAGGGCGTGATTCCTGAACGTAGCGACTGGGGGACACGTTTTGGAGGGACATTCTTGGGAGACCCACCAAAGATCGCTCAGAAGACGATTTTGCCAAACGAACCCACCAAGTCCTTTCTTTTCAACAGAAGTTCGATCCGGTTCACGTCTAAGTGATGCTCACTTCCGAATACATTTCGCACACGTGCAGCGCTGCGCAGATTCCGCCTACCGTGGCATAGGCGCGTACGGCTCCAAACAATTCCTCCACACGACGGTCAGTCGAGAGCCCTCGTCGCAAGCGGCCGGTTTCTGAACGCAGACTTCAGGCTAATCGGCGAAACGCTCTTATGGCTTCGTTGCGGAATAGTGCATCTGTGCTGGACATCCGGGAGAGTTCGGCGGTTGTGTCACCCAATAATATATCGTTGAACGATATTAAATAGACTCTGTACTGGAGAGCATAGCGCGGTTGATCGAGGACGTTAACTCGGGCTTCCCATGGTCCTGCGGCCTACCCATGGGGATGAAAGCGCATTCCTAAGGCCTATTGATTCCAAACGGGTTATGCGCGACTTCCGACGGAGCGTAAACGCCTGTGGCGACTGCTCTCCGCAGGCTAGACGAATACTTCTCCGGGCAATGCCGTCAAGGTTCGCGAGACGAGCGTGTTCTGAATAGTCCGCCTCGGTGGTTCCGCTGTCTCCGCGTCAATTTGCTTGCGTTCCATTCTTAGTTGCAGACTACGCTCGATGTGGCGCAACTCCAGCACTTCGGCTCCTGCGACCAAGGTTGACGCGCGACCTTGCAACCCGGCTCTGCCGGTGCGGCCCACGCGATGGATAAAATCCTCGGCCATCTTGGGTAGATCGTAGTTGATCACATGGGCCACGTCGTCCACGTGCAAGCCACGGGATGCGATATCAGTAGCGACCAGCACCTGGAAGCGGCCTTCCTGAAATCCGCTCAACGCTCCATTCCGCTGCGACTGTGAGCGATCGCCATGAATCATAGCCGCGGCGAAGCCGTCCCGAACCAGTTCATTGGCCAGGCGCTCCGCGCCACGCTTCGTGCGGGTGAAAATCAGGGTTTGCCCTTTTTCCGAATAGAGCAATTGACGCAGAACGTCGAGTTTCTCTCCCGGTCGAACTTCGTAGGCTTTGAGCTGTACGCTCTCGGCGGGCTTGAGCACCGAGCCCAAAGCCACGCGCACCGGTTCGCGCATGTAGTCATTTACCAATCCGGCAACGGATTGTTCCAGGGTGGCCGAGAAGCATAGGGTCTGCCGCTGCTGCGGGAGTGCCGAGAGAATGCGCTGGATCGCAGGCAAGAAACCCATGTCGAGCATTCGATCGGCTTCATCGAGCACGAGCATTTTGACGTAGCGCAGATCGGCGAACTTGCGGCTCATCAGGTCCTGCAACCTTCCCGGCGTGGCAATTACTAGTCCGCAGCCGGCACGGAGACCTTGAATCTGCGCCTTCTCCGAAACGCCGCCGATGACTAGAGCCGCCTTGGGCATGGCTTTGCTGCTCAGTTGCTCGTATTGCTCGTGGACCTGCATGGCGAGTTCGCGCGTGGGCAATAGCACAAGCGCAGTGGTGTGGCGCGACGGTTCTCGGTGGAGAGTCTCGATCAGCGGGATCAGAAAGGCCAATGTCTTGCCGGTGCCCGTCTGAGCAGTGCCGATCACGTCGCGGCCTTCAAGAGCGGGAGGAATCGCACTTTCCTGGATGGGTGTGAGGTTAGTGAACTGGGCTGCCGCCAGGCCCCGCTGCAATGCAGGTGACAAGGGCAGTTCCGAAAATGTGGTCATTCGAATTTGTTTCTTTCTGGAGGGGCTTGTGATCACGCGCTCCGACACACGCCGAGAGCTGTCATGCCGCTCACATTCAATTGTTGGATTTCACGCAAAATAAACGGAGGGCAGGAAAGGCGGAGATGATTCTGGTCGAAGAACTGACCACCGCGTGACGAGCAAACCGTGAAAAAGCGTCATAGTGAGTATAACACAAAACGGTTTGAACACCGGTTTCCGCTCCCGTGAACCAGCGGAAAATTACGCCGCCCAGTTTCCGACGGGTAGCGATATCGTCGCGCGGGTCAAAGCGCACTGTCGGTCGCGTGGTAATCGAGCAAATAGGACAATTGAGAAGTGAATCCGGCCAAGCGTTCCAATCTACTGCTTCAATGGTTGCAGTCGTCGCCGGGACCGCGCTGGGGTTGACAGGCGCGGTTTTGCTCTGCTCTTATCATTGGCGAACTGTGGCACGGCTGTTGCTTCGCGTTAGTACAGTCAGTGGGGACTTATGTCTGGTAGGCGCGCACTTCGGT
The DNA here is from genome assembly GCA_900290255.1 of Candidatus Sulfotelmatobacter kueseliae. Taxonomy (GTDB): domain Bacteria; phylum Acidobacteriota; class Terriglobia; order Terriglobales; family Acidobacteriaceae; genus Sulfotelmatobacter; species Sulfotelmatobacter kueseliae. Next base: position 39,687 of record OMOD01000007.1, read on the forward strand.
TTCTGAGACGGGTTGGCCTTACGGCGCTGCTGGCAGCTGCTCTGCCGGCGCTTGCAGCGAAGGGCGCGAAGCCAGAGTTCGGACCCAATGTGCTGATCTTCGATCCGTCGATGCCATCGCGGGCGATCCAGAAGCAGATCAACGCCGTCTATGCGATCCAGCAGCACAACGAGTTTAGCCCGCAGCGGAATGCGTTGCTGTTCCTGCCCGGAAGTTATTCCGTCGACGTGCCGGTGGGCTTCTACACAGAAGTGATGGGGCTGGGGGCATCGCCCGACGCGACTAGGATTGCGGGCAACATGCACGCGGATGCGAGTCATGCGCACAACAACGCGACCACGACCTTCTGGAGAGCTGCAGAAGGAATCTCGATCGCACCGGCTGGCGGCACCATGCAGTGGGCGGTTTCGCAGGCGGTGTCGCTGCGGCGCATGCATGTGCGCGGCGACCTGGTGCTGCACCAGCATCACGGCTGGGCCAGCGGCGGCTGGATGTCAGATTCGCTTGTGGACGGCAATGTCGACTCCGGTAGCCAGCAGCAATGGATCTCGCGCAACTGCGACTGGAAAAGCTGGACGGGCTCAAACTGGAACATGGTGTTTGTCGGCGTGGTCGATCCTCCGGACGGCGCATGGCCTTCGCCCCCGTACACGACGGTGGCGCATGCGCCAGTGGTACGCGAGAAGCCGTTCCTGCAGGTAAACGCTGCGGGCGAATTCAGCGTGCGGGTTCCGGAGCTGCGCCACGACAGCATCGGCATCACCTGGCGCTCTGGAGAAACGCCGGGAGAGACGATTCCGATCGCGCAATTTTATATTGCGCGTCCGGATATCGATACCGCAGCGACGATCAACGCACAACTTGCCCAGGGCAAGAATCTGATTCTTACTCCGGGAATCTACGACTTGGCCGCTCCCATTCGCGTCACCCGGCCACATACGGTCGTGCTGGGGCTCGGGTTTGCGACGCTGCGTCCGATAAAAGGCACGGCGGCGATGACGACCGACGATGCTGATGGGATCGAAATCGCGGGCCTGCTCTTCGATGCTGGGCCGAGCGAGTCTCCGGTGTTGCTCGAGGTGGGACCCGAGGGAAGTCGGGCGCGCCATGCGCTGGACCCGATCACGCTGAACGATGTTTTCTTTCGCGTGGGAGGCGCGGGAGTGGGCCGGGCCAAGGTGAACTTGAAGATCAACAGCAACGACACGCTGGTCGACCATACCTGGATCTGGAGAGCGGACCACGGCGACGGAGTGGGCTGGGACCTGAATACCAGCGAGAACGGGCTGGTGGTGAATGGAAACGAGGTCACGATCTATGGCCTGTTCGTCGAGCATCACCAGCAATTCCAGGTTCTGTGGAACGGCAATGGCGGAAGGGCGTATTTTTATCAGTCCGAGATTCCTTACGATCCTCCGAATCAACCAAGCTATACGAGTGCCCCGGGGGTGAACGGATGGGCGTCGTACAAGGTGGCGGAAGGAGTAACGAGTCATGAGGCGTGGGGGCTGGGCGTGTACAGCGTTTTCGAACTCCCGGACGTGGTGCTGACCCGGGCCATCGAGACGCCGAAGAGCCCGGAGGTGCGCTTCCACGACGTGATCACCGTTGCGTTGGGCGAGCACGGCGGGATCAGCCATGTGATCGACGACACGGGTGAGGCGACCTCGATTCATCCTCGCGTGACGCCGAAGGTAACGAACTTTCCTTGAGCCGGTAGCGCACCGCAAGAGAGCAAATAATCCTCAGGGCCGGGCAACCCACATCCGCTCCGCCTGCGAAGGGTCACAGGCGCTGCCAAGGAGAGTGCGCTCCCTTACGAAACTGCAAGTGCACCGAGAGCTTGAATTTCGGCTCCTGCTGGCAGACACTACGACATTGCGAAAGTTCGCGTCAACTGGGAGACTCGTGGGACGTTTTGTGGCGCGCTTTTTTCTGGCTACCAGTTTAGCCGCATTGTGCGGGTCGCATGAAGCATCTGCGCAATCGTCCGACACCGCCAAAACAGGCTCAGGGCGCGGTTCTGCACAGACCAGTTTGAATCCGGAGGAACTGTTCATCGCCGGCGAAACGGCCTTGGGCAGCGGCGATCTTGATCGGGCGGAGCGTGCGTTTCGTAAAGTCGTGGCCATCGATCCGCAATCGGCAGGCGCCTATGCCAACCTGGGCGTCATTTACATGCGGCGCAAGCAGTGGGATCAGGCGCTGCACATGCTTCGCCACGCGGAACGGCTGGCGCCGACGATTGCCGGCATTCGGCTGAACATCGGGCTGGCTTACTACCGGCAGAATGATTTTCGATCAGCGATTGCTCCGTTCGAATCTGTTCTGCACGATCAGCCGGACTCATCCCAGGCGCGGTACCTGCTGGGGCTGTGTTACTTCTTCGACGATCGTTGGGCCCAGGCAGCCGATACCCTCGAACCGCTGTGGAGACAGCAGTCGTTTAACTTCAGCTATCTTTACGTGCTGTGCATTGCCGCCCACAAAGCCCAGCGCAAAGAACTGGACGAGCGGGCGCTGTCGCGGCTGGTGGAAGTAGGAGGGGATACTCCGGAGTTTCATCTGATCATGGCCCGGACCCACTTGAACCGCGAGGAGGATGATCAGGCAATCCTGGAACTGGAGCGGGCAGCGCAGCAGAATCCCAAGCTCCCCTTTCTTCACTACTACCTGGGGCTCTACTACCTGCGCCAGCATGATTACGAGCACGCCGTCGAGGAGTTGAGGGAGGATATTGAAAGCAAGCCAGATGATGCATACGCCTACGACAAATTGGGTGAGACATATGCGCTCCAGCAGCAGGACGCCGCAGCTGAGAAGCAATATCGCCAGGCTCTGCGACTGGATCCCAAACTGGCCACCTCATATCTGGGACTGGCCAGGATTTATAACCGGTTGGGCAGGTATCAGGAAGCGCTGGCGGAAATCGACGCGGAGCAAAAGATCGACCCGGAAGACTATACCACCCACCTACTTCGAAGCCTGGTACTGAAAGGTATGGGACAGCGGGAGAAGGCCAAGGCGGAATTCGACACCTACAACCGGATGATGAATGCAGCCCGCGAAAAAAAAGGGGATGAAGAGATACCGAATCCCGGGTTGACGGCCGAGCCGGAATGAATCGCTCGTAGCGCCATCACAACTGTGCGTGGGGAATATTGGTGCCGGTAATTGCCGAATAGGGTTCTGTTCAGGAGCTCTTAGGTTCTTTGATGTGCAGCACTCGATCCGCCGGGACGTCTTTGAGCACCTGCTTCGTGCCTGACGGCCATCGGATTTCGATCTCATCGGCCACATTGGCCGTCCCCAGGCCAAAGTGAACCGGGCCGGCACTGGAGGAGGCGTAGCCGGCGGCATGGCTCACCTGATCAAACTGGGTTCGTCCTCCAGCGACGATCTTGATCTTCGCGCCGATGCCATCGCGGTTGCTCTTCGTCCCTTGGAGCGCAAGTTCCAGCCAGTGATTGCCATCGGGACTGTCGTTCATCCAAATCTCAGCGGGCGCGCTGAGTGCGGTCACCACGACATCGAGTTTGCCGTCATGATTGAAATCGCCGACGGCAGCGCCACGGTGGCGCTTGGGTGGCAGGGCAGTGAAGCCGGCCTCCTCCGTCAAGGCAGAGAACTTGTTGCCGCCCAGGTTCCGGAAGACTGTGTTGGGCTGATCAATCTGTGAACGGCCGGCCATGTTGGGCGACTGCACATGTCCGCGGGAAACGAAGATATCCTTCCATCCGTCATTGTCAAAGTCGGCGATGTTGGGGCTGTATGCCGACATGGGGTTACTGAGGGCAGTCATCCCGGTCCGTGACGTAATCTCCACAAATCCGCCCTTGCCGTCGTTCTGGAATACAGGGAAGGTTTCGTTATCGAGGGCGACGATGACGATGTCAGGATAGCCGTCATTGTTCAGATCCTTGAAGTCCACGCCCATCCCGGAAATGAGATTGCCGTGCTGGGGCAGCGCGACGCCCGCTTCAAAGGCAACCTCTTCAAATCGAGCATTGCCTTTGTTGTGAAACAGAAAATTGAAGAGCTTGTCGTTGGAGACGAAAATATCCGGCAGCCCGTCGCCGTCGTAGTCCGCTACGCCTACGCCCATGCCCTTGCCGGGGTGCGCGCGAATCCCGGATTCCGCCGAGACATCCACGAACTTGCCATTGCCCATGTTCAGAAAGAGCTGGTTGGGCAGTTCCTTGTAGAACTTTGGATGGCAATATTCAGCCTTGCCTTCAAAGGTGCACGGCGGCTCCTTGTTGACATTCCAGCTCATGTAATTAACGACGAAAAGATCGAGCAACCCGTCGTTGTTCACGTCCACCCATGCCGCGCCAACCGACCAGAGTGGGCCATACTCCTTGTCAATCCGGGCGAGACCGGACTTTTCGGTGACATCGGTGAAGGTGCCGTCGCCATTGTTGTGATACAGAGTATTGCGGTACACGCCCGCGACGAAGATGTCTTCGTAACCGTCGTTGTCATAATCGCCGATGGCCACGCCGATGTCGTACCCCGTGCCGGCAAGGCCCGCTTTCTCGGTAACGTCGGTGAAGGTACCGTCGCCATTGTTGTGAAAAAGGTGGTTCGAATATTTGGGCGAGTCTTTTTTCAGCGTGGTAATGTCCGCGCCGTTAGTGAAGAAAATGTCCAGATTGCCGTCGTTGTCGTAGTCAAACACGGCCACGCCGCCGGCCATTGTTTCCGGTGCGTGGCGCTGGGCGGTTTCGCAACTATCGAGCGAGAAAGGAATGGAACGCGGAGTGAAGTGTATGGGGCTTCTTGGCGGGTCCACAGTCCGTGACTGCTGCCCTGGCGAAACCACAAGCATCAGGCACAAGAGCGGCCTCATGGCACCCATCAAGAGTGGCCACCGGTTCACAGCCGCTCCTTTGAACGCCGTTGCTTCATCAGTCCAGCCGCTCAGTTTCTCGACCTCAGTCTTCCCACTGCATTATAAGCGGCCTTCTTTTCGTCGAGACCGAGGTGCCGAGCCCGGCCGAGAAGCTGGAAGGTCTCAGCCGAATCAATCGGGAACTGCCGGCCAAGGCGGAGGCTACAGATTCTCCGTCGCTTGCCGGTTTTTCATTGCAGCTTGACTCTAGCTTCCGGCAGAAGGCGTACCGGACCTATCATTCCCGACGGCATGAAGAACACACGACGCTGGAACATCACAAAGTGGGGGTCACCGCTCATCCCATCGCCCACGAGGCGGTTCCGGAGGGTATTCGTCACTACGATCTCAAAATGGTTGCTGCCGGCTTTCAGGTATGGGGCGACATCCACACGATAGGGTCGCATGAGCAAGGAAGCGACTTTCCTGTTGTTAATCCAGACCTCGGCTACATCGTGGACTTCTCCGAGGTCCAGTTCGAGTGCCAACCCGGGGCGCAGATAGGGCTCCGCGACCTGGACGTCGAGGCTGTAGTGTCCGTGTCCGGAGAAGTAACGCAAGTTTTGCGACAGGCTCCAATCCCGCAGAGGCGCCGCATGAATTCGTTCGCTCCATTCCTTTCCGTCTTTATCGTTTCCCACCAAGTTGAGATCCCAGTTCGGCCCGAGAGTCAAAGCCAGTGGAATCTCTGTTGGCGAAACCAATGAAGTCTTGCCTTTTCCGTCGTCGAATTCCGTGTGATAGGTTCCGGGTTCGGTGGCCACGCCGAAGAGACCGTCTGAGGTATGTTCAATCCTTTGAAAGTTCGTACGCACGGCGTGCTCTCCTTCCCGAGATTCTGCCAGGCCAATCAGCTCGGACCCATAGGGATTGAGATGGATATCGAGCGTCACACTGCCACTCTCGGAGCGGTACACAGGCGCTTCGGTAACCTCACCCGTCCACGGATCCCAAACCTGCGGAATACGCCTGCCGGCAGCCAGCGTCACCCGCGCATCCTGGGACTCTGCCTTGGGATTGCGAAAGAAGAAAAAGCTCGTCGACCCCGCGTCAAACTGCTGGAAGAAAATGCTCGGTTCAGGAGTAGCGAACCGCAGGTTTGGGCCCACTTTCAGTTCGGCTTGTAACACCCCACGGACTGCGGTTGCGTCATCCACAAAGCGAACACTTCCGCGCCCCTGAACAGTCGCGGATTTAGCGGTTGCGTCCTTCTGGCTGCCGATGATTTCCTGCATGATCTGCCGAATTCGTTGTCCGTGGCTCTCATAGTCTTTGAACGAAACTTCTTCCGCGGGCATATGCTCGGCGAACACGATGGGCAATCCCGCCCGGGCAAACTCTTCGAGCTTCTTGGCCAATTGCAAGGTAATCCGAGTCTCGTTACGCAGCACTAAAGAGGGATAGGCATTGCCGGGAGTTTTCAGTTCGTGATTTTCGACGGTTGCATGGTGCAACAAAGTATCTTCGTTGATGAAGTCGAAGTTATAGCCGTTCGCCATCAGCGAATACTCAAGTGGATAGTCCTCATCAGTCGGCATCCAGCTCGGGTAATAGAGGCGGTGCGAGTATAAGGCCACACGAGAAACGCTGTGCCCCGATTGCGAAAGCGTCTGCACCCGAGCCATATAGTCATTCAATGGTTTCAGGTACGGCCAAAAAGGATTATGAAAATTCAGAAGCGAGGAAAAAGTGTAGACGAGCTCATACTGAGTCGAAAAAGGAAACCAGCCGGGCTCGGGGCGGTCCATGTATTCGTAGGGAAAACCGTGATAGATGATCCGATTGATACCCGCTGTGAACAGCTCGTCGACGGTAGTTTTCATCAATTCGGGCGTTGTCTCGTAGGGGTGGTCCCGCCACACGAACGTCTCGCTGGAAATGGCGTTTCTGCCGAACAGATGTCCGCCGGACGAGGCTAACTTCAAGAAATCGTAACTCCCGTCCGCGTACAGGACCTCGGTTTCCGGGAAATCCGCCTGGCCGTAAATTCGCAGAAGGTCGGCCGGGGCTCCGTGTGCCTGGATGCGAGCCTTGAGATGATTGCTATGCGCCCAGTCGATCAGGGGCTGATAAAAGTTGTCAATCATCAAGTCGGAGACCGTCAGCCAATAGTCGTGCCGCACGCGCTCCCCGGTTTCCGGAGCGTCGAAAACCGGAAGCGATGGATACTCCTCGCCAGGATCGCTCTCTCCCGGACGCTTGACTAAGGGGAGGTAGGGAGTGAGATCGTAGCCTCGGCGTTTCTGAAACTCGGCTAAGAAATCGTCCGTCCAGTACATGCTTTCAGCACTAACTTCCAGACTGTCGCAAAAGATTGCCCGCAACGACTTGCCAAAGTCTGCGCCAAAGTATTTCTTTCCCGCTTCGCCCACCGCCTCGATGTGCTTGTCAAGGGCCTGTCGTTTCAGATGGTCGAGGACCCACTGTGTGCCAATTCCCGCGCCCCCTTCCACATTTTGCAAGGTCGGAGCTTGAATGAAGCTAAACAGCACCCACTGCCCGGCCGGCACCTCCCACTTCAGACTATTGTCCTCAGCAATCTGCGGAGTCAGTACGATCGCGGATGCGACATCGATTTTCCCCGATTCGATAACCGTATCGATGGGAGGAGAATCGGAAAACTCCTGTATTTTTCTCTTTCCATAGGAAGGCAGAGACCCAGGCGCCGCGACCACGGCCACGAGTTTTTCACCCGCCCTCAGCGGGGCCCCGGGAAACGGGCCGGCGAAAGTGGAGGGGCCGGTAAGAGCGATCTGATGGAAGCTCAACCTCTGCGAGGCAAGCTCCAACGGGATGTAGGGACCGCCGAAGGGCCATCCCGAACCAAACGTCAGATCCACGTCGAGACCAAGCCGGCCGCCTTCTTCAATCGCATACTTCACACGATTGAACCAGGCTGGCGTTAGAAAGCTGTCTACGCGACGAGCCACCTCGCCTGTCGGATTAGGATTCAGTCCATCCTTGAAGGACTGAATTTCCACTCCGCCCAGGCCGGCATCCTTGATAATTCGCAGTTCTCGCGCGATCTCTTCATCGGTGACGTCTCCTCCCGGCCACCACCATCGCACCATGGGACGAGCTGAAGCGGGAGGATTCTCAAAGCTGGTTCGCAGTTCATCCCGGGAATCCTCTCGCTTTGAAGATGAACGCTGGGCGGAGGAGAACAGCGTCAGGTATAACGTGCAAGCCAACAATGCCAAGACAGAGCAATAGTTCGAACGCATAGGGCAGAGTCCTCTGATTCCTTTCTCAATCACTGGGAATAGCCTGTTTCTGATACGGATCCCGGATTCCAGACTAGTGAAGTCGTCTCAGGCGAGAGCCGGGCTCGCGTCGACCGAGGGACATTTAGAGTGGGCGGCATTCCGACCGCGGACGTTTCTCTTGTCTGCGTCAACTCCATGGCCGGCGTTGCTCAGAAAATAATCTTCAAGCCGAACTCTCCAATGCGTCCGTTATGCGCCCCACTGGGGTGCAGGAAATTACTGGAAACTAAGCCGAACTCGCTGTTGCCATTCACACAATCGTCAGAACCCGAGTTCACCGTGTATCCACAAGAATTGTTATTTACGCCGGTCCACTGCGGATGGTTGAAAACGTTGAACCCCTCGGCACGGAACTCAATTGCCTTCGACTCCCCAATTTTGAAGTGCTTGAACAATCCCATGTCGAAATTGAGACGGCCCGGCCCGATCAGAGAATTGCGGCCCGAATCGCCAAAAGTGAGACCTGTGGGTTGCGAGTAAGCTCCGGGATTGTAGAGCAACGGACCGTACACAATGCCCGGCACCTGGGCGAAGCTAGGTTTGGGGCCGTGCGGATCTCCCACCAGATCGGCGAAGGAGCCCGAACCTACGCTATTCCCGACTCCAGCATTGTCATAGGTGCCGCCATTAATAATGCTGGCCGGTTCTCCCGTCTGAGCCGTCGTGATGCCCGATACCTGCCAGCCTCCGAGCATCGATCCCGTCAAGCCTTTTGCATGCTGGAAAATCGGCAAATTGTAGATGTAGCTGACTGTGAAGATATGGCGCTGATCATAGTCGGAACTGGCGCGATAGGCATTCAGATTGTAGGAATCGACAAATGTAGCGTCATAGCGATCGGAAGAATCGTCAATCGAGTGGCTGTAAGTGTACGCGAGCGTGAGCTGAAGTCCACCAGCATTCCGCCTGCCTGACACTTGCAGCGCATTATAGCTTGAGTTCGCTCCCCCGATGATGCCATAGATCGAGTCGTAACCCTGATAGGGACGAAACATATCTGTATCTACGTTGCCGCAGGCGACGTTGAGATTGAGAAGAGCCTGACCGGTGACTGGAGTTCCATCTGAGAACGCATCATTGTCACATATGTCACCTGTAATGATCTGGTTCCTGGGAATGAACGGATTCTGGTTGGCGGGAACGGAATGAAGCTGATTGCGATCGAGTTGTCGTGAAAGATGAGTTCCCTTGCTGCCCACATAAGCCACGGTCAACAGAGTATTGCGAGCCAATTCACGCTGAATATCGAGATGGTATTGTTGCACGTAAGGCCATTGCGTCACGTTGGTAATTGAGGTCAACTGGCTTACGCCGCCGCCCAACGGGAACAGTTCCGGCCCGCCATTGGGCAATGTACCGCCAAGATTGGTGTAGCCCGATATGAAAAATTGCACGGGCGCGATGATGCCCGGAGGGTTCCCCTCCAGCGACTCGGTGTTAGCGTCGTTTCCGTTGGCGTGTTCAAAGAAGATACCGTAGCCCCCGCGAATCGCCGTTTTTCCGTCCCCCTTCGGATCAAAAGCGAAACCGATGCGGGGCGCTGGATTGAATAAATGATCGGACATGCAACTTCGATGCACTCCGTTATAACCGCAATGCACCATTCCGGTCATGTTGTAGACGCTTTGTCCTGGGCCAAAATTCAATGACCCGTCCGGATTAAACGTGGGGGCACTGGCTGCGACGTAGGCAGATGGCACGAAATTGTAAGAGTTACCATACCGCTCGTAATAACTGCCATACAGGCTCACTCTAACACCGAGGTTCAGTGTGAGCCTCTTAGTTGCTCGCCAATCATCCTGCACAAATGGTTCCAAGACCTTGTAGCGCTCGTAATATTTCAGGTTTTGGTTGGGTTGAGCGAAAGAATTGACATATCCCAACAACAAATCCGCGAAACCATCGCCCGTACTGGAAAACGGCCCTCCAGAATTGTTGGTCTGATTGTAGGCAGTAAATGGATCCGAGTAAAAGCCCAGGCTTCCATTCGGCTCCTCTCCCGCCATCTCGTTCTTTTGAATAGCCGCGAAGTAGGCTCCGAACTGGATGTTGTGCTTTCCTTTGGTCCAGGTCAACGTGTCATGGTAGGCGTAAGTAGGGTTCGAGTTATTCCAGGGCAAGTAGCCTGGATCGACGCTGAATTGGAAGTTGCCCTGGCCGCCAACACCAAACGATGGAATCGTTCCGTTAAAGCCGTTTTCGAAAATCCCGGTCATGGTCATGCTCGCTGGACGCTTCCAGCCGCTTCCCGTATTGAAAAGATGCAAGTGATTGGCCCCATAGCTGAAGACAAACTCATTCATCAACGTGGGAGACATCGTAGCCGTCAAATTCGTCACCACGCTAACACCGGGACCCTGCAGCGTCCCGCCGATCGCCGGCACACTCGAACCCGACCAGGGCGAAATTGGAAAGTCCTGCGTCCACGAATCGTGGATAAAGCGCATGTTCGCCCGCAGTTTGGAGTTGATGTTATCGTCGACCCTAATCAGTTCCTCATGCCAATTGATGGGCGCAGCAAACGTTCCGACAAAGTTATGTCCGTCATTCGGCAGGGGAATATTTGCAACCAGCGGATTGGTGTTGACAGGATCCAGGAGATTGGAGGGAAGCGTGTTGTTGGGAAAACCAACATACAGATTATTGCCTTGATTATCCTGACCAACTAAGGCGTATGCGGGACAGTTGTAGTTCACCACTTCATTGGGAATAGCGGGAGTAGAAACTACTCTTGCAAAAACAGTGCCAGCAGCCGGACATACATCGTTGAAATTCCCCGCACGCTCCGCGGCGGTCGGTATATATACGGTGGGGTTGTTATAGACGTACGGAACATTTTCCCGGCGAAATTCCTGGGACCAAAAGAAAAACAGTTTGTCCTTCTTGATGGGTCCGCCCAGGATGTATCCGAAATCGTTCTTGTTGTAGTAGGTCTTCGCCTGTCCCGGCAAGTCAAAGTAATTATGGGCGTTGAAGGCGGCATTACGAATGAACTCGAAGGCCTCGCCGTGGAACTTATTGGTGCCGGACTTAGTCACCGCCTCAATGGTCCCGGATCCGTTGCGACCGTACTGCGCGCCGTAGGTCGAAGTCAGGACTCGAACTTCAGCGAGTGCGTCGATGTTAGGGTAGACATTGATATTAGCGTTGCTGCCGCTATCAAGAATTTCGCCACCATCAATCTCCCAATTGTTGAACTCGGTGCGGCCGCCGTTGACGGCATAAGACACGCTGCCGTTCGGTCCAACGGTTCCGTCATCCTGCCCGGTTTGATCGCTCACTCCCGGGACAAGTTTGATGAGCGTGGTGAAATCCCGGCCGTTCAACTCCAGTTGGCTGATCTGTTCCCCGGTTATCGTACCGGCCATCTCAGAGGACTGGGTCTCGACCTTGCCGGCCGCGTTTCCCTCCACGACAATCTCGCTGGTCACTTTGCCAATAACCAACTTGGTGTCCACTCTGAGTTTTTCTCCGACGCGGAGAATCACTTTGCGGGCTTCATATTTCTGAAAGCCGGGGGCCGTGATGGTGACGTTGTAAGTCCCGGCCCCGAGGCCGCCGACGAAATAGTTACCGTCCCCGTTGGTAACGGTGGTCCGGCGAAAACCGGTGGAGGGATCACTAACCGAAACCTCAGCCCCGACGATCGCTGCTCCAGTATCGTCGAGAACGGTGCCAGTGAAGGACCCGGAAGACTGCGCGAAGAGGCGCACGGAAAGAAAACAAACGCACAGCAAACCCCATGACCAAGGCTTTAGATGCATGGCCGTATTCCTTTTTGACGCCCCCGTACTTTTCTCACTGACGGGGACATCCCTTACCGCCTATGAATTCCTCACGTTTGCGAATCTGGAAACGATCTTCAGTTGAAACGCTTCAAAACAACGTGTCATGGTGCGGCAAGTCTGTTCCGAGTGTCAAGCGATAAAGGCGTTCGACAGACATTGCTCTCCATCTTGACCGTTTGGCGCAACAGTTCTCCCCAAGAATATCCGAATTTGAAAGCTTTCAAACATTTCACGCCTTGGCTTATACTTCGCTTGGCAACACGAGTCCTGGTGAAATCATGAATTACTGCCGCGGCCCTTTTCGGCGAAGATCGCGACCTCTGGCTGGAGTTTTCTTATCTTGCAGTGTGCTCTTCATATGCACGCTCACATTTGCCGGGGAGCCGGAGCATTCCCTGGAACTCTCTCGACCCATTCGATCATGGGAGTTTGTCTCGGCCGTTGGCACTCGCGCCGGGATCTTCGGGAATGAACAAGGAACACTCGAGGCGTGGGTGTATCCGCTGAAAATTGTGAACGCTTTCCATCTGCGATTTCATGTGGATGGCACCATCGTGCCCGCGGAAACCCTGGCGCGAACCTTGATTGTTCGTCCTGAGTCGAGCACGATCGTCTATACCGGGGACACTTTTTCCGTGCGCGAAACTTTGTTTGTCCCGGTGCATGAGCCGGGCGCCGTAATCGCCTTCGACGTCGATACGAGTGGACCTCTGGAGATTGAGGCTATCTTTGAACGTGATTTTCAGCTCGAATGGCCGGGCACCGTGGGAGATGCAGGCGGAGACTGGGATCCGGCCCTGCGCGCTTTCCATTTCGGAGATGCGGCGGGGAAGTTTGACGCCCTGGTCGGCTCTCCATCCGCCACCCGAACCTCTGAAGAATACTCCACCAACTACTCCCATTCTCGCCAAGACTCTTTTCGGCTAAGTGCGACCGAAAAAGGTATGGAGACGAAGCTCATCGTGATTGCCGCGTCTTTCACAGGCCTGAATCCGATGGCAAGCCTCTACGCGCACCTGGCGAAGGACTATCCGGGATTGCTGCACGGTTCTGCTGAGTATTACCGGGATTACCTGGCCCGCACTGTAAGCCTTCAGCTCCCCGATGCGCAAATCGAACGAGCGTACGACTGGGCAAAGGTGAGCATGTTGCAGGGCGTCGTGCAGAACCCCTTTTTGGGCGAGGGCCTGGCGGCCGGATTCGACACATCAAGCGACGACCACCGCCCTGGTTTCGGGTGGTTCTTTGGCCGGGACGCGGAGTGGACTTCTCTAGCGCTCGATGCGGTTGGCGACTTCTCCACTGCGCGCAATGCCTTGGCATTCCTCAGCAAGTATCAGCGGGCGGACGGTAAGGTCCCTCACGAAGTCTCGCAAAGCGCCAGTTTTCTGGACTGGTTCAAGAACACACCGTATGCCTACGCCTCTGCAGACGCCACGCCCCTCTTCATTATTGCTGCGAACGATTACGTGACGCGCAGCGGCGACACTGACTTCGCCCGGGAGAAATGGGACAACCTTTGGAGAGCGTATGGATTTCTCCAATCCACCTACGATGCGCAGGGACTAGCCCAGAACGTCGGCGTAGGCCATGGCTGGGTCGAAGGAGGACCGCTCTATCCGGTGAGGGTTGAGCTTTATCAGGCATCGCTGGGACTTGAAGCCCTGCGCGCGCTTTCGCACCTCGCTCATCTTCTGGGCAAGGAAGATCTCGGCCAGCAGCTGGCGCAGACTTTCGAACGGCAAAAGCCGCTTTTGGATAAAGTCTTCTGGTCCCAAGAAAAACAAATCTACGCTTATGCCCTTGATGCGAACAGCAAAGATGCAAATCCAAAACGGGTTGAGACGGCGAGTGTCCTGGCTGCAGTGCCGATGTGGTTCACGCAACTTGACGAAGATCGGGCTCGAAGCATGATTCGGCAACTCGCGGGCCCCGACCATCAGACCGACTGGGGCATGCGAATTATTTCTTCGCACGACCCGAACTACGATCCCGGCGGATACCATTTCGGAACGGTGTGGCCGCTGTTTACCGGCTGGGCTTCCGTGGGGGAGTACCGCTATCATCGCGCGCTTCCTGCTTACTCTAACTTGCGGGCCAACGCATTGCTGACCTTCGACGGATCGCTCGGCCACGTCGCCGAGGTTCTTTCCGGGAAGTACTATCAGACGCTGGCGACGGGATCGCCCCACCAGATTTGGTCGGCAGCTATGGTGGTCAATCCTCTGCTCAGCGGCCTGTTTGGCTTGCAAACCGACGCTAGCGCTTGTCACTTGGATTTTGTTCCTCACGTCCCAGCGGACTGGAGTTCGTTTTCCGTCAATAATGTGCGCCTCAGCGGGTTGGTACTGAATCTGAATTATCAACGGGTGCCCGACAATATCCGGTTAGAAGTGCAATCTACCGGCACGGGACGCTGTTCTCTGCAGTTCTCGCCAGCATTGAGTTTGCGCGCCAAAGTTGAGGCGGTTCGACTCGATGGGCGCGCGCTGCCGATTCACACGGAACCGAATTCATCGGATCAGCATGTTATCGTGAACATCCCGATTACCGGCGGCCGCAATGTCGTCGAGATTCGGTTTAAGCACGACTTTGCCCTGAGCGAGTCGGCGACTCTTCCAGCCCTCGGGAGTACAAGCCATGGCTTGCGTGTGCTTTCCGAATCGTGGACGCCCAACCGGGATGCTTTAAGCCTCCAACTCTCCGGTGCGGCGGGAGAAACTTACGAGCTCTCCGCCTGGAACCCGGGTCAAATTTCTTCCGTGGAAGGCGCGGAGCTTGAGAAGACAAGTGGGCAGAAGGCTCAGGTCCGTGTGCAGGTGCCGGCGACTGCACCCGGAATCGATCCGCAAGCCACCGTCATCTTTCATTTCGCTCCAAGATAAGCGACCGCTCCCGCCGCCGAACTTAGGCACGCGAGACAGCAGCCTCCAGATGGAGTGATATTTGGGAGTTTCCTGGTGATACTCCGGATGGAAAGTTGCTCAAAATCAAGCTCCGGCAGTTAATTCTAGAGAGAACCGCAGGATGGCACTCATGAAGCTGAAAGTGAAGCAACTTGTCCTTACGAGTCTAGTGGCTTTTTCCAGCATGGCTTGCGCGCAGGATACGAATTTTGAACCCGACCACCAGCAGATTCCCACGCCCGATTGTCTGTTGATGAAGGCGGCGTACGACGGTGGATGGAAAACTTGCACTCAGGAAGATCATGATACGTGGCTGGCTGACATTCGGCATTGGCGCAGCGAGCGCTTGATTCGCATTGGCTATGATGGGTCGCGTTACGACATGCCCGCTCTGAAGTGGACGCACTCCAGTTTTTTCCAGCCGCAGATGATGGTGCAGGACCGCTATTTCTATGACCCGGTTGCCCACCGTTACACCGTCGATCGGTATCTCAATGATCTGGAAAAACGCTACGGAGGCATCGACGCCGTGCTGATCTGGCCGACCTATCCGAATATGGGCATCGACGACCGGAATCAGCACGATCTGATTCGCAGCATGCCAGGAGGGATTGCGGGAGTGCGGCAGATGATCGCTGACTTTCATAAACGTGGCGTGCGTGTATTGTTTCCCATGATGATGTGGGACCAGGGCACCCGCGATCCTGGCCAACCTTGGCCGCGGGCGATTGCTGAATTGATGGCGGAAGTCGGAGCCGATGGCATCAACGGCGATACCCAGGATGGAGTCCCGCTTGCCTTTTCAGTGGCTGCCGATAAGGTTGGACATCCGCTGGCCTTCGAGCCGGAGGACGGACCTTCCGATGAGGCCCTGGCGTGGAATGTCATGACCTGGGGGCAATACAACTTTCCGTTTGTTCCCATGGTTGACAAGTACAAGTGGCTGGAACCGCGCCACCTGGTGAATATTTCAGATCGCTGGAATCGCGACAAAACCAACGATCTCCAGTTCGCCTTCTTCAATGGCGTCGGCTGGGAGAGCTGGGAGAACATTTGGGGAATCTGGAACGGGATTACTCCGCGCGACGCTGAAGCCACTCGCCGAGTCGCTACCATCGAGCGGGCCGTTGCCCCATTCCTTACCAGCAGCGAATGGGAACCGCTCACGCCGATGCTTCGCTACGGAATTTTTGCCAGCCGTTGGCCCTCGAATGACCAGACAGTCTGGACCATCGTGAATCGCAACGAGTATGACGTCGAAGGTCACGAGATCGAAGTTCAGCCAGAAGAGGGAATGCGCTATTTCGATCTTTATCATGGGACGGAACTGAAGCCGGAACGGAATCCGAAGGGCAAGGTCGTGCTCAGCTTCGCGATAGAAGCGCATGGGTACGGTGCATTGCTGGCTGCGAAAACGGCTCCGGATACGGCCATTCAGGCACTCATGTCGAAGATGAAACAGATGACTGCCAAACCACTGGCGAGTTATTCGCATGAGTGGACCGTATTGCCCCAGCAGATCGTACCGATAGCTGGAACTAAGTCTCCCTCAGCACCTCCGGACGGCATGGTGAGGATTCCTGCCGGGAACTTTGTCTTCAAAGTGCAGGGAATTGAGATCGAAGGGTACGACGACATCGGCGTGGACGTGCAATATCCCTGGGAAGATTCTCCGCGGCGCTTCCACGAACACCCCATGCAGGTGAAGTCATTCTGGATTGACACGTATCCAGTCACCAACGCGCAATTCAAGAAGTTCCTGGACAGTACGCACTATCACCCGCCGGATGACCGGAACTTCCTCAGGGATTGGAAAGACGGAAGCTTTCCCGCTGGTTGGGACAATAAACCTGTTACCTGGGTTTCTCTAGAAGATGCGCGGGCTTATGCGGCCTGGGCTGGCAAGCGCCTGCCGCATGAATGGGAATGGCAATACGCGGCGCAAGGCAGTGATGGCCGCGTATATCCCTGGGGGAATGACTGGAACGCAAGTGGGGTGCCCGTGCCGGATAAGAATCGCACGATGCGTGGGCCAGATGCCGTGGATGCGCATCCGCAAGGCAAGAGTCCTTTCGGCGTGATGGACCTCGTCGGCAATGTGTGGCAATGGACAGAGGAGTTCACGGACGAGCACACGCGCAGCGCTATTCTGCGCGGCGGTGAATACTATCAGCCGCAGGGCTCAATATGGTATTTCGCGCAAGCCTATAAGCTCAGCGAGCATGGCAAACTCCTGCTGACGGCGCCGAGCCTGGATCGTTCCGGCGGGATTGGTTTCCGCTGTGTTCAGGATGCGGAGTAGTCCGAGAATTCTGTTTGTGGCCCTAAACGATGGGACTCCGCTAGCGTTCCTGTTTTTCCCGGGACGAATGGTAAGCTTCGCACGGAGCGCTTTTCTTTTCAGCGAAGATCCCCATCTCTCAACCCTTTTCTTCTTGACAGTCGGGCGCCTGCGGCGATATTGAAACGTTTCATATGAGGTCGGCAATCTTCCCTCACCGTCTTCACGGTGGCGCGCTACCTTAGCTGTACCCGCTAGGCAGTCTCGCACTTGACCGCGTCGGCGAATCAGACCACAAGCCTTTCCTTAAGGCTCACGGCGGGTATCGCCGTCGTCTTGTTCGTGTTCAATCCTTATGTCATACCCTTGGATTCATCGCCATCGTTGGAATCTATTCCACTTCGAAGTCCGCCGAGCGGACTCCGGTTGAGTTTCCTGCTGAATCCAGCGCCCGCAGCTCCACCTGATAGGAACCGGGAGTAAGCGAAGCGATCGGCAGCTTGAGACCAAGCGGGATCAAGGGGCTGCCCGGTTCTATCGCAGCAGCCACGCTGAGCACCCCTGTCGTCATCTTCTGCTCTTTGGTCTTGGGATCCACGATTCTGAGTTCAATCCCCACCTTAGGCGGATTGGCGCTGACCAGCGATGGCGCATAGACTTCCGCGTAGATCGCTGTGTTGTCTGTTTTCTTGAAATGGTTAGTGGCGGAGGGCACAATCTGCATGCCTCGAACCACCAGCGGCTTCTTATCTTCGAGCAGGTCCGCGTCCATGCCCGACGGCTCGTCAGCGACGCGGTGCAGGTCGTTGCTCAGAGCCAGGGCACTCAAGCTGAACTGTTTGCCGTCATAGGGATCAATCACCAGTGGCACTTCCAGCTTCCCGAAACTCTGGCTGCCCGAGTTGAACACTACTTTAAGGTTGTACTGACCGGAGGCCACTTCGAACTGGTTTTCGTAATGGAAGGGCGCCTTCTGGAATGCTTCCACTTCTTTCTTACCGTCGAAGTCGAGGTTCACCGTATCGCTGAAGCGCGCTCCGATTGTGCCATCCGGTTTGTAAGCGATCCCCAGCACGTTGACCGCGGAGTGCTGCTTCCCCTTCACCTTTTCGAACGTTATCGCTTGTGCGGGAATGTCGATCGCCAGGTTGATCCGCGCTGTGTTCGGAGAAGTGTAGAAGAAAGGAGCCCGCATCGCGCCGGTAACATTTCCCGCAAGTTCACTGGTGGCGTGACTCTCCAGATCCTTCTCGATGGGGTTTCCCGCCAGCAGATCCCGCGGGCGAACGTTGCAGTAGCCGCTGCGCGCCCGCACAATAGTCCCGCCGCGGTCTACCTTGACGCGCAGCGTGTGACAGCTGCCCTCCAGTGACTCGGCTGGCCTGTAGCCGAGAACGTAATACTGGGACTGATCCTTGGCAATCTTTTCCAAGCCACCAAGCAGGTCATTGGTATTGACAATGACAAACCCGCCGGTCCCGTCGGCTAGTTGGTAGAGCACCTGCTGGTTCGTCGAAGCCGAGTCTGGGAACGGAGGAACGATCTGGCGGGGCTGGTTGTACTGAGTTGTCCCGTAGGTCGGGGTTGATCCGCCCGAACCGCGTCCGCCGCCACCTCCTCCGGTGCCCCCATGGCCTCCGCCACTTCCGCCCGTCCCGCCGCTACCGGTGCCACCATGGCCACCGCCGCTTCCACCGGTGCCGCCGGTGCCGCCACCTCCGCCGCCGGTGCCGCCGCCACCATGGCCACCACCACCGCCGCCAGTGCCGCCACCACCGCCCGCGCCACCACCACCGCCGGCGCCACCACCGCCGCCGGTGCCGCCGCCACCACCTCCGGTATGCTGCGGATCCACCCAGGCGGTGACGAAAGACGCAAACCGCAGGAACGGATATCCAGGAGCCGAATTTCGGTTGTATCTCAGCGCAGCCGGGAGAATTCGAGCCGACCCGGAGTTGGAGGAAGGCGCAAGCAAGGAATGCGGCGCGGTAATGTCACCGGGCGCAACCAGACCCCGAACGTCGATCGGATACACGGCAACATTGGCCTTGTTGCACGCATCAATCACCGCCGTCAGTTCCGATTGCCGGTCCGGCGTCAACGGGAAGCCGGAGGTCAACATGACCAGCGACTTGCGCCCGGGAACACCGGCCAGATCCTTTGCCAGGCTGCGCAGCGCCAGCATCACCGTATGTGCCCCAAAATCTGCCTCTGCATTGTTCAGAGATGGCATCGGAGGCGTGCCCAGGGAAGCAACCTCTACCGGTTGAGCGTTGGGAGAAACGAACGATCCCTTAACGCCGCTGACCACTTGTTTCAACCGCTCTGCATCCGCTGTGAAGTTTTGCGCGATATGGACGCTGCCGCCAAAGTCAATGATGGCGATCAGGCGGTTGGGACCAGCGTTTGCGTCAATGAATTGGGCCGCGGCTTGCCGCGCTCTTACCTGGTCGCCCATATCCATGGTGGAGTTGTCGAAGAACAGCACCATGTACCGTTTCTGGTTTTTCGTCGGCGACGCGGAATCCTCCTCGAACGAAAAAGTCGTGATGGCCTGTTCCTTGTTATCCTCCCAGACCTTGAACTCTTTGGCGGTGAGGTCACGGATGTAATCGCCCTTCTTGTCGGTGACCACACTGTCCACCAGCACCAACCGCGACTCTACGCGGATTACTCCGGGACCACCGGTGTCGCCTGCGGGCTGCTGTTGCGCTCGCGCTGCGGAAGCGGGCACAGCCTGCCTCCAGTTCAACCACGCGCTTGCCACACATATCACCGCGATGAAGAGAACCAGCCGTCGAACTCGCATAACTTCACCTCCACAGCTTTACGGAATTTCGACCGCACCGTTTTCAGCCGACATCAGCTGTCCCTCGGTGTCCCGCACGACCAAGCGCACCAGATAACTGCCCCGCTTTACCTCAAAACTGGCCTTCAGAGTGATGCCGGAGCCCAGCTTGCTTTGCAGAGTCTCGTCTTTCAAGCGCATCTCCAGGATTTTCTCACTCCCTTGGACAAAGTTTCCATTTCGATCGAACAGGGCAGAAGCCACGGTCAGATCATTTCGGTTTCGCCCCTCCACTTTTCGAAAGTGCAAACGCCTCACGTCGACATGAGCCAGGACAGTGAGCTTCGCGTCGCCATCAGTCGACCTGAAGAACTGAGTGTGCAGTTCGACTGGGAGATCGTGCATTTCCTCCTGGGAAAAAATCGCATCTTCGATCTCCTGCTTGGCCTGCTCCGAAGCGTCCGCCGCGTGAGTGGGAGCATAATACCCCCTCCGCGCCTGCAAGGTAAGTTTTTCCGGGTTTTTCAGGGTAACTTTCAAACTGTGGAAGCTGCCATCCAGCTTCAAGTTCTGGGGGGTGAAGGCAAGGACGTAATGGTATTCCGGCATGGCACTGACTTGTCGGAAGCCCTCGTCCATGTCGTTGTTATTGTGGAAGAAAGTTCCGCCCGTCCCATCCGCGAGCACCGCCATGATATCGGCGTCCGTCGAGGCGCTCGCGATTTGGTACTGAAGCTTATTTGCCGACACGAATGAGGCTGAAGGCGCCGCGACCGCGGGCGGGTTGGCGATGTCGCCGGCAGAATCGATGGTATAAAGTCCGCGTGCATCCAGAGCGTTGATGATGATTTGAGATCGCAGAGCGCGATCGATGATCTCGATGTATTCGAATTGCAGCTGTGGCGTCAGGAATCCCGGAGACACAAGGACGATGCTTCGTTGGCCCGGCATGACGGAGATTCTGCGAACAATATCCTTCAACACCCCGAGCGCAAGGCGGCTCTCGTGGTCGCCCACGGCCAACGCCTGACTGGCTGCGGCCAGGGCCATTTGCTGTGCCGCCTGGAGTTGCCTTTGATCGCCGTTAAATGCGCAATTGACGGCATCCTGAGTGGCCACCGAGATTGCTTGCGGGTCGTTCTTGTTCTGAATCAAGTCGGCCATGTAGTAGCTAACATCGGGACATTCCGCGATCGGACTCCTGGCAACCGGCCGCGGCGTAAGACGATCGAGGGTCTTGTGCAACTGCGTGCGGTCGTCGGTGAAATCCAGGGTGGTTTGCCCGGAGGTTGAGAAGATGGCCGCGCGGTCTGTGGGTTGCAGCGCGGCCAGATGACGGTCGGCAGCGGTGCGCACGGATGCCAGATCGGGGAACTTTAAGTGCACGTCGTCGAAAACGAAGGCGACATAGCGTTCGGGCACGGCGGGTATCTTGGCCTGGTCCGCCGGCGCTTCGCCAGGGTTCGGCTGGCGGTTCTTGCTTTCCATGGCCAGTTGTTCTCCGGGCTGTTCGACGGAGAATTGAGTAATCACCTGAGGCTTGCGGTTGTCGAACACTTGGAAGTCTTCCTTGTGCAAAGTTCCAATCGCATGCCCCTTGGCGTCGCGGGCTACCACTCGCACCAGAACCAGCCTGACATTAACTTTGAAGGTTGGGCGCTCGTCGCGAGAGTTCAACTCCGGGGAATTCGTGTCTGCCGGAGACTGAGCCGCGGGAGTGGGGGTTGGCGCAGGTGCTGGTTGCGGAGCTTGGGATTGCGCGCGCACAACCCCCGCACACAAGAGAATGCCCGAGAAGAACAAAACACACGTCCGGACCGTGCTCACGACGCGAGCAAAGGGCAGCCCGCGCCTAAAGGGGTAGGTGGGTGCCTGGCGAACCTGGGACGTAAGAAACATGCGCGCCCCCAAGAAAGGATCGAGGAACAGAGCAGCGCTCGCCACCCCAGTATAGCCCTGCTTCCGTTCTGCTGCCGCGTATGAAGGTCGAGCTTGGGATTCGGACGTCGTGCTGCTCCAAGAACGGCGCCGGTGCAGGACGGGCGCCGAGCGTTTCCCCACGTGACTGGGTCGACATCACTGGTCGACCGAAGAGCGAGTAGTCAAACCGTCAACTGAAAGATGGCCCGAAGGCTACAGTGCGACTTGGATTGGTTTTCCCTCGAATAGAACGCGCTTCGCGGATTGGAGAAGGCTCACTTCGATCGTCCTGTGAAATGGTGAAAGCATGCGAGATCCGGGGGCAATGGCTAGCCGCAAAGTACGTCGCGCATCGTTCCAATCCAGACGGACACCCATCCACTCACCTTTGCGGTAGTTGAAGGAGCAGCCATCGTCTTCGTAAAGAAGAAACGATCCGTCGGCGCCCGGATAGATCGAAATCGACAGAGGCTTGTCTGTTTTCTCGTTTGTGTGTTGCTTGACGGGGCCAAGCGGCAGGATAGTTCCGGCAGCTACGAACAAGGGTATTGTCTCCAGATCAACCGGGCGATTGATTTCGCGGCCTCCTGCTATCCGCTCGCCGGTCCAGAAATCGTACCAGTCGCCGCGGGGAAGATAGAGATTGCGCGTGGTTGCTCCTTTCTCGACCACCGGAGCCACAAGCACACTTCGCCCCCACAAATACTCGTCCCCACGCGCAACTGCAGCGGGATCATTCGGGTAGTGCAGCCACAATGCGCGCATCACGGGCATCCCGGTGGTCGCACACTCGTGCACGGCGCTATAAAGGTAAGGCAGCATGCGGTAGCGCAGCTCCAGATACTTCCGGCAGATCGGTTCAACTTGCGGGTTATGCAGTTGGCTGGCGTCGGGGACCGCGGCGCCGTTGTAGCCGCGAATTTCGACGGGCCCAGGATCGCCGCTGTTCCATCCCCACGGCAGCCGCAGCTTCCAGGCTCGGCCGTGCGCACGGAACAAGGTGCAAAACGCTCCGAACTGAAACCAGCGCAGGTACAGTTCGCTGGTGAATTCACTTGTCGGTACGAAACCGCCGATGTCTGTGCCCCAATACGGAATCCCGGTGAGTGCCGCGTTGATTCCGACTGAGACCTGGGTTTTGAGCGTCTCCCATGTCGAATACACATCGCCGGACCACAAGAAGGAGGCGAAGCGCTGCATGCCGGCATACCCATTGCGATGGAGCGCGTAGGGGCGTTCGTTGGGGCGATCGAACTGAGGGCCTTCCCAGTGCATGCGGTTGCGGGCGAGGCGCGAGGGGATGTCCAAAGGATCGCCTTCGTCAGGCCACCAACCGTCGACGCCCATCGCGAAATCTTTGCGGTGAGCATTCCAGTAGCAACTGGCCAGCGCCTCGTCGAAAGTGGGCAGTGCACATGGATCGTGAACCGTTCCCCGCAGCGTGTCAGTGAGAATGACGTCGTGGAGCACCACGTGGAAGTTGTCTTTGTGCAGTTCGTCGATCATTTTTTTCGGATCGGGAAACACGCGAGAGTTCCACGAGAAAGATCCGTTCTCGGTGTTCCAGCCAGAGGGGCAGAATCCAGTGCCAAGATAAATAAGAGCGTCGCAGGGAAGCGTCTTCTGGCGAAACGTCTTGGCTTCAGTGAGGATTTCTTCGCCGCTGGCGAGTGTGCGATGCGATTGCTGATAGCCAAGACTCCAGAGCGGCGGCATCTCGGCATGGCCGGTCAGGCGTGCATATTCGGACATGATCGTGCCGGGTTCCGATGAGGCGACGAGAAAAATATCGAGCGGAGATTCGGAGCTGGACGGCTGAAACTTGCTTTGAGATCCGGCGAATTCGAATTTCCCCAGTGGCTGGTGGAAAAACATTGCCCAGCCCGCGGTACCGATAACCCATGGAATGGGAACGCGTCCACCGTGAGTTGCGAGGCGATAGCCACCCTGGCCGCCGATCATGGGATCGATCGAGCCGCGCCGATCAAACTGCGGTCCACCTTCCCCAAGTCCAAGGAGCGGCGAGTCGCCTGTTGTGAAGGAAACGCTGCCAGTGTTCTTGTCTACGGTGATTTGTTGGATCAGCGTGCCGTTTGATGTGGCGATCGTGAAAGCGATCGGATCCGCGGAAACATGAACCGTGAAGCTGCCGGCCTTCAGTTCTCGGGCTGGTGCATTACCGCGAAGTTTCAGAATCGGAGGACCCCAGAATTTCTGCAACAGCGATCCATCATAAGGGACCTGAACTGTCGCGCTATCTCTTATAGGAAAGACAGTGAGCCGTACTGTGTGCAGACTGACGGAAGCAATCTGGATCTCGCGATCTGCTGCGGGGCCCTGCAGAAGAGCAGCCGCTGCGGCCGTGCGGCCGGGTAAGACCAGAACCGCGGAGCTTGCAGCTAGTTGTTTCAGCACTCGCCGCCGGCTCCAATGCTCATTCATCGATTGAACCTTTATCAACGACAGTCACACACGATACGCATTAACGTTCGCGCGGCAGAACAAAACATCCGCGATCATACCCTAAATCACTTTCAGTAAACGTAATCTCAAAGGGCTTGAGCGGCTCGCGGTGCGCAGAGCCCAATCCAGGGAACTTACTTCGCTTTAAGCGATTTCTTGCGCTCGTTCACGGAAGGCGCCAGCTCGGTAGAACGTCTCAAGATCAGGCTGGTGATGAGTCGATACTCGTTCATTCGATGGTTCGGAGATACTTTTCCCACTTCGTTCATCAGGGCCCGGAATGCCAGCTTGGCCAGTTCCGTTTGCGACATTTGCACGGTCGTCAGCGGCGGAGTAGTGAATTGAGCGAGTCGGATATCGTCGAACCCGATGACGGAGAGGTCAGCCGGTATTTTCATGTCGTGGTCGTAGGCTTCCCTGATCACTCCGATGGCGGTCATGTCATTGGAGCAAAGAACCGCAGTTGGGCAACAGTTGGATGCAATCAGTTTGGTCAGGGCACCCATGCCACCTTCCAGGCTGTGGTCCCCTTCTACGATCAGGTTAGCGGGAAGCCCGATTTCCGCCATGGATTGCAGGAACGCATTCTTCCTCGCCAACGCCGACTTCAGCTGGAGTGGTCCGCTGACAAAGGCGATGCGCGTATGACGCAGCGCCGCCAGATGTTGCACTGCCTGGCGAATCCCGCTTAGATAGTCGATTCGAATGTTGGCTACGTGCGGGGCATCGGGCCCCACATCGACAAACACAAGCGGCACCTTGCGGAAGCGAAGGTGCTCGAGCAGCGAGTCTTCCATTCCGAAGGTCAGGATGGCAACCCCGTCGACGCGCCGTTCGATCATGCGTCGCACGGATAATTCCATCCTCTTGGGATCGTGCACGGTCGACGTCAGCAGAATCTCGTAGTTGTTCTCGACTGCGAGATTCTCGAACGTCTGAACAATCTCCGGGAAAAAGGGATTGGTAATTTCAGAGACGACCAAGCCAAAGATGCGGCTTCTGCCTGAGACTAGAGCCCGGGCTTGGGTATTGGGATAGTAGCCAAGTTTATCTACGACTCTCCAAACACGCTTGGCAAGTTGCGCGTCTACGGTGGGGACACGGTTAATCGCACGAGAAACGGTGGCGGTGGAAACCCTCGCCCTCCGCGCAATCTCACGGATATCCATAGAGCGGGAACAACCCGCGGGCACATCTTATCAAAGCCATGCCGAGGCCGCCAGCAGTACACGTTTACGGCGATACCGGGAGCCGATTTCTCGCTCTCCTTGGGCCAGACAACAGAGGCCCGTTCCACACTGAGCAAACCTCGAAGTACAGCACAGGAAACGTTTACCGCGAAGGCATCCACGATGGTGGGTCAACGGAGCGTCGGCAAGTGACATGCTGGCCAACTCTGGACTGGCAAGCGCAGTTTCTAAGCCGCTCCGCTCGTCATGGTTTATAAGCACCTTCGGTCAGGTCGTCCGGCAAGGTCGAATATCTGCCCAGCATCTGGTAGGTCTCAATCAATGCCCAGTCAACCATCCGTTCTCCAGCACCTACCTCGACCCATGTGCTCGCACTCGCCGCCCCATATCCGCCACGGCTGGCAGCACGTATCGTCGGAAAGTATCCGTGATACCCGTTGGTGTATCCAAAGAACAGCGTAGTGCCAACCGGGCAACGGGCCCGCCAGCTCTCCTGAAAGTCGACAAAGGGCTCTCCTGGGACGGCGATGATTGCGATCTGCTTGTTGATCAGCACAGCCGTCACACGCGCGTCAATGACCGGGCGAATGGGCGATCCCATCTGCTCCAGACTTTTGGCGCCAAAGGTCTTCAGCAAAGCGGCACGAAACTGATCCGGATCCCAGCGAAGTCTCAGGTGCAGCGTTTCTTCACGGAAGTCGATGCTTGCGGAAGGATCATTTGCCGTCTGAATGCCTTTAGCTACGCGTACCACTTCCTGGCCCAACTGCTCACCGGTCCAATCGCGCAGTTTGATCGCGTTTTCCTTCATTGGCATGACCGCGTAGTAGGGATTGATGTCGCCATCCGCGCCTTGTACGAAAAAGCTCTGGACGTTCCCACCCAAGGCCTTCTCGACGACACGATTGGTGACGCCGGGATAGTCGGCCGAATACTGAAGGTTTTCCGAGCCGAGGACGACCGGGTGGCAGGCGTAGTTAATCAGAATTGCGAGAGGGACTCCGTTTCTATCATCGATGCGAAGAACCGTCACGGTGGGATCCACCGGAGAGGTCGGAACCATGGTCGGATTCTGCTCGAACCAGCTCACCGACCCGTCGTCATTCACACGGAGCCGGTTGTGGCCGATGAAAACGGATCCGGTTCCAGTGCCGATTCGAGCGGTCTGCAAATTATCGGAAGCGGTCTTGATTCCTGCCGCGATCTCATTGAGCGCCCTCTGTTCCCATTCCGGGGGAGAGCCGTCGTACTCGTCTTTGATGACTGGAGCGGCATGTGTATGGGTCGCAGTCAGCAGCAGGCACGAGATGCCGCTCGACTTGCTGACCACCTCCTTCAAGTGGTCCAACGAAGGTTCCCCAAAGCTGCGACCGAGATCGACGGCAACGATGGCAATTCGTTTCCCACCCGCGTCTAATACCAGGATACGGGCATAGAGCGGGTCCAGGGTCCCGGTGGCGGGATCCGTGCGGTCTTCGAAGCCCCACAACGGCTCGTGTGTTTTCGGTGTGATGTCGACCTTTGCAATGCCTGCACGAAGCTCTGCGCGAGCGATAGAGATGCCCCATAGAAGAAGGACGCAGAGGACCCCCAGGAAACGGTTTCGCATATGCCCCCCAAAAAACTGTTGCCAATCGGATTTCAATAACCTCAAACTCACTTCTGTTCCATCAAGCCAACCAGCGTGCGCGTCACGGCTCCCGCCATTTCCGGGCCGCAGGAATTGACTTCGCCGTACCAGCGCTCAGGTTTGTTGTTGAGCCAGGGTGGCTCGTTATCCCATTCCGCCTTGGGGATGATGTAGCCCAACTCGTCGTTCCCGAGCCCGAAAATGAACTGGTACTTACTCTTCATGTGGGCTCGCAGGGTTGGTTCAAATGGCGCGTCGGGGAAGTCGGCTCCCGGATAGCGGGTGATCCCACCGTTGACCAGTTCCGGGTAGATCTCTCCCGGAACGGTTGTGATTTCCGCCGTTACCTGATTCTTGCTCATGAATTCGAGGTAGTCGACTTCCGTTTGCAAATCCTTGCCCGTGGCCTGCGGGAGTTGTGCCTGGCCGGAAAGCTCTTTCAGGGGGCTGGGCGAATCCTTGAGCAGGATGCTCTGGTCGGGTTTTCCTTCGGTATAAAGCGGGCGCCGACCCTTGAAGGCCCCCGCCGCGGCAGCGATCCGGAAAAGTTCATTTTGCAGGGGCACGAAGATGACCGACTTGCGGATCACGACCGAATCGATGTCGAACTTCGTCCCGCTTTCGAGCGCGCGCAGGGCGAGATCGCCCACAAGATTGCCGAACAGCTCGGCCTTGGTCCACGTGGCATCTTTCGCTACCTGACCCGTCTCCGGGTCCTGCAGAGCGACCTGGTCCCCGAGTGTGCTGAGCAACCCGCCAATGGAGCCGTTGAAATAGACGGCCACCCCGCCGGCCTTCTCTTCCACGCGCTTGCATAGCCAGAAGGGAAAGTCAGCAGTGATCTCGGTGTTTTTTGATTCGAGGGTTTCCGGATGGTCGCTCCAGTTCACCAGGGTGGCAATCGTCTTGCCTCCGGAAGCAGCCGTGAGCTGCATCGTGAACAGAAAAGGGTCCTTCACATAAGGCGGGCGGTCGTCATTCTGCAGCAGAGCGAGCAGCGGATGGGTGTCCCGCGCCAGTGTCAGCTGCGCGTCGGTCATGGAGTGGACGGCCTTGGCGGCGGTTTCTGCGATCTGTTCGTCAACCCAGTCCAGGTACTTCTCGTCAATCCCGGATTGCAGTGGGGCAGGGCCCCAAATCCCCATCGTGTCAGGCCCCTCGTGGTCGTGCGTCGAGGCCACGATCACATGGGTCACTTCGGGGGCCAGTTGCTTCATCTTCTCTCGGACCTTCAGCACGTTGTCATAAAAGAGCCCGATCACGTCCACCGCGCACATCGCGACCGTGTCTTTTCCTGTGCTCAGTGCCAGGCAGCGGACATAGAGGTCGTCATGAACGCCGGTGGCGACACGGTTGAAATCGAAGCCGGCCATGTACACCTTGCCCGACTTCACATCCGGAGTGATGACGCTCTTGGCTGCACCTGCCCGCAACCCGGCTCCCCATGCCTGGAACGGCATGACGGCCAGCAAAAAGACGATGATTGAAGCTCTGCTAATGTTGCTGCGCACAATTTCCTCCTTGTCGAACACCGAAATGGCGCTGGCTAGAAAATAAGTTTCAGCCCCAACTGGACCTCACGCGGGTCTCCTGGACCCCCGGAGGCAAAACCGGCGACGGCTTGGACCGTGTTGAAAATCTTTCCGAAACTCGGCGATGCCAGGTCGGCCTGCGGGACGTCAAAATTCGCCCGATTCAGGAGGTTGAAAATCTGCCCGTCGAATTCCAGAGCCGTTCCTTCCGTCAGCCGGAAGTGCCGCGACACCGAGAAATCCCAACTTGCGAGACCGGGCCCGGTCAAGCTATTGCGGCCCGCGTCTCCGAAGGTGTAAGGCGCCGGAGCACTGAAGGCGGAAGCGAGCACCCACTGATTGGGCGTCTGCTTTGCCGGAACAGGGTTCCCGACCAGGTTCGGGCGGTCGTCACCCTCGTTCGTTTGGCTGATGTCTCCGCTGATTTGTGGTGTAAATGGCGGCCCGCTCTGTGCGGTAAAGATGCCACTCACTTCCCAGTCGCTGACCAGATAGTTGAGCACGTGGTTCCCTGCCTGGAAGCGACCTGCACCGAAAGGCAGCTTGTAAACATAGGCCGCGGACAAGCGGTGGCGAATGTCGAACTCGGAGCGCGCCCGCTCCGCCGCCAGGTCGTGCGAGTTCTGGGGGAAGTTGGTATTGCGGTTGGTGCCGAACACGGTGGAGTTCGTATCAATCGACTTCGAGTAGGTGTACGCCACCAGGAGGGCCATCCCATCGGAGAAGTGCCTCTCCAATTTCGTCTGCAGGGAATGGTAGATCGAGTCTCCGTTGGAGTCCGTGTAGGTGAAGTTTCCGTAATTTGGATAAGGTTGCGTGGTCGTCTGGGTCGCCGGATTGGGGATGGGCTCATTGGGGTCCCACTCGCGCACCAGGTGCAACCCACGCGTGCCCACATAGCCCACTTCGAGCAGGAACGCTCTCGGCAGCTCCCGCTGCACATTCAGAGTCCACTCGTAAATCTTCGCATCCCGGAAGTGCAGATTGAAGGGTGACGGTGAGGCGAAGGCCGGTCCGACCATGTTTGGCTCGAACACACTTTGAAGGATGGCCCCCGTGCCCACCTCCGCGGGGTTCAGCGGGAGTACCGTTGTCAATTCCCCAAAGCTTTCCTTGGCGAACGGGGGATTGGCCGATTTCTGGAAATCCACGTCGCCAAATGTGCGGTCATAGAAAACTCCGCCGCCGCCGCGCACCACGGTCTTTGCCTGCGGCGACCAACTAAACCCCAACCGCGGAGCAAAGTCATCGCGGTCGGGATACTGCAGGGCGCGGTTTTCCGCGGTGCTCCCCAGGCTCGTCGTACCGACAGTGGTATAACTCCCGGTCGTCGAATCGTACTGCATCAGGGTGACCGCAGAAGTTCCCGCCACCATGATGTCCCCGTTCTGAAAGTCGAAATTAGCGAACTGGTTCTTCTGGTCGGTCACCAGCCCGTTGTACTCGTAACGCAGCCCGAGGTTCAGCGTGAGATTGGGACGCACCTTCCAGTTGTCCTGGAAAAAAAAGTTGGGAGAGTTCATCGCCCCGGAAATGTAGGCGGCAATCCCGTTGATCCAGTATGTGGGCAGGCCCAGCAACGCGTCCGCAAGGCCATTGCCCAGGATGGTATTAGCGGGCAGCCCAAGATCTCCCGGGGTCAGATTTCCCAGGCCGCCAGTGACCAAACCGGTGAAGTCAAATTCGCCGCGAATCGTATTATCTTCCGAGAAATTGCCGCGGTGCACCGAGGCCACGGACACACCGTAAGCCATGGAATGATTGCCGTGAACCTGCGTGACTGTATCGGCGAGTTCGAAGGTGTTGACCGCGCCGGTCTGTGGCGTGCTTTCGTCCGATCCCATACTGACGTAGCTGCCTACGTTCATATTGGGCACGCCCGTCTGGCTGGGGATGGTACTCAAGCCTAGAATGCCCAATTGCTGCGCGATCGTCTGTCCCTGATCCTGGTTGATATAGTCGAGCTTCCAGCGGTTATAGCCGAACTTGAATTCGTTCAGCAGGGAGTGCCGGAAGGTGTGCGTCCAGTCCAGTCCCGCGATCATAAAACCGTCCCGATTCCGCTGTCCGTAACCTGGCAACGCGCTGCCTCCTGCGAAGGGCAAAAAAGTGTGGTCGAGCGTTTGCCCGAAGCGGAAGAACATGGTGTCCTTGGTTCCCCACTGGTGATCGACGCGGGCGGTGTAAGTGGCCAGTGCGATGCCGCGTTTTCCCTCCGCTTGGTAGTTGGCATCGCCGCATGCCGCGTTCGGGATGTTCGGCTGGGGGTAAAGATTCATCAGCGCCTGCCCCACGGGGTCTGCGGCCGGCAACACCTGGTTAATGTTCGTAAACGGCTGCACGGTACCACTTAGCAGGGCTACTGGGTTGATCAGCACCGTCGGTGCCGCGCAGTCCGAGTCAAGAAGGTCGGAAAAGTCCCCGCCACGCTCTTTGAGCGTGGGCACAAGAGAGTTGTTGTAAAAGGCCCGGCTCTCCCGCAATTCTTCGAAGGCCAGGAAGAAGAAGCTTCGGTCGCGACCCTTGTAGATGCTGGGAAGTGTGATCGGACCACCCAGGGTGGCTCCGAACTGGTTGCGCACGAACGGCGGCACCTCGGGTTCAAAGTAGTTGGGCGCATCGAAGATCTTGTTGCGAACGAAATCGTGCAGGCTGCCGTGCAACTGATTGGTGCCCGAGCGAGTCACCATGTTGACCTGGGCCCCGGCCTGCCCGCCGAATCGCGCGTCGTACATCCCTGTCTCCATGCGGAACTCCTGCACCGAATCCAGGGGTGGCGTGACCACGTACTGTCCCACGCTCATGGTCGTGTTGCTCATGCCGTCGAGCAGATAATTGTTCATCGACTCGCGCAGGCCGTTCACGTTGATGGCCCCGCCGCGCTCGCTGTTCTCCGAGCCGCCTGCGGCTGGCACCACCCCAGGCGTAAAGAGCGTTAACTCCAGGAAATGCCGACCGTTGAGCGGAAGCTCCTGCACTTTCCCCTGTTCAATCGTCGTGCCCACCGAGGAGGATTGCGTATCCAGCACGGTCGGAGGCGCGGAGACTGTGATCTCCGTGGCTTGCGCCCCGACTTTCATCTGAAAATCGATCTTCAAGTGGGCGTTGACCAGCAGTTGCACCGTGCCGGTCCTCGTCTTTTCGAACCCGGCCGCCTGCACCTCGAGCCGGTAATGGCCGGGCGGCAGCAGCGGAATTAGGTAGGAACCGTCGGCCACCGTCGTGGCGCCGCGGGTAAATCCGGTGTCCTGCTCGACCGCCGTTACTTGCGCACCGCCGATAACCGCGCCCGACGAGTCAGTCACTTGTCCGGTGAAGCTCCCTTGGACCTGTTGTGCCCGCGCAACGGAGCACCATCCGGCCAGCAATAGGAAAGAAAAAATGGCAGACGCCAGTATCGTGCGTTTCATTGAAGGGACCTCCCAAGGCTAAGAGCGCTTCTCGATCGAGGCGTGGCCCATTTGACCATAGGCGTTTCGGCCGCTGCCCAAGAACACGCAAAACACAATAAAGCAGCAACAGCCTCCTGCGAATTGAGAAAACTCATGGGTCTCCGGGGATCAGTGCTCCCCCAGTGAAGGCGGGCAACCCGCCCCTCCGAGAACAACTCAGACAGGCAGTGAAGAATGCCTGCCCAACTGCATGCGGAATTTTCCTGTAACGATTTAATGAAACGGTGTAGTATCATCTAGTTCAACGGGTGGTGTCAAGGGGAAGTTTGCCGCTGGTTGAGCGTTGACGCAGCAGATAGCGGCATCGGTTTGTTGCAATTGCGCCTGACTGAGTTCGACGATCGAACCCAGGCCAAGCTGATAACGGCTATGGGCGAGACTCAGGCCGAGATCGGCTTCCTTGGCGAGCTCGGCGGCAACGCCGGCACGCCGAAATGCGGTGTTGCTGGAGAGCCATGCAGTGCGAACATCCCTCACGACCCGGTCGCGCAGATCCCGAGCGCTTTCCGCCGCAGCTTTGGCCGGGAAGTTTGCTTCCGAAGCGGCCCACCGAGGACAAGGCTGCAGACCTCGCGAATGTAATTCTCACTGAGTTCGTCATGCCGGATCAGGAAACGCATGTAGATTGCGCCGTAGAGCGTATCGAGCACGACGTCAAGGTCGAGGTTCTCTGGAAGCTCGCCTCGTTCAATTGCCCGTCGCAGGGTCTTGTAGGCTTCCTCCCGGCGCGGCCGCAGGAAGCGCTCACGGAAGGCAGTGAGCAATTCAGGGTCGGACTGCCCTCCTGCCAGTAGCGCGGCTACAATCCGGCCGCGCGGGCTGCGCAGCACGCCCAGAAATTGCGCCATCTGCAGGCTCATGTCCCGGTACACAGAACCCGTATTGGGAAAATGCAGTTCCGGCTCCGCGCTGGAAGCAAATGCGTCTACCACCAGAGCGCCCTTGTTCGGCCACCAGCGATACACGGTGGCTTTGCCTACGTCGGCATCGGCGGCAATGGCTTCGATGGTCAGACCGGAGAAGCTGGAGCGCTGCAGCAGTTTCAGCGTGCTTCGAAATATGGCCTGGCGCGCCTGCTCGCTGCGGGGACGGCCAGGCAAGCGCCGGCCATTTGCGCCATCGTCGGAATCGCGCCCGTGTTTCCGGCCACCCGAAAGTAATTGCCGCATCCGCCCACTTTAGCATATATTGAATCCAATACGTACCGTATCGAATCAGCAAGGTCTGTAATTTTGTCTGAGTCCGGCCGGGTGTAGATTGGGGGAACGTTGCCGGCCGGAATTCGAGTCGCTCTATGTGGATTGTTGCGCTCGCCCTAAGGCGGCCCTACACGTTTGTTGTCATGGCGCTGGTGATCATCCTGCTGATGATCGCAGCCGTTCAGCGGACTCCTGTAGATATTTTCCCTGACATTAATATCCCTGTGATCAGTGTCGTGTGGAGGTACGACGGGTTTGCGCCTTCGGAGATGGCTGACCGCATCATCACCAACTCTGAGCGCGGCCTTTCCATTACGGTCAACGACATCGAGCACACGGAGTCACAGTCGGTCAACGGTGTCGGCATCATCAAAATCTTCTTCCAGCCCGATGCCAATATCCAGGCGGCGCTGGCGCAGGTGACCGCGATGGTGCAAACCACGGTACGCAGCCTGCCGCCGGGAACTACGCCGCCGCTGGTCATCACGTACTCGGCCTCGTCCACGCCGATTGTGCAACTCGGCCTGAGCAGCAAGACCCTCCCAGAGCAGCAACTGTTCGACCTTGGGCAAAACTTCCTGCGTAACCAGCTTGCCACCGTGCCCGGCGCAGCTACGCCTTATCCCTACGGCGGCAAGATCCGCCAGGTCCAGGTGGACCTCGACATTCCACGCTTGCAGGCCAACGGGCTTTCGCCCAACGACATTGTCAGTGCCATCAACGCGGAGAACCTGATTACCCCGTCGGGCACGGCCAAGATCGGGCCGCTGGAATACCAGGTGGAGATGAACAGCTCGCCGCGCACCATCGCCGACTTGAATGACCTGCCGGTGAAGACGGTGAACGGCTCGACCATTTACATGCGCGACGTGGCCCACATTCGCGACGGATTTGCGCCGCAGACCAACATCGTGCGCCAGGACGGCGTCCGCGGCACGCTGATGTCGATGTACAAGATCGGCAGCGCATCCACACTCACGATCGTGCAAGCGGTAAAGGACCTGATCCCCATCGCCGCCCTGCAATTGCCGCGCGACATCACCATCAAACCCTTGTTTGACCAGTCGCTGTTTGTGCGGGCCTCGATCAATGGCGTCGTGCGCGAAGCGCTGATCGCCGCCGCGTTGACCGCGGTGATGATCTTGCTGTTTCTGGGCGACTGGCGGCCGACTTTCGTTATCTCCATCTCCATCCCGCTCTCCATTTTTGTTTCCGTAATCCTGCTGAGCGCATTAGGCGAGACCATCAACATTATGACCCTGGGCGGCCTCGCGCTGGCCGTAGGCATTCTGGTGGACGACGCGACCGTCGCGATTGAAAACATCGAACGCCATCTGGCGCAGGGCAGGGAAATGAAGCAAGCGATTCTGGACGGCTCCGCCGAAATCGCGGTACCGGCCTTCGTCTCGACGCTTTGCATCTGCATCGTGTTCGTGCCCATGTTCTTTCTTACTGGGGTGGCGCGATACCTTTTCGTCCCGCTGGCCGAAGCCGTATCGTTCGCGATGCTGGCCTCGTATTTTCTTTCGCGGACGCTGGTACCGACGATGGTGATGTACATCATGCGCGGCCACGAGCATCGGGCAGAAGGGCCCAAGACGTTTTTCGGACGTTATCAGCGCGGTTTCGAGCAAGGCTTCGAAAACTTCCGCCGCGGCTATTACCAACTGCTGGAAACAACGATCGAGCACCGCAAGCTGTTCGCCTCCTGTTTCCTGGCTTTTTGTGTTCTCTCGCTGGGACTGGTGTTCTTCCTGGGACAGGACTTCTTTCCCTCCGTTGACGCCGGACTGATGCGGCTGCACGTTCGCGCCCGCGCCGGGTTGCGGGTCGAGGAGACCGCGCGCCTGTGCGACGAAATCGAGCGATACCTACACCAGGAGATTCCCAAGGACGAGTTGGTTACGATCCTGGACAATATCGGGCTGCCGTACTCGGGCATGAATCTGTCGTACGGTAATTCCGGCGTCGTGGGGACCAGCGACGCGGAGATTCTGGTCGGGCTGAATGCCGAACACCACCACTCCACCGATGGATACATTCGCAAGTTGCGCGCTGAACTTCCGCGCCAGTTTCCGGGTGTGGAGTTCTACTTTCAGCCGGCGGACATCGTCTCGCAAATCCTGAACTTCGGGTTGCCTGCGCCCATTGACATTCAATTGGTGGGCGCGGACACACAGCAGAACTATGCCATCGCGCAACGAATTGCGAACCGGCTGCGCCAAGTTCCTGGAACCGCCGACGTTCACGTGCAGCAGATGATGAGCCTGCCGACGCTGCATCTGCAGATCGACCGAACTAGGGCCACGCAGGTGGGCATGAACACGCGTGATGTAGCGCAGAACGTGCTGGTTTCGCTGAGCGGAAGCTTCCTGGTCGCCCCCAATTTCTGGCTCAATCCCACGAACGGAGTGACTTACTCGGTCGTGGTACAGGCGCCGCAGTACCGAGTCACTTCACTGCAAGACCTGATGAACGTGCCGGTCACCGATTCGAGGGTGCCCAGTTCGCAGGTGCTGGGTAATCTGGTGCAGTTGTCGCCAGCGGCGCGGCCCGCCGTGGTTTCGCACTATAACGTACAACCGGTCATTGACGTCTATGCCAGCACGCAGGGCCGCGACCTTGGAGCTGTGGCCAAGGACACGATGAAGGCCCTGCAGCCCTTCCAGCAGCAATTGCCGCGCGGGACGCAGTTTATGGTCCGCGGGCAAGTGGAAACGATGAAGTCGTCCTTTGTTGGATTGGGCATTGGTCTGGTATTGGCGATTGTGCTGGTGTATTTGCTGATCGTGGTGAATTTTCAGTCGTGGCTTGATCCCTTCATTATTATTACCGCCCTGCCGGGTGCGTTGGCCGGCATCTGCTGGATCTTGTTGCTGACGCGCACGACCATGAACGTCCCATCTTTGACCGGAGCGGTTATGTGCATGGGCGTGGCCACGGCCAATTCGATCCTGTTGGTTTCGTTCGCGCGCGATCGCATGAGAGCCGGGATTCCCGCGATTCAGGCCGCTCTGGAGGCGGGGTATACCCGAATTCGCCCGGTGCTGATGACCGCTTTGGCTATGATTATCGGCATGGTGCCGATGTCGCTGGGTTTGGGCGAAGGCGGCGAGCAGAATGCGCCCCTGGGACGCGCTGTGATTGGCGGTTTGTTGTTTGCCACGGTCGCGACGCTGTTCTTCGTGCCGTCGATCTTTGCCATGATTCATGGCCACCGGGAGGCAAGAGAGGCGGCCAGGCAGTCGTAGCAGGATTGGAATACTCTGGAACCGAACAGAAAGAGGAGCACGATGGAAACTGTTGAGCCTGACGCTGTGCGACCCAAGCAAGGCAAACTGACCGAGGGAATGAAGCGATATGGATTCACGATCGACTGAACCTGAACTAACGGAGCCTAAACCCAGCGCTCCCCAAATAACGCCACCGCCGAAATTGCCAGCGGCCTCGCCGCGCAAGGCCTTGCTCATGGTTGGCGGCGTTGTTCTGCTGTTGATCGTCGGTGCTGTGGTCACAGCGCTCGTGCGGATTCATAACGGCGATGTTCTGGCCAAAGAAACGGAACAAGAGGCCACTCCGACGGTTGCAGTGGTCCACCCGGTGGCGGAAAAACCCGATGAGGAACTGGTGCTGCCCGGCACCATGCAGGCGTATGAGGAATCTCCGATTTACGCACGAACCAATGGATATCTGCTGCGCTGGTACAAGGATATTGGCAGCCGGGTCACTAAAGGCGAGCTTTTGGCCGACATTGATACGCCCGAGGTGGACCAGGAATTGATGCAGGCTCGTGCCAACCGCCAGCAGGTCCTGGCCCAACTCGATCTGGCGAAGATCAATGCTGATCGCTATGTGAACTTGCGCAAGACCGATTCAGTTTCGCAGCAAGAGGCCGACCAGCAGTCCAGCGGGTACGAGCAGGCCGTAGCCAACCTGGCCGCAGCCGATGCCAACGTCCGGCGGCTCGAAGAACTGGAATCGTTCAAGCACGTCTACTCACCGTTCACTGGCGTGCTGACTAAACGCACCGTGGATCCAGGCGCGCTGATCAATGCCGGCGTGAGCGGGGCGGCAGGCAAGGAATTGTTCGACATCGCGCAAGTTGATCCTCTGCGCGTTTACATCAGCGTTCCGCAGAGCTATGCGCCTTCCATCAAGAACGGCATGGATGCCGAGGTAACCTTGCAGGAGTATCCCGGGCAGAAGTTCAAGGGAACCGTGGCTCGTACAGCGGAAGCGATTGATCCGGCGACGCGCACGTTGCTCACCGAAGTGGACGTGCCCAACAAGAAGGGTCAGCTGTTGCCCGGTTCTTATGGGGAAGTGCATTTCCGAGTGGGGATGAACGCGCAAAAGGTCACGCTCCCCGTGAACACCATGCTCTTCCGCCAGGAAGGCGCGCAGGTAGCCATAGTGGGCATAGATGGCAAGCTGCACCTGCGTCCGATCACCATTGGCCGTGATTACGGGACCACTCTGGAAATTTTGGGCGGCGTGGAAGTGGGCGACCGTGTGGTCATCAATCCCGCCGACTCCCTCGAAGAAGGGCAGCCAGTGAATGTGGTTCCGGAGAATGGCCCGCCAGTGCCGGGAGGGCAGTAGCCGTGAGCGGATTGAATCTGGCGGTCGGCATTCTGGCGACGGGCGCGCTGGCCGGTTGTGCGGTTGGGCCGAACTACCATCGTCCATTGGTCGAGACACCGCCAATTTACAAGACAGAGGCGCCTTGGCGGGTGGCAGCGCCGAAAGACTCCTTGCCCAAGGAAGCCTGGTGGGAGATTTTCAACGACGGCGAACTCAGCGGTTATGAGCAGCAATTACTCAAAGCTAATCAATCGCTGGAAGCGGCGCGAGACCGCCTGAACCAGGCACGGGCGCTGGCGCGAGTGACCTCAGCTGGGTTGTTCCCGACTCTTAACGCCGACCCCAGCGCTTCGCGAACTCGCTATTCGGCCAATCGCCCAGAGCAAGTCACGACCACCGGGCCGCTCACCCAGAGCACTTATCAGATTCCCTTTCTGCTGAATTATGAGCCGGATCTGTTCGGGTCGGTGCGGCGCAACTTGCAGGCCTCGAATGCTGCTCTGCAATCGACGGCCGCTGATCTGTACAACGCGCGCCTGGTGCTTTCCGCGGAACTGGCCGCCGACTACTTCAGCCTGCGCGAGCTTGACGCCGAGATGCAGGTCGTGCAGGAATCAGTTGAAATCCAGCAGAGGGGATTGCAGTTGGTGCAGAGCCGTCACACCGGCGGCGTAGCCTCCGGACTCGATCTGGCACAGCAGCAGACGCTCCTCGATTCAACGGTTGCGCAGCTCTACCTTGTCCAGCAGCAACGAGCGCAGTACGAGCACGCCATTGCCGTGCTGACGGGGAATGCAGCGTCCACCTTCAACGTGCCAGTGCGTCCGCTGAAGGCTGAACCACCCCCAGTTCCGCTGGGAGTGCCATCGGACCTGCTGGAGCGGCGCCCGGATGTGGCCAGTGCAGAGCGCCAGATGGCATACCAGAACGCACTGGTGGGAGTTGCCACCGCCGCTTTTTATCCACAACTCACGATCTCCGGGAGCGGCGGTTTTCAGAGCACGAGTCTGTCGAACTTGATTACTGCCCCCAACGCGGTCTGGTCGTTAGGGGCCGATCTGCTGCAGCCGATTTTTCAGGGAGGTCGTAACCGCGCCAACCTGGAAGCAACCAAGGCCGCGTATGAAGCCACGGTCGCCAACTACCGCGAGTCGGTGCTCACCGCTTTCCAGCAGGTGGAGGACGGGTTGTCAGGCTTGAATGCGCTGTCAAAAGCTTCCGCCTCGCAGACCGCGGCCGTCGAAGACGCCCAGCGTGCGCTGCAGTTGGCCAACAACCGTTACACCGGCGGCGTAACCAGTTACCTCGACGTGATCACCGCGCAATCGGCGCTGCTGAGTAATCAGCGCCTGGCGACGCAACTTCTCGGTCAGCAACTGGTCACGTCTGTATATCTGGTGAAGGCCCTCGGCGGAGGGTGGGACGCATCCCAGATCCAGAATGAGCAAGTGCATCCGAAACCGGTACAGGCGATAGAACAGTAGCATTGCTGTCCGTCGTCGCTTCCGGGCGTCAGCCGCCGGACGCCCTCATTACCAGCGTTACGCAACAACAGGCACTGTTTTGGACTATCATTCTGCTGAACCCAGGGGGGGCTTGTGTCCAAACCGCGACTCTTGCTTTCGGTACTGAACGACAGCAACGATTTCCAAATCGAACAGGTGAACGGTGCCCGCCAGGCAGCCGCCAGGTTCGGGCTGGATCTCGAGATAGTCTATGCACAGGACGACGGTATCCTTCAGAGTCAGCAACTGCTCAAGCCCATCCAGTCCGCCGCCGAACCCCGTCCCAACGTCATCATTCTTGAGCCGGCTGGATCCACCACTCTTCCACATGTGGCACATGCCGCAGCCGCGCAGGGCATCGGTTGGATCGTTCTAAGCCGCGAGGCAGAGTACATCATGGAATTGCGCTCAGCCTTTCACGTCCCCGCCTTCGTGGTCACCCCTGACCACGAGGAAAT
Source organism: Candidatus Sulfotelmatobacter kueseliae (assembly GCA_900290255.1). Taxonomy (GTDB): domain Bacteria; phylum Acidobacteriota; class Terriglobia; order Terriglobales; family Acidobacteriaceae; genus Sulfotelmatobacter; species Sulfotelmatobacter kueseliae. The sequence goes on from OMOD01000007.1 coordinate 79,543, forward strand.
CGGACGCATCCAGGGACGTCAACTCGCCGCCCTGTTGCCGCGAGGAGGAATCGTTCTCACTATTCAAGGTCCCGCTCATAGCACGGCAGCTAAGCTCCGCTATGCCGGTTTGCTGGAAACGAAACCCGAGAATATTCAACTCCGTGGGGTGAAGGGGCACTGGACTGAGGCCAGCGCTCAAAAAGCCGTCCACTCCTGGCTCGATCTTTCAACGTCGCGCGGAACCGACATCGCGGCGGTTTGCGCCCAGGATGATTCCATGGCGATAGGCGCGCGGAAGGCATTCGAGAACTCCGCCCACCAACTGCGCCAGTCCTGGTTGCAGATTCCTTTTCTCGGTTGCGACGGACTGCCCCACTCGGGGCAGGAATGGGTTCGTCGCGGCCTGTTAACGGCTACCGTCTTCAGCCCGCCGACGGCGCCGCTGGCCATCGACTTGATCGCGCGTTTTCTGCGCGACGGAACTATGCCTCCGCCACGCACTCTGACGGAAGCCCGGTCAATCCCTGATATCGAAACCCTCAGCAGCAAGGGGCGGCGGGCACAGCCGGATAACTCAACGTCGAGCTGAAATCCGGTGATTGCGCGCAGAAGAACCTGGGAAGCCGAGTGGGCGACGCTCGGATGGTGGAGTTGAAAGGCGCCTTCCGCGAGCACTGGGCCTTGGCCTCAATGACAATGTGATATACACGTCTCTCGCCGAGTCAAGGACTGGCCGGAGTGAAGACGCTAGCGGAGTTGCTTACTAAAACAAGAACTGACACTATTACCTCAGCCCGAACCCACAGCCGGCGACAGGTCGTGGTGTAGTTCGTTGTATCTAAAGTGGTTACCGTCAGAATGCCGGGATGGCGAAATTGGCAGACGCAGCGGACTTAAAATCCGCAGGGGCCAAAAGCCTCATGGGGGTTCGATTCCCCCTCCCGGCACCAGCACTTTTGGTGTCAGTAGGTTGCAGTTGTTCCCTAGAATACTTCCCTAGTATTTGGGGCTACCTTTCAAGGGCGGAAAGGAGCCAGTACCCTCACCGGCAGGGCACGGACTATAATTACGCGCACGCACGATCCTGACCTCCCGCACGAAACTGGGCTGTATGAGATCCAATCTTCCCTCCGCGCCGCTGCCGCCGAAAACAGGTGTCGAACTGCGGAATTGAAATTTGCGAAAACTGGTTCGCCAAGATCGGACGCGAAGTCATTGCGCGCGGCCCACGCCCTGGGCGGAGAAGTTTTCCGTTAGCCAGCGAAGACCCAAAATATTCGGTGGTTCCCTCTAGTGGTAGTGGAGCAAGTAGCCAGGTTCGAGAGGGAGCTTTCCGTCAACTTTTACGACTACGATTTCACTCGTGATGGAGTAAGTGTCAACAACTCCCACCGCATTGGGAGTACTACTGACAAGCCTAATCACCTCGGCGTCACTGTTGACTACGATAATGCTTCGGTTGGTCGCCATCTGGGAGAGTCCCTCCGGCGTCTGCGCCAGGAGTTTGCTGGCTACGGCCTGAGTTTCCGGCGTCTTCAATAGCTTGACGACCAGAATTATTTCCTGGCCGTCCGCCAGTCGGGCGGGCGCTGACTTGAATGCCTTAATGAATGCAGCGGACTGGACTGCGGTGACCTTGGAGTTTTTCGCCACGACGAGCGCCGCGTCTTTGGCAAACGCCGGCAGCGGCGCAGCAGCGAGCAGCGCCAGCAGCACAAGCTTTCCGACCGATACCCTCACGCTATTACCAAGAGCAAAGTTATAAGGACCCACAGCCGAGTTCAGCACATGGAAAAATCCAGTTCAAGTTACCTTAGCTACTTTTTAGGAAACTAGGACTCTGCTACGTTGGCCGGTTATGCAGAAAGTCCGCGTCCTTATATGCAGCATTGTAATGGTACTGATTGTTCCCGCCGTCGCGCAGACTGCCGCGCATTCGAAATCCCCGCAGGCGTTCCGTCTCTATCAAGAAGGTCTCAGGCTGCAGGAAAACCGCCGAAGTTATGAAGCGATGCAGAAATGGCGCGAAGCCACAAAACTCGACCCGAACCTGGCGCTCGCTTGGGCGATGCTTTCTATCGTCGAGACCAGCCCCGATTCTGCACGCGAAGATCGAGAGAAAGCACGCAACCTGATTGAGCATCAGCCACAGGGCGGCGTTGACGATCTGTTGATTCGCTGGATCGTCAGCCGGTCCGAGACCGAACTTATGTATTCGATCCAAGTCGCCAACGACCTGGTATCAAAGCATCCAGACCAGAAACGCATTCTGTGGACCGTTGGCTCCTGGTATGGGTTTCAGATGCACCAGTACGATCAAGACGTCGCCTTGCAGGAGGCGGCTCTGAAAATTGACCCGGACTTCGCTCCCGCGCTCGACGAGCTGGGATTCGCGTACGCGCATCTGCAACGATTCGACCGCGCCGTCGAAATGATCAGGCGTTACGCGGAGCAGGTGCCGAACGAACCCAATTCAGAGGATTCCTACGGTGAGGTGCTGCGCCTTGCCGGGCGCTATGAAGATTCCTTGGAGCATTACCGTCGTGCGCTGAAGATCCTGCCTACGTTTGAATCCTCCCAACTGGGCCTCGGCGACACTTACGCCTTGATGGGGGACGAGAAGAAGGCGCGAGAGGAATATGAGAAGTGCAGCAGCGTCGGCCCAGTCAGTGTGCGCCTCGACTGCCGCAAGATGTCGATCTATACCTACGTGCGCGAAGGTAATGACGAAGAAGCTGCAAAGCTCCTGACCGACTTCGCGCAGCAGATGCATTCTGTGAAACGCATTTCCCTGGAACTGGAAAGCGTGATCGCTCTCGGGTTGATTGCGAAGAAAACCGACGCTGCATTCGGATATTTTGACCAGGCAATTGCGGCGGCCAAAGCCAGCAAAACGATTCCCCCGTCGGACCGTGAAGAAACCATGGCGCGGGTGATGGCATACAAGGTTCGCATTGCCAGCGCCAATGGCGAAAACGAGACAGCGCAGAAGGTACAAGCCGAACTTGAGGCCATGGACGCGTCCACGAAGGATCCCAACGTTTATGCGGCCATGCAGGGAGGAAGAGGCGCGCTGCTGTATTACCAGGAGAAGTATGACGACGCCTCCGGCGCGCTACAGGATGATGCCAACGACATGTTCTCGACGTTACTGCTGACACGGTGCTATGAGCACCATGGTGGGAAAGCTGCTGCCTACAAGTTAAAGAAATCGATCGTTGAGGATCACACCATGGACATCGATCTCGCCCTGGTGCAAAGGGAGATCAAAGGCCGGTTGTCCGATTCGGGGCGATAGAGGGCGGCAAGTGGAAGTAGTCGATTGAGTCTATGCGCTGGTTAGGGAGCAAGGATGAAAGACTTACTAAGTCGCAGACGATGTTTCGTCTGGGTTGCCGCATTCCTGCTGCTATCGATGTTCGCCACCGCGTTGGCGGCGGCTAGTAAGCACAGCGGAAGCGATGCGCAAACGCCAACAACGGCACCAGTTTTGTCCGCTGCCGGGGCAAAATATGTCGGCAGTGACCAGTGCAAAATCTGTCACGCGGACCAGGCTCGCATGATGGAGGCGACGCCGCATTACCGTATTTTTGGCGCAGACAAGCAGGCTGGCGCAGAAGGCTGCGAAGTTTGCCATGGGCCTGGTTCTGCCCACATCGATGGAGGAGGAGACAGGAGCAAGATCTCCCGCCTGGGAGAAGTCAAATCGGGTGAGGTGCTTGGTGTCTGTCTGAACTGCCACGCTGAGCGCGCGAACCAAATGCACTTCAATCGCAGCCAGCATGCCAGCGCGGGCGTGACCTGTGTCGATTGTCACCGCGTGCATACTTCCAAGGCGGAACCGCTGCTTGCCGAGAAGGAGCTTGACCTGTGTTACGGCTGCCACCAGGAGACGAAGAGCGACTTCGCCAAGCCTTTTCACCATCGCGTAAACGAAGGCCTGGTGCAATGCAACGACTGCCATAACATTCATGGGACGGCGACTGTGCGGCAGGCACGAACCCTGCCGAGCGGGGATGCCGTTTGCTACAAGTGCCATGCCGACAAGCAGGGGCCATTCGTTTATGAGCATGTGCCGGTGAAGACCGAAGGCTGCACCACTTGCCACACCCCCCACGGTTCCACCAATCCTCGGCTCCTGAAAGTGAGCCAGGTGAACATGCTCTGTCTGCAGTGCCATACCTTCCCGGCGGTGGGGCCGGCCGGGCCCGTACACAATCAATCAGCGAAGTACCAGGCCTGCACCATGTGTCACAACCAGATTCATGGGTCCAACTTCAGCAGTGTCTTTTTCAAGTGAGGGGAACCGATGCCGTTGCCAAGACAACTCGCTCTGCGACCCCAATTCGGGCGAGGACAAATTTGTGTGGAGACGGGCGCCTCGCCCGGCCAAGCTGAGCGCACCGGGGCCGTCAAGGCCGCTATTGGATTCACGGGGTGGAGCAGTTCGCCAGCCGCCTGTGACCACAGTAACTGTGGACTTGTGCTGTTTCTCGCCGCGCTGGCCGCGTTCTTGATGTTGTCGTCGTCAAACTCGCTCTTTGCGCAATCTTCCAGCGCTGGCCAGAATCTGGCCGCGGAGCCAGATGGAGTTATCAGCAGCGGTTATCGAATTCACTCGTCGGGTGAGCTAGGCTACCGGTCCAGCGACATAAGCGGCAGTGGCGATATGTACGACACATTAGTGAATCTGCAGACCGGTCCGCGATTTCTCGACGAGACGCTTTCGATGCAATCGCTGGATCACCGGGGCGTGCCTTTCGACAATCTTTACCTCAACAGCTTTGGATGGGGAGGCGATCCCAACAATGTCTTGGGGATTCGGGCCGACAAGAACAAGTGGTACAAACTCGCAGGCAATTTCCGCCGCGATCAGAGCTTCTCCGATTTCAACTTGCTGGCCAATCCCCTGAATCCTCCAACCTCCACTCCGTCGATTCCTGTGCTGAACTCGCCCCACTCATTCGATACGACGCGGCGTATGAGCGACGTCGACCTCACTCTGCTGCCGCAGTCGTGGGTCAGCTTTCGCCTGGGGTTTTCGCACAACAATATGACCGGGCCTTCGTACAGCAGCATCCACGACGGCACTGACGCTCTGCTCCTCCAGGACTGGAACACAACCATGAACTCCTACCGTTTGGGGGCGGACTGGAGGATTCTGCCGCGAACGGTTCTCAGCTACGACCAATTCCTCGATTACTACAAGGGCGACACGGACTACCAACTGGCGCCCTTCGCGCCGGCGCTTCTGTCCACTGGAACTCCGGTTGAGTTGGGTTTGTCCATCGACACGGCGAACAAGGAACCGTGTGCCGTGTTGCCGCCGGCGACCAGTCTGATCGTCGGCGGAGTCCTGACCAACAACACCTGCAGCGCCTACTTCGGTTATTCGCGGAACCAGCGGATTCGTACTTCCACGCCCACCGAGCGGCTCAGTTGGCGCAGCACTGACCTCCAGCGGTTAGACCTGGTCGGTTCTTATTCCTACAGTTCCGCCGCAATGAACACGCCCTTGGACGAGAATTTCGCTGGTCTGATCACGCGTACCCACACTCTCGCCTTCAACGGCACCGGTGTCGCCGACGCGAACCGAATTTCCAACGTGCTCGATCTCGAGGCCACACTGCACCTGAACCAGCATCTGCGCCTGGTTGAGACATTCTATTTTTGGGCCTACCGCATTCCGCAGAATGGCAATTTCACCGAGATCGACAGGGATTGCACAGTGCCAGCTACGTGCACGCTGCTGACTCCGCTGAGCGCCACTACGCCCACGATCATTACCACCCTGCCCCAATCGTCTTTCAACCAAACCTGGAACAGAAATGAGACCGAATTAGCTTGGGACATTTCGAAGGAGGCGGGAGCACGTATCGGTTTCCGCTATGGTGATCGGGTCTTCGACGTCTTCAACGATTATTCAGGCGTCGAGACCTACAACGGCTTTTCAACGACGGGCGAGGACCATTTCCTGGTCAACGAGTACACAGAACTCCTGGGCTTGTGGGCAAGGCCCACCCACGCCTTGCGGTTCAATTTCGATCTGGAGCACACCAATTACGACAACGTGATCGTTCGCATGGCTCCGCGCAAGGAATCGCGGTACCGGTTCCAGACGACCTATAAACCCCGGCCGTGGGCGGTCTTGGGCGGGTCCATTAATATTCTGCAAGATGCCAACGCCGATGCACTAACCCAGTACGTGGGACACAACCAAAACTACGGACTTACCGCCTCGCTGACACCGCGCGAACGCTTCGGGCTGGATCTGGCGTACAACTTCAACAACGTGATCCAGAATGCCCTGATCTGTTTCAACGACACGCCGCCAGCCGGGGTGACACTCCCGTTTGTGGACGGCGCCACCACCCCTGTCAATTATTGTGGAAATACTCTAACCGGTGGAGTGGAAGTGCTCTCGGCCAATCCTCTACTGGCCAACTCGTATTACACCAACCATACTCAATTCGGAATGACTGCCATCAGGTTCAAGCCCGTGAAGCGAATGACGGCTAACGTCGGCTACAGCATCACCAGTGTTGACGGCAGCACCCCGCAGTTCAACATTCTGCAGCCCCTCGGCTCGTTGCAGTACAAGTACTCGCAGCCAGTGGCCAACCTGAGCGTGGACATTGGCCATAAGTTGGCTTACAACATGGGCTGGAATTATTATCAGTACAACGAGGGTTCGTTTGTCGGGCCCACCGCGCCACGCTATTTCCACGCGAACTCGGTGGTCGACTCCCTGCGTTACACATTCTGATGTTGCCTTCAAATGTGTAGCTGGAGGGGTGCGTTCGGGCGTTACCTCCAGCGCCTCTACCTTATCGCGGCCGCCGCTGCCATAATGTTACAATGGTTGGTGCTTTCCTCAATGAAAATTGGCTTCCGAAGTCTGTCCTCTGTCTGCGTGACTATACCCGGCACAAATTCTTGCTCGATGTGATCGCGGGCCTTACGGTGGGGCTGGTGGCGCTGCCGCTGGCCATGGCATTCGCGATTGCTTCCGGACTGACGCCGCAAGCAGGAATCTACTGCGCGATCGTCACCGGTTTCCTGGTTTCCGCGCTGGGCGGGTCAAAGACCCAGATTGGCGGACCGACGGGCGCTTTTGTGGTTGTGGTGGCGGGCATCATCGCCGTGCATGGCGTCGATGGGTTGTTCATGTGCACGGTCATGGCCGGCATTTTCTTGATCGTCATGGGGCTGACCGGCCTGGGCACGGCGGTGAAATTTATTCCCCGGCCCGTCGTCATCGGATTCACCAATGGCATTGCTGTACTGATCGCCAGCACCCAGATCAAAGATTTTTTCGGCCTGCATCTCGACAAAGTGCCGGGAGTCTTCTGGCAGCGCGTGGAAGCGCTCGCCTCGAGCTTCCATACGCTGTCATTCGAAGCCACGGCGCTGGCCGTGTTCACGTTGCTGACCCTGATCATCTGCCGGGGTCTCTCGGCGCGCATCCCTGGACCGATTGTGGCGTTGCTTCTCAGCACCTGCGCCGTCTACTTTTTCCACCTGCCGGTGGAAACGATCGGGACGCGATTCGGGGGAATTCCGGGCGGATTGCCGCACTTGCAGATTCCGCAGTTCCGGTCAGACCTGATTCACGGCCTGCTCGGGCCGGCGTTCACGGTGGCGATGCTCGGCGCGATTGAGTCACTGATGTCGGCCGTGGTTTCTGACCGCATGAGCAACGACCGCCATAATCCCAACGTCGAACTGGTCGCACAAGGCGTGGCGAATGTATTTTCGCCGATGTTCGGCGGTCTGCCGGCAACGGGCGCGATCGCGCGCACGGCGACCAATATCCGCTCGGGAGCGCAATCGCCCGTAGCCGGGATCATCCACGCGCTGACTCTGCTGTGCATCTTGCTGTTTGCCGCCCCACTCGTCAGTTACATTCCCATGGCCGCTCTGGCGGGGATTCTGATGATCGTCTCCTACAACATGGGAGAGTGGCGCGAGATTCCGCAACTGCTGAAGTTGACCAAAACCGACATCAGCATTTGGCTGGTGACGTTTGCGCTGACCGTGTTTGCCGATCTCACGGTCGCGGTCGAGGCCGGAATGATTCTGGCGGCGCTGCTGTTCATCAGCCGCGTGGCCTCAACCACCACCGTCTCGCAAGTGACCGACGACTACGTCGAAGATGGACGCGTGCACATTTTGCAGGACAAGGACATTCCGTATTACGCGACCATTTTTCGCATTCATGGGCCATTCTTGTTTGGCGCGACGGACAAGATTTCCGCCGTCACCGAAAATCTGCACCGGCTTCCGCCGGTGGTCATTCTGCGGTTGCGGAACATGACCGCCCTCGACGCGACCGGACTGTTTGCCATCGAAGAAGCGGCCAAGCAACTGCACGCCAGCAAACGCACATTGATTCTGTGCGGGGCGCGCGAGCAACCCTTGAAGCTGATGCACCAGGCGGCGGAATTTGAAGAGGTACTCGGCAAGGAGAACATCTGCGACAACGTTCAGGAAGCGCTGAGACGGGCCGAGGAAGTGTACGAAGGGCTGCAGCCGCAGACCCCGGCGGGCAAGCTCTGACCAAAGAAAACCCCGCAAAAGCCGCCGAGGTTTCGCAAACAGCGCGGAGGAAACGGCAAGTTTCAGACATGAACTGCCCCTGTTTCACGCCTGCGTTGCCATCCCCAGAGCAGGCGCGATAAGATGATGCGTACACATCTCTCCGCTCTTATTCCAGTGACTTTTTGCGAAAGCAGCCCTGCGGGCGAGGAGTGTGCGGCCCGGAACGGCGCAGGCATGTGCCTGCTCGAATTCTCCTGACGGAGCTGGAATTGAAAAAAGGTAAAACCGCGGTGATCGTAGGGGCCCAGTGGGGCGATGAGGGCAAGGGGAAGATCGTCGACGTGTTGTCGGAAAACTTCTCGGTCGTCGCTCGCTACGCCGGCGGACACAATGCCGGCCACACCGTCGTTATCAACAACAAGAAGTTCATTCTCCAGCTTGTTCCCTGCGGCGTGTTGCGCGCCAGATGCCGCAGCGTCATCGGCAACGGTGTGGTGCTTGATCCGCTGGCCTTTCTGAAAGAGGTTGGCTCTCTGCGCGAAGCCGGGGTGAAGGTGGATGGGAATCTGTTTGTTTCCAACCGCGCCCACGTAATTCTGCCTTACCACCGCATGATCGAACTGGCTGCCGAGAATGCCCCGGGACGGGTGAAGATCGGCACCACTTCGCGGGGCATTGGGCCTGCTTATGAAGACAAGATGGGCCGCCGCGGCTTACGCGTCGCTGATTTGCTGGACCTCGAACTGCTGAAAAAGCACATCGAGAACGCGGTGCATGAGAAGAACATGATTGCGCACGCGTTGTTCAACACCGAACCGCTCGACGCCGACAAGATGTACAAGGAATACGCACAGGCGGCAGAGAAAATTGCCCCGTTTGTCTGCGACACGGCCGTGCTGCTGAATCAGGCGCTGGACGCCGGCGAATCCATCTTGTTTGAAGGCGCGCAGGGAACGATGCTCGACATCGATCACGGTACCTATCCCTTCGTGACCTCTTCGAGTGCGACTTCGGGTGGTGCGGTCATCGGGACGGGCGTGGCTCCCAATGCGATCAATTCGGTCATCGGCATTACCAAGGCATACTGCACGCGCGTGGGGGAAGGTCCGTTCCCCAGCGAGGAAAAGGGCGCGGCCGGCGAGAACCTGCGCAAGCGCGGCAACGAATACGGCGCGGTCACGGGGCGCCCTCGCCGCACGGGATGGCTCGATCTGCCGCTGCTGCGCTACTCCGGCATGATCAACGGCACGTCGTGGCTGGTCGTGACCAAACTCGACGTGCTTGACGATCTGGAGGAAATCCCGGTGTGTGTCGGCTACAAAATCGACGGTAAGGCAACCGCCGAAGCACCCGCGCAGGCCAGCGGCTTCGAAAAGATCGAGTGCATTTACCGGAAGCTGCCCGGCTGGCGGACTTCGACCGAAGGCATCGCAGAATACGAGAAACTGCCCCGGCAAGCGCGGGAATACCTGGCATTTCTGGGAAAGGAAGCCGGGGCGAAAATCGGCATGATTTCGACCGGTCCCGACCGCGACCATACCATCCTGGTGGACGAGTTCGTTTCTGAGTTGAAGGCCGCCGCAAAGAAGGCCTAGAATGCCCTTCTCCGGCTCGTGGTTTAGCAAACCGGCTCGCGTCGCGAGCCAAGGGCCGCGGGGAAGGAGCGAACGATGGTGGTGTTGGCGGTTACCTGGATGGCGAAAGTTGGGCACGAAGCCGAAGTTGCCGCACTCTTTGAAAAACTGACCGAACAATCCCGCAAGGAACCGGGCTGCGCCATGTACCAGGTGCACCGGCACAAGACCGAACCGCGCCGCTTCTTCATCTACGAGCAGTACAAGGACGACGCCGCGATTGAAGCCCACCGCAGCGCTCCGCACTTTCTGCAGTTTGCGCGCAAGGATCTCCCCAAAGTCGCCGACCGCGTGGAAGGGCATTTGTTAGAGCCGCTCGGCTGAGTGCAGCGCCGGCGCCCCGCCCGCGTGGTTGACGCCGTAGGGCGCGGCGCGTGCGTGGACTATTTCCCTTTGTCCGCCATCAACTCGCCGCCGCTCGCATAGCTTTCCTTGGACACTTCGTGGAAGGCTACGATGATTGCCTCCCGCCGCGCGCCGGCTTCTTCGACTAACGCGTCGGTGATGCGCTTGGCGAGTTTGCGTTTCTGATCGGCGGTGCGGCCCGTGAGCATCGTGATTTGAACTAGAGGCATAAGAACCCAGTTGTCAGTGGCCAGTAAGACCGGGGAACTTTTTCGAGTTAACCCTGGCCTTATCCGTGAAAATCTGTGGGAATCCGTGGCCTATTTTGCCAGTTCATATCCGGCAAAAAAGAAGCTCAGTTCGAAGCGCGCCGTGTCTTCGGCGTCGGAGCCGTGAACTGCGTTGCGCTCGATGTTGGTCGCCCACTTCTTGCGGATCGTGCCTTCCTCGGCGTTGGCCGGGTTGGTGGCGCCCATGAGCTTGCGCAGATCGGCGATGGCGTTTTCCTTTTCCAGCGCCAGCGCGACGATCGGCCCGCTCGACATGAAGTCGGTCAGCGAATTGTAGAACGGCCTCCCGGCGTGCACCGCATAAAACTGCTCCGCCTGATGCTTGGAGATTTCCAGCATCTTCATGGCGAGGATGCGGAATCCATTTTTCTCGAATTGTTCAATGATGTCGCCGATGGCGTTCTTGCGCACGGCGTCAGGTTTAACGATGGTAAGTGTGCGTTGCAGGGTCTTCATAAGTTCGGTCGTTGGTCCTTGGTCGTTAGTCGTTGGCGAAGGTTATCCACGGTCGCGTGAATTGCAGATTTCTGATTTCAGATTAAATCGAACTGCAAGCAATGATGTCAGAATCTGCAATCTGAAATCTGACTTCTGCAATCCAAACGGAATTCTCCTTGATACTGGGTCAGACGTTGACTCCGATCGCCGCCGCCAGCGTCTCGCCAATCACGGCAGGGGACTTCGCCACGCGGATTCCGGCAGCTTCGAGCGCCTTGATCTTTTCCGCGGCGGTGCCTTTGCCGCCGGAAATGATCGCTCCCGCGTGGCCCATGCGGCGTCCCGGAGGTGCGGTCTGTCCGGCAATGAAGCCCACGACGGGCTTCCTCATGTGAGTCTTCACGAACTCGGCAGCGGTCTCTTCGGCATTTCCGCCAATCTCGCCGATCATCACCACGGCCTCGGTCTCGGGATCGCGGTTGAACAGGTCGAGCGCGTCCACAAAATTCGTTCCGATAATCGGATCGCCGCCGATGCCGATGGCCGTAGACTGTCCGATGCCGCGTTGCGTGAGTTGATGAACCGCTTCGTAGGTCAGCGTGCCGGAGCGCGAGACGATGCCGATTGGACCTTCTTTGTGAATTGAAGCGGGCATGATGCCGATTTTGCACTTGCCCGGCGAGATAATGCCGGGGCAGTTCGGTCCGATCAGGCGCGAGCGCCGGTTCTGCAGAAATTCCCACGCCTTCACCATGTCAAGCGTCGGGATGCCTTCGGTGATGCAGACGATCAGATCGATCTCGGCGTCGGCTGCTTCCATGATGGCATCGGCGGCGAACGGAGGCGGAACGAAAATGACGGTGGCATTGGCGCCGGTTTTGTCTGCGGCTTCGTGCACCGTGTTGAAAATCGGCCAGCCCTCGTGCGTAGTGCCGCCCTTGCCGGGCGTCACGCCCCCGACAATCTGCGTGCCGTATGCAGCGCTGGCTTTCGCATGAAACGTGCCTTCACGGCCGGTAAGGCCCTGTACGATGACCCGCGTATTTTTATTAACTAAGATTGCCATAAATATGAGCCCTCACTTCTAAGCTTCGATCGCTCAACGCCATTCGGTGACGCCGAGAGTTCCCCGGGCTGCGGCCACGACTTTGTCGGCGGCACTCTTCATGCTGTCCGCGACGATGAAGTTCAATCCCGAGTCGGTCAGAATCTTCTTGCCTTCCTCCACGTTCGTGCCCTCCAGCCGCAGCACGATGGGCAGTTTGATGTTGGTCTTGCGCGCGGCTTCAACCACGCCGGTGGCCAGCATGTCCACGCGGAGGATGCCGCCGAAAATGTTGATCAGCACCGCTTTTACGTTCTTGTCGCTGAGCAGGATTTCGAACGCGTGCGCGACCTGCTCGGAATTGGCGCTTCCGCCCACGTCGAGGAAGTTCGCAGGCATGCCGCCCGCGTACTTGATGATGTCCATGGTTGCCATGGCGAGGCCGGCGCCGTTGACCATGCAGCCCACGTTGCCGTCGAGCTTGATGTAGTTGAGGCTGTACTTCGAGGCCTCGACTTCCAGCGGATCTTCTTCGGTGATGTCACGCAGCTCGCGCAGATCGGGATGACGGAACAACGCGTTGTCGTCGAAGTTGATTTTTGCGTCGAGCGCGAACAGACGGCCGTCGGTAGTGGTAATGAAGGGATTGATCTCGACCAGCGAAGCGTCGGTCTCGAGAAACGCCTTGTAAAGACTGGTCAGGAATTGCACCGCGGGATTGATCTGTTTCGCATCGAGTCCAAGCTTGAAGGCGATCTTGCGCGCCTGAAACGCCTCCAGGCCCATGCCGGGATCGATGTGCTGCTTCAAAATGGCCTCGGGATTTTCGGCGGCAACCTGCTCGATCTCCATTCCGCCCGCAGCCGAAGCCATAAACACCGGCTTGCCTTCCGCACGATCCACCAGAATGCCCAGGTAGAGTTCCTTTTCGATGGGCAGCGTCTCTTCGATCAGCAAGCGGCGCACAATGCGGCCTTCGGGACCGGTCTGATGCGTGACCAGCTTCATGCCCAGCATCTTAGCGGCGAGATCACCGGCCTCGTTCACCGATTTGGCGATCTTGACGCCGCCGCCCTTGCCGCGGCCTCCAGCGTGAATTTGTGCTTTGACCACGACCCCAGTCGCGCCGGAACTGAGAAGTTCTTTGGCGACCGACTCGGCTTCTTCCCGCGTTGCAGCCATCGCGCCGCGCGGAACAGCCACACCATATTTCTTTAAGATTGCCTTTGCCTGATATTCATGGATTTTCATATAAGAAACTCGTCAGTAAGAATCGGAAGGACCCTGCTTGCGGCGTCGCACTGCGGGCAGCAAACCTTTCATTTTATAGAAGGGCAGTGCATTAGGGCAAACGCCGCGCAGCAGCGGTAGTGCCTCAGTTTGTAGAAACAACTATGTGGGGACAGCCGCCTGAGCCTGCCCTGAGCGAAGTCGAAGGGGCTGTCCTGTCGAGGGAAGCTCGACTGCGTGGACGAATGCCGTGCGGGCGCCGGTCTGCTCATTTTCAGAGAGCGGCACCCGCCACACGATTTGAAACGCAGCCGCTTAGGCGGCCGACTTCCTCTTTGCGGTTGAAGTGAGGTTCCTGGCAGAGGGTTTGGCCAGGAACTTCACCAGTGCGCTGTTGACTTCGTCAGCGTGAGTCCAGGCGATGTTGTGCGGACCGTCTTTGATGACGACGAGTTCCGCGCCGTTGATCAGCTTGGCCGTGCGCTTCCCAGCGGCGGAGAAGGGCACGATCCGGTCCGCGTCGCCGTGAATTACCAGCGTTGGAATGTCGATCTTGGCCACATCATTGCGAAAATCTTCATGCCAGGTAGGGACGCAAGCGAGGCTAGCCGTGGCCGAAGCACTGGCGGCTACGTTCCAGCTTGCCGCGACCGCTTGTTCGCTGACGCGCTTCCCGAGATTAACATCAGTGTTGTAGAAATTCTTGAAGAACTCGGTGAAGAACGCGTAACGGTCCGCGACGATCACTTTCTGAATCCCTTCGAACACGCTGCCGTCAACGCCCTCGGGGTTGTCATCCGTCTTGAGTAGAAACGGCGGGACCCCGCTGATGATGACCGCCTTGCTCACGTCCTTCGATCCGAACTTTCCGATGTAGCGCGCCACTTCGCCGCCGCCCATGGAGAATCCGACCAAGGCAACACCCCGCAGCTTCAAGTGAGTGACGAGTTTGTGCAGATCTTCGGCGAAGGTGTCGTAGTTGTAGCCGGTAGTCGGCTGGCTGGACTTTCCAAACCCACGGCGGTCATAGGCGATGACGCGATAGCCGGCGGCCAGAAGCACCGGAATCTGCTTCTCCCACGACGCGCCGCTGAGCGGATATCCGTGGATCAGGACAACGGGCTGGCCTGAACCGTGATCTTCGTAATAGAGACTGATCGAACCGGAATTCTCTCTTCCCACATCAACGTACGGCATAAAGCTCCTCCTGACGAACTCTTTTGTGATTTCAAAACCGTGAAGGTTGGTTGGATTCCCGGTGTTGCTTCTGTGCTAGATGGCGGCGGCTGTGTTCGGGATTCACTTTGAAACTGTGACCGGGGAAGTCCTTTCCGTGCCACTTATAAACTGATCAGCTAACTCCTGCTAAACTCATGCGTTTGGAGGTGGAACGTGCAAGGGGTCTATGTAGTCTCGGCGGTGCGGACACCGATCGGGAAGTTTGGCGGCTCGCTCGGGTCGCTGACCGCGGCGGATATGGGAGTGGTGGCGGCGAGGGCTGCGATGGAGCGGGCCGGAGTGCAACCGGAGCAGATTGAGGAGACGATCTTCGGCAACGCAAGACAAGCGGGGGGCGGACCGAATCCGGCGCGTCAGATCTCAGTGCGCAGCGGCGTCCCGCAGGAAGTTCCCGCGTTCACGGTGAACAAGGCGTGCGCTTCGGGGATGAAGTCGATCGCACTGGCGTATCAGGCAATTCTGTTGGGCGAGGCAAGTTGCATTCTGGCGGGCGGTACGGAATCGATGTCGCGGCTTCCTTATTATCTCGACGGCGCGCGCTGGGGATACCGGTTGGGGCATCAGGAACTGGTGGACGGAATGTATCGCGATGGATTCTTTTGCCCGCTGGCGAAGATGGTGATGGGCGAGACGGCAGAAGTGCTGGCCCAGCAGTACAAGATCACGCGCGAGGAACAGGATGAATACGCGCTGATGTCGCAAACCCGCGCGGCCCGGGCGATGGCGGCGGGGCGGTTCGAGGCGGAACTGGTTCCGGTGACGATTGAGGGTAAGAAAGGGACGACGACTTTCGCGCGCGATGAACATCCGTTTGCGGACGCAAGCATGGAGAAACTGGGCAAACTTGCTCCCGTGTTCTCGAAAACAGGGACAATTACGGCGGGAAATTCTTCCGGCATCACCGACGGCGCGGCGGCGGTGATTGTGGCCAGCGAATATTTCGTGAAGCAGAACAATCTGAAACCGCTGGCGCGAATCGCGGCGGTCACTTCGGCGGCCGTAGATCCGCGGACCATGGGGATTGGGCCGGTTCCGGCGCTGCGCAAACTGGATGAAAAGCACGGGCTTAAGATGCATGATTTCGGGTTGATCGAATTGAACGAGGCATTTGCCGCGCAGGTGCTGGCCTGCGATCGTGAGCTGAATTTCAATCGCGAACGGCTCAACGTGAATGGCGGGGCAATCGCGCTGGGACATCCCATTGGCTGCACCGGGACGCGCATCACAGTCACGCTGCTGCATGAAATGCTGAAGCGGAATACGAAGCGTGGCGTGGCGACACTGTGCGTCAGCGGAGGTATGGGGATGGCGCTGGCGCTGGAAAACGCGGTGTGACCGTGCTGCGAATCTGTTCGAGGTTACGGCGGGCTACTCCAACTTCGACATGGGCAGCATCATGCAGCGCCGCAGTAGCCCATGGGAGCATCCATCGCCGCGATTCGACGGAAGGGACTTAACGCCGGGACCGCGTTTGCGCGACTAAAATCATCCCACTATACTTCTCTGCAGCGGTTCACTGCAACCGCCGGAGCAACGATGTCCTTAACCGCGGTGATCGTGGACGACGAGCAGTTGGCCCGCGATGAACTCGCCTATCTGCTGAAGAATGCCGGCGACGTGAACGTCGTGGCCCAGGGCAAGAACGGCCTGGAAGCGGTCCACCTGATCAAGGAGCACAATCCGGATCTGGTTTTTCTGGACGTGCAGATGCCTGGGCTCGACGGCTTTGGAGTGATCAAGAAACTGCTCGAAAAGAAACTTCCTCTGCCCAAGATTGTCTTCGCCACAGCGTTCAATCAGTATGCGGTCAAAGCGTTCGAAGTAAACGCAGTGGACTATCTGCTGAAGCCCTTCGACAAGAAGCGCGTAGCCCAATCCGTCCAGAAGGCAAGAGCCCGGCACGAGGCTGGCGGCCTGCCTGCCGACAAGATTGACGCGCTGGTGCGGATGATCGAAGCACAGAAGCAGCCCGCATCTAAGATTCTGCTGAAAGCGCTGGGGCGCATGCTCCTGGTGGATCAGAAAGACATCTGCTACGCGTGGATTGAAGATGGCGTGATTACGGTGGTGACGGCCGGGCCGAGTGGCATGGAAGGACAATCGAACTGCCGGACGCTGGAAGAACTATTGACCAGCCTAGATGGCAATCTTTTCTGGAGGGCGCACCGCTCCTATCTGGTCAACATCAACCGGATTCGCGAAGTTGTTCCCTGGTTCAAAAGTTCCTACCAGCTGCGGATGGACGACAAGAAGCAGAGCGAGATCCCAGTCAGCCGGGCTCAGACGAAGCGGCTGCGGGAGTTGTTCGGACTCTGAGTCTTCGCTTCTGCCGTTCCCATCATGCAAGTCAGGCCGGGCGGCGCGGGTATCAGCAGCGTGCCTTGATGAGGATCTGGCTGCCCGACTGTCTCCACCAACGTGAAAGATCGTTAATCAACGTTCCCGTGTACATCTAAATTCCAAGCCCTCGGCGAACCAGCGGAGCAGTGCTCCGGACAAATCCGGAGGGCGGCCGAGAAAGGAAAACCACCCTCCGGTTCCCAAGGGGAAGATCAAACCGTGAGCGCCTCCAGCGCCTGCCGGTCGCGGATCACCAGAGTTGGTCCTTCCACGTGAATCAAACGTCTTCTGCGCAGATCGCTCAACAACCGCGTGACCGTCTCGCGCGACGAGCCGATGCGCTGGGCCATTTCTTCGTGGGTCATAAAGGTATGGATGCGAGTCTGGCTGTCTCCCGAGTCCTTGGCCGGCGGCTGCGACAACAGAAGCCTGGCCAGCTTGCCTGCTGAAGAACGGGTGAGCACCAGATCATGAATGTCGCGATAGGCCAAGTGGTAATCGCGGCTTAGAGACTGGGCCGCGCGCACGCTGACTTCGCTGCGAGCCTGCATCAGTTCCAGAAGGTGCACGCGGTCCACGAAGTTCAACTGGCAGGGCGTAGCGGTTTCGGCCGTGACCTCATACCCGGCGCCCGAGATCGCTGCGCTCAAGCCCATGGCCTCTCCGGCCTCCGCAGTCTTGAGGATGAGGATCTTTCCTTCGCGCGAGGTAGTGGAGAGATTCACCCTGCCGGAGCAGAGGATGAACATGCCGCGGGGACTCTGCCCCTCCACGAACAGGATGGCTCCTGCCGGCAACGTGCTCTTGTGACTGACTTGATTCAGAGACGACAGGACCGAAGGAGAGAAGCCGCAGAAAAAGTCAGGGTGCGCAGTGGGGCATTCGGTGCAGTCTTCGATGATGTTCAGTCCATAAGGGGCCTTCATGTCGGTTTCTCCGTCGAAGTCCCGCCTGAATTTGCCAAAGCACAGCGGGCGAGCCGCGGTTGCGATTCCGCCCAAATGGTGGGAACTGGCCAGCAAGGCACGAGCGTGAGCGCGGGTGTCGCTGTGCGAGCTTTGAGCCGCTGCGAGCAGATCCCAGGCAGCGCTCGGCTCTTCCCGTAGTTCCCATTCGACCCAGCAAGCAAACAGGTAGAGAGGATCAATTTCGGACGCCTGAACCTCGGAGGTGGCGGAGGGGCTGATCTCAAGTCTGGTAGCGGAAGTGTTCAGCGTTTCATTTCGCGGGGGAATCGTGTCGTCCAGGAGAGGATGGACATATTCGCCGGCACGCCGGCAACGTTGAGGATTGGCCGCTGGCACCTGCACGCGAAAGGCTTGCGAGACGACGGCGGGGCCCACAGACTGACATTTGCTGGTCGCGAACACAGCTACACTCCATCGGGCCTGCACCGTACACCAAGCTTCAGTTTTCAGGGGAAGGCCAGATCCGTCTTCGCACATGGCCGAGACCCGAGTTCGGCCTAAGGCAAAGGACGTGGTGCTTGTGCAAGTGATGTTCCCAAAATGCGGCGGACGGGGTAACGGGAACTTCCCTGTTTGGAACAGTTTCGAAACAGCACCCGCCCACCATTTTTCGGGAACTGCCGAAAAGTCGGCAACCTGCCGATTAGCCGTCAGCTATCGTGAGTGCCGGACTTTCGTTGCCGTTTGGGAGACGGGAATGATCGCGGATCGGAATAGTCCTGCCGGGTGATTTTCAGGCGCTGCATCTTCGACTGCAGGGTGGTGCGCTTCAAGCCCAGGCGATGGGCGGCGCCGTTTGGTCCCGACACCACACCTTGGGTTTCGCGCAGCACGCGGATGATGTGCTGGCGCTCCGCACGGTCGAGACTGTGGGCAGGCTCGCCACCGAGTTGCGGTTTCTCGGCATGCAATTCCCACAACGGAACCTGCAGAGCTCTGCCTTCACTCAGGATGAAGGATCGTTCCATCAGGTTCTCGAGTTCGCGTACGTTGCCCGGCCAGGACCACGCTGCCAAAGCCTGCATGGTCTGCTTGGGAACGGTTTCGACGTGGCGATCCATGCGCGCGGCGAGCTTGCGCACAAAGTAGCGAACCAGCAAAGGGATGTCCTCGCGCCGTTCCCGCAGCGGCGGAACGCGAATGGGAAACACATTGAGACGGTAAAACAGGTCACTGCGAAACTCGCGGTTGGCCACGCTGCCGGCCAGGTCGCGATTGGTGGCCGCGATCAGGCGCAGGTTCACTTTGATGGTGTGCGTGCTGCCCAGACGCTCGAACTCGTGGTCCTGGAGTACCCGCAGGAGCTTGGGCTGCAGCTCGAGGGAGATTTCGCCCACCTCGTCGAGGAATAAAGTGCCGCCGTCGGCAAGCTCCAAGCGCCCGACCTTGCGGACGACCGCACCCGTGAAAGCTCCCTTTTCATGGCCGAACAACTCGCTCTCCAGCAGCCCCGTGGGAATGGCAGCGCAGTTGACCTTGATGAAGGGCTTCTCCTGGCGTCGGCTCAACCGGTGGATGGCGCGGGCCACGAGCTCCTTGCCGGTGCCGGTTTCTCCCAGAATCAGAACTGTGGCGTCGCTGGCGGCGACCGTGGCTACCTGATCGAGTACCTGCTTGAGGGCGCGACTCTCGCCCACGATCTCCGTGAGCGAACCATGCGAAGGAGTTTCGCCCTCCAGATATTTCTTCTTTTCGTCCAGACGTTGTTGCAGGGCGTCAATCTCGATGGCCGCGCGCTGATTCTCAATGGCGATGGCAAGCTGCATGGCGACCTGGTTCAGCAAGGGCAAATCGTCGGGATGAAACGCGTTCGGGCGGGTGCTGCCAAGGAGCAAAACGCCCAGCGGTCCCTTCGGCCGCAGGAGTGGGACACAACAGAGGGACCTTATGCCTTCCGCCAGGAGCTTCTTCGCAATCTCGGCGTCAAAGCCCTGCAGCTGTTCCCGGGAGAAAATCATGGAGGTGCGCGCCTCGAGCGCGCGGCCTCCCGGACTAGTGTGCGGGTTGATTTGAATATCCGTTAGCAGACCCTTACCCAGAGGGAAGTCCTCCGACTGCCGGACCAGGAGATCTGTGGCAGGGTCATGCAGCTCGAATCCGGCGTACTCCTGGCGCAGGACGCGCCTAATGCGGGCCGAAATCGTGGGGAAGACCTGGGGAACGTTCCAGTTCGACGCCAGGATGCTGCTTACCTCCAGCAACATCTGCAGGCGCGCCATCTGGTTCTTTAGGCTCCCGGTCAGATCGCGGAGCAAATCCTCCATCTTTTTCTGCTGAGTAAGGTTGAATACCATCACACCGATCCGGGTGACGGCGCCGGTCCCATCTTTGATGGGGAGATAGTGCACAATCCAGCGGCTATCCTCCTCCTTGGTGAGGGGCTTGCCTGGCACATCGAATGTGACGGGATTCCCCGTGACGAGAGCACGGCGAAACTCGGGTTCAAGCAGATCGGCGAAGTCGTCGCCGAGGATTTGGCGCGCCGTCTTGCCTGAATGATCCGCCGCTGATGCTCCGTTCATCTTCGCCAGAGTGTCGTTAATGGCGAGATAGCGAAACTCCGGATCGAGGATGCAAAGCCCCACGGTGGATGAACCGAAATAGGCCGCCAGCAGCTTCTCCGGATCGGTGAGAGCTTCAGGGTGAGCGACCGGGAACAGACTGCCGGCTCCGGGGCCGCTCGGTTCATCCGGCATGGTAAAACCTCGGGCCGCGGAACTGGATTGCCGGTTTCAATCGCCCTGCACAGCCATTTGCTGGAAGCGATGATGAGGAAGTGAATCTGATGCAATGGCAACCGATAAGAGCGGGGGAGCGCTGAAGCCGGGTGACGAAGTCATCGCCTCCCTGGCAGCGGGGAGACAAAACCGCGGCCCTACCTGCAACTGGGCTGCGGCGCAACAACGCGGGTTGCAAACGTGACGCGCTTCCGGTGTACAGAATAATATCTTTGTCCGCCCTTCAAGGAGGACATGTCCGTCCAGCCAGAAATTGCCGCCCATTATATGCAAGTTGTCAAACAGGAATATCTCCTCTTGAATTCCTGTACGGTTTTCGTAACAAACGGGAAACCATCTACCGGACCGAGCGGTCGTTCGGGAGGGGGAGACTTGCGAGTTGCTCCGAAGCAACGGCCTGCGGAACTATAATCTTGACGTGGCCCGAGGCTGGGAGAGCAAATCTGTGGAGGCGCAGCAGGCCGAAGCTGAGGAGAAACGGGCGCCGACCCGGCCTCCAGTGACGCCCGAGGAGGCCGCACGCTGCCGGGAAAAGGAGAATCTACGGCTTGCGCGCCAGAGAGTTCTGCAGCAGATGGCAGCGAGCCCGAATCCCCGGCACCGCAAGCTGATGCAAGATTCCCTCGCTGATCTGGAGGAGAAGCTGCGCAGGCTGGAAAAGTGAGATGGCGGACCTCAGACCTCAACCTTCAGATATTGGGTCTGAGACCCGAGGTCTGCGTAATGTCCTGTCTTGCGGAAATAACCATGTGGGGACAGCCGCCCTCGGCTGTCCGGTCGAGCGAACCTCGACGGCGAAGTCCTTCCGAGCACCAAGACCTGAAATCTTACCGAGGTTCGAGGTCCGACGCCAGGACCGGTCACGTATAATGATGGCCTTATGACAGCCTACGTTTACGTTTCTCTCAAGAAGAGCGTTCTCGATCCTCAGGGCAAGACGATCCAAGGCGCGTTAAACAAGATGGGATATAAAGGACTGGGGAGCGTTCGCCAGGGAAAGTATTTCGAAATCATGCTCGATCAGGGAATCTCGCGGGAAGAGGCGCATAGCGAGATCGAACGGATCGCCCGCGAAGTGTTGACCAACCCGGTGATCGAAGAGTACCGATTCTCGCTGGCAGACTAGGAATCGGACGGGCTATCAAGCCTCGGGCAGTTCCAGGGAGATCGCTTTCCTGAGTCGCCGCAGTACCAGGGCTAGAGCCCCAATCCCCGCGAACCAGATGGCAAAGGCAACGTCCACCACCCACCGGGGCGCCTCGCCTACCCGCCGCAGCAGGAACGGCAGAAAATTCCAGGTTGTGATGTGCACATAGTCCCACGAGTCATAAGTCATGGTTTCAGTGTTGAGTCCCCAGGCATCCATCTTGCCTAGCGCGAAGGCAGCGATGTTCTTGAAGCGCAGCGCGATCACAAACGTGGGATGGCCTAATTCTTCCATCTGGTAGATCTCGAGCGGCAGCCAGAAGGCCAGCGACGCAATCTGAACGATGAGGCTGGCCGCGACCAGGACAATGCCCGCGCGCCAGATCCATCGGCCAAGACTCGCGCGATACCGCACCAGCAGGGGAACTGCCAGGAACGCGGCCATCTCTACTGCGGTCGAAACGTAGCGGTCGCCCCAGGCAAAGTCGCCCGCCCAGTATGTATAACGCGCATAGAAGCTGATGTAGCCGACCAGCAGCAAAAGCGACGTCACGGCATACGCTCGAACTTCGGCCTCTAGGCGCTTCCAAAGCAGAACGAAGAGCACGAGAGCGAGAACGAGCAGAGGGTCAAACAGGAAGATTGATTTCTCGGGCTGGAACAGTGCTCCGAGAACGCCTTCGTGAAACGGCGTGCTCCAGGGAAAATTCGCGGGCAGACTGGGATCCTGCATGCGCTGCACTTTCGCGAAAAGTGGGACGTAAGTTCCGGTCCACGAGCCGAAACGATAGAAATTGTAAGCGCGCTCGCAGAAAACGAAGAAGCCATAGACGGGCGCGGCAATCTTGCAGTAATCGAGAAGGCGCTGCCACAGCGCGCGGCCGCGCACCTGGTCGAACCACAGCACGATCGGCACCAGGGCGCAGCCTGCCATCAGGTCGAGGCCGGTCGTCAGGCGAGTCTGCAGGTTGAGGCCGAACGCTGCAGTGCCGATGAAGAGTGCCCGGCGGCTGCCCGTGCGCAGCCATTCGTATTCAAACGAGAATCCCACCAGGGTCAGAAGCATGATGTAGTTGTTCTCCATCATGTTCTGCGTGTAGTGCAGATGGGTGGTGCAGAACAGCAATGCCAGCACACCGGCAACCGACTCCTTGACCCCGAAGCGCAACTGCCGGAGCAGCCGAAACGCGATCAGCGCGGTCAGCACGTTCACCAGGATATTGGTGCTGTAGCTGACGACAATGCTCCGTACGGTGGGATCGTCCTCATATTCAGAGAAGATGGGCCAGTGCGCGATCCACGTCCCCACCACGTCGGCCGGCAGCATGAGCAGGGACTGGCCGATGCCAAACTGGCTGTAAATCCGCCCGCCACGTCCCGGTATCCCGAACTCGGGATACTCAGCGGGCAGCACCTGCGGTTGCGAAGTCCAGAGCCAGTGCGTCGTCTGCAGACGGTGAGTGGTGTCGGAAGTAGCCAGTTCGCCCGATTGCACGACAAAGGCGAGCAGGCCCGCCGTCAGACAGAGAAGAAATAGAGGATCGCGAAACCACCGTCCCAAGCAGGAGGTCATCGCTATGGATGGTAACAAAACCGGGCGGCGGACCTGCTTGGATTGTCATTCGGAGCGGAAGGGATGGGATCGTGGAGTCCCATGCTTCGCAAGGCAGGCGAGGCGTCCGAGAGCTTTTGGGTGGCGCAGCGCTTCAGCGCTGCGATTCAAGCTGTTAAGGTGGCCGGCTTCAGCCGCTGGGGTACCTCGTCCATCGCAAACTCCGGCCGCGCCGAAATGTAGGGATAGTCAGCGAGTGCGGTCACCAACCCCTGCTTTATTGGATTTTGCCGGATATATTGTTTGAAGTTGTAATAGTCTTCCGCTCCGCGAACGCGCCGGTCGCAGAAACTCTTCTCCCAGATTTCGCTGACGAATCCCAGCTCTTTTTTCGCCCGATAGGAAAATCCTCCCTTGATCAATTGCAGAGATCGTTCGAGGCTGACCGCGGGTGAAATCAGCAGGTGAAAGTGATCGGGCATCAGCACAAATTCGTGCAGCAGATAGTTCTTGTGGTCTCGGTAGTGGAACAGCACTTCCACAAAGAGCCGTGCCATCGGATCTTTGCGAAACAGCGGTGTTCGTTGAGCGGTGGAAGCGGTGATGAAGTAAACGCTGTATCCGGTATTGCCTCGGGGCGGTGCGGCCATAAGTACCTCAGTACCTCGGCGGCTAAAGCCGTTCTTTCATAGCCAATCTATCGCAGCGCTGAAAGCGCTGCGCCACCCAAAAGCAGTTTTGCACAGATTCCGGTTCCGATTTGAACTGCACCCCTTTCCCCTGCTACCGCATCTAAAACTTGACAATGATCCACTCAGGTTCTATCATGTGCTTGATATAAAAGCACTTGCTAGAAATAAATCATTGTCAGCAAAGGACTTATCAAGTTTAGGAGGACCGTTTTATGAGCAAGATTATCGGAATTGACCTGGGGACAACCAATTCCTGCGTGGCTGTCATGGAGGGCGGTGAGCCCAAAGTGATCCCCAATGAAGAAGGAGGGCGGACCACGCCTTCCGTGGTCGGCTTCACCAAGACCGGAGAGCGGCTGGTGGGGCAGGTGGCCAAGCGGCAGGCCATCACTAATCCGGAAAACACCGTGTATTCGATCAAGCGGTTCATGGGACGCCGCTTCGACGAAGTCAGCGAAGAAATGAAGATGGTCCCATTCAAAGTCGTGCAGTCGGGCGACCACGTCGGCGTGATGGCGCAGGGCAAGGAGTATACTCCGCCGCAGATTTCGGCGCTGATCCTGCAGAAACTGAAGAAGGCGGCGGAAGACTATCTCGGCGAAAAGGTCACCGAGGCGGTCATCACCGTGCCCGCGTATTTCAACGATGCGCAGCGGCAAGCCACCAAAGACGCCGGGCAGATTGCCGGGCTGGAAGTGAAGCGCATCATCAACGAGCCGACGGCGGCGGCGCTCGCCTACGGTCTCGACAAAGGAAAAGACGAGACCATCGCCGTTTATGACTTTGGCGGCGGCACCTTCGATATTTCCATCCTGGAAGTCGGCGAGGGCGTGATCGAGGTCAAGGCTACCAACGGCGACACCCACCTGGGCGGCGACAACCTGGATCAGCGGTTGGTGGATTGGCTGATTGACGAGTTCAAGAAAGACGAAGGCCTCGACCTGCGCGGCAAGGGCAATGAGATGGCGCTGCAGCGTCTGCGCGACGCGGCGGAGCGCGCCAAGATTGAGCTTTCGACCACCATGGAGACCGAAATCAATCTGCCCTTCATCACGGCGGATGCCAGCGGCCCCAAGCACCTGGTCAAAAAACTGACCCGGGCCAAGCTCGAAGGCATGGTCGAGGACCTCATTCAGCGCTCGGTCGGCCCGTGCAAGCAGTGCATGAAAGATGCGGGTATCGACGCCAGCAAGATCAACGAAGTCGTGCTGGTCGGCGGGCAGACCCGCATGCCTCGCATCCAGCAGCTGGTAAAAGAGCTGTTCGGACGCGAAGGCCACAAGGGCGTGAATCCCGACGAAGTGGTCGCGGTGGGTGCGGCGATTCAGGGCGGCGTGCTCAAGGGGGAAGTCAAAGACCTGTTGCTGCTCGACGTAACTCCGCTGACGCTCTCGATCGAGACGCTGGGCGGGGTTTCCACCCCGATGATCCCGCGCAACACGACCATTCCGACCCGCAAGACGGAGACGTTCTCGACCGCGGCCGACAGCCAGACCTCGGTTGAAGTCCACGTGCTGCAGGGTGAGCGCCCCATGGCGGGGCAGAACCGGACGCTGGGCAAGTTCCACCTGACTGGCATTCCGCCGGCTCCGCGCGGCGTGCCGCAAATCGAGGTGACGTTCGATATTGACGCCAACGGCATCCTGAACGTGACCGCGAAAGATACGGCCACGCAAAAGGACCAGAAGATCACGATTACGTCGTCCTCCGGCCTGTCGAAGGACGAGGTCGAGCGCATGGCCAAGGAGGCCGACGCGCACTCGGCCGAAGACAAGGTCAAGCGCGACGAAATCGAAGCCCGCAACCAGCTCGACTCGATGGTCTACAACATCGAGAAGATGCTGCGCGAGCAAGGCGACAAGATTTCGGGCTCGGAGCGCGGCGACGTCGAAAACGCTGTGGCCGACGCCAAGAAGGCGCTGGAATCGAACGACAAGACCACTATGGACAAGGCCCGCGAAAAGCTGACCCAGGCTTCGCACAAGCTGGCCGAGCAGATGTACAAGGCGGCCCAGGCGCAGCCGGGGGCTGGTCCGGGAGCAGGTGGTCCGACGCCCGGAGCAGGTGCCCAGCCCGGCGGCGACGGCAAGGCCAAGAAAGACGAAGGCGTGATCGACGCCGAGTACGTGGATGTAGAAGATAAAAAGTAAGACTGGGCCACGGATTCACACGGATCAATAAAGCCGCTAATCCGTGAGATCCGTGGCCAGCTTTTTTGGAGGATGGATTTGGATTTTCAGGTCAATGGTGAAACGTATTTCTTGAGCCTCGCCGAGGATGAGAGGCGGTGGCTCGTTTTTGTGGAAAGTGCCACGGGCAGGCGGCCGATCCCTGTCTATGTGGATGTCCCGGAGTCCGAGGATTTGACGCTGGTGGTAGAAGATAAAGAGCGGCGGAAGATTCTGAATTAAACTCGGTTCGTCCCTGACTCGATTTAAGATTACGCTGAATGGCAACTACTACCAAGAAGGACTACTACGAGATTCTCGGCGTTAAGAAGTCCGCCTCAGCCGAGGACATCCGCAAGGCATTCCGCAAGCTGGCGCGCAAGTACCATCCGGACGTCAATCCTGGCGACAAGTCGGCCGAAGAGAAGTTCAAGGCGCTCTCCGAGGCCAACGACGTTCTCAGCGATCCCAAGAAGCGCAAAATCTACGACCAGGTCGGGTTCTACTCCGACAACATTGATCCGGCGACAGCGGAAGCCTATGCGCGCGCCGGAGGCGGAGCGGGCGAGGGCTTTCCGGGAGGATTTCCAGGGGGTTTCCAGAGTGGGGCGCAGCAGGGCGGCCAGGGCGTTCCTTTCGATTTCGGCGGGTTCGATTTTTCGGATTTGGTCGACAGCGCGGGCCGCGGCCGCAAGAGCAGCGGCGGTGGGGGCAGCAGCTTTCGCGACATCTTCGGTTCGATGTTCGGCGGCGGGCGCGGCACACCGCCAGCCGAAGAAGGTCCTGAGCCGGGCGCCGATCTCGAATATCAGGTGAATGTGCCTTTCTGGACGGCCATCCGCGGCGGCGTGATGCGGCTGAACATAACGCGGCACGATGTCTGCTCGCAGTGCCACGGGCAGGGGTTTCTCGAGTCGCCGGGCAAATGCCCGGAGTGTGGCGGGACCGGCCAGATCACCCAGACCGGCGGGCGGATGAAATTCAACGTGCAGTGCCCGCGCTGCCACGGGACGGGCAAGAATCTGACCACCTGCCCCACCTGCCACGGCGAGGGAACGGTGACGAAGACCGAACCGCTCGAAGTACGCATCAAGCCCGGAACGCGCGACGGGCAGCGCATCCGGGTGCCAGGCAAGGGCAACGCCGGGGTTCACGGAGGTGCGGCGGGCGATCTCTACGCGATTATCCGCACCGGGGAGCACCCAATTTTCCGGCGCGAAGGCGATGACATCTACCTGACCGTCCCGGTGAGCGCCACCGAAGTCGCGCTGGGCGCCAAGATCGAGGTCCCGACTGTGGACGGCCGCGCCCTGCTGAAAATTCCCCCCGGCACGCACTCGGGTCAGAAACTGCGCCTGCGCGAAAAAGGCGTGCCTTCGGCTACAAAAGAAGGCGTGCGCGGAGACGAGATCGTCGAGATCACAGTGACTGTTCCGATGCCGCGCGACGAGCGGACGAAAGAACTGCTGCGGGAACTGGCCAAGCTGAATCCGGAAGACCCGCGGGCCGAGCTGTGGAGCAGGGTGTAGGCCGGGTTTTCGATTGCTGAATGCCGATTGAAAACTGTGCTCTCAGCCCCCGGTGGCGTCCACAATCGGCAATCGAAAATCAGCGATCGAGAATTCCCCATTACCTCCGTACCACACCCCTCGCTTACAAAATTTGCAAAAAAACTCAAAAATAACTTGCATCTGTGGAAATTTGCCGTAATCTCTAACTGCGAACTAACTCCGCCGAAATGCCCGGGAAATCGCACGATCCCGGGAGCCGCGAACGGAAAGTCAAGGGAGACGCGGTGGTGAGAGTGAGTCGCTTGAGGAGGAAGACATAGAAATTGGCAACCGCTAGCGCCCCGCGTCGACAACTCGAACATCCCCAACCCCTCGCCGCCGTCCCCAACCGGAAAAGATTCGTCCGCCTCACGCTCTGGCCCCTGGTCGCCGCCACCTTCTTTATGGTGTCGGGCGGAACCTATGGCACAGAAGAGATCGTGCATGGCGCCGGCTACGGACGCGCGATCCTGATTCTGCTCGTCACGCCTCTGCTCTGGAGCCTGCCGACCGCCTTCATGATCGGCGAGCTTTCGAGCGCGCTGCCCTTCGAAGGTGGATACTACGCCTGGGTGCGCCGCGCCATGGGCAACTTCTGGGGATTTCAGGAAGCCTGGCTTTCGCTGGTGGCGTCCATTTTCGATATGGCGATCTATCCCACGCTATTCGTGGCCTACCTGACCCGGATGTTCCCGTGGTTCCAGGAGGGCAATCGCGGATGGTGGGTGGCATTGTTCGTCGTGGTCGCGTGCGCACTGCTGAATATTGCCGGGGTGAAGGTGGTGTCGCTCACCTCGCTGTGGCTGTTCCTGGCGCTGTCAGCGCCCTTCGTGGCGATCGTGATACTGGCGCCGTTCAAGGTCAGCGCGCTGGTCAACGCCGTGACCAAGCCAACGACTTCCACCGTAGACATTCTGGGCGGCCTGCTCATCTGCATGTGGAACTACATGGGATGGGACAATGCCTCGACCATCGCGACCGAAGTCGAGCGTCCGCAGCGCACTTATCCGCGGGCGATGCTGGTCGCGGTCTGCATCGTAGCCGTGAGCTACATCCTGCCCTTCGCCGCCATGTGGATGACCGGCCTGAAGGCCACCGCATGGGAGACCGGCTCATGGGCTGACATCGCGGGACTGTTGGGCGGGCCGCTGCTGCGTATCGGCGTGGTGCTCGGTGGCATGATGAGTGCCTTCGGCATGTTCAACGCGCTGGTGATGAGCTATTCGCGCCTGCCGCTGGCCATGGCGCAGGACGGCATGCTCCCCAGCGTCTTCGGCAAACTGCAGAAGAAGTCGCGGGCGCCCTGGGTTGCCATCATCGGGCTGGCCATCGGATGGGCGATGTGCCTGGGCCTGGGCTTTGCCCGTCTGGTCACGCTCGACATTCTCCTCTACGGCTTCAGCCTGGTGCTGGAGTTCATGGCGCTGGCGGTGCTGCGCTTCCGCGAACCGGAACTGGCTCGGCCGTTCAGGGTACCGGGCGGGTTGTTCGGAGCCATCGCCATCGGCATTCCTCCGGCTCTGTTGCTCGGCTTCTCGGTGGTGAGGAGCGAACATGAGTCGGTGCTCGGCATGAGTTCGTTTGCCTTCGGAATGATCCTGATCGCGGCTGGCTTCGTGGCCTATTTCGTTAATCACGCGCTCAAGCCGGCGGGGTGGTCGGCGCCCGAAAGCAAACCACAGCCCGCGGCCTAGATTCATTGCCACGGATTCACACGGATCCACCAGATCATGTTGGGGACAGCCGCCCTCGGCTGTCCGGCCGAGCGAAGCTCGACAGCGCTAGAATCCGTGCTGATCCGTGGCTGATTTGTTTCTGCTATAAATAGTCGCGATGACCAAACGCAAATCTAAAGGTGCATACATGTTGAGCCGATTTGCGGGCGTGAGCGAAGCGGGAGCCCGCAGGCGAAATCCCGAGCGGAGCGAGGGAACCCGTGACCAAGCGTAAATCCAAGGGCGCATACATGATCTCGGCCGTGGCCGAAATGTACGGCATTCATCCCCAGACGCTCCGCCTCTACGAGCGTGAAGGGCTGCTCAAGCCCTCGCGCACCGAGGGCAACACCCGCCTCTACACCGAAGAAGACCTGCAGCGGTTGGAATTCATTCTCACGCTGGCCCGTGATCTGGCGGTGAATATCTCGGGCATCGCCATCATCCTGCAGATGCGCGAGCGTATGGAGGAGATGCAGCGCCAGATTCACGAATTCGTGCAGTACATCCAGCAGGAAGTGCTCACCCGCGCCACCGCGGCGGCCGATCCCTCGAAGGGCGCGATTGTGCCGGTGCGAAGAGCGATGGTCGCACCAACTGTGCAAACGCAAAAGAAACGGTGACCGATCTCACATCACAGTTCGTCCCAAGCAGAACGATCAAGCCTGTTCACACTTGGATCATCTGCCCGATACCGTACTAGTGCAGTGCGTCATGCAGAGTGACGTTTATGCAGCGCCCGGCGGGCGCGTTTGACCTTCTCTAAGATGTCGGAAGCGCGGGCCGTCCAGATGAAGGGTTTAGGATTTTGGTTGTGGCGGTCGATGTAACTGCCGATCGCCAT
>OMOD01000078.1:0-259 GCA_900290255.1 Candidatus Sulfotelmatobacter kueseliae
CGCCCTCCGGTCGAGGGAGAACTTTTTTCTTGACATCCCTTCTTATAGAACTCATTGAGAATTGCTGGTGAAATCGTGGCTGCGTCGGCGAGGGTGTCCTGTCGATCAAGAACACTGTAGTAAAACTGTAGTAGTTCCATGCTCAAAACGCAGCAAAACGGATCATGACGGTGCAACCAGCACGCCTGGTAAGCGGTTGAGAAATATAGTAGAGTAGAGAATTTTCCTAACGGTTCAGAACCCACTGTGGAACTCAAAA
>OMOD01000078.1:269-3786 GCA_900290255.1 Candidatus Sulfotelmatobacter kueseliae
GGGTAGACCTCCGCTATCACAGAAGAGTCCCGTGGCACCGCCCACCCGTCGAACGGCCAAAAAATGCACCTGGGCGCCGAGATGCTGCCGAAGATATCGTAGCCATGGGAGTCCGGAGTGCGTGGACTTTGCGACCGATCCCTGAACATCAAAGTGGAACATTGACTTGGCTGTTCTTGCTCGCAGTTCCGTAATCCGGCGCCAGCGGGTATTCCCAGTCCGAGCGGCGGCGTTTCCGCAAATACCTTCGCGAACAAAATCCACGTATGTGCGATCCTCGTTGGTTGGCCAATGTCGCTGGAAGTCTTCAAGGAAGGATGGCCAATTAAGCGGCAAACAGTGCTTCTCAAAATATTGCAGCGGAAATGAAAACCCATGATCGATGCCGACTAGCGTCGGTGGTCCTGCTGCCAGTCTCGCAACCAGCCACTCAGCGATACCCCGCCGAGTCCAGTACTTGCGCGGGCCAGGCGGTGCGGCAATCTCCTGCGAAGTGGTTGCACAGTCGGCTTCGTAGACCCGCAGCCCTTTTAGGCTAGAAGTCGGAGTTTGAGCGCCAGAATAATCGATGCCGATGTATCGCTGGAAGGCGACTGTCATTTAGTAGGCTGAGACTGTCATGAAATTGTAATGGTTGCACGACCAGAACGAGTCATTTCCAAGCAGAACGGATCAAATCGACCAATTTGTAACCCGTTGAAAAGAGGAGTAGAGTAGAACATTTTCCAAACGGGTCAGAACCCACTTGTGTATTGCTAAACCGTTGTACGGGCTACTGTGCAAAACAGGATCTTGAGCCTATCGCCTGGTTTCGCAAACTATGGGAGAACCGCGAGCGACAAGGCCGGAATTTTCCCAGTTACGGCAGCTTCGCGTACTCAACCTTGGCTTCATCCCCATACCGCACGCGGTGCACACAGACTTGTTATTGAGTGTGTTCACCAGATCATCTCTTCGCCCATAACTTCTTGACGCTCCCGTAGAAGTCTGACAGTCGATTCAAGCGCAGAGCGCCACGAAGGAAAGAATCCCCGTAACAGCTGCTCTTGAAATTATCCGTCCGTTGTAGGAGGAAGTATCTGAGAACTCGGTCCCGTGCTTCGTTTATTGTGCACACTAGCGTTACGTAACTACGCTCGGTAGCAGTGGGACATACCGGCCAGCCTACGGTTCCTTTGCTGGAAGTTCGGGGGCGAGCGAGTACGACTGAAACCATAAAGTTGTGATCCACCATTAGGATCGAGCGTGTTTTCCTTGGCAGATGAGTGATCTCGACGTGGTCTGGAAACATTCGCTGGATTGAACTCACTACCTTGCGTCGTAATCTCAGCGTTGGTTGAGGCGCCATCGCCTGCCTGCGACTGTGATTATTGTCAGTGCGGCGTGATCATCATCACAGACAGGATGGTTGCGGGCGAATAGAAGGGACGGTACGACCGGAAGCAAATCTTTCTGCGTCAAAGGCGGTCGATGAGGCTGCCGCTGATCGTTCGTTCCGGCACCGCCTCGTTTCGCCAGTCTGATGTAGCCCGCCGAGAATCACGGAGGATTTCTATGACGATGTTCCAAACTCCCAGTCCAGTTACGCCTGCAGTCAATACACGGCCAGGGCGCGTAAGCAAAAATCAACTAGACCGATGGAAGGTGGCCTGCACTGTCTTTCTGCTTTGCGCCGCAACGGCGGTTGTCGCCAGGGCGCAGGATGTCACAGTTCTAGTAAGATTCAATTATGACAACGGGAGCGGCCCGTCTCCTCTCGTCCAAGGGACTGATGGGAACTTTTACGGGGCAACCTGGACCGCAGCCAACAGCCTCGGGACGGTGTTCAGTGTTACGCCCAACGGCACCCTAACGACGCTGCACAACAACTCCGATCAGGTTTGGGATGGGTTGGTTCTAGCCACTGACGGCAACTTTTATGGGACAGCTGAACCCAACGATTTTGCGGGGTACATTTTCAAGATTACGCCGAGCGGAAGTTTCACCCCGGTCGATGACTTCTGTTCCCAACCGAACTGCTTCGGCGGTGCACCTTTTGCCGGGTTGATTCAAGCGACAGACGGCAATTTCTACGGCACAACAACCGGCTTAGGATTTTCCAGCCCCAGGGGGACGATCTTCAAGCGAAACGCAGGGGGGGAGGTAACCGTGCTACACACCTTCTCCTGCTCAGCGCCGAATTGCAGCGACGGCGCGGATCCTTGGGGGAAACTGGTGGAAGGCACAGATGGCAATTTTTACGGCACCAGTTTCGGCGGGATCAACAACAAACAATGCATCGCTTACGATTCGTACTTATTCCAGTACTCCGGGTGTGGCACGATCTTCAGAATCACACCGAGCGGCCGCTTCACCGTACTGCACCGGTTTTGCACCGAAACAGACTGCAGCGATGGCTTCTTTCCTCATGTCCTGATGCAAGCCGCCGACGGCAGCTTCTACGGCACCACAGGTGGTGGCGGGATCTATGACCCGCTTTGCGGCCCCTTGGGTTGTGGCACGCTCTTCAAAATAACCCCAGGTGGCGTCTTCACAACGCTGCACCGTTTTTGCGCCCAGGCGGGCTGTCCCGATGGCTACTTTGGCAACTATCCGCTCCAGAGGGACGCGTTGATTCAAGCCACTGACTGCAACCTATATGGGGCGACGGACGCAGGCGGAACGTCCAATGCCGGCACGATCTTCAAGTTCGCGACAGCAGGCAAGCTGACCACGTTGTACAGTTTCTGTGATCAACCCAACTGCCCAGACGGAGCCTACAGCGGTGCAGCCCTGACGCAGAGCACGGACGGCAACTTTTACGGAACGGCATGGGGAAAGAATCCCGGCACTCCAGGAGCCCGGGGCACGGTATTCAAACTGTCCACCGGCCTAGGCCCATTTGTCAGTTTCATTCGCAACTCAGGCAAGGTCGGACAAACGGTGCAGATTCTCGGGCAGGGATTTACCGGCGCTACCCGTGTTGCTTTCCGCGGAGATCCTGCTCCCTTCAGTATCAAATCCGACACCTACCTGACGGCGACTGTCCCAGCACGGGCGACCACAGGCTATGTCGCTGTGACTACCCTCAGCGGCATGCTGCAAAGCAATCAAAAATTCCGAGTGCTGCCGCAGATCACAAGCTTCTCTCCGACGAGTGGGCCAGCCGGCACCAGCGTAGTGATTACGGGAAAAAGCTTCACACAAGCAACCGCGGTGTCGCTCGATTGCAAGCACCAGATGAGCTTCGCCGTGGATTCAGACACGCAGATCACGGCCATCGTGCCCACAGGAGCGCCGAGCGGAAAGATCGGCGTCACGACAGCAGGCGGTCGGACGGAGAGTGCGGCCAGTTTCACCGTGACAGATTGATACTCTCGCTGATTGCAAATGAAACAAGGAAGCCGCCTTCGCGGGCGGCTTTCTTGTCGATAGGGGGCTTGCTACAGCCCCTAGTTGGCGCAAAATCCCGTTTACACTCATCCTATGAGAGAGGATGTCAAGAACAAACACTTCTCCGCTCCTCTCGGCGAGACCC
>OMOD01000103.1 GCA_900290255.1 Candidatus Sulfotelmatobacter kueseliae
CGCGAGCGGACGATCATTCCGCGCTGGTGGCTCCGCCGGACGATTGTTCGGCGCAGGTTGATTCGGCTGCGCACGATTCGGCTCCGGTTTGTTCGGCTGGGGCTGATTCGGCTCGGGACGATTGTTCGGCTGCGCCGCGAGCGGACGATCATTCCGCGCTGGTGGCTCCGCCGGACGATTGTTCGGCGCAGGTTGATTGTTCGGAGCGGGGCGGTTCGGTTGCACGGTACTTGCGCCCGGACGCTCGTTCGCAGCCGGCGGATTGCCCGGTCGGTTCGCTGGTTGGTTCGCCGTCGCGTTAGCCGGCTGGTTAGCAGGCTTGCCCATGGTCGGCGCAGCGGGCTTCCCGGGAGGCGCCTGCTTCACGAGAGGCTGTGCAGCGGGGGTGTTCGGCGGACGCAAAAGCTGCATCTCCTGCCGCGCTATGGGCTCCCCGGGATGTGCTGCCAGGGCCTGTTGCCTGGCGGCGAAGGGCACCGGTGGAGGCGGCGCTGCCGCCTTAGCGACGACCGGGCGACTAGCCACAGCAGCCGGGGGCGCTGCAACCCGATTCGCAGTATTGGCATGAACTCCGAGCACGCTGTTGGAAGTCGGCGCGACCGCCACTCTCGAGTTCATCGGCGCGGAGGCAATTTCGCTTGCGTTGATCTTTACTGCTGATCGGGAAACAGGCTGCGCGCTCGCGAACGAGCGTTGCGGAACGGCTGTCACTGCTCCGGAAACGTTCCTGTTTACATACGTGACGTTGTTGATGGTGGTCGTTTTGTTGACGATCGTGGTGTTATAGACATTGGTAATCGTGGTGCTGTTCACGGTTGTGTTGCTGACGTTTACGCGATTGACGTAATCGCGACTCACCTGATAAGACGGCACATACACTTCTCGTGGGCCTAAAGGAAACCAGCCCACATTGCCGCCGAATCCGACGCCGCCTCCGCCAATGAAGACGACCAGGGCGGGCGCATAAACCGGCCGCACCTCCATCGGTCCCGGCACCCAACCCCAGCGGCCTCGAGTCGACAGCCAGCGTCCATAGTGAAAGGGAGCGTAGCCCCAGGGTGCGTCATCGACCCAAGTCCATCCCCAGGGATCGATCCAGGCCCAGTGGCCGTCACGATAGGGAGCCCACCCTGCGGACACATGAGGGAACCAGACGTTACCGTAGCCGGGATCCGAGATCCAGTCGCCGTTGTCATCCAGATCCTCGTACCCGACGACATCATGAGAGACGTATCTCGCCGACCGTGAATTCTCATAATGGTGGTCACGGGCATAGCCCCAATTATCGAAATCGTCCTGCGCACTGATCTCTTCAACCTGGGCATTCAGTGAATTTGTCCCCTCGAAGGTAGCGCGCTGTCCCGCGTGTAGTGTGTAGGTTTGCCCGTTGCCGGTCGATTCGCCCTCTCCTTCGCGAATGCTGACAACGGTGTAACTTCCGTCTTCACTGGCTTCCACCCGGTACCGGCCCGGCTGGAAGATCGAGAACGCCTGGTTCGGCGTGTCGATTTCAAACACATCGTCGCGGTCCAAATGGCGGACCCGGACGCTCACCGATCCCGAACTGAGTTGGATTTGTGCCGTGCGGTCGTCGAGATTGATGAAAGAGATGCCGGTATTGTTGTTCAGATCGATCACAGCCGATCCGAGTGAGAGCTCGGCCCGAGAGTCTTTATCGGCCCAGAGCTTGTCGCCTGTTGTCAGCGGGCGGTTCTGCACTGCTTCTACCCATTCCGACTCTCCGGCCGGTTGGAATGAAATCGAACCCTGCATGTAGCCGAGACGCGCCACACGGCTCGGCGGATCATCTTGATCTAGCTGGTCCTGCGCTACTACCCGCGGTACGAGCGCAGTGCTCACCAGCACCGCTGCCAACAATCCAATCGTCCAACGTAGGCTCTTCATAGGTATTTTCATATGGATGTCGTCTTTCAGA
The DNA here is from genome assembly GCA_900290255.1 of Candidatus Sulfotelmatobacter kueseliae. Classification (GTDB taxonomy): domain Bacteria; phylum Acidobacteriota; class Terriglobia; order Terriglobales; family Acidobacteriaceae; genus Sulfotelmatobacter; species Sulfotelmatobacter kueseliae. The sequence goes on from OMOD01000103.1 coordinate 1,937, forward strand.
GCGAATTCTTCAGCTCTCGCACTCCGAGCGATTCGTTCATGGTCGAGTTCAGGTCTAGGCTGCATTCCTGCGCGAGCCTGATCGGACAAACGCCAGCAAAGAATGAAAGCGGTACGACAAACCCGCGTTAGGTTTTCTGTTCGGTGTGAATCATAGGTCTCAAGAAGACAGCAGACTGTCCAGAATTGCTCACTCGCGTAAGATGCTCCTTCACCGTACCTGCCTTGCGTATGCAGACCAGAAGCGTTTACGGCTGCGATTTCAACCGGCAAGTGGACTGACGTGGGCCTGAGTTTGCAATCGATTCGACCTTAGGCTAGCAAAGGCTTTGACTCTACGAACTTTGCATTGGCCAAGCCCGTACTGTCCCTTCTCGTGAACGGTTCACCCGCCGCGGTTCCCCGCAGACTCTTCCCCACAATTGGTTGAAGTGCCACTTGAAGCCGGGAATCGGGCTCGTAGTTGACGTTAAATCGCGTTAACACTCATCGACCCCGCCTAGCAGGTTGCGGAAAAACTCGATTTGAAGCGGACGCAGTACCACGAAACTCTCTTGTTTC
>OMOD01000010.1 GCA_900290255.1 Candidatus Sulfotelmatobacter kueseliae
AGGAGCTCGAGACCTCAACCACAACCGATTGGGGGTTGCTGAAGCAACCGGATAATCAGAAGAGCACTAATTCAGTTCCCTCACCCAAATGTTCCGGAAGCTGATGGGCGGACTCGGATCGTCGTGGGCCTGCAGCTTGATGGGTGCGCGGTCGAACTTCTTGTAGAAGGGCTGGCCGATGTAGAGGGTTTCACCCTTCAACTCGAAGTGATTGTCGACCAGCACGCCGTTAAGGAAGACGGTCGCGTAAGCAGGACTCTTGAGTGAGCCGTCGGCATTAAACACGGGAGCGGTCCACACCACGTCGTAGGCTTGCCACCCTCCCGGCTTGCGCATCGGGTTCGCCAACGGAATGCTCTGCTTGTAAAGGCTGCCGGCCATGCCATTGACGTAGGTCTTGTTGTTGTAGGAGTCGAGGACCTGCAACTCATATCCGGCGTCGTCGGGGCCGGTCGAGGCCAGGAACAATCCACTGTTGCCACGCAGCTGGCCTGAGCCGCTGATGTTTTCGGGAATCCTCCACTCCATATGGAACTGATAATTCCTGAAGGTGCGCTTAGTCTCAATATTGCCAGCGGCTTTACTTACTGTGACCACACCGTTGGCGACGATCCATTTCGCCGGGGCAGAGCGGTCCTGCGCCGACACCCACTCGTCCAGATTCTTGCCGTCGAACAGGATGATTGCGTCAGAGGGAGGTGCTCCGCAGGTAGCGCCTGGCCTTACCACCTTCGGCTCCGGATGCCAGACTTCGGTGTCTTCCGGTTTGGCTGTGGACGGTTGGGCGTAGAGAGAGACGGCCATGGCGACGAGAATCAAGAACGCGAAGAACTTCCACATTTGTGTGCGCATGATGTGCAAGAGCATACACCTTAAGAGTTGAATCCGGGCCGTGGAGCGATGGCGTCGCTGTGTAGCAGCAGGCGTGCTCGCGGTGATTGGTTAAGGTTCAGACGCCGACTAAAAAGGCGTTCACGCGCATAGTCAACTGTTGAAGCATCTCGATCGCGCTCATTGGCCAGCGGTCAAAACGTGTAATCGCCTGCTCTCGTCAGATTGGATCGAACGGCTTAGCCCTTCGGAACGCGTAGCCATAAGATCGCGACTAGTACCAAGAAGCCGAACCCCAGCGTCGAAATGATCGTAACCGGTGTCCAGAATAGAAGAACTCGTACCCATTTGCTGTTGAGCCGACTCGCCGCGAAGAAGAGCGCAAAGAACAAGATGGCTAAAATTCCGACAGATGGGGTGAAGACCCTAAATGCGGCCAATCCTGTCGCCCTGGCATTGTTTCGTAAAGAGTAAAACAGGGGCGGGCCAAGCATCGCGAGAAATAACGCAGCCACGACGCTAAGCAATGCTCTGAGATACCCCAAGGTGTGCCTCCCTGATGTCTGCCCAATGCACGCCAGCAAGAGAGCCGCCTTCTGTTCATGTCGGAAGCGCCAAAGGGCGACACCACTCAGATTCTACGCGTATCGAACTCAGTCAACTGTTGCAAAATCCCGATTCCACTCATTGGCCCCGGTCTGTGCTGACCGCTATTGCGTCTCGCTCGGGGTTGGCTTACCGCAACCGCTACGGCAGGTTCTCCATCCCCAGCCATTTCAGGGCTTTTTGCCGGTCGGAAAAAACTCGGACGGATTCTCGCCCCTCGAACAGCGCGGCCTGGGCCTCGATGAGCCGCCCCATCCCTAGAATGGTCAGGCCTTTGCCCAGAAACGCGCAGCGGGATGCGGAAGAGAAGGTCTTGCGGCCGAAGATTTTCTTGGCCTCTTCGATCGATACCTCCAGATCCGTCACCTTGGTCGCGTCCACCAGTTGCTTGAACTGCGGGTCGAAATCGGGATCTTTCGCCAGTCGGTTCTGGTGAGCGTCGACCTCGTCGAAGGTTACACGATCCCACGCTGTACTGATGACCAATCCGTGTTCTGTGTCGATGACGTAGCGGCAAGGCATAAATGCGGGAGACCTCGTCTGGCAGGCCGCAGTTCCACCCTCAGCGGCCCGAGTTCATATCATCTCCCCGTTATCTTGGCATAGCTGACCCATCCGTGCCCAGTGACCGCGGTGCAACTCCGGATGGAACAACCAGGCAGGCGGAACTGCTGAGTGTGCCCGAGAACAAGAGCTTCGACGACGCAACCGAGTGAAGCTGCAGACCTCAGCCGCGAAGCGGCGTAAGAATGCAGCCCACAGCCTGCCCTGAGCGAAGTCGAAGGGGCGTAAGCCGTGGGTAGAAAGTGGGAAATGACCAAGCCCCGAAGGGGCGGAAGACAAGTTCTCACGCACACCCGGCAGGGCAGGCGGAGCCGCTGGAACCGCCCGCGGTGACGGCTCATGGGCCGCCCCCGCTATTCAGCACGGCGCCATCGTGGACCGGCCGCCGCGTGGCAGACTCCAGGAACGCAGCTACGCTATTTCAGTCTTACGAACAGCAGCACGAAAATCGCCCACACGCCTACCGTGGTGGGGAACTGCACCAGCGACGCATCCCGCAGCGCGCCTCCTCTGGGCAGCAGATACGTTCCCAGCATCATGGCCAGAGCAGTGAGTACCCCAAGAAGCAGTCGGCTTTTCCAGTTCATATCCGTTCGACCTCGCCTTCCCCGGTTGTGACTCCAAAAGTGTCAGCGATTGTACACCGGTTTCGCCGCCAACCGGTGGTTGTGAGCAATACAGGTAATGGCTCAGCTTGGATTTCGACCATCTTCACCTTCTTTGGCGGGGTCATCCCGAGCGCAGCTGCTTTTCAGGCGGAGCGAGGGATCTCGCGCGGGGCGGTCTCGGTGCGCGCCAGATCCCTCGGCCCGCTGGTGAAAGCGCGGGCTTTCGGGATGACGCCTCAGAGAAAATAGAATTCAAACTGAGCCACCACCATGCCCGGTGGATTCCCGTGCTAGATCGCGCTAATCGTCATTGACTCAGCGACGGGGGGTGAGCCCTATGGGCCGTTCTCGACAGTTACCGGGTCGGCGCATAATGTTTGTCGGGCGGAAGACCATGAACTTGAAAAGGGCCAACCAGGAGTTTGAGGAATCCAAACACAATCCCCGTTTCAAGTTAACGAGTAAGAGCAATGACAAGAGACCAATGGCTTGCTGCAGCACTACCACAGTCCCGACGAGTCCATGAGTGCGGACACGTAGTCGTAACCATGTTTCTTGGTGGGACTGTTGAGAGTATCCGCATCTCACACGACAGAAAGGGTTATTGTGAAGTGCGCTACTGGCCTAACGCCCTCACCTCACATAAAGCATGCCGAGGGAATCCTGCACTCTACGCAACCTTCGCGTTTGCAGGCGCGGTTGCAGAAGCTCGGTTTTGGAGGACGGCTCATGCCAGTTATCAAACTGCACGGGAACAGCTAGGCATAAGTGTTGGTGCTGATGTCCTTAACCTGATGCGGTTGTTCTGTGATGACATCCCAGATGAACTGCCCACTGTTGAGCATCTCCACCTTCTGGCAGAAATCAACCCTCCCCTTTATCAAATGCTATGGAACGCGGTAGTCCTCATTGCGCTCGGTCCTAAGAAACATGCGCTGGCCGTAATCACAGAACATGCTCCGTCGCTGAAGAAACAAGATGTCGAGCTGCTTTTCAATGCTGCACAGGCGGCGAAGAACATCCTCGCAAAACATCGCAGTGTTCTAAAACGACTAGTACGTGAGTTGGCTTCACGCGATGAAATGTCTGGTGAGCGAGTGATGGAAATCTGGAAATCACAATGGCGTGTCACAGAAATTATCAAACACTTTTTTCGGTGGTGACGGCTGCTCCGCTTGGTTTGCGAAGAAGCGCAAGGCATTCCGACAGTAGCTGTCGATAGATCTCGCTTACACTCATCCAGGAAGTCTGATGAACAACCGCGCACTGCTTCAGGAAGCGCTGGCCGAGGCCAGAAGCGGCCTCAGTGAGGGTGGTCTGCCCATCGGCTCAGTTTTGGCGGACCGCGAGGGACGCATCGTGGCGCGCGGTCACAACCTGCGCGTCCAAACCGGAGATCCCACGGCGCACGCCGAAACCGTGTGCCTCCGCAACGCGGGCCGCCGCCGCGACTGGAACGAGCTGACGCTGGTGAGCACGCTGAGTCCCTGCATCATGTGCACGGGAACGGCGTTGCTCTACCGCATTCCCCGAGTCATTATCGGCGAGAACCGGAATTTCATGGGGGCAGAAGATCTGTTGCGGCAGAGCGGCGTGGAGGTCGTCGTTCTCGACGATGCGGAGTGCGTTCAGATGATGTCAGAGTTCATCCGGGCGCACCCCGACCTGTGGAACGAAGATATTGGGAAGTAGGGTCGTGCGCGCCGAAATCGGCAACTCTGACGTTGCCCTAGCGGAACGGATTCACTACGGCCACGCCGAAGTACTTCTGACCCGCGTTCAGATCTTCCGACCAGATCTTTTCCGAGCCGGCGCGCTCCGCCGCCGCGATGATCATGCCGTCGTAGAAGTGAAGTCCGTAAGCTGCATGCGCTTCGACCGCGCGCCGCACCATATCGCCGTCCGGTTTGATCAAAGGGACTGGTTTCAAGGAATCCAGGAGCGTAAGAACTTCTCGGACGGCGAACATGGCCTGATACCTCTTAAGAAGGGTCGTCGCGAGTTCCGCCAGCACTTGGGTGGAGATTGCAAATTCTCCCGCTACCGCTCTTGTCAACAACGGCCGCGCGATTTTGTGCTTGGCGTGATCAGCGACGTCGAGCGCATACACCAAGACATTCGTGTCCAGAAAGTCGCGCCCGTTCATTGCGATTTTCTGTCGTACAGATCTTCGCGTCTCCAGGTTCGCTTTCCATAATCCAAACTGGTCTGGAGGCGATCAAGCGTCCGGTTTAGCTGTTCCAGATCCCTGCGCTTGCGTTCTGAGCTGTGTTCGGCGGCGACTTGTTCCAGGTATGCGCGCACCAGGCCGGTCAGGGTCGTGTCCCGCTCGACCGCGATCTTGCGGACCTCCTTGACCAGTTTGTCGTCTAAGGAGAGCGTGATGTTCATGGACCCATAATAAGGGAAACCCTTAATATGTGCAAACACGGACGGGAAGCGGCGTCAGCGGCAGCCGCCTAACCGCTAACCCTATCTTCATCGGTTAGGGGAGGCTCACCCTCCGAGACTCTAACCCCCTAATCCTGTTTAGCAGGTTATTCGCAGTGGATCGGTACGAGAGGGCGCGACTGGAGCGGGATACCGAACCTTCAGTCTGCCGCGACTTGAGGTTTCAGATCGTCGGCTGGCTTGAGATCATCCGCCTGGCTGCGCTTGATCGTCGGCTGGCTTGAGATCATCCGCCTGGCTGCGCTTGACGGCTCGATTGGAAGGCAGGCCGGCATCGCGAATCTTGTAGAGCAATGCCCGGTAGCTGATGCTGAGGGCGCGCGCCGCCTGCTTGCGGTTCCAGTGATGATTCTGCAGAACTTTCAGAATGACTTTCCGTTCCAGTTCCCGCACCACTTGGCGGGTCAGCTTCTTCAGCGAGATCTGGCCGTCCACCGGAATATCGGTATTGAAGAAGTCGGGTTCGCGCGGCGCGAGATCGGCGAGAACCACTTCCTCGTTGCCCAGAATCACGTAGCGCTTGACCAGGTTTTCCAGTTCGCGGATGTTCCCGGGCCAGTGATATTTGAGCAGCACTGCCATGATTTCGCCGGAGAGCGGCTTGGCGCGACAGTTGTATTTGCGGTTGTGATAGTCGAGGAAATAGGCGAACAGGTCGGGAATATCCGCGGCCCGCTCGCGCAGCGGCGGCAAGTACAAATTCACTACGTTGATGCGATAAAACAAATCGGAACGGAAGGCGCCGTTCTCGACTTCCTGCTCCAGTTTGCGGTTGGTGGCGCAGACCACGCGCACTTCCACTTTCTTGTCTTCCTGCGCGCCGATGCGGCAGAACTGGCCGTCCTGCAGAAGTTGCAGCAGTTTCGACTGCAGCGCCAGGTCAAGCTCGGAAATTTCATCGAGGAAGAGCGTGCCGCGATGCGCCATTTCGACGCGGCCCGGCTTCACTCCGTAGGCGCCGGTGAACGCGCCTTTTTCGTAGCCGAATAACTCGCTTTCCAGCAAGGTTCCGGGAATCGCCGGACAGTTGACTTTTACCCACGGCCCGGTGCGCCAGGGCGAGGCGGCGTGGATCATGCGGGCGATGATGTCCTTGCCGGTCCCGCTTTCGCCTTGAATGAGCACCGGAACATTGGCGCCTGCCAGTTTGCTGAGGCGGTCGCGGACCGACTGCATAGCCTCGCCGCGGCCGAAAACTATGGCCTCCGGCGGCATCTCCCCGAGAGGTTGAACGAGCGAACTTACACTGCTGGTGGTCATGGTGGATTTCCTACCAAAGGGGGGAGAGCTTGAAACCTGCATCCGGAAAGCCAAAGCCCGGGCAGGTGCAGCACACTCCACTGAATCTAGCTTATCTGATTGAATAATATCAGCTTACCAAAGAGCCAAGCGGGCGCACGCCGGTAATCAGGGCGTGCACACAACAGTAACACCAACCGAGGCACGGTGCGAAAACTTTTGGCAATAATATCCTTGACACACCCAGCCCATTGTGTTACCATAGCTTTGTCATGGTGGAAAACTCTTGCACATATCCGCAAACTCTTGTCGAAGCAATACGTTACTTCCAAGACCCCGCCGTCTGCGTGGAGTTCATGGCCCAGATGCGATGGCCGCTCGGAGTTGAATGTCCCCACTGCCAGAGCAAGCGCCATTCGTTCCTGAGAACTCGCCGCATTTGGAAGTGCCTTGAGTGTCGCAAGCAGTTCTCTGCCAAGGTGGGGACTGTGTTCGAGGACTCGGCTATCCCCCTCGACAAGTGGCTCACCGCCGTTTGGTTAGTGGTCAACTGCAAGAACGGGATTAGCTCTTGGGAATTGCATCGCACCCTCAAAGTCACACAGAAGGCCGCTTGGTTCATGCTCCATCGGATTAGAACCGCACTCCAAGACGTTCCGTTCGGCAAGATGGGCGGTCCCGGCGTTGAGGTCGAGGTGGATGAAACCTACGTGGGAGCGAAAGCGGAGAACATACACAAGAGCCGCAAGGAACGCATCAAGCGGTTGCGGGAGCAGACTGTGGAGCCGAACTCCATCATGGCGCGTTACTACGCCAAGACTCCGATTCAGGGATTTCTGGATCGTGAGGAGCGGAAGGTCCGCGCCACAGTCATTCCCAACGTGAAGCGCGAGACTTTACAGGAACGGATTCTCAGCCAAGTTGAGAAGGGATCGCACGTCTACACCGATCAGGCGATGGCCTACACCCATCTCCAAAGTCACTTCGTCCATGAAGTCGTCAATCACCTTGAGACCTACGTGAAGGGCCGCGTCCACACCAATGGGCTAGAGAATTTCTGGAGTTTGCTCAAGAGATCGCTGAAGGGCAGCTACGTTGCCGTCGAACCCTTCCACCTATTCCGCTATGTTGACGAACAAGTTTTCAGGTATAACAATCGCGCCACCAAAGAGAATCCCCTCAATGACGCAGATCGTTTCTTGCTGGCGATGCACCAAGTCGCGGGGAAGCGGCTCACCTATGCCGAGGTCACCGGGAAGGCTGGTACGACGCCTTTCTAGCCTTTACCGGGGGAAGCGGGGGCGGAAGCCTGCCTCTGTCGCCGCCGTTGCCGCGCTTGCTTCTCGGCGCTCATCTTAGCCATCACCGTCGCTTTGGGCACTTGAACGATGTGCCGAAGTGCGCTCGTGAAGCGGTCAAATTCGGGATTCTTGGGCGGGGGTTTCATGGGAGTATCATAGCGCACGCCGCAAGAGGGAGGGTTCGTTGTGAAATATGAATACTGGACAGTCTCATGCCCCGAAACACACAAAGAGATTCTGCTTCATTGCACGGGA
>OMOD01000153.1 GCA_900290255.1 Candidatus Sulfotelmatobacter kueseliae
CGGTTGAAAACCCATAGCCCCAGACATCCTGCTCCGACCGCACCACCGGCTTCCTTCTTACGGCTCTATCCGAACCGCTCCCCGAAACGGATGTGTCTCGCCGAGCGATTTTGAAGGGGAGCGGTTCCGATAGAGTCCTAACGTCATCCGCCCAAAATCCTGCCTCTCTCATGCCACGGGGGAACTCGCCTCGCAAACCCCAATGACGATGCCGCTCGCCTGTGAATTGAACGCCGTATGCCACGTTTCCCGAAGGGTGAGGTCCGTGGACAGTTTTGGAAAAGAATGGTTGCCTCGGGTCCTGCGGCGCTTACTAATGGCGGAAACTGGGTCGCTGGTCCCGTGGGTTTCCTCGCTATGCGTCTAGCTCGGTTTCGTGAGCACGCATGTGCCGGTGGTAGACTGCGCGTATGGCCAAGAACAAAACTAATAAGAAGCGCACGAAGCCGAAGCGATCTGCCGGGAAGAAAGGGGAGCCGCTGAGGAAGACGGTTAAAAAGAGGCTGGCTAAGAAGAGGGGAACTCCGAAGAAGAAGCCCGCTTTGAAAAAGGCGGCAGTGAAAACGAAGGCCCTCGGCCAGAAGACAACCGGTGCGAGGATGCCGACCGCACTCAGGACACGGGTTCGGAGAAAAAAACAGAGCGTGGATACGGAGGCATTTGCACCCGAAGTGCTGAGAGAGAGGTCGGGCGGGCAATCGGGAGATTTACAGGGATTGTCCAACATCGAAGGTGCGGATTCGGAGAGTGTCGCCGAGTTGATCGAGGAAGGAAACGCGTTCGAGGCCGACGCAGTGGCAGGCGTGGAACACGCTGGTGACACTGACCAGAAGGAGGTTCGCACGCACGAGGTGCCGCAGGATGATGTTCCCGGCGAGTATCTGGATAAAGAGTAATGAGCGAGCGGCTCGGTGGTAGCTGAGTGCGATTCGGGTTTCATGGTGACTGCGATCCCGGCGGAACGGAATTCACGAGCATTTGGTCGTGGCAATCCTGGGAGTCAAAAGCCGGTTCGAAACGGTAGAAGTTGGAGACACCGTCGCCGTGATTCCTGTATGCCGACGGGTGGAGAAACGCGCTCCTGGGCGGTTGGGAACTAAACACTGTGACGATGCTCGAGCCATGATCAACTTGCGGAAGCGGATGGAGTATTATCCGGATGACTAATTCGGAGCTAAGAAAAACGGAGTGAAGAAATGCCCGAGTCCATTGACTGGCCGCCGTCGCTTCCGGGGCGGCCTCGCCGTCGCCGCCGCTTTTTTCTCATTCTCGCCGTGCTTGCCGTCATCTTCTTATTCTTAGGTGGTCGGGCCGCGTTGTCGTATTACGTGGACGTGATCTGGTTTAGGTCGCTCGGCTACGGGGACGTCTTCTTTAAAGCACTGAGGCTCCAGTGGGAAGTCTTCACGGCTTTTGCGGCGGCCACATTTCTCATCCTGTACGGATCGTTCCTGGCTCTGAAGCGGGCACATCTCCCCGATTTGCCGGACGGTCATACGATTCTCATCGGCGGACAGCCGGTGAAGCTGCCGGTAGGGCCTGTTCTCCGGCTCATCGCGCTCGGTGTTTCACTCGCCGTTGCCGCTGCAACCGGCGCCGCTATGATGGGGGAGTGGCCGACGCTCGCGCTCTTTTGGTACGCACCTCGCACTGCTGGTAGCATCGTAGACCCGGTTCTTGGCAAGCCGCTGAACTTTTTTCTGTTCACCTTGCCCGCGTGGCAGGTCATCCTCGGCTGGCTGCTTACGCTAGCCCTGATTACCTGTGCTCTCGCCGTTTTCTTCATCCTCATCACCGGCGGAGCGCGTATGCTCGCCGGACGTCTCAGCCGCCACGTCACATTGCCTTGGCGCGGCCCCTCCATGACGTTTGCGTTTCTGTTGCTAATCCTCGCAATGCGTGTGTATATCGGTCGGTTCGAGCTCTTGCTCGACGATCATACGATCTTCGGGGGTGTGACCTACACTGACGCGCACGTCATGCTCACCGGGCTGCTCGTCGTCTGCGCGGCGCTCGTTCTGGGAGCGGTGATCGCAGTCGTCAACGCCGTGCAGGTGCCGCGCGGGCGCCGGCTGGTCGCGGCGATCCTTCCGGCTGCGGTCTGTTATGTTGCGGTTCAAGTAGTCGGCTGGTATGTCAGCAGCTTTATCGTCAAGCCAAACGAACTGGTTCGCGAGCAGCCGTATATTGCCCATAACATCAACTTGACGCGGCAGGCCTACGGATTCAACCGGGTCTCGCAGCGCGAGTTTCCCGCCGAGACAACCGTCGAGGCTGCCGACGCGACGAACAACCAGGCTACGCTGCAAAACATCCGGCTATGGGACTGGCATGCACTCCAGGATACGTTGCGTCAGATTCAGGAAATCCGCACTTATTACGACTTCCCCGACATCGACATTGATCGTTATGACATCGACGGAACGACGCGCGAGGTGATGCTCGCTGCGCGCGAACTGAACGTCGACAAGCTCCCGGAAAGCAGCCGCAACTGGATTAACGAGAAGCTGATCTACACCCACGGCTACGGCATCACCATGAACCCAGTCAATGGATTCACGCCGGAAGGCCTGCCCACGCTGATTTTGAGCAATATGCCCGTCCAGAGCACGGTGCGCGGCTTGACCGTGACGCGCCCAGAGGTCTATTTCGGCGAGTTGACCAATACCGACGTCTACGTGAAGACAAGGCAGCAGGAATTCAACTACCCGCAAGGCCAGAGCAACAACCTCACATCCTACGAAGGCAACGGCGGCATCGTCCTCGGCGGCTTCCTGCGTCGCATCCTTATCGCGCTCGACCGCGACGACCTCGCGAAGCTGCCCTTCAGCGATGACGTGAACAAGAATAGCCGACTGTTGATGCGGCGCAACCTGCGCGATCGCGTATCGGCATTAGCGCCATTCCTCACCTTCGATCCCGATCCGTACATCGTGCTCGGTGACGATGGCCGGTTGTCGTGGATTATGGATGCCTACACGGTTTCAGATAGCTATCCGTACTCCACTCATTACCATCTGGGCGACGATCTCATCAACTACATGCGGAACAGCGTTAAGGTGGTGATCGACGCCTACGATGGCACGACAACGTTTTACGTATTTGATCCTGAGGATCCGATCATCACAGCCTATCGCCGCATCTTTCCGAGTCTGTTCAAAGATGCGTCCACGATGCCGCCCGGTCTGCGCAAGCACGTGCGCTATCCCGAATTGCTGCTCAAACTACAAGCGGAAGTGTACGGCCTGTATCACATGACGGATACGGAGGCTTTCTACAATCGGGAGGACTTGTGGACGGTCGCCACCGAAGTCGGCATGAGCGATGCAGGCGGGCAGACGACACAGGCGATGCAGCCCAACTTCGTGCTGATGAAACTGCCTGGCGAAATCGGTGAGGAATTTGTGGAGATTCTCCCCTTCACGCCCGCCAACCGCAACAATCTGATTGGCTGGATTGCGGGGCGCAGCGACGGCGCACAATACGGTACGTCGGTGGTCTACAACTTTCCCAAGACGAAGCTGGTCGACGGACCGCTGCAAATCGAGGCGCGCATCGATCAGAACGCGCAGCTTTCCGGACAACTGACATTGTGGAATCAGCAAGGCTCGCACGTGCGGCGAGGGACCCTGCTGGTGATTCCGTCCGGGCGTGCGCTGCTGTATGCGGAGCCGATTTACCTGCAGGCCGAGCGGAGTCCGATGCCGGAGTTGCGCCTGGTCGTGCTCGCGCTGCAAGACAAACTGGCCTACGGACCAACCTTCGAGTGGGCGATGGCTGCTCTCTTTGGTGGAGCGGCCTCGTCCATGACAGCCCCGTCAGCCGCCTCAACGACGAGTCCCGCGGCAGTCCCGGCGGAAGCGATGCGAGGAGCAGGGGCATCCGTCAGGTTGCCCCAGTCTTCGGCCGATCTCAACGCGCTGATCGCAGAAGCCGCCAAAGACCTAGCCGACTACCAACGCCTGACGGCGGAAGGCAAACTCGGCGAGGCTGGACAGAAGCTCGAAGAGTTGAAGCGCGCGCTGGACAAGCTGAACGCGCGTCAAAGATAGTCGCTGGGTTGTATGTCTGTGCTTCTTGCGTCGGGAACTTCCGAATCCCGGCGTCATCTCCTGTAGTCATCAAGCAGAAATACGATCTGCTGGCGCAGGCCGTAGAGGCAGTGGCGTCCTCACAGATTCGCAATCAGGGAACCATTGGCGGCGCCGTTTCGCAGGACGCGCGCGCTGCGATCAACCCATTTTGTTCGTAAGAGGCTTCGTGGGTCAGATCCGACAATTCCGGGCGGATTGTCGGCAAACCGGAAGTAATCGCAGATGGTCTTCCTCACCCTCAGAAGCAAGCCAAAGCCGAATACGCGAAGCTGCAATGGCTCGTCATTCATTTGCGGCTTGCTGCGGAAACACTCTTTTTGACCACCGCCGCTTCTTTCACGCCCTTCAACAGCTCGTCGAGATCGGCTCGCGTGAACAACCGCCCGTTCGCCACCACCGCACTAATCTTGGTCGTATTGTGGATGTCCACTGTTGGGTCTGCATCAAGCAGCACCAAGTCAGCAACCTTTCCTGCTGCCACGGAGCCGTAGTCCTTCTCGTCATCAAGATACTTTGCAGGATTGATCGTTGCTGTTTGCAATGCTTCTAGGGGAGAGAGTCCCGCTTGAACAAGCAGCGCCAGTTCGTCATGAAGACTAAATCCAGCGATGACGTACGGTTCACCATCATCTGTGCCCGCCAACAGCGGTACTCCTGCTTCGTGCAGAACGCGCACGGCTTCCACTTGTTGCTCAAAAAAAGCGTGCCAATTCTTCCAATCCTCCGACGAGCGACCGCCCAGAATGATATTGTCCGGTGACGACCAATCTTGAATTTGATCGTTCTTCACAAATTGGAGCCGGGAGTCATCCTGTTTGTAGGTTTCCCGCCCGAATGCCCAGCCCCGGCTCAGGACCAATGTTGGCGTAACCCATGTGTGGTTGGACGCCAGATGACGTGCAACGGACTGGCATTTCGACGGGTCATAGGTTGCGAGCCAACGTGGAATTGGCCGATTCAGCGTAAGGGCAAAGAATTTATGCCGCTTCTCATCACTGTCCACACCTGATTCATAGTCTTCAGCGGCGGCGAGGCGTTGCTGGAAAAGCTGTTGCTCCTCGGTGGAACAAGCGATGCTGAAGTTGTCCAACATGTGCTCGATGCTCCTCTGTCCCGCGCCAGACACTTCTGTTACACGCAGGAAGTATGGAACGTGACCAGCGAAGACTATCTTCTTGCGCTTGGCTTCCTCGGCAAGCGCAAAGTAGGCATCCCGGTGGAGGAACGAGTACACCTTGATGAAGTCATCACGGCGGGCGACAGCGTTGTCCACGGCTGCCCGTGCTTCTTCGACTGAATGAATAGCGACTGCGCCCGGCCAGAAAGGACGCGGGCCGTCGATGAGCGGGCTGGATGCCACGATCTTCGGGCCGACGAGAGTTCCTGCGGCAATCTCTGCCCGCCAGCGCATCGTACCCTTGTCAATGGGTAAACTGTCGTCTGGGCAGTTACCCCAACAGTCGCCCCAGCAATCCCTCACACCCGTTACACCATTTGCGATTTCAAGCGGAAATATGAATTTCCGCGTATCTGCATCACTCCCGGAGTGGTGATGCATATCCCACAAGCCGGGTATCAAAAACTTGCCCGTACCGTCCACCACGCGAGCGCCCGGCGCGGGATGACGACCCTTCGCGGGTTCCACGGCAGTGATCCTGTTGTCGGTCACCAGAACCACCATGTCACGCTGATGCTCGCCAGTCCGCACGTCTATGACGGTGACGTGAGTGATGACGATGGGGGATGCTGCCTGTGCCTCAACAAATGAGAGCAGCATGACGAAGAGAGTGATTGCGAGACGCATTGACCGAAATTGTAAACCCACGGGTGGCTTGACCTAGCGATTCGAGGCAGTGCGCCGCATCTCGGCTGTGTACAATACGCTAATTAGGGCAAATATATCCTTGACACACATGTGCTTTTAGGGTATATTTTAGTCATGGACGCACCTAAAACACTACAACAAGCAATCATTTACTTCTCCGATCCGCAGCGCGCCTTCGATTACGCTATGAAGTTTCGCTGGCCGGACGGCAAGGTCGTCTGTCCGCGCTGCGGCAAAGCTAAACACTCGTTCATCAAGACCCGCCGTATCTGGTTCTGCTACAAGTGCAAGAAGCAGTTCACGCTGAAACTCGGAACCGTTTTCGAGGATTCCCCGCTCGGCCTTGATAAGTGGATGGCTGGTTTCTGGATGCTGGTCAACTGCAAGAACGGTGTGAGCAGCATGGAGATTCATCGCGCTCTGGGCATCACGCAGAAGGCGGCATGGTTTATGCTGCAACGCCTTCGGCTCACTCTCCAAGATGATTTCTTTGGCAGCAAGCTCGGTGGCGACGGTGGCGAGGTAGAAGCGGATGAATCGTTCATCGGTGGCAAGGCGCGCAATATGCACCTGAGTGAGCGTAAGCGGCGCATCACTGGTACAGGAACGAAGGACAAAACCGCCGTCATGGGCATCTTGGAACGTGGCGGAAAGATTCGCACCACGGTCGTACCGAATCGCAAGAAACATGCTCTGCAATCCGAGGTACGCAAGCATGTCGAAGCTGGCGCGGCTCTCTATTCCGATGCGCTCATGTCCTACGAAGGACTGGCAACCGACTACGCACACAAGGTTGTAGATCACGCCGTTCAATACGTGGATGGTCGCGTACACACGAACGGCCTTGAGAATTTCTGGTCGTTGTTCAAACGCGGTATTTCGGGAACTTACGTGAGTGTGGAACCGTTTCATCTTTATCGTTACCTTGATGAGCAAACCTTCCGGTACAACAACCGCAAGAATATGAACGACGGTCAACGCTTCGCTCTCGCCATGTCCCAGATCGGCGGCAAACGGCTTACCTACAGCCAACTCACGGGCAAAGATCAATCGCCGCGCTACGAAACGACAGGGACGCGGGAAACGCAAGTCCCGTTCTAGTCCTTGTCGTTCGCTTTCTTCTTACGCAGGGCAGTGAGTTTCCTGCCCTCTTTCCTTGCCTTCCCGATTGCAGTTTTGGGAACCTTGAAAAGTGCTATCATGCCGCGTTCAAAGTTCTCTCGGGCTTTTGAGCCTTCGATATATTCCGGTGTTTTCATAGGATGCTCCGTGGAATCTGAGACAAAGCCTTCCCTCTGGCCTCTGGCCCTGCTCGGTATTCTGGGTGTCGCTCCATGGTTTCGCTCACAGTCCAACGCTCCATCTAAGCAACCCGTTGAACCCATACAAGCACAAGATAGCACCGATAGGAATCGCAGCGTTGGCAAGAATGAAAGCGATGTTCCCGCCGGAATTATCGCTGTAACTGAGACGCCAGAAGCCAAAGCCAAGCGCGAACACGCCACAAAACGACGCCAAACAATACAGAGGTTTCGGAAGGCGGGAGGGGCTTGGCTCTCCCTCGGTACTTTCATTGTCATTCTGGCCTATGCTGTCATTGCTCGTAATCAGTGGCAGGAAATGCTTAACTCCAACAAACTGACCCAACAATCTTTGAGTGTGAGCCAACAAGCCATGTGACCGTAGGGAGAGCCGACGGCACAGTGGCCGAAGTTATAAGGGATAAAATTGGAGCCAATACCAGCGTAATTATGTACTTTCAAAATACCGGGCATTTGCCAGCAAAGTTTAACTGGGGGAGCCAAGGGCCGTGGTGGGGACTCGCTTTTATTCCGAAGATACCAGGAGGATTTATAGAGATTAAATCGGATAAACCCTTTACCCCAATGTGGGCTGGGGTAACTCGTAAGACGGGGGGGGTGGGGGGTAGCGGGACAATCACGATTGGCGGAAATTCGTTGTATAGCGTTCCAATAATTCAACTCCCTGCACAACAATTGAACAAGATGCTCACAGAAACCGAACCGCCTCTCCAACTCAGTGGAGTACTTGATTACTGTGATAGTTTGGGGAAATATTCCTGTCGAAATTTCACGCTCCAATATTTTCGGGAACCACTTAATCGTTTCGCCTTGGTCTTCGAGGAAGAGTGTCCTGCCTTTCAAACGAAGATTCGTAATCCGGACCCCAACATCGACTATTTCCCCCCCTGCGAGATGGCGGCTCGGGAGCGAAAAATGGAAGAAGACGCCCGGCGTAAGCACTAGCCCTGTCACGGCGAGGACAATTATACATGTGAGCCAAGTATATAGTTGCCCTAATTAGCGACTGCAATCGGGGTTAACTGCGATGAAAGTGCTCATCATCCTGCTCTGCTGTTTAATGCTCGCCAGTTTGAACGATCCATGGAGTCCCCCAAAGACCAGCACTGGTACCGGGCTGACTGGCACGTTGGGATTCAGACCATAAATGAGAGGTGCTGAAATGAAAATGATCGGCACAGTGCTTGCGACAGTCATTTGCTTGGCTGCTGGATTTGCGGCAGGGTACAAAACGGCGCTTGTCCGCGAGCATAGCCGCTTGGAGCGCAACAAGCAGATTCTCCGGCGAATCCACAAAGAGGTCTGGAGCAACCCCGACCTGAAGGCTGCGCTGAAAGCCGCCGACGAACTATACACCCCGGATTTCGTTGTTCACGACTCAACCGGAGACTACTACGGTCTGGCGAGCCGCAAGAAGGACATAGCCGACGCTCGTTCAGCATACCCGGACTACAACGAAGAGGTTCTGGACATGGTGGCGGAAGGCGACGTCGTGGTGACGCGCTTCCTTTCGACTGGCACGCAGAAGGGCGACATACCTGCCATTCCCGGATACCAACCACTGCTCCCAGCAAATTGTAGGCCCGTCAGAATCCCCGCTTTGGCTCTACATCGCCTCGTAAACGGCAAACTTGCGGAGCAGTGGGAGTACGAAGACTACTGGAGCGCAAACATTCAGGCTGGCTTGATTGATCCCGACAAGATGACGTTCAAGCCTGCTTCGGCGTGCCGCTGAAGCCATGTTCAGGTTGACCCCTCGCCGACCCCCCACCTAACATGTCCTAACCAGTGTCCACGCCCTCGCAACCCGTTGGTCAGACGGTCTCCCATTACCGCATCCTCAGCAGGATCGGCGGCGGGGGCATGGGCGTTGTGTATGAGGCGGAAGACCTGAAGCTCGGCCGCCACGTCGCTCTGAAGTTCCTTCCCGACGAACTCGCCCACGACGCACAAGCCCTCAGCCGCTTTCAGCGGGAAGCCAAGGCTGCGTCCTCTTTGAACCACCCGAACATCTGCACGATCTACGAAATCGACGAGTTTGATGGGCGAACCTTCATCGCCATGGAATTGCTGGAGGGGCAGACGCTCCGGCACCGGATCGCTGGCAAGCCGCCGGAGATCGAAACGGTGCTCGATCTGGGCATCCAGATCGCCGACGCTCTCGACGCCGCACACTCGAAGGGTATCGTGCATCGGGACATCAAGCCCGCGAACATCTTCGTGACGAATCGAGGGCAGGCAAAGATTCTCGATTTCGGGCTGGCGAAGGTCACGCTCAAGCCGGAAAGCGTTGCCCTGAGCGCCCCCACTATCGAGTCAGAGGAACATCTGACGAGTCCCGGCAGTGCGCTGGGAACCGTCGCTTACATGTCTCCTGAGCAGGTTCGCGGGAAGGAACTCGACGCTCGCACGGACCTCTTCTCGTTCGGAGCGGTGCTGTATGAGATGTGTACCGGAACGCTGCCATTCCGGGGTGACACGACAGGCGTGATGTTTGATTCGATCTTGAACCGAGCGCCTGTACCACCTGTGCGGATAAACCCCGATACCCCGTTAACGCTGGAAGAGATCATCAACAAGTGCTTGGAGAAGGACCGAAACTTGCGGCAACAGCACGCTTCGGACCTTCGCACCGACCTGCAACGACTGAAGCGGGATACCGGGTCGGTCAACTCGCTTGCCCTGAAAGCGGGGAATGTCGAAGCTTCCGTAGGCAAACCCGGCACGCGGTTGAGCATCGCGGCTGTCGTGCTGGTCGCTGTTCTCGCGGCGGGCTACTTCTTTTTCCACCGTGCAGCGCCCAAGCTCACCAAGAAGGACACCATCGTGCTGGCCGACTTCGACAACAGGACAGGCGACGCTGTTTTTGACGGCACACTGCGGCAAGGACTTTCAGCGCAACTGGAGCAGTCGCCGTTTCTAAATCTGCTGTCGGACGAGCGTATCGCGCAGACACTTTCCCTGATGTCTCAGCCCAAGGATGCGCGGCTGACGGACAAACTGGCCAGCGAAGTTTGCCAGCGCACGGCGAGCGCGGCGGCGATAGGAGGTTCCATTTCCAGTTTGGGCAGCCAATATGTGCTCTGGTTAAAGGCGGTCAACTGCTGCACCGGTGACCCATTGGCGGAGGAACAGGTAACGGCGAATGGTAAGGAGCAAGTGCTCAAAGCACTGAGCGACGCAGCCACGAAGATGCGCGAGCGGCTGGGTGAATCGCTGGACTCGGTGCAGAAATATGACACACCGCTGGCAAACGTTACGACACCGTCTCTGGAAGCCCTGAACGCTTTTAGTCTTGGGGTGAAAGCCGCACATGAAAAAAGCGGGCTTGCCGCTATTCCGTTCTTCCGGCAGGCAGTCGAACTTGATCCCAAGTTCGCGATGGCGCACCTAGCGCTCGGAACGGAGTATTGGGATATCGGTGAAGCGGCGCAAGGTAACCCGAGCCTGGAAAAAGCCTTTGCGCTTCGCGACCGCGTGAGCACGAGGGAGGGCTTCCACATTGCTGCCAACTACTATGGTCTCGTCAACGGCGACCTGCAGAAGGCCGACGAAATCTACCAGCAATGGGCGCAGACATACCCGCAAGATACAGCTCCGCTGGATCTTCTTGGCAACGATTACTTGTCTCTTGGTCGGTATCAGGAGGCATTGGACATGTTTCTTGAGGAGCGGAGGCTCGCTCAAAATGGCTTTTATAACTACGAAAACCTCGTGTCCGCGTACATCGGTCTCAATCGCCCGATTGAGGCACGACAGGCCGTTGAACAGGGCTTGGCAGGCAAGCTGGACCCCAGTAGCTCACACACGTTGCTGTACGTCATCGACTTTCTGGAAAACGATTCGCCCGGCATGCAGCGGGAGCTAGCCTGGGCCTCCGGAAGACCTGAATTCGAGGAATTACTTCTGACCTTGCAATCGGACACGGAGGCGTACTATGGCCATCGCCGAGCAGCCTGGGCCTTCTCGCAAAAGGCCGTGGAAGCGGCTCGCCGTGACAACTTGCATGAGGAAGTAGCGGTTTTCATGGGCAACGCGGCTCTCCGCGAAGCTGAGTTCGGTGATTCCGTTCGTGCTCTCAAAGCTGCGGCTTCGGCACTTGCCCTCATGCCTTCAAGAAACGTACGGATTCTAGTCGCCCTGGCACTTGCGCGTGCCGGTTCGGCCAACCGGGCTCAGAGCTTGGCAAACGACCTGGCTAAAGCCAACCCTTTGGATACTTTTCTGAGCTTCTATTGGCTGCCCACCATTCGTGCTGCTGCCGAGCTTGACCTGGGCCATCCCGCCCAAGCCATCGAAATACTTCAGGGTACGGCCGGCTACGAACTGGCTGCGCCTCTTCCGTTGGCCCCAAGCACCCTCTACCCTGTCTATGTACGCGGCCAAGCTTACTTGCGTCTTGGTCAGGCTAGCAATGCGGCCGGGGAGTTCCAAAAGCTCCTGGATCATCCCGGGTGTCTGTTTAATTTTCCGTTGGGTGCATTGGCACATTTACAGCTGGGGCGTGCCTATGCGCTCGCTGGAGACAAAACGAAGGCCCACGCCGCCTACAAGGATTTCCTCACCCTCTGGAAAGACGCCGACCCCGACATTCCCATCCTGAAGGAAGCCAAGGCGGAGTACGCGAAGCTGCAATGAAACTCGCCCAGACTTCGTTATTGCGGTTGCGATCCTGCGCGTTCCACAAGGTATACCTGTGCACCAGCGACCAATCTGCCGAAACAGGGGGCGAAAGTCCGCATAAAATGAAGTCGCCGCAGATGCCCTTTCGGACCACCTGATTGGCGAGGGCTTGTATACGATGAAATTGCTGGATTTGCTCTTTCTGCATCCTTAATGGTTTGCTGCCCTCGTTGACTCTGCTTCCTCATATCCCTAACATTCTTGCCAATGGCAACTTCCTCCCAGCTTGTCGGTGTGCGGAGGCGAGCATGATGCGACTCATCTTCGCTTTCGTGGTGCTGTTCGTCGGCGCGTGCTCCGTGTTTGCGCCACACGGCGTTGCCCAGCATGAACATCCAGCGGGCGATCCGACAAAGCTCGGCAAGGTGAATTTCCCTGTTTCCTGCGATGCTTCGGTTCAACCTCAATTCGCAAGCGCAATGGCTATGCTTCACTCTTTTTGGTACGACAAAGCCAAGGAGACCTTCGCTGCTGTCGCGGAGAAAGACCCCACCTGTGGCATGGCGTACTGGGGAATCGCCATGACTTACTACCATCCCCTCTGGCAAGCGCCCGGCCCTGATGACCTGAAAGCAGGGATGGCTGCTAGGGAGAGAGCAAAGCTAGTGGGTGCCAAAACGCAGCGTGAGCGGGACTACATCGCTGCCATCGAGGTCTTCTACAAGGACTCCGACACGATTGACCACAGGACTCGCGCATTGGCTTATGAACGAGCGATGGAACAGCTTCAGGCGCGTTACCCAGACGATCACGAAGCAGCAATCCTTCATGCCCTAGCGTTGCTTGCCACTGCACCCCCCACCGACAAGACCTATGTGAATCAGAAAAAGGCTGGCGCGATCCTAGAGCCGCTGTTTGCGGAAGAGCCAGAGCATCCCGGCATAGCCCACTACATCATCCATGCGTATGACTATCCGCCACTGGCGCAGGGAGCTTTGAACGCGGCACGGCGTTATGCGAAGATCGCACCCGATTCGCCGCACGCGCTGCACATGCCTTCGCACATTTTTACTCGGCTCGGTTTATGGCAGGAGTCTATTGATTCCAATCTTGCGTCCGTAGCCTCGGCGAAGAAGAACAACGCGCCGGGGGACGAACTTCATGCAAAGGATTACTTAATCTATGCCTACCTCCAAAGTGCTCAAGATCGAGAGGCAAGAAGGGCGCTGGAAGCACCGCCTTCGGGGCGGGGTGATGATCCCCAGTACTTTGCTTGGTTGTATGCGATGGGCACGTCTCCTGCTCGATACGCAGTTGAACGACATCAATGGGCAGAAGCGGCTGCGCTGGTAATACCCCCAAACACGTTTCCGGGCGGGCGCTGGGCATGGACGGAAGCGAATTTGCACTTCGCACGCGCCCTCGGTTTGTCACACAGCGGCAAAATCGAAGCCGCCCGAATAGAGGTAGAGAAGCTCGCATCGCTCCGTGAAACTCTTACCGCAATCAACGACCAATACTGGGCAGATCAGGTGGAAATCCAGCGTGAGAGCGCCGAAGCGTGGATCGCGCTCGCGGAGGGCAAGAACGAGGAAGCTCTTCGGCAGATGCGTGCTGCCGCTGAGCACGAAGACAATACTGACAAGCACGCCGTCACGCCGGGTGTCATCCTGCCTGCTCGCGAGATGCTTGGCAACATGTTGCTGGAACTGAAGCAGCCCGCGCAAGCGGTGATTGAGTTCGAAGCCGTGTTGCGAAGCGCCCCAAATCGCTTCAACGCGTTGGCGGGGGCTGCGCGAGCCGCCAAGCTCTCAGGAAATGACGAGAACGCGAAGACCTACTATGCCAAGCTACTGTCTATCTGCGAGCACGCCGATGGAGACCGACCGGAGCTTGAAGAAGCGCGAACCCTGCTGGGAAAGACGCCGACCCCGACATCC
>OMOD01000005.1 GCA_900290255.1 Candidatus Sulfotelmatobacter kueseliae
CCGCAATAACCATCCCCAGCAGAACCCTTGTGTGCGCATGCGTAATGGCTTGTCCTCGCCCAACACTTATTGGGTCATGTAGTAGAGGACGAACCGCATATCCTCATCGGTGATGGTGGCTCGTACCCGCATGTGACGCACGATAGTTGCCATCATGCGTGGCGGAAACTTGTGGGGCGCGGCATGGCAGCGGCCGCAATTGGCGCGGAACCGCTTTTCGCCGTCCAGCCGCATGGTATCTGCGTCTTGAACCTTGCTCACCGCCGGCGGAGCTGCAGCGGAATTGCTGTTCCGCGGGGGTACGGCGGCAGCGGCGGCTGAGATGAGAGCCGCGATCCACAACGTCGCTATGATTTGCAGTCTGATAGTCATTGCGACCCCATTCGACCGAGTGGCAGTGCGAAACGGTATGCGATGCCTACGTTCCACAAGTTGAAGTTACCGTCAGAGCTGAATTGACGGCCATAGCTGGCAGTGGCTTTGAGTCCGTCGCGCAGGTAGTAGTTCAGACCGAAGTCTGCCTCCTGGGTGTTGACGTCAGGCAAGCCATATTCTTCGGCGTCGTCTTCATCGATGTGGCCGGCGAACAACTGCTGCACCCGGCCGACGACTTCNNATGAACTTGTTCCAAGCGGGTACCTGGCTGAGGCGATAGGCGGCCTCGATCCAGTAGCCACTGCCCAGATCGGAGCGGGCGTACTCGGAGCGTAAATTCAACGGCAGCGGTGTGGGCTGCCAGGCGAAATGGAATCCGAAGGCGTTGGTGCGCTCCTCTTGCAAGAGTTTTTGCCAGGAGGCGCCGACCTCGATCCTCGGGCCGGGAAAGAACAGGCCGGCGCGGCCGCCAGCGGTGCGGTCGGAATCCAGAGTGTCGTTGGTACTCGACACCGAGAAGTAGGTTGCGTAATTGAAATTGACCTTGGCATTCAGCGGAAACCCGCCGCGGAACATCACGCCGTTGCTGGAACCAGTGGCAATAGGAAAAATCAGGGGCGTCGATTGCAGGTCGCGAATCCAGATGGGATATAGACGCTCGTTGTAAATGCCGAAAGGCGTCAGGAAACGGCCGACGGTGACGGTCACATAGGGGTTGGCGATGTAGTCGGCCTGAAGGTAGTCGAGTTCCTTTGCGACCTGGCCGCCGTACGGGCCGTCGCCCTCGTCCTTGCGCTGGAAATCGCCTTCGAACTCGCCTCGGGCTTCGATCAGCCAACGGTCGCCGAAAGGCACGAGGACTACCGGGTTGATTTCCGAGACGATTTCAGTCTTGCCAGCTTGCACGTTGGTAAAGAAACCAGCATTGCCAGTGAGGATGGGAACGGGGTTATCGGCGGCGTAGGTTTGGGCAAAGAGCAGCGCGGGAAACAGTAGAACACCTAGAAATAGGACGCACCTCCAGCTCGAGACCGGAGCCGGGGTCGACCGGTAGCTTAAGAACTTCTGCACCGCACTTCCTCACTTCCTGCTGCTGGTTGAGGGTATTGTGGAGGATGGCAAAGAGCCGGGAAAGATAACGGAAGTAACTGTGCTGCATTGAGTTACGAGCCGTGCTAGCTGTGGAAATTGAATCTCACTCACGAACTGCACGCTGGCGCGTCTAAGCTGTGTCTGACCGGAGGAACTATGAACCGCCAACGCCGACTTGCCGCCTGGATGGGAGCGATTTTGGGCGTGCTCTGTGCGCTGCTCTTTGCCGCCGAGGCCAATGCCAAGGATTATGGAAAACTGACCGAGGAATTTCATCACACCTATCCGCTGGGCGCGGGAGGCCGGGTGGAACTCGACAACATTAATGGAGCGGTCCACATCACGGCCTGGGACAAAGATGAGGTCAAAGTGGACGCGGTGAAGTATGCGAACACAAAGGAGCGGATGGACGAGGCCGAAATCGAAGTGGAAAGCGGCAGCAGCTATGTGTCGATCAGTACCAAATATCGCGACCATAACCACACCTGGGACAACGGCGGCTGGAACAATCCGGCGAGCGTCGAGTACACGCTCATGGTTCCTAGAAACGCCCGGTTGGATGAGATCAAGCTGATCAACGGGCCGCTGGATATTCAGGGAGTAGCGGGCGACGTGCGAGCATCCTGCATCAATGGGCACATGACGGTGCAGGGATTGCAGGGCCGGGTGAAACTGGAGTCGGTGAACAGCCGCATGGACGTGCAGTTCGACAAGCTGAGTAATGCGCCGATTGAGCTTTCGTCGGTCAACGGTGGGATTGAACTCACGCTGCCCTCGGACGCCAAGGCCGAGGTGGAAGCGTCGACTGTATCCGGGAGCATAGAAGATGAGTTCGGGCTGCACGTCAACAATCATCGCTATGTCGGCCACGATCTGCGAGGGGAGTTGGGAAGTGGCGGGCCACGGATTCAGCTTTCGAATGTGAATGGGCGAATCGAGATTCGTCATGCGAATGACGGACGAACTTTGAGTACGGTGAAAGATCTTAGTCGTCGGGACCGGGATGACGATAAGGATGACGATGATGATGAGATTTGAGGTTGGTCGTTGGTCGTTGGGTTGGTCGTTGGTCGTTGGCAGGAACCGCACGGGGACGGTGCCGGAGATTTCCTACGGCGAAGATCCCGCAGGGGCTAAAGCCCCATTCTTACTTGCCCTTAGCGGCACGGCTCAAAACCGTGTCCTTCCCGAAATCATTTGCGCGGTTATCCCCGACGATTCCTCTTGGCACGGGCGAGGACGCCCGCGCCTACACTTACACTGTCGTGGGTTGAGCCACTTCCTGAAGTGCGGCCGCAAAGGCGCTGATCGCCTTGTCGATCTGCTGCCGAGTGATGATCAGCGGCGGCTGGAAGCGGATCACGTTGCCGTAAACGCCGCCTACGCCGACCAACACTCCATTCTTCAGCAGCGCATCACGGATGGCCTCGGCTTCCGCCGTCGCGGGAGTCAGCTTTTCGTCCTTTACTAGCTCGACGCCGATCATCAGGCCCAAGCCGCGAATGTCCCCAATGATGGGATTCTGTTTCTGCAACTCGCGCAGCTTGGACATGGCGTAGTGGCCGGTCTCGGCGGCTCGCGCCGGTAGATTCTCTTTCTGCATGAATTCGATGTTGGCGAGCGCGGCGGCGCAGGAAACCGGATTGCCGCCGAAGGTTGAAAGATGGTCGCCGGGCTTGAAAGCAGCGGCGATCTCTGGCCGCGTAGTGAAAGCGCTCAGCGGAAAACCGTCGGCAATGCCCTTGGCGGTTACCAGAATGTCGGGATCGACGCCGTAGTGCTCGTAGGCGAACATTTTGCCGGTACGGCCGAAGCCGGATTGGACTTCGTCGGCGATGAAGAGGATGCCGTGCTGGTCCAGAATTTTCTTTACTTCTTTGAAGTAATTCGGCGGCGGCACGATAATGCCGCCTTCGCCCATCACCGGCTCGGCGATGAAGGCGGCGACATCGGCGGAAGTGGCGAAACGGATGACGTCGTCGATGGACCGGGCGCATTGGCGTCCACATTCTTCCGGATCGTTGCGCCACTCGGAACGGTAGGCGTAGGGAGCGGGCGCAAAGGCCACTCCAGAGGCGTAAGGGCCACCGCGTTTCTTGCGGCCCTGATTGCCGGTAATGCTGAGGGTGCCCCAACTGCGTCCGTGAAAGCTGGCGTGGAGAGCGATGAACTCGTGCTTGCCGGTATAGAGGCGTGCCAACTTCATGGCGCCTTCAATAGCTTCGGCGCCGCTGTTGCCGAAGAAAGTCTTGGTGAGTCCGCGGGGAGCAATTTGCGCGATCTTCTCAGCAAGATCGGCGACCGGCTGCACGTGATAGATGTAAGACGAGCAGTGGACGAGCTTGTCCATTTGGGCCTTGGCGGCGGCAATGACTTGCGGATTGTTGTGGCCGGCGTTGACCACAGAAATGCCGGCGAAGCAGTCGAGGTACTCGCGGCCGTTGACGTCAGTGACAGTAGCGCCGCTGGCGTGGTCGATGACGATGGGCACAACCGACTTCATGAAGCCGGTCATCACGTAATCTTTGTATTTTTGAATGGTGTCGGACATCGTGTCCCTTCTATTGGAAACCGCGTAGGCCAGGAATCCCTTCGTCACGCCCTACATCGCCCGCCTCAGCACATAAATCACCCAGGGAGCGATCCTAGTTTCGTTCACCCACGGGTATGGCTCATCACCCGTTGCCAGCGGCTTCAAGACTTGCATGGCGCGCAGACTCGCTGCTTGATACACCGCCCGATACGATTCGTCGGTGCAGAGGATGTCTTCGACCGGTCTCGCATCCTGGTGGTCGGTGACGACGATGCGCACCACATCGCCGCTTCGAGCG
This sequence comes from Candidatus Sulfotelmatobacter kueseliae, assembly GCA_900290255.1. Taxonomy (GTDB): domain Bacteria; phylum Acidobacteriota; class Terriglobia; order Terriglobales; family Acidobacteriaceae; genus Sulfotelmatobacter; species Sulfotelmatobacter kueseliae. The sequence goes on from OMOD01000005.1 coordinate 4,299, forward strand.
GAAGCGTTCTCTGGGAAGTCCTTGGTCGAAAATGAAGCCCATTCGTGGGTGTAGATCTCGGGTGACGAAACTAGGCTAACCATGGTCCCATTCGGCGCCAGCAGCTTTGCGAGATCGGAAAAGATTCTTGTCTTCGTTGCCCCGGGAATGTTGTCGAAGGTGAACGCAGAGAGCACGAGGTTGAAGGCTTCAACATCAAGTTCGTGGAAATTGTCGCCCGGCACGAGACGGTAATCTCCGGAAGGATCGAGGCCACGCGCGATCCGCAGCATGTCCTCTGAAACATCAACTCCGGTCACGCTGAAGCCGAGTTTCCGCAGGAGCCGGGTTGATCTGCCGGTGCCACAACCGAAGTCAAGCGCTCGGGTTCCGGTTACATGCTCAGCCAGAATCGCGGGCAGGTCACGGTATGCCAGATAATAAGTGTTGGCAAACTCAAGCGTGGCGTAGGCGCCGGCACGACTGGCATCGGCGTAGCAGTTAACGAAATCGGTCGTCAAATTCCTTCCTTTCAAAACTTGCGGGAATGCTCCTTTGCCCAACGCTCAACGACCACTTTCTTTTCGGTGTAAAACTCGACTGCGTCGCGGCCCTGGCCGTGCATGATTCCGAAGAAACTGTCTTTCCATCCGCTGAACGGGAAGTAGGCCATGGGAGCGGCTACCCCGATATTAATGCCGATGTTTCCCGCCGGCGCTTCATAGCGAAATCGTCGCGCAGCCGCACCACTTGAAGTAAATAAAGAAGCCTGGTTGCCATACGGGCTGCGTTCGAGGAACGCGAGGGCGTCGTCCATGTCCTTGGCGTGAATCAGACTCAGGACGGGGCCGAAGATTTCAGTGTCAGCGATTTCGCTGGTGGCCGGAAGATTGTCGAGGATGGTCGGCTTCACGAAGTTCCCTGCCTCGTACTTGGGAATCTTGGCGTTGCGGCCGTCGAGCAGGACTTTCGCACCCTGCTTGGCACCAGTGGCGATGAGCGATTCGACTCGCGACTTGCTCTGAGAAGTAATCACCGGGCCCATCTGCACGCCTTCGTCGAGACCGTTGCCGACGCGAAGGTTCGAAGCTGCCTCATAGATGGCATCACGAAATGTTTTCTGCGCCTCTCCCACAGTGACTGCGACCGATACCGCCAGGCAGCGCTGGCCGGCGCATCCGAAAGCGCTGTCGCTGATGATCTGCGTGGCCATGGCCATATCGGCATCGGGGAGGACGATGACGTGATTCTTGGCGCCGCCCTGGCATTGCGCGCGTTTGCCGTTGGCTCCGGCTCGCGCATAGACGTGTCGGGCCACTGGAGTTGATCCTACAAAGCTAATGGCTCGGACTTTGGGATGATCGAGCAGCGCGTTGACCACGTCCTTGCCGCCGTTCACCAGATTGACGACGCCCCTGGGCAGGCCAGTCTGCTCCAGCAGTTCGAAGGCGCGGCGCATGGTGAGGGGCACGCGTTCGGAAGGCTTCAGGATGAAAGTGTTGCCGCAGGCGATGGCGTAAGGCAGGAACCAGAACGGAATCATACCGGGAAAATTGAATGGAGTGATGGCGGCAACCACGCCGAGCGGCTGGCGGATCATCATTTCGTCGATGCCGCGGGCCACGTCTTCGAGGTTGTAGCCTTGCATCATCATTGGAATGCCGCAGGCAACTTCGACGTTTTCTATGGCGCGGCGCAGTTCGGCTTTCCCTTCGGCGAGAGTCTTGCCGTTTTCCTGGGTGATGATGCGGCCGAGTTCGTCAATGTGATCTTCGAGCAGTTGCTTTAGCTTGAAAAGCGGCTGGATGCGGTCTTCGGGCGGAGTGCGGCGCCATTCCGGATAGGCGGCGGCGGCAGCTTCCACGGCTGAAGCAACCTCAGCGGCATTGGAAAGAGGAGTCTGCGCGATAGTCTCGCCGGTAGCGGGATTGGTGACATCGAGCCATTCGGAGGCGCGGGACTCGACCCAGCGGCCGTTGATGAAGTTTGGAACCTTGGTAGTTGGAGGCGCAGCGACCGGCATCAGGTTTCCTCAGCGGCTAAAGCCGCAAATCGATATTGACTGCGAGCGGTGCGGCTGAAGCCGCACCCTTTCAAAGCGAAGCTACGTAACTTGTGCAACTGCGCCGTGACGTTCGGCGACCATCCGCAACGCAGCTTCCAGCACGTCAAGCGCTTCGTCCATCTGCTCGCTGGTAACAACCAGCGGCACTAAAACGCGGATCACGTTTGAATATGAGCCGGCGGTGATCGTAATCAGTCCGTGTTCGTAGCAATATTGCGTGATCTGCTTGGTCTCACCGGCAGCAGGTTCGCGCGTCTCCACAGACTTGACGAGTTCAATGGCTTGCATCCCGCCTAGGCCTCGAACATCGCCAACGAGGGGCCAGCGCTTTTGCCATTCTTTGGCGCGTTTCTGAAAATGGCTTCCGATTTCGTTAGCGCGGTCTAAGAGATTCTCGCGGTCGAACATTTCGAGGACTGCCAGAGCGGCGGCGCAGGAAACAGGATTTCCCGCAAAGGTGCCGCCCAGACCGCCGGGGCCGGGAGCGTCCATGATTTCGGCGCGTCCGGTGATGGCCGCCAGAGGCAGGCCGCCACCGAGTGACTTGGCCGACACCAGAATGTCGGGCTCGATTCCGTAGTGCTCGCTGGCAAACAATCTTCCGGTGCGGCCGAAGCCGCTTTGAACCTCGTCGGCGATGAAGAGCACGCCGTACCTGTGGCAGATGTCGATCAATACACGGAAATAATCCAGCGGAGGGACGACGAATCCGCCTTCACCGAGCACCGGTTCCGCGATCACTGCGGCGACGTCTTCCGATGCGACTACGCGCTTGAAGGTGTCTTCCAAATGCCGGGCGCAAAGAAGATCGCACGAGGGATACTTCAACGAGTAAGAGCAGCGATAGCAGTACGCGTAGGGAATGCGGTACACATCGCCGGGGAACGGTGCAAAACCAGCCTTGTAAGGATGAGTCTTGCTGGTGAGGGCGAGAGTCATCATGGTACGACCGTGGAAGGCGTCTTCGAAGGCGATAATCCCGCTGCGACCGGTGTGGGCGCGGGCGATCTTGACGGCGTTCTCGACCGCTTCGGCGCCGGAGTTTACGAACAGCGTTTTCTTGAGAAACTTTCCGGGCGTAACTTCATTCATGCGCTCGGCGAGGCGCACGTAGTTTTCGTACGGCGTGACCTGCACGCAGGTGTGCAGGAAATGGTCAAGCTGTTCGCGGATGGCGGAGAGCACCGGCTCCTGGCGATGGCCGACATTGATGCAGCCGATGCCACCGGCGAAATCGATGTAGCGGTTGCCGTCGACGTCTTCCAACCAGGCGTCTTGCGCTTTGGCCACGTACACAGGAGTGCCGTGCGACAGGCCGCGAGGCACGGCGTTGGTACGGCGTTCCCCCAGCGCTTTCGACTTCGGGCCGGGGACAGCAGTTCGCAATTGAATGGTCGGCATCGGAATTCCCAGTGTTGTAATTAGAGCAGTTCTCAATTCCTGGTTCTCAGTTTTCAGTTTTCAGTACCAGCCGATCGGCGCTTCGTTTAGATTGATGTGGACCTGTTTGGTTTCGAGATATTCTTCGATGCCCCAAGGGCCGAGTTCACGGCCGAAGCCGGATTGCTTGTAGCCTCCCCAGGGAGCTTCGACGTAAGTGGGTTGCATGTGGTTCACCCAGACGATGCCTGCGCGCAGCGATTTCACGGCGCGGAAGGCTTTGAAGATGTCGCGAGTCCAAACGGCGGCAGCGAGGCCGTAGGGCGAATCGTTGGCGATCTTGACCGCGTCTTTTTCGTCCTCAAAAGGAATGACGGTGGCGACAGGGCCGAAGATTTCTTCGCGAGCGATGCGGGCGCTGTTGGTGACGTCATAAAAGATAGTGGGCTGCACGTAGTAGCCTTTGGCGAATTGCTCGGCGCGGCCGCCGCCGAAAGCCAGCTTCGCTTCTTTCTTGCCTATTTCCTGATAAGAGCGCACGCGTTCGTACTGATCTTTGCTGACCAGCGGACCCATCTTGGTATCGCGATCGAGGGGCGCTCCCAGCTTGATTTTCTTGGCTTTCTCGGTCATGGCATCCACGAATTTCTTGTAAATGGTTTTCTGGACGAGGATGCGGCTGCCGGCGGAACAGACTTCCCCTTGATTGATGAAGACGCCGAAGAGCGCGCCGTCGATGGCCGCTTCGAAGTCGGCGTCGGCGAAAAAGATGTTGGGAGACTTGCCGCCGAGTTCGAGGGTCACGCGCTTGACGGTGTCAGCCGCCTGTTTGACGATGATCTTGCCGACGGCGGCGCTGCCGGTGAAAGCAATCTTATTCACGTCGGGATGCTGCACCAGAGGAGCGCCACAGGTTTCGCCGAATCCGGTGATGATGTTGACGACGCCAGGTGGCAGGCCGACCTCGGCGAGCCAGTTGGCCATTTCGAGCGCGGTGATGGGCGTTTGCTCGGCGGGCTTCAGCACACAGGTGCATCCGGCGGCCAGCGCGGGCGCCAGTTTCCAGGCCGCCATCAGCAAAGGATAGTTCCAGGGAATGATTTGGCCAGCGACGCCGATGGGTTCTTTGAGCGTGAGGCTGACGGCGTTGTCGGGCACCGGGTTCACGAAGCCCAGAATCTTGGTAGCTAGGCCGCCGTAATATTCAAAACAAGTAGCCACATCGGTGATGTCAAATTCAGCCTCGACAATCGGCTTGCCAGTGTTGCGGGATTCGAGTTCGGCCAGCATGGCCGCATTCTGGCGAATCTTCTCGGCCAGGCGGAAAAGCACCCGGCCGCGTTCTTGAGCGGTAGTGGATGCCCAAGGGCCGTCCTCGAAAGCGGCTTTGGCGGCGGCTACCGCGCGGTTGACGTCGTCGGCATTAGCGTCGGGAACCTGGGCGATGACCTCTTCACTGGCAGGGTCATAAACCGGAAAAGTTTTGTTTGATTTGCTGTCGACCCACTCGCCGTTCACGTACATCTGATAAGTGCGGACATCGGCTTTGACGCCACCGGGCATAAGAACCTCCTAATTTAATGACGAGCTTCGCTCGCCAGCCTGGACGAGGGCGTCCGGGCCTACACCAACCGCTTGCGCTTTACGGCGGCCGTAAATAAAGAAAAAGAACGCGGCCAGCGCGATGAAGAACAAAGTCAGACCGAACATGGTCACTTCATAACGCCAAACCGAAGTGATCTGCTTTGCCGGGGAGAACGCAACGACGATCCCGAGAATGGTGGTCAGCAGACCACTTCCGCCTGCGAACAGCAGAACGCTTTTGCCGTAGCGTCCCTTCCCTGCCGTCTCGCCGATTGCAAATTTCAGGAGCGCTGCGAACACATAAATAAACGGTACGAGTTGCAATACCACCGCCAGCGACAACATGGTCTGAAAAGCTTCCTGCACACCGCCCGAGGAGGCGAAATTGATCACGCACAACACCAGCGACACTACAAACTGCACGATCAGCGCGGCGTAGGGTGTGGCGTATTTCGGATGCACCTTGCCCAGCCACGATGGCATGTACGAGTCGAGGCCGGCGACGAACGGAATTCGCGCGGAGCCACCCATCCATGCTGAGCCGATTCCTGCGATGGACAAACTCAACATCAGGGCAAATGGGGCGACGATCCACGCGACTCCGACCCTGCTTGCCATGTGACTTACAGCCTGCACGATTCCCTGCAACACGCTGATGTCGTTCTTGCCGACCGCGATCAGCAGGGTTAGGGTGGCACCGATGTACAGCAAGCCACTGAGTACGCCACCCCAGGCAACCGCACCGGGCAAAGTACGCGCCGGATCGCGAATCTCGTCGCCCATCACCGAAGCGAGTTCGAGTCCCACCAAACCAAAACAGATCACGCCGAAAGAATTCAGGACAAAACGGGGATCGGTGGGGATCTTGAAATCCGCTGCTGTGATTGACGTACCAAAACGCGAGAGAACAATCACGCCCAAGCCGATCAGCGTGGCGGCGGCAATGCCGGTGCCGATCCCTCCCAGATTGTTCAGCCATTTCCCCACGCTCAGCCCCACGATGTTCAGAATGGTCAACAGCGCGAGCAAAAATATGGATGCACCCAAGGCAAAAGCTTTGTTGTCGGCTAAGCCTGCGTGCCCCGGACCCAGCACGAAGACCGAAACACCAACGAAATACAGCATGACTGTGGGTACATACAGCATGTTGTTGGTCCAATAACACCAGCCGGACAAGAAGCCATGAAAGTCACCAAAGACTTCCTTGGCCCATAAATAGACGCCGCCTTCTCCCGGAAAGCGGTGAGCGAGTTCGAGGACGGCGATGCCCTGCGGCCAAAAGAAAAGCAGCAACGCAATGAGCCACAGCCAGACGGTGACCCCACCGTTAGCCGCGATCGACGGAACCACGTTCAGGTTGAAAACCGCGACCACGAACAGCAAAACCAGATCCCAACGGCCGAGTACGCGCTTCAGATGAGGCTGGTTGGTGGCGTCATTATTGGCTGACAAAATCTGCTCCTTGACCTCAGGGGCTAAAGCCCCCAGGGATTTTGGCAGCGAATCGCAGGGCCGGAGGCCCTGCGCCACCCAAAATCAGAAACTGCTGGCCCCATTGTTCTGCAGAGCTTTGCTCCGCTGGACGCCGAGGGCGGCTGTCCCCACGTCAGTCTAGTGGGCCACTGCTTCCGCGGTGCGCTCCTGCTGGGCTTTGGCCAGCGCAGGCGCCACATCCGCAAAAGCCGCGAGGTGCTTGTCGATATCCGCTTCGGTGTGCTGCACCGAGATGGTCCACTGCTCGTCCCACCAATAAGGCTGCGCCATGACCCCGCGATTGACCATGCCGAACCAGTAATGCCGCCATAGGTCGACATCGACGGTGGTCCAGTCGCGGTAGTTGCGAATCTCTTTCGGGTAAAGCATGAGCGCGCCATTGGCGCCGGCAACGGCGATGTAGCCCCGGAGACCGGTCTTGGCCAGAGTCTTCCGATAGCCCTCGACCAGTTTCTTACTGAGCTTCTCGACGTGCTGGTAATTCTCGCGGGTGAGCACCTCGCGAAATGCGGCTAGACCGGCAGCCATGGACACGGGGTTCGTGTTGTAGGTGCCACCGTGAAAAACCTTGTGCTGCGAGATGAGGTCCATCACTGACTTGTGCGTGCCGAAAGCCGCCAGCGGGAAGCCGCCACCAATCGATTTCGCCAGGCAGATCATGTCAGGCTTGACGTTGAAGTATTCGGAAGCGCCGCCCCAGCCCAACTTAGCGCCGGTCTTGACTTCATCGAAGATCAGCAAAGCGCCGTTTTTGGTGCAGATGTCGCGAAGGCCCTGGAGAAATCCGGGCTGCGGCATGCAGAGGCCCACATTCATCATGATGGGCTCGAGGATAATCGCGGCAATTTCGCCGGGATTCTGCTTGAAACGAAGCTCGACACTCACCAGATCGTTGAAGGTGGCGATAGGCACGTTCGCAATGGATGTCTTGGGAACGCCGAGGCCGCCGGGAACGGAAGTGGGCGCGTTGACATCGCCGAACTCGGGGGCGTGAGGCTTCACGCTGACCAGCGCAGTGTCGTGCAGACCGTGATAGCCGCCCTCGAACTTCAGGATCTTGTCGCGACCAGTAGCTGCGCGCGCCAGACGGCAAGCGTGCATGGTAGCTTCGGTTCCGCTGGAACCGAAGCGGACCATCTCAACCGGGAAGCGCTGGGCGATTTCTTCCGCAAGCTGCCATTCCATATCGTGCGGCATGCCGAACATGGTGCCGGTGCTGAGCCGGCCCTGAACGGCCTTCATGACGGCAGGATGGCAATGCCCGGCCATGAGCGCGCCGAAACAGAGGTTGTGATCAATGTAATCGTTGCCGTCGAGGTCGCGGAAATGGGAACCGCTGCCTTCCTTCACGAAAATGGGATAAGGATCGTAGGCGCGGTAGTTGCTGGCCACGCCGAGCGGAATGCGCTTCAGGTTGCGCTTGTGGGATTCAGCCGATTTAGGCGTACGACGCTCAAAGGTGGAAATCTCCTGCTGCAATTCGGGGTACATCTGGGTCTCCGGGAAGTCTCAAGCCGCCTCCTGGCGGCCATTAGAGTACCCAGGCAGCCGAGGCTGCCCAGGCTTTGGGGCTAGAAATAGTATTTTAGAGCAAACTGCACCAGCCGGGGAGCGGCCGCTTGCGTGATCTTGCCAAACTGGGTTGGGCCGTCCGAAAAGCGACCATCCGGGTTGGAGAAATTAGTGTGGTTGAAAACATTAAAGATCTCAGCCCGGAACTGGAAATAGGTGCTCTCGGTAACCGCAAGCTTCTTGTGGACGGAGAAATCCCACTCCTGTAGTCCAGGACCGCAGCAGATGGTGCGCTGGGTACCATTGTTAAACTGGCCCAACGGAGGGTCCGCAAAATCGTTGGGATTGAACCAGAAATTACCATTGGTCTTGGGGTTCAATTTCTGGAATGGCGCAACCCGGCTGGGAGCCTCAGTCCCCAGGAAAAACAAGCTGTTGATCAGTTCGGTATCGTCAATGGTGTCCAGACGGATGGGGAAACCACTCTGGAACTGGGTAATGCCGGAGATAGCCCAGTCATCCACCACTTTCCCGGTAAACCCCTGATGTTTCGGGATGGGAATTTCCCAGTCGTAGCTGACGACGAAGCGCTGAGCCGAGTTGAATAAAGAGAGCGCGCGACTGGCCCTGAAGTTAAACGGATTGATGGTCTCTTCAAAGGTCGAGCCGTCGTCAATCGACTTGCTGAAAGTGTAAGAGGCCTGGAATTGCAAGCCGTGAGAGAAACGCTTTTCGAGCATTGCCTCCAGCGCATTGTAGTTCGAACTGGCAACCGTGTCTTCGGCAAAAATGTCAGTGAAGACCGGCACGCCATCCGCCGGACACCCAGCCCCGGTCAACGGATTGCAATTCGGGGATGAGTAGGGCCGCAAACCGACAAAGGTCAGCGGAGTCCCACCGGCGGCACCAGTCACGACAGAGCCATTGGGCATGTGAAACGCGAAGCCCTGAGGCACAGTGACGTTGAATTGCGTATCTTCCCCAGTCGGTGCGCAGGTTCCGGCACCTTGTATGGCGTTTATGTCGAGGCAGGTCTGCGGATTGGACGGGTTAATGTCGCGGCCGGCCAGGAGCCGATGACCCTGCGAACCCACGTAACCGATTTGCAGCATTAGATCCCTGGCCAACTCCCGCTGGATGGTCAGATTGTATTGCGCGGTGTACTGTGTGCGCAGGTGAGGTTGAAACTCTCCGTAGAGCAGAATCGGCCGGAAGTCCGACAAGTCAACCGGCTGCCCCGGCGTGGGCGTGATGATTCCGCCAAAGGGATTTGGCGCCGTGCCACCGGCCTGGAAAACAAACGGAGTATTAAAGAACACGTTAGACACCGAGGAGCTGCCTCCAAAAGGCGGTTCCGCGCCGAACTGGGCCATTACCAACTCTTCGATGGGGTTGTAGAACAGGCCCCAACCCATGCGGATACTGGTCTTCCCATTGTTGCCAAAAACCTTGCCCAGCACCCCGCTATCAAAATTGGGGCTGTAGGCCAAGCCTACCCGTGGGGCAAAAGACTTGTAGTAGGTCGAGGTCAGGCCGGCGGGAACACCGGGATCCTTCGGAACCACCAGACCGGTAGGGCAATCGGCGGGATAGTCGGCGGTAAGGGCAGGACTGCAAGGGTAGATGGTGCTATTTTGGCCCGGACGAAAAGTTTCCACGTGTCCGCTAACGTCGGTCGGGGGCGTGTTGAGTTCCCACCGCAGCCCGTAATTCAGGGTCAGATTTGGTTTGATCTTCCAACTGTCCTGGAAGAAAGGATATAGGGAGGTGCTGCGAACCGCTTCACTTTGACCGGAGCCTTGGAGATAGGTATCCGTCAAACCCAGCAGGAACTCGGCGTAGTTATCGCCATCGCCGGTCCCGATCGCGTTCGATCCGAGACCGCTGAACGTGTAGTCGCCGTTGACATCGAAATAGTAAAACTGGTCGAAACGCTGGCGACGTACTTCCGCACCGAACTTAAAGGTGTGATTGCCTTTCACCCAAGTCAGGTTGTCGGACCACTGGAAACTGTTTCCTACCTGGGGAAGCACGCCCTCCCAGTTGTTGCCAAAATTCGCGCCACCTCCAATGCTGACAAACGGGACGCCAGTGAAGCTGGACGGCAGACCCGGGGTGATGCCAATCTTCGGGTTGGCTGGAATCGCCGTGGAGTCGGAAGTTCCGGTAAAGCAAACCGCCGCTGCGGCACCCGTACCACACGAGGCATTGACGGCATTGGTGGTTTGCGGTTTGAGGAAGCCCAACTGCCCTTCCCGCATGTAGGTGAAATGCGCCTCGTTGACTAGCGCATTGCTGAGCGACCAACTGTGACTGAGGTTCCACTGCTGGTAGCGAGAATTGTTGAAATTGCCAAACCCGGGGACATTGGCTCCCGCCTGCTCGAAAGTGTCATAGGGCGCAAGCTGTCTGACGTCGGTAAAGTAGTAGTAGATCGAAAGGTTCTGGCGATCGGTGATCCTGTGATCAACGCGGACGGTAAATTGATCTTCGTTGTCAGTTCCAGTGGGCACAGATTGATTCTGAAACTGCCCCACATTTGCCTGAGGGATAAAGTTCTGCATCAGGGCGACCGCGGCCGGGTCTTGACACGCAGTGGGGATCTTCCCGGTCGGAAATACCTGGGACCACAAGAGGCCAGCGGCAGGAGCCTGCCCGCCGAGATTCTGCACTGCCGCGGTACACCCGGCGCGTCCGTTCAATACTTGCGCTACGAATGGATCGCTTATTTGGTTGGGCAAGCCGCTATTAGGGTTCGTAGGCGGCGCGAATCCTCCCAC
>OMOD01000104.1 GCA_900290255.1 Candidatus Sulfotelmatobacter kueseliae
GCTCGAAAAAGCCCACCGCCAGGGGATTGTCCATCGTGACCTGAAGCCGGGCAACATCATGCTCACGAAATCCGGCGCCAAGCTGATGGACTTCGGCCTGGCGAAACCCGAACTAGCAATCGCAAGCAGTGCGAAGGGACAGCTCACTCCATCCACGCCGACCATGAACTTGGCTTCACTCACATCGGCTGCATCGCCGCTCACGCAAAAAGGCTCCATTGTTGGAACTTTCCAGTACCTGTCGCCGGAAGTGCTGCAAGGCTCTGAAGCCGACGCTCGTAGCGACATTTTCAGCTTCGGCTGCGTGCTTTACGAAATGGTGGCCGGGCGGAGGGCTTTCGAAGGGAAATCGCAACTCGGCGTGCTCACCGCGATCCTCGAGAAAGAACCGGAGCCGATCACGGCCAGCCAACCACCGGCCCTGGATCGGGTCATCCGAGCCTGTCTCGCCAAGGATCCTGCTGATCGCTTCCAATCGGCACACGATGTGGCTATGGACCTCCGCTGGGTGTCGGATTCCGCGGGAGACGCAAGCCAGAAAGAAACTCGGAGGTTTGAGAAATCCTGGGTGCTCCTAGCTGCCGCAGTCTTCCTGGTGTGTGTCGCGCTTGCAGCCATAGCTGGCTACCATTGGCCGAAGCAAAGTGAAAGCGCCGAGGCACTTCACGCCGAAATACCACCGCCCGACAAATTCCCGTTCGATGCGACCGGCGATAACGCCGGCATGCCGGTGTTGTCGCCACAAGGCGACCAAATGGCGTTTGTCGCTCATTCCGCGAACGCTCAATTTCTTTGGGTGAGATCGCTGAAGAATGACGTAGCCCAGCAGCTCGAAGGCACGCTGGGTGCGATGCATCCCTTCTGGTCGCCGGACGGACGGTATGTGGGGTTCTTTGCCAACGGCAAGTTGAACAAGATCGCCGCGTCCGGAGGCCCGGTTTCCGTTTTGGCCGATGCCCCAACCTCGCGGGGTGGGAGCTGGGGCGCCAGTGACTGGATCGTGTTCAGTCCAACCTTTCAAAGCTCGCTGTTGAAGGTCAGTGCGCAGGGCGGAACGCCGACCGATGCGACCGTAATGGACAAACAGAAGCACACCACCCATCGTTGGCCGTGGTTCCTTCCCGACGGCAAACACTTTCTCTTTCTGGCGACCAGTCACAACGGGGGAGATGCCAAAACCAGCGGAATCTACTTTGGGTCCGTAGACAACACCGAAGCCCGCCTGGTGGTGGCAACGGATTCGGCGGCAGAGTACGGGTCAGGCTACTTGCTTTATCGAGCCAACACCGCGCTGGTGGCGCAGCCCTTCGATCCAGAATCGGGCAAGTTGTCGGGATCGGCGGTTCCACTGGTGAACAACATCCGTTACGACGCGGGGGTGTGGCGCAGCGTTTTTGCCGTCTCTCAAAACGGGCTCATCGTTTACCAGGCCAGCACCGCCGCCTCCGGGGGAACGCGTCTGGTATGGTTCGACCGCTCAGGAAAGCAACTCGGTGCCATCAGGGAGCCCGAGAACATGGCGACTGACGTACGCCTCTCCCCGGATGGCAAGCGGGTGGCATTCATACAGCTGGGCGCGGCGTCCGGCGTGTGGACGCTCGACCTGGAGCGCAAGATCAAGACTCGCATCACCTTCGACCAGCAGACGGTTGGTTATCCTTCGTGGTCCCCGGACGGCAAGACGCTCATGTTCACAGCCGACCTGGCGAATCGCGGAGGGACGGTTGAAATTCGCTCCAAAACTGCCGACGGTAGTGGGACGGAGAAGACTTTGGTGGCCGAGCAGAATAACTATCATTCTCCGGAATGGTCGCCAGACGGAAAGTACTTAACCTACCTCTGGGGTGAAGGCGAGAAGATGACCTCCCTCTGGGCCATGCCCGTCGCCGGAGGGGCCAAGCCATTTACCGTGGTACAGCCGCCGTCGCAGCAATCGAACCTTTACACGTATCGGGTTTCGCCCGACAGCCGCTGGGTAGCCTACGCATCGGATGAGTCCGGGCAGGATGAGGTCTACGTCACCAGCTTCCCTGAAGGCAAGGGAAAATGGCGAGTGTCAAACAGCGGGGGATCCAACCCAGCTTGGAGCGGGAACATGAAGGAACTGTTTTTCCGGAACCTGACCGATGAGTTCTTCGCCTGTCGCCTGACCTTTAAAGGCTCAGAAATTGAAGTGGCCACGCCGCAACGGCTTTTTCATGCCAGCGTGCCCGGAGTTGGAGTGCCCTATGACGTTTCCACGGACGGTCAACGCCTGTTGGTGGACCTGGCGGAAGAGCAAGAGTCCGCGCCGCTGTTTGTGGCAGTCAATTGGCCCGCGGAGCTGAAGAAATAAAGCGATAGCTTCTATGACCGTGCCGCCACCGAATCGAATAGGTTCAAGAATTGAAGCTTCTTTTCCGCCGGAAGAAACGATGCCTCAAACGAATTCCGCGCCAGCTCGCGCAAATGCTCATCGGTGAAGCCGAACGCGTCTTGCGCCAACTGATACTCTCTAGCGAGCGTTGTCCCAAACATTGCCGGATCATCGCTGTTCAGCGTGACCATAATTCCCTGGTCAAAGTAGCGCCGCACCGGGTGCTCCGCCAGCGTCGAACACACTCCCGTGCGCAGATTGCTGGTAATGCAGATCTCCACCGGAACCTGCCGTCTCGATAATTCTTCCACCAATTCCGGATCATGCCACGCAGTCAACCCGTGGCCGATGCGTTCCGCTCGAAGGTTGAGCGCGCCCCACACCGATTCCGGCCCTGCCGACTCACCCGCGTGAGCGGTCAGCCGCAGACCGTTCTCCGAGGCATAAGCATAGACTTCACGAAACAGCTCTGGCCCTGCCTTAGCTTCGTCGCCGCCGATGCCGAATCCCACCACGCTCCGCCCTTGGTAGCGAACCGCCAGCTCGGCCACGCTCTGCGCCTTTTCCGGCCCAAAATGACGTACGGCATCAAAAATCCATAGCAGGGAAATACCAAAGTCTCGCTCGCCGCGTTCGCGCCCGCGTTCCAGACCCTCGAAAATCGCCGCAAAATCCTGCTTGCGCCACAGGTTCACGCCCACCGACACATAGACCTCAGCGTGCAACACATTTTCTGCCTTGAGTTTCTCCATCAAACGATAGGTAATCAACTCGTAGTCTGCCGCAGTTTGCAGATCTTCAGTGATCCCCTTGAACGCCACCAGAAAACCGGCGAAGTCTTCGTATTGATATAAGCTTTCGACCTCCGCCAGAGTGCTCTCTTTGCCGTGTCGTTTTCGCAACTCGAGCAAAGTTGCCGGATCAATCGTTCCCTCAAGATGCAGATGCAACTCAGCTTTGGGAAGCGAAAGAATGAAAGCACTCGGACGGGGAGATTCGAGAGGCAGCACGGCTAACTCT
>OMOD01000003.1 GCA_900290255.1 Candidatus Sulfotelmatobacter kueseliae
GGCGGCATTACGCAAAGAATCGGGAACGAAACTCTGAACGGCAGCCGAGGCCGAGCACAGCACGGTCGCCGAGCAAACTCCGAAGCCGATCAGAATCACGAATGCCAGTGACGAATCATGTGTCGCAGCTAGGGCCGAAAGGCACAGGCCGAGCCCTGCCGCAGCCGCCGGCGGGCGCTGGATCGAGCCTGCTGGCCACCGCCATTGCAAAATGCCGCCGAGACAGGCACCCGCGCCGGCTGCGCCCATCAGCAACCCGTACCCGCTGGCGTTGAGGCCAAGACCCAGGCGCGAAGGGCTACAGTTTGCGGGACGAGTTTCGCGATCCAAGCGTGGAACCCGGCCACAGCGCTATTGCCGAAATTTGAGTGACCCACTTCGCCGGCGCTGCCGTCGTGCCGTTGCACAGATCAGCGGCTGTTTCGCAGATCGCGTGTTACGCGCAGTTTAGAACTCGTATTCGACCTGCACGCGCAGCGTGCGGTCGGGTGAATTGGCGGTTGTGCCAAGTAGAAATCCGAGGTTGTAACTGAGTGACCTCTCGTTTGCCAGGGGAAACTTCCCGAGGATGACGGGCCCGATTCGATTCGTCTCACTCGAATAGCTAGTCGAGCCGTTCACCGTGGCAACGTTGCCGAAGGCTTGAAGACCAAATTCGAAGGGTTGGCTATAGCGGTATTTGACCTGGCCCTGATAGCTCAGCGTAGTCGATTGGAATTGCGTGCTGTGAATATGTCGACCCAACAACAAATTCAGGTTCGCCTGCACCATGCCGAACTCCTTCTGAAAGAGGACTCCGACTCTTGCTCCCGGACCCTCGGCCGTATTGCGTGGCCGCTCGAATTCAACCGCCAGGCCTACGTCCACGGGCCATTCGCCGGGCTCTGCAAGTTGCAATATATTTTCCCACTCGAATGCGTCAAATTCAGTGCCGCCGTTGCCCGCTCGCCGATACTGGAGGGCAACTTCCGTGAACCAGTGTTGCGTAACGCCGTAGCCGAAGCCCAGACCGGCCGCCTTGTCCGTGTTGACGTTCGCACCGCCCGAGCCCCATCCGGACCGCAAATCAATTTCTCGTTCCCCCTGGGTCACGGTCGGCAGTAACAGGTAGACGCTAGGATCCGCAGCGCGCGTTACTCCGGCAGAGAGCAAAAACGCCACGGCAATTGCCGCGCATGTGGTTCGCGTGCCAAGTAGGAACCGCGCGGCGAACGCCCTTTTTGACTGAGAATCAGTAAGTAATG
>OMOD01000038.1 GCA_900290255.1 Candidatus Sulfotelmatobacter kueseliae
AACCCTATGTCCGTGCCATGGACAAAGTGCTCTTCCAGCTTGGCGTAGAAATGGGAATTGAAGTCATACCGGCTGGAGATAGTCCAGTCCTTGGAATAATGGTTGCTCGTGGACGTACTCTGGCCTCCGCCGGCATCCACTAAGTGGCTATAGTATGTTCCCACCTGGAACTTCTCCACCACGCGATAGCTGGTCATTACATACCAACTGCGCCAATCGACAGGACTGGGAACCGGGATCGGGCCCCCGGCGGTGTTCGCGGTGTAGGTCAAGCCAACCGGCATTCTTTTGATCTCGAAAGCGGCCAAGAACTTGCTTCGTTCGAACTTTGCATACTGTTGTGTGGCAACGTTACGAGCAGCATGGATGGAGACCGCTCCGGCGCTGCCTTGCATGTCCTCGGCCGTCGCGCTGGATCCGATCAGGAGCCCTTTCAACGGAGTCTGCCAGCGCACATCGCCGCCAAAAACCTTGCCGCCGGGTGCGGCCGTGATGAGTGCGTTCGGGAGTCCGAACGCGCGCTCAAACCCTGGCATTGACAGATCGATGTCCTTTACATAACCGCTATCCAAATCCAGGGTGCGGTATCCTGCGTAGGCGCGATAGCCGAGCGTTCCTCCTTGTTCTCCGAGGGGCATCTCGCCGTAAAAATCCGCTCCGTAATGGGCTAAGGCAAAGCTTTTATTGTCGATAGGGTAAACGCCCTGGGGGAGGAGCGCCCAGAGATGCACGGCGTCCACATCCTGAGTGTCGTTGAACAAGCCAACGACCGTCTTTACTTTCCCGAAGGAAAATCTGGCTTTGTCATTAGCGCGATAGTCTCCCGCGGCCCAGTCCACCTGGAGGGCGGGGCCGCCGAAATCGCCGAGCTGATACATGCGCATCTGGACGCCCACGCGCAGCTTGTCCGACACTTGGTCGCTTATGCTTACCACTCCATCGGTCCAGTTGAGGCTTCCCGAGCTCGAGTTCGTGGACAGGTAGTTATTGCTGGAGCTGTAAAGAAGGCCCTGTGTCACAAATCCGTGGATCTGGATATTCGAAAGGTCTTGTGCGAACATTGCGCTCGCACACAGGAATACAAACAAACCAAGTAAGCTTCTTCGTATCATCGCGTTTCTCCTTTATTGTTGTAGTGCAAAAAAGTAGTCAAAGAACCCCTTATCGCAATTGCAGCGCACAACATCCATGCCCATGCCAACGGCCCGAATCACTCCACCGCATGGGCCTGCTCAGCAATGACCGCGCGCAGCAATGTGCTCACATCGAGAATCAGCGCCACCTGGCCGCTGCTTAGGATGGCCGAACTGGAAACGCCAGGCACATCCTTGAACAGATGGGCCAGGGGCTTGATGACGGTCTGGGTGGCGCCGTGCAATGTATCCACCACCAGACCGGCCCGTTTGTTGTCATGTTGCACAACGACGACGTTTTGGCGGGCGCCGCGCCCTCCGGACAACTGAAAATAGTCCCTCAATTGCAGGTAAGGCACGGGTTCGCCGCGAAGTTGCAGGACCCCGGCGCCATAGTCCAAGTCCCGCTGTTCGACGGGAAGTTCCACGCACTCGACCACCTGATCGAGGGGAATGACATAGGTGTTTTCGCCCACGTCGACGCCAAAGCCCTCGATAATGGCCAGCGTCAGAGGGAAACGAAGATGCACGGTTGAACCGCGGCCGGGGCGGCTGCTGACGCTCACGCTCCCGCGCAGGGCTTGCACGTTGCGGCGGACCACATCCATCCCCACCCCCCGGCCGGAGAAGTTGCTCACGTGGGCGGTGGTCGAGAGGCCGGATTCGAATACGAGTTGATAGACCTCGTGATCGGTCAGAATGGGATCGACGGCGATGCCGCGTGTTTTCGCAGCGTCCAGAATCCTTGCCCGGTCGAGTCCGGCGCCGTCGTCTTCGACCTCGATCGAAATGTTGCCGGCCTCATGCCGGGCGCGCAAGGTAATCGTGCCCGCCGGCGGCTTGCCGGCCTTGCGTCTCTGCTCGGGCCGCTCGATGCCGTGGTCGAGCGCGTTGCGGACCATATGCAGCATCGGGTCGCGAAGATGTTCCACGACCGAGGTGTCCACTTCGACCTCGCCTCCCTCGATCTGAAGGTTCACCGTTTTCCCCAGTTCCCTGGCAAGATCGCGGACGGTCCGCTGATACTGGCGGAAAAGAGGGCCGACCGGAACCATGCGGACTTTCATCACCAGTTCCTGCAGTTCGGCCTGCAGCGTGGTTTCCGCGTCGTGCGCTATCGCCAATTCGTCGATGGAGACCTGCTCCCGGCTTTCCAGCAGGCGGGCGGTCCTTCCCCGCGCGATGGCAATCTCCCCCGTCAGGTCGAGCAGCCGGTCGAGCTTCTGGACATCCACGCGCAGAGTGCGGGCCGCGGTGGCCGTCGGGGCCGGTTTAGCTTTGTCCGCGGCGTTCGCCGCCGGTTCGGAGGCTCCTTCGGGCTCGTGCTTCGCCGCCGGCGCCGCCGCTTCCAATTCCTCTTTCATCTGTTGCAGCAGTTTCTGGGACTTCGCCGTAGCGGCGTCTTTGCCGGCCGCCGCCGCTGCCGTGAACGTGCGCAGCACATCCATCGAGGCCAGCAGGACATCGGTAACGTCGGGAGAGAAACTCAATTCCCGGGCGCGGATCTTGTCTAGAAGGTCTTCGAGGGCATGCGCGAATTCCTGCGCGTGCCTCAATTCGAAAATTCCGGCGTTGCCCTTGAATGTATGCACCACGCGGAAAACGGTATTCACCAGTTCGGCGTCCTCCGGGTGCGACTCGAGTTCGAGCAGCGCCTCTTCCATTTGGGCGAGGCCTTCCCCGGTCTCCGACACAAAGCTTTTCAGCAGCAACTCACGATCAATGTCCATTTGCGGTATCCATAAACTTGAGCCTGGCCTCACCCGATTCGCCGGCACCACGCTGTGCCATCGTCGGTGTTAAACACGACTTTTCGGCCGTGGGTTCCCCCGGTTTCTTGAACGCTCACTGGAATCCTTGCGTTTTTCATCAGAGCGAGCGCTGCGGCCACATTCTGCTCTCCCAGGCTGATCGCGCGGCGATTCGAGTTTAGGAACATTGACCCGCCCCCGAAGATCTTGGCCCGCAGGTTCGGCAGTCGGCATCCAAGCCGCAGCACCTTCTCCAGCAAAGCCTTTGTGGCCAGGTCCCCAAACCGCAGGGAGGCAGGTTCCCCTTCGCGGGAGGCTGGAAGCAGGAAGTGATTCATTCCACCCGCTAGATGGCTCACGTCCCAGAGGCAGATGGAAACGCACGAACCCAGAATCGTTCTGATCTGACAAGGCTCCGCGCTGGCATGGAACTCTCCCGGCAAAAGGTACACGCTCTGGCGTCCTTTGAGGGCAGGCGCATTCGACGTCAACCCAGAGGGTGTGCCGTCAAGCTGCGTCAGAAACGGGGTTGAATTCGTCATTGCCACTAGAGTTGTTCCCACCAGGCGTGCCCGTCATCGGTATGAAAAACCAGCTTTCGACCATGCGTACCGCCGACCTCACTCTGGAGGAGGCGAATGCCGTTCGTCTGCAAGAAAGCAGTGACAACCTGCACATTACGATCACCCACACTGTCCCCGGTATTACCGAAAGTCACAGCCGGTAGCGAGCCGCCGAAAATCCTCGCCCCCAGCGTATTGAGCCGGGCGCCGAGATCGAGCATTCGCCGTAGCAGAGTAGGATTGGCGACGTTGGCGTAGCGAGTGGCGTTTTCGCTTTCCTCGGGTCCCGCGGGCAGCATGAAATGATTGGCTCCGCCGATGCCGTGGTCCGAATCCCACAAGCAAAGAGCCACGCTGGAACCCACTATGGTGCTGATGGCAAACGGTTGCGCGGCGGCGAAGATTTTGCCCGGGATCAGATAGTGGCGCGCGTGCTTGTCGTCGGAAGCGTAGGCAATACGCGGCAGGTATTCCATCGGCAGCACCGCCGGGTTGAAACTTTGCGTTTTCCTCTTGAAGTTCATGTACGATTCTTTCTCTTGCGTTAGCGTGAGTGACATGGTTCAACTGCCCTGCCAGCACAGTTCGACAGCACTTCACAAATTTCCCTGTCCACGGGCTCAATTCCCGCCTTGTGGGAAAATAAGCGAAACAGCACGATCACCGCGCATGGATAGCCGTCGGCCAGAACGGGAATCAGGGCATTCACAGGATCGTCCGTGGAAAGCAAGCTTTCACCGGACAACTTGAGTCGGAATACGGGCTTGCCGTTGAGCACCTGTTTCAGCTTGGGTTCCCGGCGCACTTCAAGAACGGAGTGCTTGTTCGGATCGATGCCAAACGACCAATACAGCCATAGTTCCGAGCGCTTCTTGTCGATCTTGAAGACCGCAACCTCTTCGGTTCCAATCAGGTTGCCAGCAATTTCGCGAATGGCGTCGAGAGCGTCGGCTTGGTCAATGGCATTCTGCAGCCGCATGCGAGCGGCATACACCTTGGCCTGGTCGCCAAGGGTTTGGACCGAGGTTTTTCTTTCGTGTTTCGCGGGTAAGTCGGACATCGTGCTCATGCGTTCTCGAAATATCCTTTCCGGGAAGGTTGCTATTCTCCGAGATAGCTCTGGAGCAGCGTGACCAGTTCAAAGCCGTTGATCGGCTTGGTGATGTAGTCATTGCAACCGCTTTGAAAGCCGGCTTCGACGTATTCTTCTTCGCCGCGCGTGGTGACCAGGATGATGGGCGTCTTGCTGAGAGAACTTTCCGTGCGCATCCGTTTGCAGGCTTCAAAGCCGTTCATGCGCGGCATGACCACATCCATCAGCACAAGATCCGGCGCCTCGACGACCGCACGCGAAATTGCGTCCAAGCCGTCCTTGGCCGTCACGCATTCGTAGTTGGTGCGCTGTTTCAAGATCATTTCTTCCATCATCAGCGTGGTCGTCGAATCATCCACGAGTAAGACTTTCTTCGCCATTGCATAACCTCTTGCTGACCCTGTGTTGGTGAGGGCGTAGGTCGATCCTCATTACTACTCCGTGTTGGGGGAGAGACTGGGGATCAACCCTTGCCCCCAAAGTGATATGGCAATCACGCGGCCATTCGAATCCAAATTAGGGTGGGACTTAAGTCACAGAAAGGCGGCGGGTTATGGAACGCTGTCTGAGCGCAATGTCGAGTGTGATGATTCGAATTCCAGAAAGCGTTCTGGAAATCGAACTGTGCTGGAAGAAACGAGGAAACGAAGACGTGCAACTAGGTTAAACGAAGAGCCTTCAGCTTCTGATAGAGCGTGCTCTTAGCGATGCCCAATCGTCTAGCGGTCTTTTCAACGTTCTGGTTCTCTCCGGAGAAAGCTGCCGAGATGTGGAAGCGTTCCAATTCCTCCAGGGTCCACTCGGGCTTATAGGAGTCGGAACGATTCACCGGGCTGATTTCGAAAGCCAGATCACCCGGTTCCAGTACCGGCCGATCCGTGAACAAAAGCGCCCGTTCCAGAACATTGCGCAGCTCGCGAATATTCCCAGGCCAGTAATAGGAGCGCAGTCGCTCCACGGCTTTCGCCGACAGTTGGGCCGGAGGACGCGCCATGTCGGAGCAGATCCGAAGCAGAAGAGAATGAGCAACCGCGGGAATATCGTCCTGCCGTTCGCGCAGGGGTGGAATGGCCAGCGGCACGGTACTGATCCTGAAGTAGAGATCGCTGCGAAATACTTTGGTCTCGATCAAATGCCGCAGATCCTGATGCGTGGCAGCGATCAGCCGGACATCAATGAAGCGATCGCGTACGTCTCCCATGCGACGAAACTTCTTTTCCTCCACCACCTTCAACAACTTGGGCTGCACGTTGGGATCGATGTCTCCAACCTCATCGAGGAAAATCGTGCCGCGATGACCAACCTCGAGCAGTCCCTGTTTGGAGTTGACGGCCCCCGTGAACGCGCCTTTCTCATGACCAAACAACTCCGATTCGAGGAATTCCCTGGTCAGGCCCGCACAATTCAGGTCCACGAAAGGTTCGTCAGCGCGCGGGCCATTTTCATGAAGCCAATTTGCCAAGACTCCCTTTCCCGTCCCCGTCTCACCTTGAATGAGGACCGGGCTATGACTATTGGCTACTTTGGAAGCGGTCTCGGCAAGGCGTTTGATGGCCACGCTTTCCCCCAGGAAGGGATCGAGCGCCACCCGGCGGCGGCGGGTGCTGCTGGCCTGCTGCTTCTGCTGGTTCCGCGAATTCTCCAGCAGTTTGTTCACGATCATCAGCAGGGCGGAGGGTTCGACCGGCTTGGAGAGGCATTGTTCAGCGCCATTCTTAATGAGCGACACCCCCAACTCCATCGAGCCAAAGCCGGTCAGGACGATGATGGGGACCGCAGGTTCGAGTTCCTTGAATTTCGGGAGAAGATCAAGGGCCGTACCATCCGGCAGTTGGAAATCCAGGATGGCGACATCCGGCCGGGCAGCCCCAAAGCTCCGGTGCGCCGTAACCAGATCCTCCGCTTCCTCGACCACGAACCCGTTGGCGGTCAGATGAGCGGCGTAGGCGTGGCGAAGTTCTTCGTCATCCTCCACCAGAAGAATTCTGCGGCTCACGAACGTGGCAGACATGGTTTCGTTCTTCGAGGTGTACACAGGCAAGTGTAGCAGTACTGTTAAAAGCCATGGTATTGCGCCCGGGCGCTTTAGTGAAGTTCGGTGCCGTGTAGTCAGAACCGCGGAAATGCTCTAATATTCTGAGTCACCACTCCCCGGACCTGTCCTGAAGCCGGCCCGGAACTCGGGCTAGCGGAACGACTGTGTCCCAGCCCTGGCACTTGCGAAGACACGAACAAGGTGGCTCGGTGATGCGTGGACCGACTCTCTGCCGACAAAGTATGGCCTCCACAAGATTCGCCCTTTTGTGCGCAACTCTCGCTACCCTCATGGTTGCGAGCTCAGGCTGGGCGCAGGACTCGGGCAATCCGCCGAAAAGAGTTTTGCTCCTCTATTCTTTCGACAACAATGAGGAAGGGGTTTTTACCAGCTTTGATCATGCACTGCGGTCGCAATTGAGAGCCGGGGCACGAGACCGCGTGGAGTTCTATACCAAATACATGGATTTCGCACAGTTTTCCACCCACGCTCATGCAGTGGCTCTGGCGCAGTTGTTGAAGCTGGAGTTCTCGAAGCAGAAGCCTGACCTGATCGTGGCGTCCTCCTATTGGGCGCTTCAGTTTCTGCTGGGTGAAGGGAAAGACCTTTTTCCGGGAACTCCAGTGGTCGTGTTGTTCAACGCCAGAAGACTGGACGAAGTGAAACTGTGCATCACGAAGGGAACCGCAGGACCGGGTATCACCGGAGTTGCAAGCACGGATGAGCCAGCTCGAACGCTGGATCTGGCCCTCCGGCTTCAGCCGGACACACAGCGGGTCGTCGTCATAGGTGGCAGTTCGCCCCTCGATCAATATTGGACCGATCGGCTTAAACACGATTTCTCATCCTATCGCCAGACGGTTGAAGTTACCTATTTAACCGGTCTGACCATGAATGAGATTCTCAGGCGAGTTGCCCAACTGCCCCCGCACACGGTCATCCTGAGCACTCTCTTTCTTGAAGACGCCAGGGGTCAGTCCTTTCTTCAGGAAGAGGCCCTGGATCTGATCACTCGGGCGGCGGATGTCCCTGTGTATGGGATTTACTTAAGCTATATCGGGCACGGTGTAGTCGGCGGTCGAATGACCAACCCTGAGAATCTGGGAAGAAGCGTCGCGGATCTGGCAGACCGTGTTTTGAACGGCGAGAACGCGGCCAGTATCCCGATTGTGGTCGATAACTCGTCCCAGGACACAGTGGACTGGCACCAGTTGCAGCGATGGCACATCAGTGAGAAACGATTGCCACCTTCAACCGTAGAGTTATTTCGCGAGCCATCGGCGTGGGAGCGCTACCGCTTCGCCATTATGGCGGTTATCTGGCTCTGCACTCTCGAGGCTGCCCTCATACTCACGCTGATATTCAACATTGGACGTCGCAGACGGGCAGAAAGGTCGCTCCTACGACAGAAGGCTCTGGCGAATGCGGTTATCGAGCACCTGCCGGGACTCTTCGTACTGCAAGACAAGGCCGGGAAGAATCTGCGCTGGAACAAAAACGCCGAAGGGCTGCTTCGCTATCGGCCCGGGACGGTTCCTGCAATGAGCAATGTAGCTGATGAACATAGAGAGACCGCGCAACGGTTCAAAGATGAAATCTTGGAGCAAGGATCGGGCCACGTGGAAGTGGACATGCTGGGCCAGGATGGCGGCCCCGTCCCCTACTATTTTAATGGGGTGCGGGTGGAAATCGAAGGCAAACCCTATTTTGCGGCCATCGGAATTGACCTGACAGAAAGCCGGCGCGCGGAAGAGGCGGTGCGCCGATCCGAAGCGGAGCTGCGCTCTTTTGTCGAACATGCTCCGTACGGGATCGGGACCATCAGCGTCCAGCAAGACCGGTTTCTCCAGGCGAATCCCGCACTGGTGAAATTGCTCAGATACCAATCCGAGGCGGAGGTTCTTGCGCTCAGCGTCTCGCGTGATCTGTATCCCCAGGGGGATGCAGGCTTCCGTGCTCAGCCCACACGCGCAGACTTCTTCAGCGGCGTGGAATTCAACTGGAGGCGCAAGGACGGCAAACCCGTTACTGTACGAGCCAGCGGCCGCCGGAGTTCGCGTCCGGGAAGCGAAGGCGACACCATCGAGATCATCGCCGAGGACGTCACCGCACACAGAATACTGCAAGAACAATTGCACCAGGCGCAAAAGATGGAAGCACTTGGACAATTGGCCGGCAGCATCGCCCACGACTTCAATAACCTGCTCAGTGTGATCATCGGCTACAGTGAGCTGCTGTCCGAGAATCTAGGTTCCGAGGGGCCCGCGGGCGTACGGCTCGAAACGATCAAAAAGGCCGGGCAGCGCGCCGCTTCGCTGACCTCGCAGTTGCTTGCCTTCAGCCGCCGGCAGGTGCTCCAACCCAGAGTGCTGAACCTGAACTCTCTGGTCACAGAGACGCAAAGGATGCTGCAACGCTTGATAGGAGAAGATATCGAGCAGATAGTACTGCTCGACCCGGTGCTGGCGAAAACGAAGGCAGACCCAGGGCAGATCGTCCAGGTCATCATGAATCTTGCGGTCAATGCGCGCGATGCCATGCCCAAAGGTGGCAAACTCACGATCAAGACGGCGAATACCAGTTTCAAGGACGCTGTCAGTTTTTCCGGGGTGGCCGTCCCCCCTGGAGAATATGTGATGCTTTCGGTGAGCGACACGGGCACCGGCATGGACGAAGAGACGCGGAGCCGCCTCTTCGAACCCTTCTTCACCACCAAGGCGGCCGGGAAGGGCACGGGCCTAGGTTTGGCGACAGTGTACGGGGTCGTGAAGCAGAGCGGCGGGTATGTCTTCGCCGATAGCGAACTGGGGAAAGGGACCACCTTTAGGATCTATCTGCCGCGGGTCGATCTACCCCTACGGACACCTTCTTCGCAGGCCGCGCAGGGGCTTCCACCCGACCTTCCACCAGGATCGGAGACGTTCCTCGTCGTGGAAGACGAACCCGCCTTCCGCGATTTGCTCTGCGAGCAATTGCGCTCGAGGGGCTATCAGGTACTCGTTGCCTCCAACGGTGTGGAGGCTCTGCAAGTAGCCGAACAACACAAGGGGCCGATTCGGGTGCTGATCACAGACGTGATCATGCCGGAGATGAGTGGCCCGGATCTGGCTAAAAATCTGACAAAACTGCGGGGCGAGACCGATGTGTTGTACATGTCAGGCTACACCGATGACAAGTTGAGCAATATTTTAGAGACGGAGCCTGAACTGACGTTGATCCAGAAGCCTTTCTCCATCGACGACCTTGTGCAGAAGATACAAGAGATTCTTTGCCGGAAAGGCAGGCATTCGCATCGTGGGGATCCTTCTCTGGACCTGGATCTCCGGAACGCGCCGGACCTGTAAGAGCCATCCGGTATCTACACGGCCGTTAGGGCGCGGAAAGGTTATGGGATTGGCGGGCGATCTTGCTCCATGAAGTGAAACGCGCTCTGCGCAACAGCACCATTTCACAGTTACAGGCAAACCGGTACTAATCCGCCCTGGATAAGGACTGGTTTTACAACGGCCGGATGGGGATATTCAAGAAATCACGTGTTGCGCGGCCTGAGAATTTGCTGGCGAAAGAGTGAAGTCACGCTGGCTATGGATTCAATCTGTCAATCGTGTGTTTGCTCTGACACTTACACTCGAACTATCTCCGAAGAACTGTTCGTGCAGTTCTGCGCGGCAAACACGATTCCCTGGGAACTTGTTCCCACTGGGACGGAGCGCACTCCGGACTTCCGAATTCGACTCGGGAACACTCAAGTAATCTGCGAGGTGAAACAGATCGATCCTAACGCCGAAGACGTTGCCGAATTGGAGGAGCTTGGTAGCAGCGAGGCGGTAGGCCGGTTGGTGCCCAATCGCATGCGCGACAAGCTGAAGGATTCTGCTCAGCTCAAAGCTGCGTCGCACGACGGCCGTCCAACTCTCCTCGTTGTCTACGACAACACGCCGATCAAGATGTACACCTTTCATTCTGACGTTGCTCAGGCTATGTTCGGGCGCGACAGTGTGCGCGTCAGTGTTTCGGGGGACGAGACGGTCGTGTCCGAGCCATTCTTTGGAGGGAACCGCGGGCTTACCCCAAGCCAGAACACCTCTGTGAGCGCTCTTGCAATTCTTGATGGAGGCCCCAATGCCAGCCTGTCTCTGCGTGTCTACCACAATCCTTACGCTCGTGTGCTATTGCGGGCGGAGCTTTTCGCGGGTCTTCCAGTGACGCAGTTTCTGTTGCCAGGTGAGACAGCGATCACCCTGTGAATGTCGAGTTCGCCCTCTAACAGGTTTGCCGTCGGCGCGACTGGCGTTGGCAGCGGGAATAAGTGTCCGCGCCACACAACCTATTTCACCCTCTCTGCAAACGAAAACACCGGATCAATATCCACCGGAACATTCGCAACCGCCTTCAGCGACACCTTCAACTCTTCCGGCATCGTGTCGTATTTCTTGAACCAGTTTTCCGCACGCGCTCGGTCCCCCGTGGCTTCGATCTCCAGCAGTTCCTTAGCTAGATCGGCCACTGCGCCCGGTATCTTCTCGTAGTCGATGGAATACCGACCGTTGGTATTCCGCTGGATCGCGCCACGCTCGGAGAGATAGTTGAACTCCATCATCTCCGCTTGCCCGTGTGCCTCCGCCGTCCCGAAGCGCACGGTGCGAAACAGTTCGCCCACATACGACGCGTAATACTCTTCCAACTTTGCTTTCGGAAGAGCGTCGTGATCCACCAGCCATTTCAAGCCGAACATCCCGGTCACGTCGGCCTTCGCTTCTTCCAGGCCGCTAAATCCCGGACCAATCGCTTCCCGAATACTGACCTTTCCCGCCGCCGTGCGCGCAAACGCGGGACCCAGCCCGTGACAGATTTCGTGCATGATCGTGCCCAGCAGATAGCCTTCGCCCGAAACTTTCGCTGCCTGCTTCGGTTCCATCAGCTTGCGCGCGACCGGCAGGATGATGTAGTTCACCCGCGCGTCCATGAAGTTCTTGAAGAAAAGTTTCTTGCTGCCCTTTTGCTCATGCACTCGCGGATCGTTCGGCAAATTGTCGGCCACCGCCTGGTAGCCGTGCGTCAGGTCTCCTGCTCGGAAAGGAGTGTCCATCACTTCCATCGGCGTTTCGAGTCCCTGTTTCGACGGCCGATCTTCCGCCGCCAGCGGCAGCGCATCCTGGATCTGCGGCACGTATTTCTGGAACAGCTCCAGCTTTTTGCTCTCGCGCTCGTTGCGTACCATCACCGCCGCGCCGTACGAACCTTTCACGCCCAGCAGTCCGTCCAGATAAGTTTCATAGGGCGCAAAGACGATGTCGAATTTCGGATTCTTCAACTCCAGCCAAGCCAGGTCGCTCGGGAAGTAATCGTCGCTGAGCAGGGCATCGGCCCGCAGTTGAAGAAACTGCGCGAAGGCTGCGTCATCACTGAGATTAGCGGCCGCCCGCAGCGCTTGCGCCGCCGGTTCCAGAAAAGCCCGGAACGCGATGCGGTAGGGAACCGCCTCCAGCTTGCCCTCATTCCACCGCACGATCGTGAATTGGTTGTAGATCGCCGCCTTCTGCTCGGGATGCTGTTTGACGTATTGCTCCACCTGATCGCGTGTCAGGTTCGCTGGATAGAACCCTCGCCCCGGCGGTGCGGGTTCGGTTCCGACGAACGGGCGATCCTGGTCGAGCAGGTCGAAGCGCGACGCGTTAATCCGCAGGTAGGTTCGCAGTTCGATATCGCGCCGATTCCGGCTTGAGCCTAGCGACTGGTACAGGGTTAAACCCTCGGCATCGCTCTGCCGCCAGTAGATGCTTTCCAGGTAGCCGCACGCCTCCACCAGTTTGCGCACGAGTTGTTGCTCGCGAGCAGTCAAACCCGCCGTCTGGAACGGCATTCGGACGTGCTGGAATTTCGCCAGCCATTGCCCCAGGTCAGCCGCGACCTTCAAATCCGCCGGCGCGCCGCCCTTCGCCGCCGAACCCGTCATCGCCCGGGTTTTCTTCTGCTGTGCCGTGCCGAAGGTTGGCATCAGGAGAATGAAAAACAAAACAGGCCCATAGTGCATCCAACCGAATTTCTTCATACGAATACCAGTTTATCAAAGCCTCGATTCCGCCCCGAAGCCGTTATCATGAATACATGCGTGGGGAAAATGGCGCCCAGACGTTGCTCATCGATGCCGATGACACGCTCTGGGAAAACAACATTTATTTCGAACGGGCGATCGCGAAGTTCATTTCGTTCCTCGACCATCGCGAGCATTCGCCGGAGGCGGTTCGGCTGGTGCTGAACGACGTGGAGCGGGAATCCATCGTCAAGCACGGATACGGTCTGCACAGCTTCGCGCATTCGCTGGTGGAAACGTTTGAGAAGCTTTCTGTCGACCCGGTCACGCCCGAATTACACGAGCGCATTCGCAGCTTTGCCCACCAGATCGCCGATCATCCCATCGAAGTGCTTCCCGGCGTACCGGAGACCCTGCAATATCTCGGCGAGCGCCACCATCTGATCATGCTGACCAAAGGAAATCCCGCCGAGCAATGCGGAAAAGTCGAGCGCTCGGGATTGAAGGAATATTTTTCCGCGGTTGAAATCGTGGCCGAAAAGGACGAGTCGACTTATCGCTCCGCCATCGCCAAGTACGCCCTTTCCGCGGACAGCACGTGGATGGTCGGCAACAGCCCGAAGTCTGACATTAACCCGGCGCTCGCCGCCGGGCTACACGCCGTCTTCGTCCCGCACGACAACACCTGGATACTGGAACACGAAGACCTGGCCGGCGCTCCGCCCAACCAGCGATTGCTGGTGGTGGAGCGGTTCGCCGATCTGAAATCTCATTTCTAGTTTCCGGCCCCATGGCCGCCACTGCGGAATCGTTACGGCGTAATCGTGAAAGTCATGGCGTTCGAGTTTGCACCGCCCGAGTGCACGTAAACCTGCACGCTGCCTGCATTCATGATGTCGGCCGCCGTGATATCCGCCGTCACCTCAGAGGCGGAATCGTACGTGGTGGCGCGTGTCGTCGTGCCCCAATACACCAATGAATCCGTGCCAAAGCCCGAACCTTGTACCGTCAGCGTAAACGCAGCCCCGCCGGCCACGGTGCTGCTGGGCGAAAGTTGTGTGACTGTGGGCATTCCAGTCCCGTTCATGTAGTTGTGGGAATAGCCGCATGCGGCTCCCATCAACGTGATTGCCAACAAAAGCCCCAAACTGATTCGCGATATGGTTGCCTCCGCAAGGTTGCGCATTGGGAGCAGCGTAGCAAGGGCCTGGAACGGGGTTGTCACAGGCTCGTAATTTTCTATGCACACAAAATAAACAAAGCAGTTCTCAGTTGTCAGTTCTCAGTTCTCAGGTTGCCAACAGGTCTCACGGAGAACTGACAACTGCAATAGACACAGGCCGGGAGCCCGGAATTTCTTCCGGTCCCGGCCTGCGCTTCGATCAACTTGGGAGCCGGCTCAGTTGGCCGGCGTGGGGCTGGCGTTAGCGGTGGTTGGCGCTGCCGCCGGAGTCGCCGCAGGCAAGCTCGCCGTGCTGTACCGCGAAAGCCGCGGGAAGAACGGCGTCACCTCGAAGGGCATCTTGTCGCGCGCCGAAGTGATCGCGACCGGTTGCGCCTTCACGATCTCCACTTTGTCGTCCCATGGATTTAGTTTGACACGTCCGCCGAGGGGCAAGGCGGCGATCTGGTCCAGCTTGTTCCAATCGAGCGCCGGAGCCGAGGTGCCGAGTTGTGCCATCCGCGTCACCGTGCCGTTCTCCGCGATGTTGTTGCCCAAATGCGCTTGCAGCAGAGCGCTCAATTGCGGAGCGCGCGCCTGCAGAGCCTTGATGAACAGCCCCGCCGACTCCAACTTCTGCGCGTAGGGTGAGGCCTTGAGCATCTCGATGGCTTTCTTGTCGGCCGCCGCTTCCTCTTCGGGAATGTGTTTGAACCCGAGGTTTTTGTAAGTCGCCTCGTCCGAGAACAGCATGCGGTCATTGAACGCGTACTGGCTACCCAGGTTATGTCCGAGAACAATGTGCGCCAGTTCGTGCGCGAGCACCATGGCCAGGCTGCCTTCGTCGGGAAGCACATCGATCAGCCCGCGGCTTACTACAATCGTGTTACCGACGCTGAAAGTTTCCAGCGGAGAAGTCGTCAGCACCCGCGTCCGAACGGGCCGCGGCAATTCG
>OMOD01000032.1 GCA_900290255.1 Candidatus Sulfotelmatobacter kueseliae
GCGTAGGAGGCATCCGGATCGGCAACGGGAACTGCGTTGATCCAGCTATCGATGTCTTTTTCGGTAAAGCGTTCAACGCCCTGCTGGTGCAAACGCTGGTGTACGCCGCGCAAGTACGCAATCGTGACCTCATCCACCGGGAACCATCCCACCAGCGGCCCCCACTCGGTGCTCATGTTCGCGATGGAGAAGCGCGCGTCCATCGACAAGCTGGCCACCCCCGCCCCCGAGAACTCGACCGCAGCGTTGAGTGCTTCGTCATGGTTGTAGAGTCCGCACAGGCTGATAATCACGTCTTTACCGCTTACACCGGGGTGCAGCTTGCCCTCCAGTACGACCTGGATAGTCCGCGGAATCTGCCACCAGAACTCGCCCGTAGCCCACACCGCAGCCGCATCGGTGCGCACGATGGGCGTTCCAATGGCGCCGAGCGCCCCGTACATATTCGAGTGCGAGTCGGAGGCGACCACGAACGATCCCGGCAATACGTAGCCGCGCTCCACCATGATCTGGTGGCCGATGCCCATGCCCGCGGGATAGAAGTCGACTCCGTGTTCCCTGGCAAAGGCTTCGATCGAGCGGTATTTCTTCTGGTTGGCCTCATCTTGATTCTGGATGTCGTGATCCAGCGCGAACACCAGTTGTTTGGCATCGAAAATCTTCTTCGCGCCAATGGCTTTGAACTTGCTCATCACCGCCGACGTGTTGTCGTGCGTCATCACATGAAAAGGCCGGATGGAAACGAAATCACCGGTGCGTAAGGCCCGCTTCGGTCCTTCCGCCAGGTGGGCTTGCGCGATCTTTTCTACGATGTTCTGGGCCATGAACAAACTCCAGTCGAGCCTTGTCGGCTCCTCTTACGCAAACACTGCCTTCCGACGATTCCGGCCGTTCACCGGCGAGCTGGCTTTGCTTTTGAACCTGGCCGTTTTTTTCTGGACGTCCGCCTTCATCAGCGCCATCAGTTTGCGCACGGAGTCGATGTCCTCCAGATTCCAGATCGCCTCTTTCAGTTTTCGCTGCGCAGTGACAGACAGAACCCCATCGGCCAGCGCAGCGAACTTCTCTTCCACTTCCTGATCGGTCAGCGGATTGCGTGGATCGCCTTTGGGGAAATCAAGCTGCTTGCTGAACCTGCGTCCATCGGTCGTTGTGATGTTCACGACCACCCTTTGCAGTGCCGGAAACACCTTTTCGATTTCCGGATCTGCGACCACCTCAACCTTCCGCAATTGTTCCCGGATTTTCGCATCCATGATCTTTTCCATGGTGAACTGCACCGGAGTCACCTGCCGGTCGACGAGCGCCGCTGCAATCACATAGGGCAGCGAGTGGTCCGCAGTCTCCCTGGTATGCGGATCGTATTTGCTGGGATCGGACAGAATGTCGGCGGCCCGGGCCAGCGAGCGAATCTGAACCTTCTCTACTTGGTCACAGTGCAGATCGTTGCTCTTCACCAGATCAAGCACGGCCGAGATGGGCGTATGGGTCAAAGCCTCGGTAGGGAAAGCCTTCATGCCGCATTGCGTGATGCGCCACGACTCTCCCAGACCGTCGGTCAGCAGATTCAGTTTCCATGCCGGACCAAAAACGTGAGTCAATCCTTCCTTGCCATCCACCACATGCTCAGGTCCGGAGTAGCCTTTCTCTGCCAGCAGGGCCGCGAACACTCCGCTCTGCGTGGCCATGGGGTCGACCGTGTTCTTCATCATGGTCAGTTTGCCGGCGGTGACCGCTCCCAGCGTGCAGTGGCGGCTGGCGGAAATGCCGATGGCGTGCTGAATCTGTTCCCAGGTCAGGTGCAGAACGCGCCCGGCAACGATGGGCGAAACAAACGCGGTCAAGGTAGCGTGATGCCATCCCCGCTCGCGGATGCCGGGAAATGCCGCCTCGCAAAAGCGCATCTCGAACTCGTGGCCCAGCACTAAACCAACAATCAATTCCTTGCCGCCGCTCCCCGCTCGCTCGCAGCACGCCAGCGCCGCCGGAAAAATGTCCGAAGGATGCGAAGGGTCCTGCTTCCAATAAATGTCGTTGTAATCCATGCAGCGAATCATCAGCGCGTTAGCCAGCGCCGCAGAGACGGGGTCGATCCGTTCGCCGGTGCCAATCACCGTGGCCGGACCGCGTCCAGCCACTTCACCCAGAACTTCCAAAGCGATCTTCACGTCGTGTTGCTGGAAGCCTCCGAGAGCGCAACCGATGGAATCCAATAGGAAACGCTTGGCCTGGTAAATCGCGTCCTGCGAAAAGTCCTTGTACTGCAACCCGGCGGCCCAGCGGGACATGGTGGCACTGACCGTTTCCTTCGATGCAGCAATCGTTTTCGGCGCAGACATGAACCTCTCCTTTAGGGTTTGACCTTAATGTTTTTCGGATTCTTAAAGGGCAGGAACGCCATGAAGTCGGCGTGATGCACGATGAAAGCCTCGGTCGTGCGCTTGACCAGGTCGCCCTCGCCGGCGTGTGCCGCAATGATGTGGCAAACGCCGTCCGGAACACCGCACTCCAGGGCCAAAGCAACTCCGGTAAACGGATGCCGCAAGGCTTCGCCGCGCTCACTCTGCCGGCTCTTGCCATCGGGGCCGAGTTCGTATTCCAGCAGTTTGCCCACGTCCGCCAAAATCGCGCCGGCAATTACCGTGTCCAGATCAATGGGTAAGGCGCGCCCCATAAACTCCTGCATCGCCTTGGCGCTGGCACGCGCAATGTGTACCACGCAGCGCTTGTGCTCCATGAACGTAATCGGGCAGTTCGGAACCAACAGCGTGAAGGGAATCCGGTTCAGGTCGTCGGGCTGGAGGGGGCTGCGCTCGAGCGCTTTGATCCAAACCTGCGTAACTTGTTCTTGCAGTTGGAGACTCTCAATCCAGTCGATCTCCGGCCATAGCCGTTTGACGTTCTCGCGCACCCGTCCACTCCTCCGCCGACGCTTCAGGCTATCCCGCGGCGGAAGGCGAAGCGGTGATCAGAATCACAGGCCCATGTGATCCTTCACAGTTGAGGGCAAGTTGGCAGAAAAGAAAACCTTCGCATGGGACCGAAGGTGGGTTGATTCAGCAGACTAAGTTTGATTGGCTGATTATCAAGACGCCAAAACTTCCTCAGAAACAGCCGGCCGCGCTGGGGAGATCGCCGCTTCCACGATTCTGAGAAACGTTCTCGCGAACTCAATCACCCGAGTTTCGTGTAAGGAAGGTGAACCGGCAGAGGTTTGTCCTGCTTGTAGGAAGCGGGCGATGGCTCTCGCACAATCGTCGGGATCTCCAGTTCGAAAAAAGCATGATCCCGGAGCTGCCTGTTCCAAGTGAACTGGAAAGTCTGAGGCAATCACCGGCTTCCCGAGAGCCCGAGCGTCCTCAATCACCGTGCTCCACCCTTCAAAGCGCGAGGGTTGCAACACCGCCTGCGAAGCGCGGATCAAAGCCACCTGATCGAGACGCGGAATCGTCCCCAGAATTTGTACCTGTTGCTCGATGCCCAGGTTCTTGATCTCCGCCTGAACTCTCGGAAAGTGCCCGGAATCTCGATTGTCCCAGGTTGGCCCAGTACACACCAGATGTACCTTCACCCCTTGCTGCTTCAGTTTCGCGATCGCCCGGAAAGCCGTCAGATGGTCCTTGTGAATCCAAAACTGATTGCAAATAATGATGAACTGAGCCGGTACTTGATACTTAGCGGTCGTCGGCGTCGGATCGCAAAACCAGGAAGGGACCGGAACCGTCACAAAGCTAAGGACGTGCGTTGTGGCCCTCGGCTTTCCGTAAGCGCGGAGAGCATCCTTCAAACCGTAGTGGCTGCTCACCACGACGTGGCGCTGCGGGTCCCGGAGCATCGAAGCGAAACGGTTGTCGAGAATCGCCCGCCTCAGTCGCGAAGCCAACTGCGGTAAAGTGCGGTGCTGAAGATCGGGAATCCATCCAATCGGGCAGGGCAACCGGCGTGCGTAAGGAGTGGATACCGGAAACACAGCTTGCACCCTTTCCCGATGCGCTGCCTTCGCCAATTCAGGTGTGCTCTCGTGCAGCAGCGGGCCTGAGATTGCTGCCTGGGCGTATCGGGCAGGAGTCTCCAGCCGAGTCCCCGCGAAGGCTTTGTCCAACCAAGATTGAAATACCACCACGCGGTCTGCGAGCGGAGCAACTTCTTCGAAAAGTTTGGTGTGGTTACGGCAAAACAGGGTTATGT
Source organism: Candidatus Sulfotelmatobacter kueseliae (assembly GCA_900290255.1). Lineage (GTDB taxonomy): Bacteria > Acidobacteriota > Terriglobia > Terriglobales > Acidobacteriaceae > Sulfotelmatobacter > Sulfotelmatobacter kueseliae. The sequence goes on from OMOD01000032.1 coordinate 4,189, forward strand.
GCGGACGCTCCGCCGCGGGCAATTGGGAGAGCGCACGCAGCAGATTGTGCGTATAAACTATGCCGCCCATCCACTGGTCGAGTGCGACGAGTCCGATGCGTGAACCCCGGGACTTCACGGCAGAATTTTCTCCAAACGGAGAAGTTCCTGAAGCCCGCGAGTTAAGTCAGAATGCGGCGTCCATCCGATCAGGGATTGCAGGGCCCCGATGTCGGCTTGCAGGTGAGGCCTTTCCACCGCCCGCAACTTGTCTGGATCGATTTCAGCTCGTAGTGGCCTTCCGATAAGCTGAGAGATCCGGGCAAGCACTTCTTCAACCGAAACCGAAACTCCGGTCCCGATATTGACCGTCGTAACTCCCGGCGCGGACTTCAAAACCGTGTCGATAACCGCGCGGGCCGCGTCGCAAACCGGTACCAGATCGCGTTTCGGCGTGATATCGCCAAGACGAAGAACGCTGGTTTCCGGAGCGCGAAGTTGATGAATGATATCCGGCAGAATATGGGGAGTGGTTTCGCGAGGTCCGTACATATTGAATAGCCGGCCAATCACAAAATGACGTTCCGGATACTTCTCCGCCTCCCGTCGAATCAACTGCTCGCCTTCCCATTTCGTAAGCCCGTAAACGTTGAATGGGCGAATGGCGCTCGATTCCCGATGAGGGCTTTCGCTGGGTTCATACACATCCCCGGTGCTGGCAAACCAAAAACAGCGCAGCGGAATCTCTTCGCAAGCCTGGAGCAGGGTCTGGGTTGCGTGCACATTCAAGCTGACCGCTGCGGCCGGGTCGCGCATGGCTGCCGGAATGAAGTGCACCGCAGCCAGATGCACGACCACTCCCGGCTGCTCACGCTGGAACAGTGGGGTGAGCGATTCTTGATCGCGAATATCCTGTTGAAGGAACTTAAAAAGCGGGTGCTCGGCGAAGGATTTCAGAAACTGCCAGTTGCCACCTGTCTGGTTGTCGAGAGCTAGCACCGAAATCTGGCGCTGCAAGAGCTGTTCGACCACATGGGAACCGAGGAAGCCCGCAGCTCCGGTGACCAGCCAGGGCTCACCGTCTTTTTGCGCCAAAACCGTCATGTAGATCCTTCGGACGCAGATCTGATCCCGCTAAACCCGACTGAACGATCTGGCATGTATCTGCCAGCGGGCAGGAATCAGGCAAGTATCGGGCATTGTGGGATACAAAGTGCGCGCACGTCAATCAAATTTCGAGGCCGGGTGGGCCATATCGCGAAGAAAAGTTGGTTGCAGGGGGCTGCAACCATCCAAACTTTGTTAGGCATGCCGTTCCACTCGCAATCGTTTCACTGCGCCGTGCAATCCTTCCATGTACAGAACTTAGGGGACTTTAAGACAGTCCCTTGACATCGACACCATATTTCTGCAAATATCGAAACATGGCGACGGCCCAATCCCGGAAATCCCTCGAGCAAGTGGTCAAATTTGCGGACATGTTCTCGGCGATGGGTACGGAAGCGCGGTTGCGGATCATGCAGTTGCTCCTGTCCGCCCACCCGGACGGCCTTGTCGTTGGCGAGATTCAGCAGGAGTTAGATATTCCCAACTCCACGCTGTCTCATCATCTTGACAAGCTCAAAGCGGAAAGACTTGTGCTCGTCCGCCGCGAAAGTACATTCCTCCACTATTCGGCAAACACGGAAGCGCTTCAGGAGCTATTGCAGTTCTTGTATGCCGAGTGTTGCACACGCAACCAGGCACTCAAACCAGAATCAATCGTCCAAATTTGTCGCTAGGAGGGCCAATGAGCAACCCGGATCTGAAGCAGGTGGTGAAAGAAAAATATGCGGAAGCGGCTCTGCGAGTGACTGGCGGTGGAAGTTCCTGCTGTGGAAGTAAGCCCTCGACAGGCAGCGGCTGTGGGGATTCCATCACCTCGAACCTTTACGACTCGACGCAAGCCGGCCAGATTCCCGAAAAAGCTCTGCTCGCATCGCTGGGCTGCGGCAACCCGACCGCATTGGCCAATCTGAATCCGGGCGACGTTGTCCTCGATCTCGGCTCCGGCGGCGGCATTGATGTCT
>OMOD01000044.1:0-4558 GCA_900290255.1 Candidatus Sulfotelmatobacter kueseliae
CAGGCCTTCCTCGGGGCTGGCGGCGGGCAACACTTTGTAGCCGCAGTCCTCCAGGACTGAGGACGTTAATTGACGAACCTGTTCGTTATCCTCGACCAACAGGATCGTCTCCGTTCCGCGTTGCATGCCCGCCTCTCGCTTCTGCGCTCGGATTCCGTCCACCGCTTGATCGATTCGCGGAAAATAGATCTTGAACGTCGTGCCCCGCTGGGGCTCGCTGTACACCCAGATGTACCCTCCGCTCTGTTTGACGATTCCGTAGACGGTGGAGAGTCCCAGGCCCGTGCCCTTGCCGACTTCCTTGGTGGTGAAGAACGGTTCGAAGATATGCGCCTGCGTGTCCGCGTCCATGCCGATTCCGGTGTCGCTCACGGCCAGCATGACGTAGCGTCCCGGCTGCACGGGAGGGTGTTCGCGGGCATACGCCTCGTCCAGTTCCGTGTTGTTGGTTTCCAGAGTCAACTTCCCCCCGCGGGGCATGGCATCGCGCGCATTCACGGCCAGGTTCATGATGACCTGCTCGATTTGCCCGGGATCGGCTTTCACTGCGCCCACGTCGCGGCCGGGTACGGTCAGGACTTCGATGTCCTCGCCGATCAGCCGCCGCAGCATGGTGTCGAGGTTCATCATGACGTCGTTCAAATCAATCACCCGCGGCTGCAGCACCTGCTTTCGGCTGAAGGCCAGCAGTGCCTTGGTGATTTCTTCAGCGCGCTCGGAGGCGGTTCGGATCTGAACCGTAGCGTCCATCAGCCGGCCTGCCGCGGGTACTCCGTCGGTTAGAATCTGGTTGTAACCCATAATGACCGTCAACAGGTTGTTGAAATCGTGGGCAACGCCCCCCGCCAGACGGCCGATCGCCTCCATCTTCTGGGAATGCCGGAGCTTCTCTTCGAGCGCCACGCGCTCCGTCACATCGTGAACCAGCGAGGCCACGCCGAACACTTGTCCGGATTCATCGACCAGTGGAGTGTTGTACCACTCGCAGGAGATGGTCCGGCCACCCTTGGTGGTGTTGTCGTCGTTGGCGCTGCTCAGGGTTGCGCTCTTTTGGTCGAGAAGGTTTTGCCAGACCCTGTCCACGCGCTCGCGAAAGGCGGGCGCCACGATGAAGTGCGCATGCTGGCCCATGGCCTCTTCGCGGGTATATCCGAAGATGCGTTCGGCCGCGGCATTCCAGGCTACGACGCGAAATTGAAGATCCCATTCAATCACCGCCAGGGGCGTATGTTCGACGTGAATCCGCAGCCTCTGCTCTGACTTGTGAATCGCCTCTTCGGCACGTTTACGATGGCTAATGTCGCGCGAAATTCCAAGCAGGCCAACCACCCGGCCGCTCGCGTCGCGAAACGGGCCCTTGGTGGAAAGGTACGTCCTGGTGACGCCGCCTGAGACTCCAACCTCTTCGTAAGTCAAGGTCTCGCCTGACTCGAGGACGGCGCGGTCGCGCCCCATAATTTGACGGCCGCTTTCCGGAGAAAAAAGTTCGCTGGCATCCTTGCCAATAACCTCTTCGATGCTCCGTCCCAGAAAACGGGCGCCCGCGGAATTCATCATCAGGTAACGGCCTTGCAGGTCCTTGACGAAGACAGCGTCCGTGGTTCCCTCGGTAATCCCTTGCAGAAGCGACAGATTCTTATGCAACTCCTGTGAACTGTAGAGCAACTGCCTGTGCACCACAAACAAGCGGCCGCCGGCAGCGGCGAAGGAGACCATCACCAGGAACACCGACCAGAGAAACTGTTCCTGCGCAATCTGTAAAACCAGGGGAAAGACGATTGCGGGGATGAGCAAGGGAGAGAACTGCGCCAGCAGTTGCATGCCCGGTGCGAAGGAGTCGGTCGTCTCCTGCGGACTCTCCTCGGAGCCATCCCAAGTCGCGGCCATCACGGCCAGAATGCAGTACGTGACAGTCCACATCAGGCCCGGCCAAGCCCCTGGCGGATAGCTCCCTTTTGCAAAGAGGAATAGAGTTAGATTGGAAACAATCGCGAAGGCGAACAAGAACCCTGCTAAACGAAAAAAGAAGGCGCGTGACGTGCGATACGAAGTAAGAAGCCCTCGAACCAGAAAACTCAGAGCCAAAAGCCCGAAGAAGGCGAGGCCAACGTAGAAAGCGCGGAATTCCATGGCGCGTGCCGAGGTTTGCCACCGCGAGGGCACATAGAGGTGAGAAAGCTCCAGGGCAAGCGCGAGAGTGCAAACTTGTACAAAATCGCACAGCCGCAACCACCGGAATCCACTGTCCGGGTCTCGTGGACTCAGAAACAGCGTCATCATCGCGGGAACAGGCCAGAAAAAAAGCAGAAAGTCGCTGGGCCAGAGCCTGCCGGGGGGAGTGTGCAGATAGTCGAAGTAGTAGGTGTAGCCGACCTGTTCTAGAAAAGCGAGAGCGAGAGAAAAGGAAACCAGACGCCAAACCCGCTTGCCAAAGGGACCGGATCGACGGGAGGCGGACCAACACGCGATGACTGCCAGGAAGACAGCCGCCGATCCGACCCAGTCAACCCACAGAGAGGCAAAGTGGGTGCGGTACCTGAATATGAGGAGAACCAGGTGTGCAACGATCAGAACTGCCGCCGCCGCGATCGCGGACTTGCGATGCCCGGGCATCCCTTAACCTCAATCTACCGTTGGGTTTTCGAAAACGCCTCGGGGGGCGGCATCTTCGCGTCCAGTGTATACATTTACACCACCACGCCGCAATCCAGTAACTTCCCCAGCCGGTGGTAGTGAAGCTCTCAGCTGTCAGCTCTCAGCTCTCAGCATCAGTTGGATCGCGATTTGACTGATAGCTGATAGCTGAAAGCTGAGAGCCGCAAGGTTTTCTCCGTGACTCCGTGACTCCGTGGTGAAAAACTGAACTTAGGACAGTCCCCAGTCGCTGTGTCCGCACCACACATCTCAGCCGGGCGTTGTAGAATCGTGGATTACTCATTACCGAACTACCCTGATCTATGCCACAGGAAGACAAACCGATCCCCACCGCGCGCCTCGAGCGTAATAGTAACGAAGAGCGCTATGACGCGCAGCGCATTGAACAGAAATGGACCGGGCGCTGGCAAAGCGATCCGTTGCTCTATGCCGCCGAGCCGCACTCCACCAAACCGAAGTTTTACGTTTTGGAGATGCTTCCCTACCCTTCCGGCGCGCTGCACATGGGACACGTGCGCAATTACTCCATCGGCGATGCCCTGGCTCGCTACATGTGGATGAACGGCTACAACGTGCTCCATCCCATGGGCTGGGATTCTTTCGGATTGCCCGCGGAGAATGCCGCGATCAAGAACAACACTCCGCCTCGCGAGTGGACGCTGGCCAATATTGCGGCCATGAAGGCCCAGATGAAGCGCCTTGGGTTCGCGTATGACTGGTCGTGCGAGGTTACGACCTGTCTGCCCGACTACTACCGCTGGAATCAGTGGTTCTTCCTGAAGCTTTATGAGTCCGGACTCGCTTATCGCAAGAAGAGCAAAGTGAACTGGTGTCCGCAGTGCTGCACGGTGCTGGCCAACGAGCAGGTTGTCAATGGGATGTGCTGGCGGCATGAGGACACTCCGGTCGAGCAGCGCGAACTGGAGCAGTGGTTTCTGCGCATCACCAAGTACGCCGACGAGTTGCTGCGCGATCTCGAAAAGTTGCAGGGCTGGCCGGAAAAAGTCCGCATCATGCAGCAGAACTGGATCGGGCGCAGCGCAGGCACGCTGGTGGATTTCGATCTGGGCGGAACCGTCGGCCCCGTGGGTTCGACGATCACCGTGTTCACCACGCGCGTGGATACGATTTATGGCGCGACCTCGGTGCAGTTGGCGCCGGAGCACCCGATTGTGGCGGATATCGCCGCCCGCAACCCCGACTTGCGGAGCCAGGTCGACCAACTGATCGCCGAACAGCGCAAAGCCAAAGAAACGGGCGACGTTGGCGCCATCGAGAAGCACGGCGTGTTCACCGGCCGTTATGCCAAGAATCCGTACAACGGAGAAGCCGTGCCGGTGTGGGTGGCGAACTACATTCTGATGGACTACGGCACCGGCGCCATCATGAGCGTTCCGGCGCACGATGAACGCGATTATGAATTCGCCAGGAAGTACAAGCTGGACATCCGGCTGGTGATTCTGCCGCAATCGACCGATCCGGAAGAAACCATGGTGGAGCCGCCGCTGCCCTTTACGACCATGGACGGGATCGTGGTCAACTCGGGCGAGTTTAGCGGCCTGAACTGCGAGGATGCGATCAAGAAGATGTCGGCGCGCGCCGAAGAAAAAGGCTTTGGCAAGGCGACCGTCACCTTCCGAATCAAAGATTGGGGCATTTCGCGGCAGCGCTATTGGGGCACGCCGATCCCGATGGTGTACTGCGAGAAAGACGGCGTGCTACCCGTCGCGGAAGAAGACTTGCCCGTGATTTTGCCGCACAACGTACCCATCACGCTGGCGGGCGGATCGCCTTTAGCGGCCGCGCCGGAGTTCTTAAATACCACCTGTCCGAAATGTGGCGGCCCGGCGCGGCGCGAGACCGACACCATGGATACGTTCGTCGATTCGTCGTGGTACTTCTA
>OMOD01000044.1:4568-12584 GCA_900290255.1 Candidatus Sulfotelmatobacter kueseliae
AAACGACGAGCCGGTGGCGCGGTTGTTCACGCAGGGCATGGTAATCAAAGACGGCGCCAAAATGTCGAAGAATCTGGGAAACGTAGTGTCGCCGGATGAGATGGTGGCGCGCTACGGAGCCGATGCAGCGCGGTTGTACAGCCTGTTCGCGGCGCCTCCGGATCGCGACCTGGACTGGCAGGACTCAGGGATTGAAGGCATTCAGCGGTTCCTGGGGAGGGTGTATCGGTTCTACAAAATCCATGCCACACCAATGCCTGAACATGAGTGGGACTGGATAATGACAAGGCAGGCAACCGCTGCCACATCTGACCGCGAAATACTCTCTGACCCATCCACCATGTATCCACCTGACCGCGAAATACAGCGAGCGCTGCACCAGACGATTAGGAAGATTACCGACGACTTTACGGGCCGGTGGCATTTCAACACCTCCATCGCCGCTTTGATGGAACTCGTCAACAGACTTTACCTCTTCCAAATGGGCTCGCTATTCGCGCAAACAACACCGCGAGGCAGCGACGCGGAGTCGAAGTCGGTCATATCAAAGAATGTTTTGCATGGGACTCTTCACAATCTGGCACTTCTACTTGCTCCCATGGCTCCGTATCTCGCGCACGAGTTGTGGGAGATGGTTGGAGGGACGGGTAGTTTGCTGAAAGCTCCGTGGCCGAAGTACGATGCGGCGCTGGCGGCCTACGACGAGCTTGCGATTCCCGTGCAGATTAATGGAAAGCTCCGCGGGCAGGTAGTGGTACCGGCCGACGTGACCGATGATCAGCTCGAACAAGCGGCGCTTGCCAACGATAAGGTGCGAACGTGGATTGCCGGCAAGCAAGTGGTAAAAGTCATTGTGGTGCCGAAGAAACTGGTGAGTATCGTGGTGCGCTAGTGCGATAACCACGAGGGACACATGCGATAAACACCGGAAGGCACAGAGGACTTCGGTTTCCCCCGTGTTCCTCTGTGTACCCCGTGGTAATCGTTTTTGGTTTGTTGCAACCGGGGCGCCAATCTGAGAAACTCATCCGTGGAAACCCAATCCATCGTTGTCCTAGACTTCGGCGCGCAGTATTCACAACTGATCGCCCGCCGCATCCGCGAACAGAAGATTTTCTCGGTGGTGCTGCCGTTCAACGCCAGCCTGGAAGAAATTCGCAGCTATTCTCCAGTGGGCATTATTCTCTCGGGCGGCCCGTCGTCCGTATACGACAAAGGCGCGCCCCATGCCGACAAGAAAGTCTTCGATCTGGGCCTCCCCGTGCTTGGCATCTGCTACGGATTGCAGTTCATGGTCTATGCTCTCGGCGGCAAAGTGCGCCCCGCCGCGAAACGCGAGTATGGCCACGCCAAGGTGGAGATCCAGGAATCCGACTCGCAACTTTTTCAGGGCCTACCTAAGCTGCTCGCGGTCTGGATGTCGCATGGCGACTCGGCCGAAGAATTGCCTCCCGGCTTCCGGCTGACGGCGAAAACTCCGAGCGCTGTTGCCGCCATCGAAAACCCCGATCGCAAAATGTGGGCCGTGCAGTTTCATCCCGAGGTACACCACACGCCGCTAGGCAAGGACATCCTGCGCAACTTCGCGATCAACATTTGTGGAGCGAAGCCATCCTGGACCCCGCAGCATTTTATCGACGCAACCGTGGCGCAGGTGAAACAGCAGGTCGGCAAGGGACGCGCCATCTGTGCCCTTTCCGGCGGGGTCGATTCTTCCGTGGCGGCCGTGCTGGTAGATCGCGCGATGCGGGATGGGTCCGGCAAATCGCGCCTGACCTGCGTCTTTGTCAACAACGGCGTACTGCGCAAAAATGAGTTTGAGAAAGTGCAGAAGAATCTGCGCGACCATCTCGGTCTGCACGTGGTTGCGGTCGATGCCACCGAGCGCTTTATGAAGAAGCTGGCGGGAGTGAGCGATCCGGAGAAGAAGCGAAAAATCATCGGCAAAGAGTTTATTGCCGTCTTCGAGCAGGAAGCACGCCGCATTAAAAAGAAGGAAGGCAACGTCAAGTGGCTGGTGCAAGGCACCCTCTATCCCGACGTCATCGAATCGCGCTCGGTGCGCGGACCGTCTCAGGTCATCAAGTCGCATCACAACGTAGGCGGACTGCCCGCGAAGATGAAGCTCAAACTCATCGAGCCGCTCAAAGACCTGTTCAAAGATGAGGTGCGCCGGATCGGCCGCGATCTCGGCATGCCCGAAGACATTCTGCAGCGGCAGCCTTTCCCCGGGCCAGGCCTGGCCGTGCGCATCTTGGGTGAAGTAACCAAAGAACGCGCCGATCTGCTGCGCGAGTGCGACGACATCGTAGTAGGCGAGATCAAGAAGGCCGGTCTCTACCACAAAATCTGGCAGTCATTCGCCGTGCTCCTGCCGGTGATGTCGGTAGGAGTAATGGGCGATCAGAGGACTTACGCCTACACTTGCGCCGTCCGTGCCGTGCACTCAGAAGACGGCATGACCGCCGATTGGGTTCCGCTGCCCTACGAAGTACTAAAGACGATTTCGAATCGAATAGTAAACGAAGTCCGCGGCGTGAACCGCGTGGTGTATGACATCACGTCGAAGCCCCCAGGAACGATTGAGTGGGAGTAAAGGCTCGTGTAGCGCGGACACTCCTGTCCGCGCCGGGTGGCCCACTCAAGCCCTCTTTTGGATGATTATGCACCTGACACACAAATAGATCAGGGTTATGATTTTGACATGGGAACAGTAAACGCACCCGAGAAGGGCCTGATCGGACGAAGGCTTAGGTACGTGCTTTTTATCGCGGTCCTCGCCAGTGCGGTTACTAAACTCATCCAATTTCTTCATGCGCACGGGCTACTAAAATGAACCTGCTAGACGTAACCTGACGCCCTCTATGCCGCCCGCGCAACCGCAACCAGATCCACAGTCGACCTCCCATCCTCGAAAAATCAAAAGCCCCGCTGGTCAGGCGGGGCTCGGCAAAATTGCCAGTCGGTACGCTACCTTTCAACTCATTTATTATAGCCGGGTGCCCCACGCCTCGCGGTTTTTGAGACGTGGGCTTTCACGATCGTCTACTCCCGCTCCCGCCCTCGCGCGCAATCGCAACCATATCCGCAGTGGGCCCCCGACCGTAAAAATCAAAAGCCCCGCTAGTCAGGCGGGGCTCGGCAAAATTGCCAGTCGGACGCTACCTTTCAAGCATATTTATTATAGCAGACCAGCTCTAAGTCGAGAAGCCCGTGCGGAGGACGACGGACTCGAACCGTAATGGCTGACTTGGCCACTCGACTGCTTGAAAGGCAGCGTCCAGTACCCACTGGCAACGTCCTCCAGACGCAACCTATCTAAGTCCACTATTCTTCGCGACCTGAATCCATGCAATCCCACGAAAGTAGCTATCCCAAAATGGGAATTTCTGGATGACCGTCGTTTCGCGCTTCTACCCCTTCACCACCTCCAACCCCAGCACCTTCTCAAACGCATAGAAATCCCGGTCCCGGTGCAGCAAGCGATGTCCGTGCAACAGGCAAAACGTCGCAATCCAGGCGGGTGCCCCATTCAAGCCCTCTCTTGGCTTGAGTGGGGCAGTTCGACAGCTGGACAGAGTGTCCCGAACGCTCACGCCTTCTTGCCGTCCACTCGCACTCAATCTCCACTCGTCCTTCGCGCCCTGTTGCGTATTGACGAAAGCTGCTCCACTCCCAATCTTCGGGACGTTCACATAATCCACGCTTCACTGGATTCCGGTGGATGTAACGGAGTTTCTCGACAAACTGGCGATAGTTCCGGACGTTGAAATCGTAATAACGCTTTTGCCGGAAATGCTGGGGAAAGTCCCCACTCAAGCCAACACCGGGCTTGAATGGGGCACCCGCGACCAGGCGGCGTGACACGCCTTGCTTCAGCGACTTGAGAGCATCGGCGAGCACACCGCGCTCGGGCTCGCTGACCAGCCAGTGAACATGCTCGGGCATGACCACATAGCCGTAAACACGGAGTCCGAAACTGTGCCGCACACGCTCCAGCGCGAGCTCGAAAATTCGCTTGGTGGGGTCGGACGTAAGCAACGGCCGCCGATGATAACAGGAGAATGTGACGAAGTGGCTGTGCCCGGATTCCTGAAATCGTTTCAATCCCCAAGGCATGAGGCCAGACTACGCCCGACGAAAGTCCCCACTCAAGCCAAAACCGGGCTTGAGTGGGGCACCGTCGGAGAACGGGTGTCAGATCGGGAAAAGGAGAACTGAAAACCCTCATTGATGATTCCGCCTTATCCGCACTACCATAGGCTCATGCCTGTAGACACTGAAACTCCGACATCTACCTACACCCGCATTCGCGCCCCCCGTGGCACTACGCTTTCCTGCAAAGGATGGCAGCAGGAAGCCGCCATGCGCATGCTCATGAACAATCTCGACGAGGAAGTTGGCGAGCGCCCTCAGGACCTAGTCGTCTACGGCGGCACAGGCAAGGCCGCGCGCAATTGGGATTGCTATCACGCCATCGTCCGCTCGCTGAAGAATCTGGAGAACGACGAGACGCTGCTCGTGCAGTCAGGCAAGCCAGTAGGAGTGTTCCAGACTCACGAGCACGCGCCGCGCGTGCTCATCGCGAACGCGAATCTCGTCGGCCATTTTTCCAACTGGGAGAAGTTCAACGAACTCGAGCGCGCCGGCCTGATGATGTTCGGCCAGATGACGGCGGGGTCGTGGATTTACATCGGTTCGCAGGGCATCGTGCAGGGCACCTACGAAACGTTCAACGCGGCGGGCGAAAAGCATTTTGGCGGCGATCATTTTTCCGGCGATCTGGGCGGGAAGCTGATCGTCTCGGGCGGCATGGGCGGCATGGGCGGAGCGCAGCCGCTCGCGGCCACCATGACCGGCGCGGCGTTTCTTGGCATTGACGTCGATCCTGAGCGTATCAAGAAACGCCTCAAGACTGGCTACTGCGATTTTCTCGTGACCACGCTCGACGAAGCATTGCGCATTCTGAAAAATGCTGTCCGCAAGAAAGAAAACGTTTCGGTCGGTCTGGTCGGCAACTGCGCCGACATCATTCCCGAACTCGCCGAACGCGGCGTGGTGCCCGACATTCTCACCGATCAGACCTCGGCGCACGATCCGCTGAACGGATACGTGCCGAACGGCATGACGCTTGAAGCGGCGATCGAGCTGCGCCAACGCGATCCCAAGGCGTATCAGGAGCGGTCGCTCGACGCCATGGCGAAGCACGTCGAAGGCATGCTGCGCTTGCAGAAGATGGGCGCGGTCACCTTCGACTACGGCAACAACATTCGTACCTTCGCGTTCCAGCGCGGCGTGAAGAACGCATACGACTTCCCGGGATTTGTTCCCGCCTACATTCGTCCGTTGTTTTGCGAAGGCCGAGGTCCGTTCCGCTGGGCGGCGCTTTCGGGCGAGCCTTCGGACATCGCCGTGACCGACGCTCTGGTTTTGGAATTATTTCCCGAGAATCGCAGCCTGCGACGCTGGATTGAACTCGCCCGCAAGCGCATCAAGTTTCAGGGACTCCCAGCGCGCATCTGCTGGCTGGGATATGGTGAGCGAGCGCGGTTTGGCCTCGCCATCAACGAGTTGGTGAAAAAAGGCACGATCAAGGCTCCGATCGTGATTGGGCGCGATCACCTCGATTGCGGCTCGGTCGCTTCTCCGTTCCGCGAAACCGAAAGCATGAAAGATGGTTCGGACGCCGTAGCCGACTGGCCGCTGCTCAATGCGCTGTTGAATACGGCCGCGGGAGCGTCGTGGGTTTCGATCCACAACGGCGGCGGCGTGGGCATCGGCTACGCGCTGCATGCCGGGCAGGTCACGGTGGCCGACGGCACCGACGCGATGGCGAAGCGCATCGAACGCGTTCTGACCACCGATCCGGGCATGGGCATCATTCGCCATGCCGATGCGGGATACGACGAGGCGAAGGAGTTTGCGAAGAAGACGGGCGTTCGCATTCCGATGGGATAGCGCTGCCATGGCCAATACTCATTTGTTGAAAACGCGGGTCGAGCCTTTCGTGCGCGATTGGCTTTCGGGACAGTATCGACAGAAATTCACCAGTGTGTTTCTCCCTCTCACGGGCTGCTCTGGAGTTCACGAATTCGATGCTGTGTCGGCTGACAAGCGGATTGTCTGCGGGATCAAGAGTTCATCCGGAGTCACCAGCGGCGGCAAGAATCCGTCTGGCAAGATCTCTGGCGCCTACGAAGAGCTCTATTTCCTTGCCAGCGTTGACGCCGACCAACGCTTCTTGGTACTTACCGATGAGGAATTCTACCGGCTGCTTTCTGAGAAGATGCGAGAGAAGCTCACGCGTCAGATCAAGCTCCTGTATTGCCCGCTAACAGAAGAATTGGCTCAACTTGTGAAGAAGATTCGATCCCACGCCAGCGGCGAAATTGACCGCGGGAAACCTTCCGCCCGTGCGAAGGATGCAGGGCGGTAAAGGCCATGGACAGCCCAACTCTTCTGCTTACCAACATTGGCCAGCTTCTCACGCTGCGCTCGGCTGCAGACGGTGCGCGGCGCGGCGCTTCCCTTTCCGACCTTGGCATCATTCAAGACGCTGCCGTGCTGTGTCTGGGCGGGAAGATCGTTTCGGTCGGCGAGACGAAAGACGCTCTGCGCGATCTCTGGCTGAAGAAGAATCGAAAGAAGATCAGCGAGATCGATTGCGGCGGGCGCGTCGTCTTCCCCGGCTTCGTCGATTCCCATACTCATCCGGTATTCACGCATCCGCGGCTGGTGGATTTTGAGAAGCGAATTTCTGGCGCGAACTACGAAGAGATCGCCGAAGCGGGCGGAGGGATTCGCTCCAGCATCGACGGCGTGCGGAAGGCAAGCAAGACTGCGCTGACGCAAAAGGTTCGCGCCGTGCTCACCGACATGGCTCGCCACGGAACCACGACTGTCGAGGCCAAGTCGGGCTATGGCCTCAGCCTCGAATCGGAACTGAAGTCGCTCGAAGCCATCCGCGCCGCCGCGCGCGAGTGGCCGGGCACGGTGGTTCCAACTCTGCTGGGCGCGCACGTGGTCCCGCCCGAGTATCGCGGACGTTCCCAAGAATATGTCGACCTCGTCTGCAACGAAATGGTGCCAGCCGTCGCCCAGCGCAAGCTTGCCCAGTTCGTGGACGTGTTCTCGGAGCGTGGAGCCTTCAGCGCCGACGAGACCGCGCGGATTTTCCAGGCGGCGGAAAAACACGGCCTCGCCGTCCGCGCCCATCTGGGGCAACTCAGCGAAACGCGGCTTGATCCGTTGCTTCGCTATCATCCAGCATCTCTCGACCACATGGATCACGTGAACGATGCCGACCTGCCCACTCTCGCCCAGAGTGACACGGTCGCAACTTTCGTCCCGGGAGCAAACTACTTCCTCGGATTAGCGAGATATCCGAACGCGCGCCAGTTCATTGATTCCGGTGTAGCGGTCGCGTTGGCCACGGACTACAATCCCGGTTCTTCCCCAACTTTCAGCATGCCAATGGCAATGTCGCTGGCCTGCACGCACATGAAGATGTCACCGGCGGAGGCGATCGCAGCGGCAACCATCAACGGAGCCTGGGCGCTTCGCTTAGCTGGCTGCAAAGGCAGTGTGGAAGCGGGCAAAGACGCCGACCTGGCTGTGTTTAACGTGAGCGACTATCGCGAGATCCCCTACTGGTTTGGCGCCAATCGTTGCGCGATGACCGTCATGAACGGCGTGCCCAGCGGCCATCTCTGGTCGTGAGAATGGGCTTGAATAAGGAATGTGCGAAAAGAATGTGAGCAAGAAAAGGGGCGGCGAAAATCGTCGGTAACAATTTTGAGGAATGTCACAGGGTTGCTATAATTCAAGAGGTTCCGCACGGTTCCCAGCGCATCGGCTGTTTTGCTTCGCGGCATCCCGCCCAGTAAGAGCGCCCAGTGCACGGCGAAAACGGCCGTCAGTCGTTTTGCGGACTGCGCGGTGCAAAACGTGCGTAGGAAGTGGCCAGGTAGCTCAGGTGGTAGAGCGCAGCCCTGAAAAGGCTGGCGTCGGCGGTTC
>OMOD01000040.1:0-806 GCA_900290255.1 Candidatus Sulfotelmatobacter kueseliae
TGGTCGGGCCACCCTTATACGCTACCCATTGGGGCTTGCTGAAGCAACCGGATAATCAGAAGGTACCTATAGGAAACGCCGCTCACCAGCGAACGATGAATCTGACGTGGTTGTGTCCTGGGAACCCAATCAGCTCCTATAGGCACAAGCTGGTTGTGGCGGATACGACAGATGTGAACTGAATCGAAAGAAGTCGAAATTTGAGCGCTAATGCCTGTTAACGACAGCTGCTCCACAGGCGCGGCCTGAGCGACGCCGATTCCTGCCAATTTCCGACGCATCTCCACACGGAGGACGCGGTTGCCAAACGAGGCCAAAGATTAGTAGGTAAGTTATTATTTACATGATGTATATATTTATTGACATTATGTAAGTTATTTAATACACTCAGCCTACCTTGAATTGAGGAGGCTGAAATGTCGTACCGAGAAAAAATCGCCTGGCTATCGTTGATCGCGATGGCTGTCGCCTATGGCCCGTACTTTATGTTTGTTGCGAGGGGTCCCGGCCCCTGGGAGCCATTGCCTCACCTACACCCGCTTGGCCTGTTTGCCCTGGTATCGATTGTGCGTATGCTCATCCTAGGCGCTGGCTATCTGTATCTCCGTCTCGGCTCCCCCCGAGAGGAGCGCCCGCCACTGGACGAACGGGATCGCGCAATCGAGCACCGCTCGCTCAGTGCCGCTTACTATGTGCTTATCGCCGGCATGATCCTGGTGGGCTGCTTCATGCCCTTCAGTTCCACCGGATGGACCATCGTCAATGCTGCGATTTTCTGGATCGTTGCCGCGGAAGTCGTTCACTAC
>OMOD01000040.1:816-20152 GCA_900290255.1 Candidatus Sulfotelmatobacter kueseliae
GAAATGTCGCAGGCCGAGCTTGGTCAGCGCATCGGCCTCACCCGGCAGACGATTGCCGCCATCGAGGCGGGGAAATACTCGCCGTCATTAGAGGCTGCGTTCCGTATCGCCCAGGTCTTTAACGTCCCACTGGGAGAGGTATTCCAGTGGGACGTGAAGGCCACCCCATTGAAGGCGTCGTAGTTGTCAAGAACCAAGTATGCACGTCAAGTGGCGTAACATCCCGATAGCACTCATTGACCTGGTAGTGGCTACGTTGAACTTAATTCACGAACCGCTCTTGCGTATTCGTCAGTCGCTTTCTGCAACTCAGCGCGAAGGTTGTTCGGGTCCTGCGCACCGGCCCTTTTCAGTGCGTCCAGAACATTTTGCACCTTCCTCTCGGCTGACCTTATTTCTTCAACGGTTGACATGGCAAGGCCGCTCTCCCCTACGGTGCTCGTAAGACTCCCAGAGAGGAGCCCCACTGTCTGTGATTTCCGTCACAGTTCAAACCGAAGCGGGTGGTTTGGCGAAAAATCTCGATAGCATTCATTGACGGGTCCATGGCAATAGTCGAGATTAAGCGCTCCCGATGCTGGGAGCGAGCAGCGAGCGTAGAAGAAAGAGAGCGGGCAACGCCATTGCATACTCGTGCATACTTGCTATCGAAACGTGTCGCAATACCCGTTTTTTGCTCGTTTTGACTCGTGTTAAATGTATTTAGATTCAGTCACTTAGCAATGTTCTGACAAACTGAGAACCTGCTGATCGCGGGGTGTCACCTTGATGTCGTTCAGATCTAGCATGGGCTGAACCTCCTACCTTCCCCTCGGGAACGTCTTTTCGCTCTCCAGATCTGCACCTCCTTCGCCATTCCTCACACTCTCTCAGGATCGAACCCTAAGTACCTTAGGGCAGAGCACTTGTGGGCTGTGCCCTTGAGTTTTCAGGTGGCTTTCAGAAATCCTTGGTAGGCTAGCGAGTTCCAATTTGGTCCGACTGCGTGACCGAAAACTCGCACTCGCTCCATTTTGCTTTCGACTCGCAGCTCTAGGAAGGCGGCCGCGGCAGTGGGAGTTCGGGAGATCCTTAAAGGCTCTGTGTCGTACCGATCTCCCTTTACGTCAAGCACTTTCGCGTTTCTAAATTGCCCGCTTTCATCCCCGAGGTATCCCGTGAAGACTGGTCAGCGCGACCTTCATGCAGGCCACAAACCACGCTCCCATTTTGGCCAACCATTGCGCCGCCCGGTCTTCCGTTTTGGTCCTCCTCGCAGCCGCAACCCCGAGTTTTGCACAGCGCAATACCGCTCGGTGATCGGTTGTCCTAATCTGCCTTTTTTCACCACAGCGTCACGGAGCAACGGAGGAGAGCTTGAACCTGTAAGAATCAGCGGGGAAGGGTTTTGCCAGGCAGTTGGGTTTCTCTGTGTCTCTGTGACTCCGTGGTCAAAGAGCTAAATTAGGACATTCCTCGGTGATCACCGATCTCGGCAGGTCGGGGTGAAATCGGTATATTTATCTATTGCCGTTTTTCGACTATCACGTAAGGAGATCTCGGGCCCATTCCAGGACCGTCACCGATGTCAGCTAGCCGCTCCACAGCCATGCTGCGCCGCATCTTCCATGTCATTTGTGCCCTGCCGTTCTTTGCTTCGAGTATTGCTCTCGCCCAGGGTGGCCCCCCTTACTACACGAATGATCCCGGCACTCCCGGCAACAAGGACTGGGAAATCAATCTCGGCTACATGCCATTTTTCTTCACTGGCCAGTCGATCTCGCACACTCCGGATGTGGACATCAATTTCGGTGTGGGAGATCGCATTCAGCTCACCTATGAAGATGCCTGGCTGCGCGTGCGGGACCTGCCCGCGCCGGCAAAATATGGAATGGGGCAGGACCAGCTCGGCGTCAAGTGGCGCTTCTATGACAGCGGAGAGGAAGGCATGGCGTTCTCGGTCTTTCCCCAGCTTTCCGTCAACAATCCCAATCACGCCGTGCAACGGGGAATCACGCCGCCCGGCGCCAGTTTGCTTATTCCCCTCGAATTCCGGAAAAAGTTCGGGCCCGTTGATCTCAATGCCGAGGCCGGATATAACCTCGTCCACCTGGGACCGGACGGCTGGCTGACCGGCCTCGTGGTGGGCCACGACTTTACCAAGAGACTGGAGATGGACGCCGAATTCTATGCCACCGGAACGTTTCATCCCTCCTTCGCGCAGCCCACCCTCGACGTGGGCGCCCGCTACAAGATGCATCGGCCTATCATCCTGTTGCTGATGGCTGGACGCGGTGTCCGGCCGGCGCAGAGTAACCAGCCATTCTTCGTCGGCTACTTCGGAGTGCAGATCCTGCTGCCGCCGAAATCGTACGACCGGGAGTGAACTGCTGGGTTTAAAATTGGTCCGTGGGAAGAGACTCGTTGCTGCCATCTTGATCGGTTCCGTGCTGGGCATTGCTAACGTATCAGCCATGGTTAACATCTGCGTATGAGAATCGGCGAACTTGCAAAGCGTGGTGGTGTGAGCGTGCAGGCGATTCGCTTCTACGAACGGCGACGCTTGATGCGCACCCCACGCAGGACGGCAGCGGGATATCGCATTTACTCCGAGGCCGAGCTTGAGATCGTCACCGTGATCAAGAAGATGCAGCGATTCGGTTTCAAGCTGGCGGAAATTCGGCGCGTGTTGCAGTTATGGATTTTGCCCAGCGACACGGGTGCGCCATCTCCTTATCACCAGGGCTCACAGGAATGCCTTCGCGAGGGCTTGAAACTTGGGGAGAAAAAGCTGGAATCCATGAACCAGCAAATCCGCTCAGCGATTCAAATTCGTGATGAGCTGGAAGAAGTATTGCGCCAATTCCGTGCTGCACTCAACGCTCGACCGCCGCAGAAAGCTCAGTCCGACCGGCCTAAGTCCTCCAGATCCGCCGCACTCGCCGCCTCCTGAATTTTTTCCTTGACTCTATACCTAGGTATAGGCCGGACACTGACTTTGTCGGCAATAAGAGGCCGATCCAAGACACTTATGCAAGGAGGTTTATATGCAAAAAAAGTGTGCTTTTGTCTTATCTCTACTAGTCGTTGCCATGACTCTTCCCGGTCAAGCTCAACCGGCAAGCGAACAGGAGAAAAACAAGACCGTGGCGCGCGAGTTCGTTGAGGAAGTGCTCAGCCGGGGAAAGCTCGAAAAGTATTCCGACTTCCATACCGCCGACTTTGTGGCCCATGGCACTGAGCGCGATTTCACTCTGGCGGAAGATTTGGCGATGGCGCGGGAAGAACGCACTGCGCTGCCCGACATGCAGTTCGCGCTCAACCACATGGTGGCCGAGGGCGACTTGGTCGTCGTGCATTGGACAGTGTGGGGCACGAACACTCAGCCGGGAATGGGGCTTCCTGCGACCGGCAAACCGGTCAAGGTTTCAGGAATGACCCTGTTTCGCTTCAGGGCGGGAAAGATCTCGGAAGAATGGAACGCCTGGAGCATGCTCTCGGTACTGAAGCAGGTAGGCCTACTGTGCCCTCCCAAAGGACCTACGGGCCAGGAGCCGAAGGCTCCAACCCACGATCCAACCAACCCATAAACTTGTCGAGCTACGGTCATCGGTGATCGCATCCCGCAGCCCTAAACCCGAAGCACAGGGCTGTCCATTGGTAGTTGTGTTCTATCGCCGCAGGTGTACCGCGGGCGTGATCGGGAAACCTGCCGTAAACGAGCAAGTTTCCCGCGTGCCGGCGAACCTACCTCAAGACCTCTCACCATCCACTGCCCTGCGCGCTCCCCTCCAACTCTGATCGCCTCTTGCCTCTGGTAAAGTAGGAGGTTCTCGCTATGAAACTCTCGGTGGTGATGCCCGTCTACAACGAACGTTCGACGCTGCCCCAGGTGGTCGAGCGCGTTCTGTCGGTCGGCCTGGAGATCGAACTCCTTTGCATCGATGATGGCTCCAGCGACGGTTCCCGCGAGCTTCTGCTCGACCTCGAAAAGCGCTGGCCGCAAATTCGCCTCTTCCTTCAGCCCCGCAATATGGGCAAGGGAGCTGCACTCCGCCGCGGAATTCAGCAGGCGACTGGCGACTACATAATCATCCAGGATGCCGACCTCGAATACGACCCCAAGGACTATCCCCGGCTGCTCGGCCCTCTGGAAGCCGGCCAGGCGGACGTCGTCTATGGTTCCCGTTTTCTCGGCGGTGGACCTCATCGCGTCCTCTACTATTGGCATTCCGTGGGCAACTGGTTTCTGACCCTGCTCTCGAACATGCTCACCAATCTGAACATGACCGACATGGAAACTTGCTACAAGGTCTTCCGTCGCGAGGTCATTCAGGCGATTCATCTGGAAGAAGACCGCTTTGGCTTTGAGCCGGAGGTCACCGTCAAGATCGCCAAACGCAACCTGCGCGTCTACGAAGTGGGCATCAGCTATTGGGGACGAACCTATGCCGAGGGCAAGAAGATCGGCTGGAAAGACGGCTTCCGCGCCCTCTGGTGTCTCATCAAGTACGCCTGGAAAGAACCAAGAACCGCTACTGCCTCAGGCTGAATCTTGACCATTTTCACCTTATTCGACGGCGTCATCCCGAGCGCCGCTGCTTTCTCGTAGGCCCTCGGCTCTACAGGCTGCGGAAAAAGTCGCGAATGCGTGCGCCGCTGTGGAAGAGCGGCGCTTCAGCGCCGCGTAAGCGGTTTAAACAAGTGCGGGCTTCAGCCCCGGTGGTCATTCACCGATCGACGACGGACTCTTTCCGCGTCCTTCTTAGCCGGGGGCTCGCGATGCCAGCGGAACAGCCCGGGAATTGTTGTGCATATTCCTGCGCGTTACTCCGGTAATCATGGCCCGAATTGCCCAGCCCCCTGCCAGTACACTTCCTATACCTCCCTCACACCACGGGCCTTCCCGGTTGTAAACTATTGCAGAACGGGCAGCTCTCTCCAGCCAGGGCTTTCAGGCGAGCTCGCCCTTGCGCCTTGCCTCCCCTGCCTGGACTGGCACCGGACCTCCGTGTTGGCGTGGAACGTGCATTAGAATAGGCCATCTACCCGGTGGTTCGAGGAAGGAGTGTCCGTCAGCGCGGTTTTTGCCGGCTGTAAGGTACTGTGTCGGAACAAAAAGACAAACCCGTTTTCGACGAAACGACTCTCGCCAAGCTGCTGGAAGCGGCCTATGTGGTGCAGGAGCATAACCGCAAACTGCCGGCGCAGGGGTTGCGTGTCGAACACCGCGACCTGCCTGACCGCGACCTGCTCGACAAAGAATCGCCTTCCCCGCAAGCACCGTCGATCCCTGCGCGAACCGAGAACGAAGGGAACCCCTCACCACCCGCGACGGTCGCCCAACGCGATTACACTTCCATCTTGGCCGAGATCATCGAGACCCAGCACCAGATTCAATCACGCCATCTGGAAGTGGACCCTGCCATCGCGCTGGTGGCCGAGCGCGCCGCTGAGATCGCCGGTGCAGCGGGTGCTGCCATCGCCGTCGCGAACGGCAACCGCATCCGCTACAAAGCAGCGGCCGGTGCCATGAGCCTGCCCGCGGGCACTGAGATTCCCATGGAGAAAGCCCTTTGCCGGGAGTGTCTGCGGACTGGCCAGGTCGTACGCTGCGTCGACGTCAATTCCGCATCTCCGGTCGACGCGAAAGAATTCGAGCGCCGCGGCATTCGCGCGATGATCGCCGTTCCCGTCTTTCACGTTGGCGACGTTGCCGGCAGTCTGGAACTTTACTACGCCAGCCAACATGCCTTTACCGAGCAGGATGTTCACACCTGCCAGCTGATGGCCGGCCTGGTGACCGAGGCGCTGGCCCGGAGTGAGGAACTGAACTGGAAAAAGTCCTTCGCCGGCGATCACGAAGTCATGCGGCAGGCTCTGGAGAAGCTGAAGCCCCAGCTTGCGGCTCTGGGGGATACACCCGCCGGCAAAGGGTCCTCCGCCAGGACTGCGGCTCCAGCCCCAGCATCCGAGACCTATGCCTGCCGCAAATGCGGGCACGAACTGCTGGGGGCAGAACAGTTCTGCGGCCACTGCGGAGCCCCGCGCACGAGCGACCCTGATCCGGCAGTGTCGCACCTGCAACCGGTGCTCCAAGAAAACGCGGCCACCACCCCAACCAATGGTACCCCGCCTCAGCCGCGTCCGCGGACAAGCGTCGCCCAAGCCCGGCCCGAAAAAGACCGGCCCGAAAAGACCCTGGCGGCTTCGATCGAAGAGGAAATGCCCGAGCTGTTTGCCGCGCCCGGACTACGCATCCGAGAGGCGCCTCTACCCGCAGAACTCCCCAAGCCTGCAGTCGGCGCTGAGATCGGAAAAGCCCGCGAAGCGGGCCTTGCTCTTTCAGGGGAAATCAGCGAAGACGGTGCGGAGGAACACGGCTTACCCTCAGCTGCGACGTCGGCCAGGCGAGAACCCCCGTCAGCCTGGACCTCGGCCGCGTCGGCTCGCGAATTCCTCGATCAATTGGCGGCAGACAAACCTCCCGGGGCGTTAGCCCGTTTCTGGCACTCACGGCGCGGAGACTTCTACCTGGCCATCGCCGTAATTCTGGTCGCCTGCGTAATTCGCTGGGGGATTTGGTCCAATCATTCGGTCGGCGCCACCGCCAGTCCGGCCACTGCGGCGGCGGCCCATCGAAAGCCTGCGCCCAATTCTGACCTTTCGTTGTTTGACCGGATGCTCGTCAGCCTCGGCTTGGCGGAGGCCCCGGAGCCGCCTGAGTACAAGGGAAATCCCCAAACCCAGGTCTGGGTCGATCTCCACACCGCGCTCTATTACTGTCCGGGAACTGACCTCTACGGCAAAACTCCGAAAGGAAGATTCACCACCCAGCGGGACGCTCAGTTGGATCGGTTCGAGCCCGCCTACCAGAAAGCCTGCGAC
Organism: Candidatus Sulfotelmatobacter kueseliae; assembly: GCA_900290255.1. GTDB lineage: Bacteria > Acidobacteriota > Terriglobia > Terriglobales > Acidobacteriaceae > Sulfotelmatobacter > Sulfotelmatobacter kueseliae. The sequence goes on from OMOD01000040.1 coordinate 7,684, forward strand.
TAGAACTGGCCTCATAAAAGGTTTGGGGAAGGGCACGGCTTCACAGGCTGCGGACAAAGTTGCGAATGCGTGCGCCACTGTGGAAGAGCGGCGCTTCAGCGCCGCGTAAGCGGTTTGAAATCAATGCGGGCTTTAGCCCCTGAGGGCCGACACTTTCTTCGCCAAGACGATTTGTGAGACCAGTTCTTGCCGCGCGCCAGCTTCCTCACCTCTACTGCGTCATCAGCACAGATGGATTTCGCCTCGCTTCATACCACAGTGCAAGCTCTACCCGGTTCCACAGCCCAAGTTTGTCGTAGATCGTCCGCAGGTAGTTCTTCACCACGTGCTCGGTCGTCCCGATCGCTTCCGCGACCTCGCGGTTCTTCAGGCCTTGGGCAACAAGTTGGATAACTTTCTGTTCCCGTTCGCTGGGGACACGGTTGCCATATCGTTCAGTTGCAGACATGATTGCCTCCGGTATAAAAGGGTCGCGAGTTTCACTCGCTTGATGCCGCCGCTGATCCCAAAGCGCAGAAACAGCCGGTTAAAGTGGGCCTTCACGGTGCGCCGTGCCATTTTCAGTTCGCTGGCAATCTCAGCGTTGTCGCAGCCCTGCAAGAGCAATTCGACGATTTGCTGTTCGCGCGGACCCAGCCGTACGGTCTGCTCCTTCATCAGACCTTCCCCCCTGTTCTTGGCATCGCCTGTCACGTCAGCCGGGCGCACGGCTGGATATTGCGAGAACTCGTTGCATCCACAATGCCATTTTGAGACAGGCTTGGCAGTGACGGCTGAACAGCCTTTTCCACAGCCACTTGCGACCTATCGGCTCTCAAGTCGGGGACGGTGCGGCAGCTTCGGCAAGCGCTTTGTGGGGCAGTTGCAGCGTCAGATGCCGGCACCTGACAATAACGAAAACGCGTGCAAAAACGCCCGCAATCGCGCTGGCCGCCATGTGCCGCTGCGGTCGTTCTCCGGGTTCTGCTCGACGCCTCAACTCCGGCCGCGATCCCATGGCGTCGAACCCAGCCGCTGAACCAACCCAAGAATGCCCGCCCGAGGCACATGTCCCGAAGCTCGGCTCTAAGGTGAAAACCTTAGACGAAAATCCCTGCCTGACCCACAGCGCCCGGCATAAATTACACGATTTTCCCTGCTTGAGTGGCGGCAATCAGATCCATGAGCAGGTTCGCAGCCGTCATGTTTACCCGAGCATGTTTGCCCGGATATGCCTTCTTGGGCCGTCGCCGGATCGCCTGTGGGTCGAGCCTCGCCGGGACGCCGCATTCTTTCCATGGGAAAGATGCATGGCCTGGGAACGCAAGTCTTTTCACATTCCCGGGATGAACCTGGCCGGTGGCCATGGATGCACCGGTAATTGAACGCCTGTCAATGAGTTACGAGCCCATGCACCCGCTTGGGAAGGTCCGCGGATTGCTCCTTTTGTATCTTACGCAGCCCGGTGAACCGGGCTTTCAAGCGAACCAGAAAAGTGTTAATGTAACGAAATTAAGTTCTCCCCTCGTTCTGTTTCAACCAATTCGTGCCAAGCTTGCCCGCAGTCTGGCGGTGAATCCAGACAATGGTGATAGAGTTACTAGTTACATGAATTCCTAAAGGAGGCATAGCAGCGTGACTGTTTCGACCAGCCATCTTATCGCGCCGCACGGCGGCGAACTCATCGATCTGCTTATCGCGCCCGAAGCCGCGGCAGAAAGGAAGGGCCATTCGCGTGAGTGGCCATCCTGGGATCTCACTGCCCGGCAACTCTGCGACCTGGAACTGCTCATGAGCGGAGGATTTTCTCCGCTGCGCGGCTTCATGGCCCGAGCCGATTACGAAGGCGTGTGCCATAACATGCGACTGGCCAGCGGAGTTCTCTGGCCCATGCCGATTACTCTCGACGTCACGGAAGAATTCGCCCGGAAGCTCACGCCCGGCACGAGCAAAGTTGCACTGCGCGATCCCGAAGGCGTCATGCTGGCCGTGCTGCATGTCGAAGAAGTCTGGCAGCCTGACCGTACCGCTGAAGCGAAGGCCGTCTTTAACAGCACCAGCAAAGCTCATCCTGGCGCCGATTACACCATCAACAAAGCGAACCCGTGGTATGTGGGCGGGCGCGTCGAAGGCCTGCAAGCGCCGTCGCATTACGATTTCCGCACCCTGCGCTTCACCCCGGCTGAATTGCGCGCTGAGTTCGCCCGTCTGGGATGGCGCCGCGTGGTTGCCTTCCAGACGCGTAATCCCATGCACCGCGCTCACGTCGAACTCACTTTCCGCGCCGCCAAGAAAGTCGAAGCCAACCTGCTCATTCATCCCGTGGTGGGCATGACCAAGCCCGGCGATGTGGACTATTACACCCGCGTGCGCTGCTACCAGTTGCTGAGTTCGAAGTATCCGCAAGGAACCCAGAAGCTCTCGTTGCTCCCTCTGGCCATGCGCATGGGCGGACCGCGCGAAGCTATCTGGCACAGTCTCATCCGCAAGAACCACGGCTGCACGCATTTCATCGTGGGTCGCGATCACGCCGGCCCCGGCAAAGACACTGACGGCAAACCCTTCTACGGCCCCTATGAGGCCCAGGAGTTCTTCAAAAAGTACGAAAACGAGATCGGCGTCACCATGGTGCCGTTCAACATGATGGTCTACCTGCAAGGAGAAGATCGCTACGTGCCCGATGATGAAGTGAAAAACGGCGATCGCGTCCTGAACATCTCCGGCACCGAACTGCGGCAGCGGCTGAACGAAGGCCGCGAGATTCCGGACTGGTTCACTTATCCCGAAGTCGTTCACGAACTGCGGCGCAGTTTTCCGCCACGTTCCCGGCAAGGCGTGACCATCTTCTTTACCGGACTCTCGGGTTCGGGCAAGTCCACCATCGCCAACGTGCTGCTGACCAAGTTCCTGGAAGTCGGTGGACGCCCCGTGACCTTGCTCGATGGCGACCTGGTGCGCAAGCATCTCTCATCGGAGTTGGGATTCTCCAAAGAGCATCGCGACATCAACATCCGCCGCATCGGCTATGTCGCCTCCGAGATCACCAAGAACGGCGGCATCGCCATCTGCGCCCCCATTGCGCCCTATGACGCAACCCGCAAGCACGTGCGCCAGATGATCGAGCCCTACGGAGGATTCATCCTGGTGCACATCGCCACCTCGGTTGAGGTCTGCGAGCAGCGCGACCGCAAAGGCCTCTACGCCAAGGCTCGCGCCGGAATCCTTAAGGAATTCACCGGGATTTCCGATCCCTACGAAGCCCCGGCGGATGCCGAAGTCACCATCAACACCGCCGATTTGTCGCCGGAGGAAGCCGCCCAGGAAATCATTCTGCACCTGGAGCGGGAAGGCTTCATCGGCGTGAACGGAACGTCAGCGTAACACGAAAACGGAACGACCATGCCACTGCTAGCGGTCAAAATCTTGGTGGGCTTTGTCGTCGGCGTGCTCATCGGCATGAGCGGCGTGGGGGGCGGCGTGCTCCTGCTCCCCATACTGATCTTCGGCCTGGGATATGCCCCGAGAGTGGCCGTGGGTTCCGACGCGCTCTTCAATTTCTTCACCAAGATTCCGGCCGGCCTGCTTCATCTGAAGCGGGGCACAGTCCGCCGCAAGGTGGTCGGCGCACTCGCAGTCGGCAGCATTCCCGGCTCCATTTGCGGCGTCGGCATGCTCGTCTATATCCGCCATCTTTATGGGGACGGAGTCAACAGCTTCATCAAGACTGCCGTAGGCTTTCTGCTCATCGTAGTTCCCATGCTGATGCTGTTCCAGCGCCGGATCGAAGAGCGGGTCGAGCATCGCCCGCCTACCCTGAAAGGCTTCGCCGGCATGGCGCTGATCGGCCTCGTCGCCGGTTTCCTCGTGGGTATGACCTCGGTCGGCTCGGGCAGCATCATCATGATGCTGCTCCTGTTGTTCTACAGTTTTCCGCCCAAGCAAAATGTTGGGACCGATATCGTGCACGCCGTCATCCTCACCGGCGTCACCAGCTTCCTTCATTTCCGCCTGGGCAACGTTGATCCGCGCCTGGTCCTGTCGTTGCTGATTGGATCGATTCCCGGAGGATTGCTCGGTTCCCATTTGGCTACCCGCATGCCCATGGTCTGGCTGCGCCGCATCTTGTGCGCCTTGCTGTTGATCACCGGAGCCCGAATGTTGTGGGCTTGATTGAGGCAGTGGTCAGTGACCAGTAGTAGCCATCTTTGACCCGAATGCCGCACTCATCACTGATCACTGGTTTTTTGTCTGGAACCGAACTTCGCGGCTGGAAAAAATGACTTCCTCTCGTTACGCCGACATTCTGCAGCGCATCCAGGCCGGCCTGGACGCTGCCCGGGCCGTGTTCGCCCGTTTCAAGCCGGGCGCAATCGAAACCGAATACAAGGCTGGACACGATCCCGTGACCGAAGCCGATCGCGCTCTGGACGCCGTTCTGCGCCAGAATCTGCTGCGCGCGGGCGAAGGCTGGCTCTCCGAAGAAACCGCCGATGATCTTTCCCGCCTCGAAAAAGAGCGGGTGTGGATCGTCGATCCTCTGGACGGAACGCGTGAGTTTGTCCAGGGTCTGCCTGAGTTTTGCGTTTCCATCGGCTTCGTCGAGAACGGCAAGCCCGTCGCTGGAGGCATTTACAACCCGGCCACCAATCAGAGTTTCCTGGGCGCGATCGACGCCGGAGTGCTCTTGAACGGCAAGCCTGCCGCTCCCAGCCCGCGCACCAGCCTGGCCGGCGCCCTCGTGTTGGCCAGCCGCAGCGAGGTCAAACGGGGTGAGTGGAAGCAGTTCGAAAGCGCTTCATTCCGTATTCAGGCCATGGGTTCGGTCGCCTACAAATTAGCCCTGGTTTCTGCCGGGTTGGCCGACGTGACCTTCACCCTCGTTCCGAAGCATGAGTGGGACGTGGCTGCCGGCGCGGCGCTGGTCCTCTCCGCCGGAGGATTCGTCTGCCAGCCCGATGCCTCCGAGTTGCGCTGCAATGAACAGAATCCGCTGCTCCCGGGTTTGCTGGCCGGAGGACCTCGCCTGCGCGACGAACTCCTCGCCACCATCCCTCACCCGCTCGTCGCAAAGAGCGGCCAGCGTTAATTTCCCTCCACGCGTCTGAGCCCGACCTGCTAAGGCGCTTCGCCATCGTGTGCGGCCACAAGTCCGGAAGCACCCCTGCGAAAGCCCTGTACCCCGCGTCGCACTATTCCCAATAGCATCTTCTAGGTGCTTGGTCTGAATTTTCCCCGGCGAAGTCTTTCTTGGCGGTAGACTACGGCTGAAAAGGGACCGTCTCTGATGGATAAACGCTATCAGGTGTTCATCAGCTCAACCTACGCCGATCTGAAAGAGGAAAGGCAGGCCGTCATCAAGAACTGTAATAGAGGCGGACTGCATACCCGCAGGCATGGAGCTTTTCCCGGCAGCCGACCAGCAGCAACTCGAATTCATCAAGCGGGTAATTGATGACTGCGACTACTATCTTCTGATCATCGCCGGACGGTACGGCTCCGTATCAGAAACTGGCTTGAGCTACACGGAGCAGGAGTATGACTATGCCGTTGGCCGCGGGTTGAAGGTCATCGCCTTTGTTCACGAGAACCCGGACGACATTCCGCTGGGAAAATCAGAGAAGGACCCGGCTTCTCAAGAAAAGCTAAGGAAATTCAGGGAGAAGGTCTGTACGGGTCGGCTGGTCAAGCCGTGGAAAGACGCAAGCCAGTTGCCAGCCCTTGTGGCTCTTAGCCTTGTGCAAACGATCAAGATGTCTCCCGCCACTGGCTGGGTGAGGGCCGACAAAGTAGCCAACGTGGAAGTGCTCAGTGAAATCAACGAACTGCGGAAACGAAATGATGAGTTGCAGATGCAGGTAAGTAAATATAGGCAGGCGCTAGTTGATCTCACCTCCCCGCCGGTCTTCAAGGACTTGGCGGGGTTGGACGAGGAGACCGAACTTGGGGGCAGATACTGGAAGAAGAGTTACTCGAGCTACCGAGGCTGGTCAGTTACGACGACATGGCGAAGAATCTTTGCGCATGTTGCACCTTACTTGGTGACTCATCCAGCCGCCGACACAATTAAGGCAGTTCTTTTGTCCGCGTTACTCTTCGACGAAAAGGGCATGGACAGAGGAGACTCCACGAACGAGGAACTCGACGATCAAGATTTTCAGACCGTCGGAGTCCAGTTGAGCGCGCTGGGACTAGTGAAGATTGAATATTCCAAGAGCACGGCGGGTGGGTATGGACTTTTCCGGTCATTTACTGCCGCAGGTGAGAAACTTATGCTAGAGCTTCGGACGGTGCGAACGAAAATGCCTGCCGCCGGCGAGCAGTTGAAAAAATGACAGCACCGGCAGCCGAGCTATACCTCTGGGCATGAAAACTGTGATTCAGCTTGCAGCGCTGGCCGTCTCGGCAGTCACACTCTTTTACCTGATCAAGTACGTACGCGCCACACAAGTTATTGCGAAGTCCGCCATCGATCAAGTGGAGGGAATGTCAAAGCCATGCCTCATATTGTGGGGTGAACTAAGGGATGGAAATGACGCCATTCTTAACATGGACGGGGCTGTCGGGAATATCATTGCCGCCGCCGACCATGGTAGCTATGTGGTGAAGAACATCGGAAGCGGTGTAGCGCTCAATGTTCAATACCGCTTTACCCGACCAGATGACGATCCTGTTCACCCACGCGAGATGCGATATATTCCCACCTTGGAAGCGACCGGGAGAGCGGCCCTTGTCGAAACGATTGGTGGCTACAATGCCGAGCATGAGGTCACCTTCGAGTACGAAAGCATCGGCCGGAGAAAATATCGGACCACAATTCAGCTTAACCACCGCGTCATCACGTCCTTCGGTTTTAAGGAAATCAAACTCTAAGCAGCTTCCGCGCTCGGACGCAGCGCTTCCCGACCGTTTCATAGCTCCCGAGCGCGCGGCGCATCCCGCTTCGCCACCCGCCATGCAAAACAAAAGCGCCCGGACCAGTTTCTGTCCGGGCGCGGTTAAAACCGCATCGGTCGGAGAGCGTGAGCTCCGAGCTACGGCAGGTAATAGCGGAACGAGGTGAAGATCATGGTATCGAGGCCATGCGGTTCCCCGCCCGCACCCGACCACGCCTGGCGATTCACATAGGAGAACTGCGGACCCCACTGCACCCGCCCCTTCGTCCCGTTGTACACCCGGTACCAGAAGCCGAGGGTGCCCTCCGTCAACGCCCGCGTGTCGGCCGTGCAGTTGGCGAGTGAACCGGGAAGGAATCCCGCCCCATTCTGGGGAAGAGTTTCCGAGTAGCAGCCTGCATTGTTGAATTTCGGCGATCCGTAGCCAACGTACTTGCCCGAGATCGGATCGAAATCGTACGCCCGGCGGTTGTACTCCGCACCCAGGTTCATGTAGATGTCGAGCTTCGGTCCGTGCCACTCCAGGGTTGCCAGACCCTGATAGTTCCGAACCAGATCCAGCGCCCCGTTGGCGTGCACCGATGCATCCGCCAGACCACCCGAGCCGTAGCGGCCGATTCCGTTCCCGCCGAAACCGTGCAATCCAAAATCAAGATGCTTGTTGGCGAACGACCAGCGGGCGTTGGCGCCAAAACCTCCGCCAGTCTTGGAGGCGTCATACGCTTGGGCTGCCGTGGGCGCGACAATCGTCGCGCCGCAGGGAAGGCCGGTGGTAGCGCTGTTTGCCGACGCTTCCGCGCAAGGGAAAATGCGATCGCGGAAACGGCTTAAGACCCCAAAGATCTCATAGTGGCCGAAACCGGGCTCGAACACGAGCTTGGCCACGATGTCGGGCGACGGGTTGAAAGCGTATGGGTAGGTGGGGGTGCATGTGGTGGCTGTGCTCACTGCACCGGTGGTGGGGTTGACCGTGGAGGTGCTGGAACAAGCAGTGACGGTGGGATTGTAGAGTCCGCCACCCGCTCCCGCTGAACCCACCAGGAAGTTGTCGGCGTTGTTGTGGGTCGACAGCGTCGCCTGCGCATTTTCCAGCGAGACCGCCAGCCATACCTGGTTGTTGAAATTCTTGGCCAGGCGCACCCCGTATTGCCGCGCCCAGCTGAAGCCGACATTGTAGGCCGCGTCGATGGTCATGGGCAAAGCTTCGCTTCGGTTGTCCACACCGTGCTTGGTTTCCGTGACCAGGCTCCACATCTGGCCCCCGGTGAAGCTCCAGCCGTTGTCAAACGCCGCTTGCCCCCAAGCCTGGCGCTGGCGGAGCGAGTAGCTGTTGCTCTGGTTATTGTTCGAAGAGGCCGCGGCCGACAGAAAGTCGCTCTCCACGTAACCGGACAGCTTTGCGCTCTTCAGCCGTCCTTCCACCAGCATCGAGACGCGCGACTGGCGTCCCGAACCGTAGAATTCCGTTATCGCGCTCTGCGAAGCGGCGGGCATGGTCAGGTTATTGAATGGAGTATTGACGTCGGCAGCCAGAGCCCTCGACCGCCACGCAGTTTCAGCCGCCAGGAAACCTCCCGGCGTGATCGTGATGCCTTTCACGTGGATCGCGGTCGGAGGTTCCGAGGTGTTCTTCTGCGTCTCCTGCAGCGTCACCACCGTGTTGGTCATGGTGTTTTTTAGATCAACTACGTCGCTCCTCAAGTCAGCTACCGTCTGTTGCTGTTGCGAGGCCTGAGCCTGGGCGGCGTCGGCCTTCCCCGCTGCGTCGCTGGCTGCCGTCTGCGCCTGCTGCACCGCCTGGTCTCGCCGGCGCAGTTCGTCCCGCAGTTCCTGAATCTGCCGCTGCTGCTGCGCCAGCGCTGCCTGTTGCGCAGCGATGGCGGCCTTGAGTTCTTCAACGTCAGCTGCTGTTATGGTTGCCGCCTTCTTTTTCGGTGCAGTGGGAGCGCTGGCGGTTTGCGCCACCAAGCCCGTCGCTAGAAACAGAATTACACACAGCTTCCACGCAGACTTCATCGTCCTCTCCTTTTTGGCATTGTGAGTGAAAAAACCTGAGCTTTCGGGGCCTGACTGACCTGCTTGATCGTTTCCTTACCCTTCGCGACCATCTCATTGGGCATCGGCGCGCAGGAAACAGCCCGGGTCAGATTGTGATCATCGCTGACCATCCACTTGGGAAAATCGGCCTCGCTGATGTGCTGCTCCCCTTCTATCGGCGCTGTGTTACATGACAATTACAAGAAGGTGAATTTCTGATGAATCGGCCCCGCTGATCTGCCGGTCAGGCCCCTGACCCGGGCGGGGTGAATGGCGGGAGACAGTTCGCTCGTTGCAGATGCAGGCGCTGAGGCGGCAATTTCCACCAGAACCAGTGTGCTCACGGGGAGTTTTGTGCGCATCGGGCCGACGGGCCTCGCCAGGGTTGCGCAGCGGGGTGCCGCGCCGTCCCCAAAAAGCCACACTAACCGGCAAATTTCAATTCAAGGGTTAGATCATACTGAGGCGGGCCGCCCCTAACCTTTAATATGCGATTAGGAGGTTAGTCTGAGGCTAGTCCTTCAAAGGCACGACGGCGCTGCCATCGCGGCAGAAGGTGGCGACTCTTTGCAGGTCGCCGTTGGCGCGGGGCACGGTCATAACCGGGCCATAGCAAAACACGGCATGCCCGGAGGCGGCAAAATACCAGCGTCCGCCTTTTGCGTGCTTGGATATCGGAGTGGAAGGCTGGCGCATCGGCTTCGGCGGCGCCAGTTGTGGAACCGGCAAACTCAACAACAAGGCTAGGGTCAAGGCCTTCATCGTTTCCTTCCGTACTTTCCTTACCTCTTACTCACAGAACCACTTCGAGCGGCGCAGCCGTGCTAGATCGTGATCAGCGCCCGGCGGTTGTCGCCTAAGTCCGCGGCTGGCCGCGACGGCATCTGGTACGGGTTCTGTTTCTGCGTTGAATGCTGTGGCGCCGCCTGGGAAGACGGGGCGTGCTGCGTTGGTGCCTGGGTTGACGGGACTTGGGTTGACGGGCTCCGGGTCACTGGAGCCTGGGTTTTGGGAGACGGAGACAGCTGTGCGCCAGCCAGATTTCTCTCCTGCTGGGCCTTCATCTTGAAAGAAGTCAGTTCGGTGCTGTCGCGGAACAGTTCGCGAATCAGGGCGCGCTGCGATTCGATGGTCGCACCCTGCTCCACGATCAGCATGGTCATCAAGCCGTAGGAGAGGCAAAACAGCACAGTCAATAGCGGCAGCCAGCCATGCCTTTTGGCCGGAACCGGGGCATCAAAGGGTGTTGCAGTGGTGATGGCGGTATTGGTGAACAGAGTCGTCAAAACGTCACCCCGATCTTTGCCTCTCAAGCTGCCAGGCACCAACAAAACTGCACCCCGCCAGCCAATGGAAGCGTTGGATGTAAGTGATTGATATGACGCCGGTTAGAGGATCAGCGGAGGACGCTCGAGAGGCGGCCAGGTGCAAGTCGCTGCACATTATGAGTAACAATGATTTGCCGTGGCCGCATGCGCACGGTCCAAATCGCCCGTCCGGCGCGGTTTTCAGGCATAAGCGGCATGGGTACCCGGCGCGTGAAACTGGCAGTCTTTTCTGGCTTGCGTCGAGACACTGCTGACCTTGCGTTACCTCCGTTACCTGTCGGGAGGTCGCTTTCGTGCCTAAAATGGAACTTAATTTTTGGGGAAAATAGAAATTCTTTTCCGAGGATCGGGCAAAATGCGTTTGCGTTGCTTCCTGTTCATATTGCTGGCTTTCTCTTACGGCCTTGGCCCAGCAGGGATGGTACAGGCCCAGCAGTCATCCAGCGAGGTGGTCCGGCCGGTTGTCCGAAGAACGGAGCCGCGCTATCCGGAAATCGCGAGACGGATGAACATTTACGGAATAGTCAAGGTTTTTGCGGTTGTGACACCCGACGGAAAAGTGAAGTCCGTCGAACCGGCGGGCGGCCACCCACTCCTGATCGAAGCTGCCCGGGAAGCCATCACCCAGTGGAGGTTCGCCCCGGCCGGAGCCGAATCCCGCGAACTCATCGAACTGCACTTCAACCCGCAATCGAAATAGGGAATCCAGCCGCTCCCGCGGCGATTTTACTTGCCCAACAGCAGTTTGGCGATGGTGGCCAGTTGCATGTTGGACGTGCCCTCGTAGATCTTGCCGATCTTGGCGTCGCGCCAGTATTTCTCCACCGGATAATCTTTGGTGAATCCGTAGCCACCGTAAATCTCGATAGCCAACGACGTGACGCGCTCGGCGACCTGCGAGGCGAACAGCTTGGTCATGGCGGCTTCCTTGACGAAGTTCATGCCGGCGTCTTTCATGCGGGCGGCGTTGTAGACCATGAGCCGCGCGGCTTCAATCTCGGTCGCCATTTGGGCGATCTGGAACTGAATGCCCTGGAACTCGGCGATGGCCTTGCCGAACTGTTTGCGCTCCTGCGCATATTTCGCAGCACATTCCCAGGCGCCGCGGGCCAGGCCGATCATTTGCGCACCGATGCCGATGCGGCCTTCGTTCAGGGTTTCGATCGCGATCTTGTAGCCTCTGCCCGGCTCGCCGAGGACGTTCTCTTTGGGCACGCGGCAGTCCTCGAGGATCAGCTCGCAAGTGGATGAAGCGCGAATGCCGAGCTTGTCTTCCTTCTTGCCGACGGTGAATCCGGGCGAGTCTTTCTCGACCAGGAATGCGGTGATGCCCTTGTATCCTGCGCTGGGATCGAGCGTGGCGAAGAGCACGAACAATCCGGCTTCCTTGCTGTTGGTGATCCACAGTTTGCGGCCGTTGAGCACGTATTCGGAACCCTTCAGTTCGGCGCGGGTCTGTAAAGCGAATGCGTCCGAGCCCGATGCCGCCTCGCTCAGGGCGTAGGCGCCGACGGTTTTGGTCGCCATCCTGGGCAGGTAGCGTTTCTTCTGCTCATCGCTGGCCCAGCGCAGCAGGGCGTTATTGACCAGCGTGTTCTGCACATCGACGACGACGCCGGCGGAAGCGTCCACCCGCGAGAGTTCTTCGACGGCGAGAATCGCCTCAAAGAATTTACCCGCACCGCCGCCGTATTGCTCCGGGATTTCGATTCCCATCAGGCCGAGCTGGAAGAATTCGTCAATCAGACTCTTCTCGAAGACTCCCTTTTCGTCCATCTCCTTGACCAGCGGACGGATTTTTTCGTCGGCAAACTGGCGGATGTTGTCACGGAAGAGAATCTCGTCTTCGGTGAGCGTGGTCAGCGGAGCAGGAGCAGGGAGTTGCACTGCGGTTGAGGACATCGGAACACCTTCAGGCGTGGGATAGCAAGCCCGGTCATTTTAGCACCCGAGCGCCGCGGCCTTCGGGAAGACCGCGGAGAGACCGAGATCCCTCCTCCCGCTCGCTTCGCTCGCCCCCGGCTGAAGCCGGGGGTCTACCGAGAAAGCGCGAGCCTTCGGGATGACGTCCCGGGGCCCTGGAGGACCATTTTTGCACGTTCCTGCTCACGCGCGAGGAATCGGTGTCGATGTTTCAGACAACTTACGGACTGAACCTCGGTTCTCCAGGGGTCAATGCATTATGAGAGAGCGGCCCATATACATGGGGCAACGCAGGCAACACAGACAGGA
>OMOD01000152.1 GCA_900290255.1 Candidatus Sulfotelmatobacter kueseliae
GCGCGGCAGGCGAAGATCACGAAAGAGATTATCGAAATCGTCAGCGGCGCGGCGGCGATGTGATAGCTGCGAGCTTCGAGCCATGAGCTTCGAGCACGCGGTGACATCTTGGTATCAGGAAATGAGGTTGAGGGCTGGTCGCTGAGCGCTGAGTCGCCATTCGGCTCGCAGCTCATAGCTCAAAGCTCGAAGCTAATTTATGCCAGAAAACATAGGACATGTCATTCAAGTGGCGGGGCCGGCGGTGGACGTGCAATTTGCCCAGGGCGCTTTGCCGCCGATTTATGAGGCTTTGAAGGTCGTCAGCGACGGCTTCCAGGTCCCCAGCCCGATCAACGTAATTCTCGAAGTGCAGCAGCACCTCGGCGAGGGCCGCGTGCGCTGCGTGGCCATGGAGCCGACCGACGGCATGGTGCGCGGCATGAAGGCGATTGATCAGGGCGGCCCGATCTCCGTGCCGGTGGGCCGGGGAACGCTGGGGCGCGTGATGAACGTGATCGGCGAGCCGGTGGACCAACTGGGCCCGATCGAGTACAAGGTGAGGATGCCGATTCACCGCCTGGCTCCGGCGTTTGACGAGCAGGCGACAACCGCCGAGATGTTCGAGACTGGCGTGAAGGTCATTGATCTCATCCAGCCCTTCCTGAAAGGCGGCAAGATCGGTCTGTTCGGCGGGGCGGGCGTAGGCAAGACCGTGGTGATCATGGAGCTCATTAACAACGTTGCCAAGCAGCACGGCGGCTATTCGGTATTTGCGGGTGTCGGCGAGCGCACGCGTGAGGGCAACGACCTGTGGCTGGAAATGTCAGAGTCAGGCGTGATCAAGCCGGGCAAACCGGCCGAGTCCAAAGCCGCGTTGATTTACGGCCAGATGACGGAGCCTCCCGGGGCGCGGTTGCGCGTGGCGTTGACCGCGCTGACGGTGGCGGAATATTTTCGCGATGCCGAAGGCGCCGACACGCTGCTCTTCATTGACAACATTTTCCGTTTCACCCAGGCTGGCTCGGAAGTTTCGGCGCTGCTCGGCCGCATGCCCAGCGCCGTCGGCTACCAGCCGAACCTGGCGACCGAGATGGGCGAATTGCAGGAGCGGATCACGTCGACGAAGAAGGGTTCGGTCACGTCGGTGCAGGCGATCTATGTGCCCGCCGACGATTTGACCGACCCCGCTCCCGCCACCACGTTCGCCCACCTCGATGCGACCACGGTGCTTTCGCGAGCGTTGACGGAGATCGGCATCTATCCTGCGGTTGATCCGCTGGCTTCGACCTCGCGCATTCTCGATCCGCGCATCGTCGGGCAGGAGCATTACGACGTGGCGCAGATGGTGAAGAAGACGCTGCAAACTTACAAGGACCTGCAGGACATCATCGCTATTCTCGGTATCGACGAGTTGAGCGAAGATCAGAAGCTGACTGTGGCGCGGGCGCGCAAGATTCAGCGCTTCCTCTCGCAGCCGTTCCACGTGGCCGAGCAGTTCACCGGCGCGGCGGGGCGTTATGTCAAGATCGCCGACACGGTGAAGGGCTTCAAGGCGATCGTCGAAGGCAAGTACGACGATATCCCGGAACAGGCGTTTTACATGAAGGGGCCGATCGAAGAAGTGCTGGAAGCGGCAGAGAAGATGAAGGCAGCAGCATAAAAGCGGACCTCGGACGTCGGACCTCAGACGGCCGGTGGTTTCCTGAGGTCCAAGGTCTGAAGTCTGACGCCGGTTTTATATGGCAGATACATTCCAACTCGAGATCGTCACGCCGGAAAAGAAGGTCGTGGAGACCAAGGCGGCGGAAGAAATCCAGATTCCCGGAAGGAACGGGTATCTCGGAATTTTGCCGGGGCACGCGCCGCTGATCACGGAACTGGCGGTCGGGGAGGTGAGTTTCCGTGAGAATTCCGGTTCGACCTCAAATGTCCAGCGGCTGGCCGTGGCCTGGGGCTTCGCCGAAGTGCTGCCGGACAAAGTGACGATTCTCGCCGAGACGGCAGAGCGTCCATCGGAGATTGACGTGGAACGCGCCCGCAAGGCCAAGGAACGCGCCGAACAGCGGCTGACGAGCGGCGACACCAGCGTTGACGTGGAACGCGCGCTGAATGCGCTGCAGCGGGCCCAGGCAAGGTTGGATGTTGCTGCGAAAAACAAGTAACGACATCTACGGCCGACTGGCCCGATTCCGCCGTTCCTTCAAATAGCGTTGGCGCGCGACGACCCCAAGGGCTATACAATTGGCCGTTCCCATCCAGGAGACAGCCGTGAAACTTCGCGCAATCCTTGTTGTTTTCTTGTTCCTTTTGTCTTCCTTTTTTGTGAGAGCGGAGCAGGCCAAACCCGCGCCAGTTCCGCCTCCGCAAAGGCCGCCCGCACTGGTCAGTCCGGAAGTGCACTCCGACAACAGCGTCACGTTTCGTTTCCACGCTCCGAACGCCATCGAGGTGAAGCTGGAGCGCGAAGGCGCCGAGCCTGTGCCCATGCAGAAAGATGAGCAGGGCGTGTGGAGCGTCACCACCGCGCCGTTGAATCCTGACTACTACGGCTACTCATTCATTGCCGATGGCGTCCGTATGATGGATCCGTTGAATTCGCTGCTGGTTCCGAACCTGCTGACGCCCGCGAACGCGCTATGGGTACCCGGTGGCGCCTCGCTGCCGTGGGAAGTAAACGATGTGCCTCACGGACAAATTCACCATCATTTCTACAGGTCAATGGTGGCCGACGATCAGCGCGATTTCTACGTCTACACTCCTCCGGGCTATGACCCGGCCTCGAAGAAAACCTATCCCGTGCTCTACCTGCTGCACGGTTTCAGCGACGACGCCAGCGCATGGACGGCCGCCGGTCACATGAACGTGATTCTCGACAATCTGATTGCGCTTGGCAAAGCGAAGCCCATGATAGTTGTGATGCCGCTGGGCTACGGCACGATGGAGTACGTCCGGGCGGGATGGGGCAACTCGGATCACGACATGCGGGCTAAGAATCTGTCAAAGTTCCGCGAGGTGCTGCTCACCGAGGTCATACCCTTGGCACA
Organism: Candidatus Sulfotelmatobacter kueseliae; assembly: GCA_900290255.1. Classification (GTDB taxonomy): domain Bacteria; phylum Acidobacteriota; class Terriglobia; order Terriglobales; family Acidobacteriaceae; genus Sulfotelmatobacter; species Sulfotelmatobacter kueseliae. The sequence continues at coordinate 3,027 of OMOD01000152.1, forward strand.
GACCGAGTACCACGTCGCTTCCGATCGCAACTCGCGCGCGATTGCCGGCCTTTCGATGGGCGGAACGGAATCGTTGTTAACGGGACTTAATAACCTCGTCAAATTTGCCTGGATCGGAGCTTTCAGTTCGGGTGGCCTGCCGGAGCCATTCGATAAGGATTTTCCTGATCTCGACGCCAAGGCGAACCAACAGATTCGGCTGCTGTGGATCGCCTGCGGCACGGAAGACCGGCTGATCACGGCGAATCGCAATCTGCGCGAATGGCTAAAGTCGAAAGGGGTGGAGCACACCGACATCGAAACGCCAGGGCAGCACACATGGATGGTCTGGCGGAGGAATTTGGCGGAGTTTGCGGGATTGCTGTTCCGGTAAGGCTGATCAACGCGCCAGGATGCAGAAGAGCAGAAGCTGTAGCGTTGGTCGAGAGGGACGCTAGGGCGCCGTGGATAGGAGCACGCTTGGTTTAGGGGAAGCTCGAGAGGAGGGCAGTGGCGAGAATAGCTTCATTCGCTATTCTCACGGCTAATGGCAATCGAAAAGAGCGAGACGGGCTACTTTCGTGGCTTTTGAAGCTCTCTATGTACGCCGGTGTGGCAGGTCCTGCACAACGTGATCAGGTTCAGCTCGGAATCGCCGCCGGAGTTGCTGCGAAATTGTTGGTGGTGGACCTCAAGGTTTGAAATCGTGCCGCACGATTGACAACGCCAGCCGTCGCGGCTTAGCACCTGCTGCCGGAGAGTTTCGTAGGAGCCGGGATCGAGCCGCAGACGCTCGACCTTGGGGCGGATGTCGTTCATGCCGCTTCCTCACTCAGTGTCTTGAGGAAGACTTGCTTTTGGGCTTCCGGCAGAAAGCGGAAGAAGCGCGTCGCCGAAAAGAGCAGGGTCTCAGGATCTCCGTTGTCCAGGTTGGCCCCCGCCAGAAAGTCTGCACAGATCATCTCCAGACAGTAGCCGCGAGACTTGTCAGTTCCGAGCATGAGAGCCGCCGTTTCGATCGCTTTCTCAATGACGGGCATCTGGCTTTGGTACAGTTTGAAATAGATAATCTCCCACGGTTCCGTTTCCCGCCCCGTCAGTTCCTTTTCCACCTCCTGCTGGAACTCCTCTTTCGGCATCTGACGAGCTTTGTGCAACCAGGTTGCACAATCGAAGTGCTGCCCGTCCCGCCGGGCCAGCTTGGCTAGCTCCAGCCCTTTCGTCCAGCCCACTTCCTTCAGCTGCTTTCTTGCCTGCGGCGGCAGGTGCTCGTGGATCGACATCAGGTAATAAGCCTTCCGCCGCGACCCCGGAAATCGCCTCTCCAGGAACTCGTCGAAAGACTTGAGGTTCTCCAGCCGCCAGTACTGTCCCGCCCGCACCTCACACAGATAGCGCCCGAGTTCCACGAACTTGGTGTCACGCTCTGTTTCCTTGTGCTGCTCCCAGCTCAGAATCTCGTCAATCTTGCCCAGGACGAACAGGGCGCGGCGGCGATTGAACTTTGGCGGCATGGGCGGATCCTTAATAAGTAAGCTCGTCAAGCCAACCAAGATCTTCTGCTCCCGGACGCCGTACGAGAGCGGCGTCGACCATTTCCTGCCGTCCTAGACAAAGGCCTACATAGGGGCAGCTGCTGCAGGGATTCTGCGGGAAGCGGATGCCGCTGTGGGGCGGGAACTCGGCAGACTCAATGCTTCGGATCGCGTTTTGTACCAAGCGACCGAACTCCTGGCGCTGTTCGTCGGTGATGGTGGTGCGCAGGTACTGGACCTCGACCAGTCGCTTGCGAACGAACACGACCTGGGCGACTTCCGAGATGCCTGTCATCCAGGAGTAGCAGACCAGTTGCGGATCCAAGGCCAACAATCCCTCAGGCTCTTCCGGGTATCGGCTCGCAGTGGTCTTCCACTCGAGCAGGCAGCGCCTGCCGTCGAGTCGGCCGATGGCGTCAATGTAGGCGACGAAGTCGTTGTTTTCAGTAACGGGCCGTGTGAACTTGATCTGCAGGTTGCGTCGAGGCTGGCGGACCTGGATACGATCGTCCTGGCAGAATCGGGTCAAGAGGATGATTCCTTGCCGGAGCATGCGGTCCCAGGAGTCCCCGTTAGCATAGTGCAAGCCCTGGCTCTGACAAGCAGACCACTCGGCGAACAGGACTGCTCCAGGATCTTCCCGGCGAAAATAAGCGCCCAGGGCTTGTTCGAAGGCACGGCCGAACAGCATTGCTGCCCGGGTGTCTTTCTCCTTCCAGCCATCGAGATAGCGGTGCCGGTAACGCCGCGGGCAGCTGAGGTACTGGCTGATCTGGGTGTAGCTGTAAGTCATTCAGGCCACCTGTGAGTTATCCAGATTGTTGGGCGAGAGTTCTTCCCAGCGACCAGCAGGAGCGAAACCGTCGAGCCGGAGCAGGGAAGCGCCATTGAACACGATGTGGCTGACCTTGACGACTCCGCGCAAGCCTATGAGCTGACTCTCGTCCACCTCGTCGCGTCCTAGCAACTCGGTGTCGTAGCCAAAGTCGCGCAGAAACCAGCTCAGTTTCCACAGGGCCTTCGGGTTGCAATAGAGTCGGCTGGAAAGGACGCGGCCGGCAAAACGGCTGGGCTCCAGAATGACCTGGGTGAGCGTGTAGTAGGGTTTTTGTGCCTGCCGACAAAAACGGGCTCGTTGCACGCGAACCAAGAAGATGCCGTCGGGTACCTGCTCGGCGGCATTGCGATCGGCGGCGTGCAGGCCGGTGATCTGGCGTCTCATGCGGCTCCTTCTTTCTGGCCGAGGTAGCTATTGAGCTGGCAGAGCAAGGCATTGCGGTCCTTCTCGGCCCAATCGGCCAGATGCGTAACGAAGTTTTCCACCTGTTCACGGGTAGCATCGCGCAGGGCCTTGGCTCCGCAGAAATCGGTTGCATACGCCTTGACCAGAGCGGGATCGAGTTGATGCTGGCGGATAATCTGGCAGAGACGGTCGCGGACCTTTGGGCCGCCGTGGTTCCCGTTGCCGTTTGCCGGCTGCGGTAGCTTCTTGGACTCTGGGCTCGAAGCCGGTTGGCTGGCGAAGGAACCGATTTCCTCGACCGAGCAGATGCCGATGCCGTAGGCCTTGCGCAAGGCTCGGTTGACGGCGCGAGTCTCGGCTACGCGCATCTCGGCGCCATGGACGAGCGGAGAAACGTTGGACGGGTCGGCATCGCCGTAACCGACGAAGCCCCGGCAGGTTTTGGACTTGTACACTGTGGCTGCAAACGCCCAGCGTTGAGCTGAGGCGTCACAGAATGCCGGAACGGGTTGGACGTGAATACCAGCACAACGGTTTCGGCGGGCAATGCCCAACAACCCTGTATGCGACACATACCATCGACCCTCGAGAAGTAGCAGATCCCCCGCTGCAACAGAGAGCTGATGTTCGGAGGTGAGTTGTCTTAGAGCACGTGAACTCGCCGGGGAAATTCGATGCCACAGCTGCCTGGCTATCCTTATGTTTGATTCGTACGTAACCGACTTTTTCTCCATTGCCATATCTCCGGAACAACGCGTGTTGCAAGTTTTCCCGATCCAGAATCATCAATTGCCAACTCGCCGCGACCAAGCTAAAACAAACAGGGGTAAACATGCGTCATGGATCCTTGGCCCCAAACGGAATTGATACTGTCAGGCTTGTATCTCAATAGAACTATTGTATCTCAATAGAGATGTTGCGATCAAGAAAAAAATCGAAGGGTAGAGCGCAAATCGACCTCCGTGCCATCGGTAGAAGAATCCGGGAACTCAGGGGTTTCGACATGACGCAGGCCCAGTTCGCACGCCGCATCGGCATCACGCAAAGTTACCTTTCAGCACTGGAACATGGGGGAAAGGAGCCTGGTGCAGCTGTACTGTTTGCGATCAGCAAAGAGTTCCAGAAGTCAGTGGATTGGCTACTGACCGGACAGACAGAGAAATGAAATCACAGGAATTCATGTGACCTGAGCCCCATGTCACGGATTGGTAACCACGGCCTGCACCTGGCTCGGGTACTGCTCTCTGCCCTGGAGGATCGCCCGCAGTAGTCTTCCCAAGGCATGGGTGGGGTTGGCTGTTCGAGCGTTCACGCCTGGCAGTTGTAGTGTTGAGATAGCAGCAGCGAGAACTTGGAACCCGCCTGGAGGATTCCGAACCGATAGTCGCCGGCCATGGTCCGGCCGCAAGCCAAGCTTGGCTTTGCCCACACCGTTAGCCATCTGCGGCACGCTGACAAAGCCTGCGTTGAATTTGCGAAACGAAGCCAAGAAGTTGTTTGTTTTCAACGAATGCTAGGCGCCTGGGCCGACGCGAGGAGTCAAGCGTGCTGCTCTTGTTCGGCGGCGGAACGAGCGGGCATCACCCGCCTTGGCCCATGCCTATCGAACCATTCGCCCGGCCGGCTGCGCGCCGCCAAAGACAGTCCGGGTCGTTCAGGATGGCAGCCAGGGAATGTGCGGCTAAGGAACATTCACGGAATCGTGGTTCTCCGCCGGCACATACTTCACCGCGGCCGTGCGCTCCAGTTTGTCCCAGGCAAACCGGCGGCCTTCGAGCGCGCGTTTCAGCGTCCTGAACAGCACCACTGAAAATAACTGGCGGTAGGCGAAGCGCTGCAGCCAGACCTGGCTGAGCAGCCACACATCTTCTTTGTCGTCGGGACGGCGGCGCTCGAGGGCAAACGCGATCGCCGAGGCGAAGAAATCAATCACCAGGAACGCGAAGAAGAAGGCCACCAGCCGGTGGAAGCTGGCCGGGTCAGTCGAGTCGGGATGGAAATGTTTCTGAATGAAATACCAGATCGTGCCCACGGCGAACATGATGTCAATCAGCGGCGACACCAGCGGCAGCAGAATCTGGAAGATCACAATGTTGGGTAGTGCCACCCAGCCCAGCACGCCCTTGCGAGCGACAACCGCGCGATGCTTGTACACGGACTGGAGAATTCCGAACGACCAGCGGAACCGCTGGCGCATCAAGCCACTCGCGTTGGTCGGGGCTTCGGTGTAGGCGAGCGCCATGTCCTCATATTCGACCCGGTAGCCGAGGCGAAGCAGAGCCATGGTGAGGTCGGCGTCTTCGGCGACCGTGTCCAGGTGATATCCGCCGGCCTCGCGCACCGCGGAAACGCGCCATGCTCCGATCGCTCCCGGCACCACGCTGACCGCGCCCAGAACGTCGAGGGCGCGGCGTTCGAAGTTCTGGCTGGTGATGTATTCGAGCGCCTGCCAGCGCGTCCACAGATTCACCCGGTTGCCGACCTTGGCATTGCCCGCGATGGCGGCGACTTTGGGATTGATGAAATGCGGCACCAGTCGTGAGATCGCGTCCGGTGCGATGATGGTGTCGGCATCGATACCCACGAACAGTTCAGCATCTCCGATGTGCTCAATGCCGTAGTTGAGAGCCTCAGCCTTGCCGGAGTTCGGCTTGGTGAGAATCAAGACCTTAACCGCGGCGGCCTCGGCGGCAAAGGCGCGGCGGGCCACGTCGAGGGTGTGATCTTTCGAGCCGTCATCAATGACGATGACGCGCAGGTTGGGATATTTGGAATTGAGCGCGGCGCGCACTGTCCGCTCAATGACTTTTTCTTCGTTGTAAGCGGGGATCAGGACCGCGACTTTTGGCCGGTACGATGCCACTTCCGCGGGCCTGCCGAAGATCTTCTCGTGCAGCCGGTCATAGACCGCGGCCGCTCCGATAAAGAGCAATCGGCCGGTCATAAGCAGGTCGCCGATCAGAAAAATCCAGGTGATGGTGATGATGCCCGCGTCGAAGAGCCAGAAAGCCAGGCTGTCAAGCCGTGCCGCCCAGAGCTCTCCGGCCGGCAAGGGCGCCATCACGTCGGCCCTGGTCTTGCCCAGCAGATCGTAGACGGGTGCGATCTCGAGGCCTCGAGCTCGAATTCCATCGATGATCATGGGCAGGGCGCGCACGGTTTCCGCGCGGTTGCCGCCGCCGTCGTGCAGCAGCACAATGTTGCCGCAATGCAGATTCTCCGGGCGGCAGGGCGGCAGATCCGACAGCACAGTAAGTGTGATTTCTTCCGCGGATCGGCGGTGGGGAATATCGCTCCAGTCGTTGGGGTCAATGCGGTTGCCCACGGTGATGTAGCCCATCTCCTGGGGAATCTCCAGCGGGCGCACCTGGTCGGCAGTGTCGGGTTCCTCGTCAATGGCGTAAGGCGGCCGCATCAGCGTGGTGCGGACTCCCAGCAGACTGGCGAAGAGCCGCTCCGTGAGGTTCAGTTCCACCCTCATATGGGCGGTGGAGATGTTGCTGACGTCGGGATGGGTAAAAGTGTGGTTCCCGATGGTGTGGCCTTCACGGTAAATCCGCTTGGCGATGCCGGGGAACTTGTCGGTCTGGATGCCGATGAGGAAGAACGTCGCGCTGGCATGTTTGGCCTTCAGCACGTCGAGAATCCTGGGAGTCCACTCCGGGTCGGGGCCGTCGTCAAATGTGATTGCGACTTTGTTCGGGCTGTATCCGTAGCGCGCGACACGATAGGGTTCCGGCAAGGACTGGAAGACCTCGTCGGTGATCAGCCCGGTGTTGGGATCGATGGAGAGATCGCGCGTGCCGTGAGCCGGCGTGTCTTCGACGCGCAGGATTTCGCCCTGGCCCTCCATGTCCACATCGGCTCCCGGCGGAACGTCCTTGAGTTTGTCGGAAGCGCCCTGCTCGCCGGGCACGTCCCACACCCGCCACAGGGAGCGATCCTCGCCACCGAGCCGCCATAGGGCGAAGGTCCGAATGCCCAGGGTTTGTGCCGACCGCATATGATTCAAAGCAGTCACCGCGTCCAGGAACCAGACGTCGTGGCGCAAGCTATATTCGTCGAGGTAGCTGAAATGAGGGTTCAAAGCGTCGTCGTCGAAGGTGATGTCTTCGTCGGAGTCGCGCGCAGCCAGCCACGCCTCTTGCACGCTGACGCTGATGTCGTGCGCCTCCGGCGGCAGTTTCCCTTTTTTCGGCTTGAGCACCCAGTCGTAGCCGTAATTGGCAATGGCGCAAATGATTTTTTCCTGCGGGATCACCGTTTTTGCGAAGGTCAGGTTCTGAACGAACCAGTCCTGGGACGCCACAGGTCCGGATGCGGCCCCGGGGTAATGCTCGTCGTAGTTCATGAGTACCACGCCGTCGGCAGCCGCCGCGACTGCGGGATAGTCAAACTCGCCGTTGTGCGGCGGGACCGCGACGTAGAGTTTCATGCTGCGGGCATGCAGATCGCCCGACAGTTCTTGCAGCAGCGCGACATAACCGGGCTGCCCCGCTGCCGGAAAAGCCTCGAAATCGATCATCAAGCCCCGGTAGCGGCCGGAAGAGAGAAACTGCGCCGCCTGCCGGCGGAACCGCGCGCGCGCGTCGGGATCGTTCAGGAACTTTACAATCTCTCCTACCCAGTCCGTCCCGTCAAAATTGTTGACCATGGGAAAGACTTCCATGCCGGCGTCTTCCGCCTTGAGGAAAGGCATCACCCGGTCATCGACCGAGCCGACGGTGTTGCCTTGCACGACGTCGAAGAACTTGTTGGTCTGATCGTCCACCCCTTGCAGGTGGCCGTCGGCGGTCAATACATGCAACCAATCGGGATACAGCATGTCGATCTGGCGGGCATACTCGCGCAGCGACGAGAAACTGGCCGCGTCCCAGGGCACGTAGAAGGCGGCGCGGATTCCTTCTTCCTCATTGAGTTTCACCTGCGACGCCGCCAGTTTCGATTTGCGGTGAGAGCGCGCGGCCAGCTTCTTCTGGTGTTCGCGGGCTTTTTCCTTGTCGCTTTCTTTCAGCGCCTTGAGCGCGCGCTTCTGAGGGGAAAACAAAAGCTCCGGCAGGGGTTCATCGCGCAGAGCCGTAAAGACGAAGAAGATCACCAACGCGGAAACGGCGACGGCCAGGGCGTCGAGCAAGCGCCGCAGGCGTTTCCACCGCGCGCGTCGGGGATCATAAAAGACTGGCTCAGCCATGGAGAAACGGAGCTTTCATCGTATGCCGCGGGCGCCACAGGGTCAATTCTTCGATGCGGCGGGTAGTGCCCTAATCCGCCTTTCTTCACCACGGAGGCACGGAGTCACAGAGAAGACCTCGAAACCCGTAAAGGCCGGAAGCGGAGGACTTTGCCAAGCAGTTGGGTTCCTCTGTGTCTCTGTGACTCTGTGGTGAAAGAACTAAATTAGGACATTACCATCCGGCGGCCGCCAGGAAAGAAGCGAGTTGGCTGTCCTCGGTCGTACGGGGCACTTTCTCACCGCCGCAATGGCCGCAAACGCGTTATATTGCCTGCGTGCGGGAACTGGTAGAGCGGTTCGTACCGAAGCAGGCGCGGTTCTTGGTGTGGGCGAGCCTGGCAGCGGTGGGCCTGCGGCTGGTGTTTGTGGTGTGGTTCCCCGCGGTGGTCGATGACTCCAAGCTCTATGCCAATATCGCCGAGAACTGGCTGCAGCACGGTATTTACGGCGTCACCGATTCCGGGGTGATCGCGCCCACTCTTTCCCGGTTGCCGGGCTACCCGGCATTTCTGGCGGTCATCTTCGCTCTCTTCGGAATCGAAAATTTCCGAGCGGTTCTGCTGGTGCAGGTGCTGTTCGATCTTGCGACCTGCTTTCTGATGGCTGACCTGGCACGGCGTGTTTTTTCGTCGGAACGGGCCGCCAAAGCCGCATTTCTTCTCGCGGCGCTCTGTCCCTTCCTCGCCAACTATGCAGCGGCAGCTTTGACCGAAACCCTGGAGATTTTTTTCACGACCCTGGCGCTGGATTTGGCGCTGCGCGGGTTGGGGGTTGGCGAGGTCGCTGCGGGTGCGCGAAACGCTCATCTGGTCTGGCTCGGCTGCGGGCTTTCCGTGGGAGCAGGAATTCTGCTGCGGCCCGACGGCGGCTTATTGCTTGTAGCTATAGGCGGCTATTTGTTGTGGCTGCTTCTGCGCCGCTTTCGTCCCGCTCAAAATGGCCCATCGTTCAGCCCTCGGTCGATCGTGTTGGCCGGAGTCCTGGTTGCGGCGGGCGCTCTTGCGCCCTTGGTCCCGTGGACGCTGCGCAACCTGCACACCCTGCATCGCTTCGAACCGCTGGCGCCGCGCTATGCCACGGATTCTGACGAACTGGTGATAGCCGGCTTCAACCGCTGGGTCAAGACCTGGATGGCTGACTACGTCTCCGTTCAGGAGATCTACTGGCCGGTACCTGGGCAGGAACTCGACGTGAACCGCTTGCCCAGCCGCGCCTTCGATTCGGACCAGCAGCAAGCCGTCACCAGCGCCTTGTTCGCCGACTACAACCAGGACCACGAGATGACCGCCGATCTCGATGCCCGTTTCGCCGCTCTGGCAGCAGAGCGCATCCGTGCCGCGCCCCTGCGATATTACCTGTGGCTACCGGCGGTCCGCATTGTCGACATGTGGCTGCGCCCCCGGACGGAGTTGCTTCCCTCCGACCCGCGCTGGTGGGAATTTAACGACGACTCACGCTGGCTCACCGTCAGCCTGGTTTTCGGCCTGATTGGCCTGCTGTATGCCGCGATGGCGGCCGCCCGCCTGGTGCGGGGCTACAAATTTTTTGGGCTTGGACTATTTGTTTTGTTTCTCGTGCTCCGCTCCGTCTTCCTGGGAACGCTGGAGAACCCGGAGCCCCGTTACACGCTGGAGTGTTATCCGGTGCTGATTTTTCTGGCCTCTGCCCGGTTTTGTCCGAAGCTCACCTGAGCGGTGCCTCCCAGAATGTGAATATGTGTTATGTCAGAGCGCATGTGTTGACCGCGTGTTAACACTGTTAAGAGCCCTAATAGATTGAAAATTAAGCTTGAAAACGGTGGCCTGACAGTTGCACAATCGGCTCCATCAGAGCCCCAGGGTCTCAGGCAAGCCTTTTATGTTCCCTGGGCGAGTACAAAATCCGGGATGTAACGCCCTCGTGGGTAAAGGAGCTTCCCCATGCGTTCTAGCTCACGTGTAGTTACTCTGCTCTTCAGTTTTCTTCTCGCCGTCGGCATGCTCGTTTCGGCCCAAACGGCTACGACCTCCTTGCGCGGCACGATTGCCGATCCCAAGGGCGCGGTGCTGCAGGGTGCGACCATCACGCTTGAAAATCCCGCAACCGGGTTTTCACGAACCACAAAATCTGGCAATGACGGCGTGTATCAATTCCTCGAAGTTCCGCCAGCAACCTACACGCTGACAATAGCGGCGGCAGGATTCGCAACCCTAAAGCAGGACAGAGTTGTCCTGCAGGTGAGCCAACCGGCGACGCTCAACGTCACCATGGAGGTCAAGGGTGCGACTGTAGTGGTCGAGGTAACGGGCGCTGCCCCGCTGGTGAACACGACCGACGCCAGCCAGGGGCACGTGTTCAACAGCGACCAACTCGCGAACCTTCCTTCGGAGGGCCGCGACCCAGTCGGGATTCTGAGTCTGCAGCCCGGCGTAACGTTTCTTGGAGCGACGAATTTCGATAACACCCAGCCGAATCTGACCGCGGACAGTCGCGCCGGAGCCGTGGCCGGGGCCCGCAGCGACCAGACCAACGTGACCGTGGATGGCCTGGACAACAACGACCAGTTGCAGGGCTACGCGTTTCAGGGGGCGCTCCGAGTTCCGCTGGACTCGATTCAGGAATTCCGCGTGACCACCACCAACTCCAACGCCGATTCCGGCCGCTCCTCCGGGGCGCAGGTCAATATGGTGACCAAGAGCGGAACCAATGGTTTTCATGGTTCGTTGTACGAGTACAACCGTTCCAACATCGGCCAGGCTAATGACTGGTTTAACGAGCAGGCGCAACTTAGGCAGGGTCTGCCCAACAATCCCGGCGTGCTGCACCGCAATACCTTTGGCGCCTGGGTCGGTGGTCCGATCAAGAAGGACCGCCTCTTCTTCTTCGGAGGTTTTGAAGGACAGCGCACCAACGAAGCCATACAGACGACCCACATTGTCCCCAGCGACAACATGCGCCTCGGCATCATGCAGTATCCGGAAGGCCCCTGTGACCCGACAGACCCAACTTGCCAACCCGGGTTCGTCGATCCCAGCGGCAACTACAGTGTTTCGTCGAATGGAGTAGTGTCCATCACGCCCGCCGGTTTGGCCAACACTGATCAGGGCTGTGCATCCGCTGTCCCCGCGACCTGCAACTGGACCGCCGCGGGATATCCTTACGACGGGGGCGCCGACCCGTATGTAGCAAACGTCAACAATTCCAACCCGAACGCGATCTTTACGAAATACCCCTCGCCGAATACCGACGCGGTGGGCGATGGCCTTGATGAACGTGGCTTTACGTTCGCAGCGCCCAACCCCACGAAACATATGACCTACCTTTTCAAACTGGACTATAAGCTGACCCAGGACGGCAAACACAGCCTGTTTGCGAAAGGCCAGCTGCAAAACTGGCATAGCAGCACGCCCCCGCAATTCCCAGGTCTTCCGGCGAATGAATTCGACACTAACAACAGCAAGGGACTTTCCGTCGGGTACACCGCTCTGTTTAGCAGCACGCTCATCAATAACCTGCGTTATGGATTGATCCGGCAGGGTATCGGGCAAGCCGGCCTGGGCGTCGCCGATTACAACCACTTCCGCGGCCAGGCCGATGTCCAAGGTGCGGGTTTCACGCCCTCCACCTTTACCAATGTTCCTGTCCACAATATCGTCGACGACGTAAGCTGGACCAAAGGTAAGCATACGTTCCAATTTGGCGGGAATCTGCGCATCATCACAAACAACCGCACCGGCAATGATGTGAACTATTCGTGGGCCGAAACAAATGTGTACTGGTTGATTGTCCCCGGACTCGCAGGCCAGGGAGTCAGTCTGGATCCCTCTATCGGTGGATATCCGGCGGTCGATGACAGTTGGACCACTAATTACGACTTCGCCACTGCTGCAGTTGCCGGTCTGCTCACCGAAACCAACAAGATCTACAATCAGGACAAGACGGGACACTTTTTCAATTCCGGACAGCTGATCACCCGGAATTTCAAAAGCCACGAGGGTGAGTTCTACTTCCAGGACAGCTGGCGCGTCACACCGAACCTGGTGCTCACCGGAGGCCTGCGCTACTCGCTGCTGCAACCGCCATTCGAAATACATGGCAACCAGGTATCGCCCACCATCAGCCTGAATAACTGGTTTACCCAACGTAGCGTAAACATGGCGCAGGGGAAATCTCTTAACTCGCAGGATCCCGGCGGGCTGGTGCAAATGGCCCTTGCCGGGCAGGGGAACGGCAAGCAACCGTACTGGGCCTGGGATTACAAGGACCTCGCGCCTCGCTTCGCATTCGCATACTCGCCACATTCGAGCAGCGGCTTTATGCATGCGCTGTTTGGGAGCGCCGGCAAGAGCTCGATCCGAGGCGGTTACGGCATCTACTTCGACCACTTCGGCGAGGGCATCGTAAACACTTTCGACCGGGAAGGCTCCTTCGGCCTGACCACCTCACTTGTGAACCCCGCCGGCACGCAGCAAGTGGATTGCACGCCTCGCATGACTGATCTCTATACGCTGCCGCCGGCAAACACGAGCTTTTGCGGCCAGCAGGTGGTGGGCCCGCCGCCCGCCGCGTTTCCGGGCTTGGTTACACCTCCCACCCTCCTCAATCCGGGATCTTTCGCCATCTACTGGGGTCTGGACGATAAGCTCAAGACTCCCTACTCGCACGTTTTCGACTTGTCCATCAGCCGCGAACTCAGCCGAAATTTCGTCCTTGAAGCTTCCTACGTCGGACGCCTCGCCCATCGGCTGATGCAAGAGGAAGACCTCGCCTTGGCCCAGGATATGGTCGATCCCGCTTCCAAGATGGACTACTTTACGGCAGCGACGATGCTCACCAAAGCGTCTGTCGCCGGAACGGACGTCAGTCAATTGGCCCCCATTCCATTCTGGGAGAACCTGTGGCCGACCGCGGCAGGTAAGCCCGGCTTTGGGCTCCTTGGCGGGAGCGGATGTGCGCCCAATTCGGGCAATTTGCCATCTTCCAGTTTCACCGCCACGCAGGCGATGTATGACCAGTTTTCCTGTGATGCATTCAACGAGACTACGGCACTGTTCTACGCGGATCTTCCTCAGAGCTGGAATGGCAACGACTGCGCGCCGGCTTGCTCCACGCTGAATGGAAGCTACGGGGACTTCCATTTCTGGGACGACCAGTTCTCCTCCCTCTACGCCTGGCGCAGCATCGGCAACAGCGCCTACCACAGCCTGCAGCTCAGCTTGCGCAAAGCCATGAGCAGCGGGTTGCAATTCGATTTCAACTACACCTTCTCCAAGTCCATTGATGTTGGTTCCAATGCGCAGCGCATCAGCCTGTTTGAAGGGGGCGGATTCTTCAGTCAGATCATCAATTCCTTCTCTCCCCGGCAAATGCGGGGGGTCTCGGATTTCGATATGAAACATCAGATCAACGCCAACTGGGTCTACGAATTCCCCTTTGGGCGAGGCAGACGCTACGGGAGCGGCGCGAACAAGTTCATGGACGCGGTGTTTGGAGGATGGGGCTTCTCCGGCATCTTCCACTGGACCAGCGGGCTGCCCTTCACGATGGCTTCAGGCAACGGCTGGTCCACGAACTGGGAAGTTCAGGGCGCTGCGGTCGAGACTGCAAATCCCGGAAAAGTCGGGGTCCATACTCAAGCCAACGGCGATCGCACGATGTGGCAGGACGTAAGTCCGACAGGACAGGCTGTCAACTCGTTCCGGTTCCCCTATCCGGGAGAGTCCGGGCAGCGTAACGAACTGCGCGGGCCCGGGTACTTCTCTCTGGACAACGGCCTGTATAAGACCTGGAAGATTACGGAAGCACAGACGCTGAAATTCGCTTGGGAAGCATTCAACGTGACCAACACGCCCCGCTTCGACGCGGCTCAGGCTGCCTATAATTTCGGCCTGAACTTTGGCGAGTTTGGCAAATACACCACTACCCTGAGCGTTCCGCGTGTGATGCAATTCTCGCTGCGGTACGAATTCTGAGAAATTGTTCAAGTTGATTCACGGGGCGGAGAAAATCCGCCCCCGTTTTATTGCGCGGATGTTCTGGGAAAGCGGAGGCTCGAAGAATCTCTCGATGAGAGCCCTATCCCAGCGGCGAGTCGCTCATGCGGAAGCGGGTGCGGACGTGCTCGGAGATGAGTTCGATTGCCGGCCGGTTCTTGACCGGATCGGCCTGCGCCAGATATTTCATCGCTTCGATCAGCAGGCGCTGCCCATCCACGTAACGCGGATCTGAGGTGCGCTCTCGGCGCTTATTTCCCAGCTTAGGAGGGACTGTAATCGTAAAAACTTTGGCCATGAAATGAACCCAACTGAAGGGTGGGGTCAGTATATCGTCCCAAGTGCAATTCTGATCACACCTTCTTGTTCTTTATATTCAACAACTTAGGCGCGAGGTGAAATAGTCTGCGTCTTGCTGGTAGTCTTCAGCCGGAAAACGCTGTCGGCGATCTTGTCGTTTACCCGGATCGAGGAATATTTGGTGAGATGATAGTCGCCTTGCGGGTCAAAGAATTGCTGCTGCACAGCGATTCCTTTGTCCAGGTCGATCCAGAGCAGAATCTGCTGGAAGTTGTTGCGGACCCTCTGCGATTTCGGGACTAGCTGAAGCTTGGCTGCAGTCACGCCATTGATGGTCTCTGCCCCGATGTAAGTCACATCGAAGGTATTCAGCAACTCTTGCCCGCTGCCTCCGAAGCCGAGCACCAGGTAGCTCTCAAAGTCCGCCTTGTTCTTGCCCAGATCGTATTCGGTGACCTGGTCGAGCTTGGGCTGATAGAGGCGGATGGTGCCCCCGCTGAACAGCACATACTTGGGCTCAGGTTTCATCTCCGCCGCGCTCGGTCCTATCTTCTTAACTTCCGCCATCATCTCGATGTCCTTGCCGTTGCGGCGGTAATAGATGGTGCCGGACTCGACGTCGTCGACTTCCTGGATGACTTTTTCGTACGTGCTCCATTCGAATTCGGCCTGGGTGGTGCGGAAACTCGCGGCGGCCGCATCCATTTTCTTGAGAACCGATTCCAGACTGCTGGAACTGGCCGAATCGGCAGGCTTCTGCGGAGGAACGCCCCGGTGCAGCAGGCCCCACACGAGCGCGACAGGCAAGATAAATGCGAGATTCTTCATTGGTGCTTGCGAATCTGGCCGTTCTCACTGGCAACTGGCAACTGACTACTGACAACTGGCAACTGAGTATTACTACTCCCGCTTCACCACCACTTTGTAGCTTTGCACCTGTCCCTTGCGGTCGGAGACGGGCTCATAACTGACGATCGCCACCGCGCCGGAAATCGGCTCGATAATGCGCCGCAGCTGCTCGCGCACGGAATGATCGTCGCCCGGCGAAATGGCGCTCGCTTCGACCTGGTAGAGCAGATTTCCCTGGGCGTCGGTCGTGACCACTACATCGGTTGGATGTGGATTGCGCGCGATCGGTTTGTCGTTGAAATCGATCACGCGGGGAGAGAAGAAAATGAAGATCAGGATCAGCGTGACCATAATGTCGTAGTGCAATGTGCCACGCTCATACTGCCACAAAATGTATCCGCGAATTGTTCGCCAGATGGAATTCATCGGCAGGGGCGCGCCGGGCGCGGTCGTCGTCACTTCTGCTCTCTGCAAGTGTACTAGCTCCTGGCTTCCGGCTACTAGCTACTAGCTTGTCTCCTTCGCGGATGTGGTTTCGGCTAGAAGCTAGCAGCTAGGAGCTAGAAGCTCTTCGGCGTAATGCGATCCGTCCCGATGTACCCGCGCAGCGCTTCAGGAATCACCACGCTTCCGTCCGCCTGCTGGTAGTTCTCCACAATCGCGACCCAGGTGCGGCCGACCGCTAACCCGCTGCCGTTCAGCGTGTGCACCAGTTCTGACTTGTTCTTACCCTCCGGACGGTAGCGGATATTCGCCCGCCGCGCCTGGTACGACTCGAAATTCGAGCACGATGAAATTTCGCGAAACAACTGCTGTCCCGGCAGCCAGACTTCGATGTCATAGGTTTTGGCCGCCGCCGCCCCCATGTCGCCTGTGCACAGCGTGACCACGCGGTAATGCAGACCCAGTTTCTCGAGAACTTCCTCGGCATCGTGGGTCAGCTTCTCGTGCTGCTCGTAGGAATTTTCCGGCCGCGTGAATTTCACCAGTTCCACCTTCTGAAACTGATGCTGCCGGATGATGCCGCGCACATCTTTCCCGTACGATCCGGCCTCGCTGCGAAAACAAGGTGTATAGGCGGTCAGCGAAATGGGCAGCCGCGCCTGGTCCAGGACTTCGTCGCGATACAGGTTCGTGACCGGAACTTCGGCGGTGGGAATCAGCCAAAATGGCCCATGCGGTAAATGAAAGGTGGAACCAGTGCGAGCAACCGTTAGCGGTTTAGAAAGTACCTGCTTTAATGGTTGAAGCTTGGCGGACAACTGGGAGTCACATTGCCCAATGTTAAACGCTAGGGTTTCACCGGTGGAAGCCTCTATCGCAACCCCTGTTTGACTGGAGGGTTCCCACAGATAAATGAGCCACACCGGTTCCGGGACCTTAAACAAGTCAGCTGCGAACTTCGGCAATTGTCCCGTGCCGTACATGGAGTCGGAATTCACCAGATACGGCGGCAGAACTTCGGTGTAGCCATGCTCGCGGGTGTGCAGGTCGAGCATGAAGTTCGCCAGCGCACGCTCGAGTTTCGCCCCCAGATCCCAGTAGACGGCGAATCGAGCGCCGGTGAGCTTAACGGCGCGTTCCAGGTCGAGGATGCCGAGTTCGGGACCCAGGTCCCAGTGCGGTTTGGGAGTGAAATCAAACTTGGGCGGCGTGCCCCAGCGGCGGACTTCGACATTATCCTCGGCGGTCTGACCCACGGGCACGCTCGCGTGCGGAAGGTTGGGGATGCCCACCAGGATTTCGCGTAGCCGTGCGTCGAGGTCGTCGGCAGTTTTTTCGAGCGTCTGGATCTGCTCGCGCAGTTCCTTGGTCTGTGCCATGGCCGCGCTGGCGTCCTGCCCGGCCTTCTTGAGCTTAGCGATGTCTTCCGAAGCTCGATTGCGCTGGGCCTTGCGCGTTTCGGCCTCGGTGATGGCTTGCCGGCGCTCGGTGTCCAGCGCGCGGAAGTCCTTGAGCACCGCGGCCGGGTCCAGGCCGCGCTGGCGCAGCTTTTCTTCCACCAAGGGAAGGTTTTCGCGGACAAAATTCAGATCGAGCATGGGAACCCAATACTTTATCGGAAAAGAGGTAGGGAATGCACGCCGCCGGCTCGCTTGGGGGATGGCCCAGTTTGAATTTCATGGCTGCAAGGCGTCATCCCGAAGGCCCGCGCTTTCACCAGCGGGACGAGGGATCTCCCGCGCAAGACTTTGTGTACGGGAGGTCCCTCGCTCCGCCGGAAAAGCGGCTCCGCTCGGGATGACCCCGTCGAATAAGGGGAATAGGGTGAAGATTCAAACTCAGGCACTACCCTCGCCTACGCAGTGCCTCGGCTTGAGGAGATACCAACGTAGGGACAGCCGCCCCATTCCAGGTGGAAATCTTTTCCGCCGGAGTCTTGGTGGATGGGCCTCACCTGTGTAAACTACCTTCGCGATGCGATCTTCCCCCAGATCTGTTGCCGACTACTTCATCCTGTTTCTGCTTGCGCTGGCGGCCGTCCTCAGCTTCTCCGCTCCGGGTTTCTCTTCGGCCTACAACGGGCATCCCAAGCTGATCGTGGTGATCGTGATTGACCAGTTCCGCGGCGATTACCTGGAGCGCTACCGCGACCAGTTCGGAGACGCGGGTTTCCGCCTCCTGCTCGACCACGGCGCGTATTTCCCGAACTGCAATTTCAACTACGCCAACACGCGCACCGCTCCCGGGCACTCCACCTTGTTCACCGGCGCTTACTCGAACGGCCACGGTATTGTGGCCAACGAATGGTGGGATCCCAGCAAGAAGCGCATGGTGACTTCGGTCGAGGACGATGCCACCAAGCTGGTGGGCGCCGCCGAAGACAAAGCTGGCGCCTCGCCCCACAACCTGCTCGCCGACACGCTGGGCGACGAACTGAAACTGGCCACGCAGGGCCAGTCGCGCGTCTTTGCTCTTTCTTTGAAGGACCGGGCCGCGGTGCTTCCCGGCGGCTTTGCCGCTGACGCCGCCTACTGGATCGAGCCGAAAACCGGCGCGTGGGTGACCTCGACTTACTACCGCAACGAACTGCCGCGCTGGGTGCAGGATTTCAATTCGTCTCGCCCGCCCAAATATTGGGACCGCGAG
Source organism: Candidatus Sulfotelmatobacter kueseliae (assembly GCA_900290255.1). Classification (GTDB taxonomy): domain Bacteria; phylum Acidobacteriota; class Terriglobia; order Terriglobales; family Acidobacteriaceae; genus Sulfotelmatobacter; species Sulfotelmatobacter kueseliae. Next base: position 21,228 of record OMOD01000152.1, read on the forward strand.
TGGAAAGACGCGCAGGGAAAGCTGCTGGGCTCGACCGCGCATCGCGGCGGCAAGAAAAGTTCCGATGCCGGCTTCTATGAAGTAGTCGGCTCGACCGCATTCGGCAACGACTACGAGTTCGAATTTGCCCGGGAACTCGTGGTGTATGAGAACGTCGGTCGCGGTCCGGCCACGGATTTGCTCTCGATCAGCCTCTCGCCCAATGACATTCTGGGTCACCAGGCCGGTCCCGATTCGCCGGCCATGCGCCAGATGGCGCTCGATCTCGATCGCCAACTGGCCGACTTCTTCAATTTCCTCGGCCATCAGATCGGGCTGGCCGACGTGTGGATCGCGCTCTCGGCCGATCACGGCGTTTCCGCCATGCCCGACGTCGCGAAAAAGTTGCGTATTCCTGCGGCCAATCTCGGCGTCGCTAAGGTCGAGGCGCAGATCAACGCCGCGCTTACGGCAAAGTTTTCTCCCGGCCATGCGGCGGCCTATGTGAAGCTCGACTATCCCCTGGCCTGGCTCGACCAGGATGCTTTCGCCGCCGCTCACCTGAAGGAGCGCGAAGCGGAACGAGCCGTCGGCGAGGCCATGAAGCAGGCCGGACTGCGCGATTTCTACACCAAGTCGCAGCTGGCCGAAGGCGAAGTTCCCGACACGGCGCTGGGGAGAAAATATCTCAACAGCTATTCGCCGGAAGGCGGCTGGTACGTGATGGGCGTGCCCGACATTTACACGGTCGGGCCAGGTAGCGGCACCGACCATGTTTCTCCTTACAACTACGACACGCACGTGCCGCTGGCAATTTATGGCCTGCCGTTCCAGCCCGGAACCTATCGCACCAGCGTCGAAACCGTGGATCTCGCGCCCACCCTCGCATCGCTGGTGGGAATCAATGCTCCCACTCATTCCGTCGGACGCGTGCTGACCGAGGCGCTGGCGCCCGCTCATCACGCGGCCAGCTCAGGCGCGAACGCCGGGGAGGGCCAACCATGAGCGCGCGAACTCTCGATCTCAGCGTCAGCTTCGCCGGCATACAGCTCAAGAATCCCATCATCGCGGCCAGCGGAACCTTCGGCTACGGCGTCGAGTTCGCAGACATTGTCGATCTCGCCAAGCTGGGAGGCATCGCGGTCAAGGGCCTGTCCAAAGAGCCGATGATCGGCAACCCTCCGCCCCGCCTGTGGGAGACTGCGGCCGGCATGTTGAACGCCATTGGCCTGCAAAACATCGGCGCGCAGGCTTTCCTGGAAGAAAAGCTGCCGCGTTTGCGCCAGGTCAAAGACGTGGTCATCATTGCCAACGTTTTCGGCTACACCCGCGAAGACTATGAACGGACCATCGAAATCCTCAACCACGGCGAGGGAATTGCCGCCTACGAGCTGAACGTTTCCTGTCCAAACACGGCGCAGGGGGGGCTGCAATTCGGCAGCGATCCACGTTTGCTCGATGAAGTGGTGACCACGGCCAAGCGCGTGGCCCAGCGGCCGCTGATCGTCAAACTCTCGCCCAACGTGACCAGCATCGCGCAGATGGCCTATGTGGCGCAGGAATCCGGCGCCGACGCCCTGTCGCTGGTCAACACCTTCGTGGCCATGGCGATTGATCCGGAGACGCGCAAGCCGCGTATCGCCAACGTGACCGCCGGACTTTCCGGTCCGGCTATCAAGCCCATCGCGGTGCGCATGGTCTACGACGCCGCGCATGCAGTGAAGATTCCCGTCATCGGCATGGGAGGAATTTCGACCCCGGCCGACGTGGTGGAATTCATGCTGGCCGGAGCGACCGCGGTCCAAGTCGGAACCGCCAGCTACTGGGACCCCTGCGCCACCGAGAAGATCGTGGACGAACTGCGCGTCTGGTGCAAAGACCACGAAGTCGCGCGCATCGCCGATCTCACCGGCGGAATGCAGTTGGAATAAGACCCCGTCCGCAGCCTGCCGACATGAAGCTAAGGCAGGTCCAGGTCGAGGGCGTAGATTTCGTCGGTACTCAGATCGCGCACGAAGAGTGCCGAGCCGTCGGGAGCAATGCCAGTCCAGCCATAGGCAGGAACGGTGGAGTACTTCGGCAGCCCCTTTAAATCAACCAGAAGCTCCGAGTGGGTCTGGCCGACCTTAACCCTGCGAAAAGTGGGATGGTCGGCGAGGGCGTCGTCGTAGTATAGAAAACTCCCATCTGGCGACCAGTTGAGATAACCCACGACGCCTGGCTCAGTGATCCAGTCGGACCATTTTTGGGTCTTGAAGTCGAAGAGCAGCAGTTTTGTAGAATTCAGGCTGAGCGCCGCAAGGTGCCGACCGTCGGGCGACCAGCGCGGGCTAAAAAGAGCCTCTGAACCAGGAACAACAGATACTTGGTGAATGGCGAGGTCCACGATATAGATCGCCATTGCCTCGGACGGATCCACATTCAAGTGCCGACCGAAGGCGATTCTCTTGCCGTCGGGGGACCAGGTCGCGTCCAACTGGGCGTGGCTTTCCGCCAGCATTTCCTGGGGCACACCACCTTGGGCAGAGATCAGAAACGTCTTCCAAGGCCGACCGGGCTGGATATCTACATAGGCGATCTGGGTGGCGTCGGGAGACCAGTGGGGCAGGCCGGTTAAAACCGGCGGATAGGTCAGTTGCAAGCGATCGCTGCCGTCGACGCGGCTGCGCCAGAGTGTGTGGTCGGGATAGGAAACATAAGTGACCCACTTGCCGTCCCGCGAGAAGTCCAGTTCGCCCGCCGAAATCCCGGCAAGAAAGGGCACGAATTGGCTGGATTTGGGGTCGTAGCGGACCAGTTCGCCGCGGCCCTGCATAGCACTTACAAACAGTTTCTTGCCATCGGCGCTGGGCACCAGCGATGTGAAGGATAGCGGCCCGGTGGTCAGTTGGAAGGGTGCGGAAGAATGCCGGTGAAACAGGCCCGACGGTTCGCGCATCGCCCAGACATTCGCTCCGGAAGGAGTCAAGTTCAGGAAAAAATAGTAACGGCCGTCCGGCGTCCACGAGCCACAGCATTCGCTGGGCGGGTTATGCCATCCTGGCAGTAGGGGATGAAGATTACTGCCGTCCGAACGAATTTCCCAGAGCGAGTTAGAGCTGTTCTCGGACCGTTGGATCTCGAAGCTAATACGGGTTCCATTTGGAGAGAAGCGGGGCTGGAATGGCGTGCCCTGAGCCGTGGCCAGCTTGTGAGGGTCGGTTCCATCGGCGTTCGCCTGGTATAGATCCGAACCCTTGCAAAATACGAGTTGGCGGCCGTCGGGTGACCATGCGGGATTATGGCCGACAATATCGCCGAGCCGGCGAGGGGCTCCAGAAGGAAGAGGCAGACTCCACAGCGGGGAGTCGTACGCGGTTCCGACGAAGCTACCCGCCAAGAGCTGGGTGTGATCTGGTGATATGCCATCGGCGGACGCGGCAAACGGAGTTGGAATCGGCGAGGTCTCACCCCCAGTGATGGAAACCTGCACGATCCGGTTTGTATCTCCTTGCTCATTAATGTACAGCCGGGAGCCATCGGTCGCCGCGACGTATTTGGTGATACCGTCGCGAGTAAGCTGGGTGGTGGCCACCACCCTGGGCGGAGGCGGGGAAGAACTGAGCCAGGCGAACGTCGCTGCTCCAATCGCGATCACCAGCAAAATCGCGACCGCCCACTGCCAGCTGAATTTGCGAGCTCGTGCCGGACCGGCTACAGCCTCGATCTTCCCGGAGGTAGTGTCCCGCTTCAGCCGCTTCAGGTCGGCCCGAATCTCGGCAGCGGACTGGCAGCGAATGTCGCGGTCTTTCTCCAGAGCCTTGTTGATGATCCGTTCCAGTTCGGCGGGCACGTCGGGATTCAGCCGCACCGGAGCTACGGGAGCATGTTCCAGAATCGCGTTGAAGATCAGCGCCGAAGTGTCGCCCCGAAAGGGCAGCGTTCCGGTACACATCTCGTACAGGACCGCGCCAAACGAGAACAGGTCAGTGCGAGCATCGAGTTCCTTGCCCCGAACCTGCTCCGGCGACATGTAGGCTACCGTGCCCAACGCGCTGCCGGGACTAGTGAGATGCTCCTCGGACTCGATGGTCGCGGCGCTGAAGGCAACGCTCTGCGGTTTCAGCGAGACCTTCGCCAGCCCGAAATCGAGAATCTTTGCCTGACCTCGATTCGTCACGAAGATGTTCGCAGGCTTGATGTCGCGGTGGACGATGCCCTTGGAATGTGCCGCGTCGAGAGCATCGGCGATCTGAACGCCCAGATCGAGCACGGTTTCAATCCCCATCGGCTTGCCGGCAATCCGGTGCCGGAGCGTCTCCCCTTCCAGCAGTTCCATGGCGATGAAGGTCCGCCCGTCGGCCTCGTCAATCTCATAGATCGTGCAGATGTTGGGGTGGTTCAGCGAGGACGCGGCCTTGGCTTCCCGCTGAAAACGGCTGAGGGCTTGTGCGTCTTTGGCGAGTTCGTCAGGAAGGAACTTCAGCGCGACGTGGCGGCCGAGCTTCAGGTCTTCCGCCTTGTACACAACACCCATCCCGCCGCCGCCCAACTTCTCCACAATGCGGTAGTGCGAGATGGATTTGCCGACCATTTCAGAGTTACTTAAGTACCTGTGTTTTCAATGTTTCGTTCTCTGTTTCCCTTGACTTGTATCTTGGTTCTTGGAATACTGGCCTCGTTGAGGGGAGGGGCAAATGGTCATCATCGAAGCGAATGGCGGATACCACTTGAAGGGATACTC
>OMOD01000029.1:0-3909 GCA_900290255.1 Candidatus Sulfotelmatobacter kueseliae
AGGGCACAAACGAGCCGTATTACTCGGATCCAGTCGGGGTGAGCGGGGTTGCTGGCGGGACTCCGTCGCTCTACTACCCGGTCGGTGTCTATGCCGATCCCACCTCCACCAAAGTCTACGTGGGGGGAGATCAGGGAGAGGCAGTGTACGAATGGAATAGCGCCAACAATGAGATCACCGGCTTCGCAGGCAGCGGTGTCGCTGGATTCGCCGGGGACGGAAGCTCCGCCAGTTCACTGTCCACGGAAGTGTATTATCCCCTCGGCCTTGGCAGGGACAGCAAAGGAAATATCTATTTTGCCGACCAGGAGAACTGCGCCATCCGCGAAGTGGAAGCTTCAAACGGAGACATCACGACGGTGGCCGGGGGATCGCCGGGTGCGCTCAAGGGCTGCGGTTATGTCAATTCGGGCGCGGTGAACTCACAGTTCTATTTACCCGAGGGGGTTGCCTTTGATTCCTCCAACAACATGTACGTCGCCGACTACGGCAACTGCGCAATCCGTAAGATGACGGCGACGACCGGTGCGTTCACCACCATTGCCGGAGTCGGTCCCCCGACGGCGACTTGCGGCTACACGGGAGATGGCGGGCCTGCGGTGAGTGCTGAGATCTACTATCCACTTTCGGTCGCTCTTGACGCTGCAAACAATCTCTACTTCTCGGAGCAGAACGGCACCAACACCTGCCGTATCCGCGAGATCGTCGCTCAGACCGGATTCATTCAGACGGTGGCGGGCGATGGCTCGTGCGGTTACACCGGAGACGGGTCGGCCCTTGGGAACTCGATCTATCAGGGCTATGTGACCGCCGATCCGAATGGGAACCTGTTCTTTTCGGATTACTACAATCAACTCGTCCGCTGGGTGACTCCCTCCGGATGGATGCTCACTTTCGGGGGCATTTACAACACTGCCGGATTCACCGGCGACGGCGGCCCTGCCCTGAGTGCAACCTTTTACTATCCCAGCGGAATCGCTCGCGACAGCCAGGGCAACACCTATGTTGCGGACGAATATAACCAGCGCGTACGTCGGATCACTCCCTTTGCCGGTTATGGAATGTCGACGACAAACTTGACCTTCGAGACTCAGCCTGCGGGCACCACGAGTGACTTCCAGCCGGTCGCGGTGAGCGCGATTGGGCCGACCACGATCAGCGCCATCGCCGTCACCGCCGGCTTCAGCGAGATCGACGATTGCGTCGGGCAAAGCCTGACGGCCAACCAGACGTGCGAGATCGACGTGTATTTCGCTCCCACTGCCGCAAGTAAAGTCAACGGCTCTCTCACCATCACCTCGAATGCATTTCTCAAGGCGAATCCGAACAAGATTACTTTGAGCGGAACCGGATCGGGGCTTTCGCTCACCGGGTCGCTGGCGTTTGGGGTTGACCTGCTGAAGACAGCGGAGCCCAAGACGGTCACCCTGAACAACAGCGGCGCCTCGGTCACGCCATCGAAGATCTTCCTGACCGAGACAACCGACTTCTCGATCACCGGCGGTACTTGTGCCGCTGGCACTGCGGTGGCCACGGGGAAGAGCTGCACCATCATCGTGACCTTTAACCCGCAGACAATTGGCGGTAAGAAGGGCACTCTGGCGATCCTGAGCAACGATCCAGCCAGCCCGCTGCTGGCTCAGGCTACGGGAACTAGTACAGAGGTGAAGACTTCGGCGCCGTCCATTGCCTTTGGGTCGATCTCGTATGGCACAACCCTTACCAAGGACCTGACAATCAGTAACATCGGCACCGCCAGCTTCACACTGAGCGAGGCCATAACGCCTTCGGGATCGGGCTTCGAGATCTCCAGTACCGGCAACACCTGCACAAGCAGCCTGGCTGCAGGAGCTAGCTGCACGCTGCCGGTGGAGTTCGCTCCGACTGCGGTAGGGGCCGCCCCTGCTGCCACCCTTACACTGACCACCAACGGTGGTTCGAATCCGGCGATTTCGCTCAGCGGTACGGCCACCACCGATGTCTCGGCGACGCCTAATCCACTGAATTTCACAACCATTACCCATGGGACCACGGAAACGTCGACCGTAGTGGTTAAGAATGTCGGGACCATCGCGTTGTTGAAGGTCTCGGCAACGTTAATTGGGGGGACCAACCCCTCGGAGTTTTCGGTGGTGACTAACGGCTGCAGTGCCGGAGTCGCGCCGACTAGCACGTGTAACGTGACGGTGAAGTTCCAGCCGGCTGCGGCGGCCTCCTATACCGCGACGCTCACCTTGACTACCAATGGCGGACAAAACCCAGTCATAACCTTGAACGGGACTGGCGATTAGGGGTCGGCTCTTTGCTCACAACCACTCGGCCGCCGGAGTTTAGCTCCGGCGGCTTTTTTCCGGTCCGGACGGCTCCAGCGCAGGGCCGCGAAACTCACTCAGACGCGCTAGCGAGGAGGAAGAGAATTGCGGTAACCCCACTTGGGTGTCATTTTCTGCCGGCCGGAGAGTTTATCGCTGCCGTGAGTTTGGCAGCTTGCTTTCCCTGTCCCGTTAAGCTGCGGGCCGGGTATATACTTGGCATAGCTTTGCTGTGGGGTTTCTCTTGGGGGCTTTCGCGTTTCGTCCCCAGCCATCCGAATCATGCAAAATCGGAACCAAGTGTCCCGCCTCCGCGACCTGCCGACTCAGGCTGGCGTAAGTGTTCCGGCGAAGGGCGACAGCTCTGCATCTTCTCAGGGGGTTGACCCCGAAGCTACCCTAATTCAGTTTCCCCAAGGGTCGTCTGATCCCGAAGCCACCATTGTGGATGCCCAAGCCACGCAGGTCGACGCAACTCCGCCTCCCCGTTCAGCCAGCCGCGGACCGGCTCGTTTTCAGGTCGCTGCACCCGTTCTGCAATCAGGCGATGTGCTGGGGGGACGGTACGAAATCCTGCAACTTCTGGGTGAAGGCGGAATGGGCGCTGTATACAAGGCGATGGACCGGGAGTTGGACCGTCCCGTAGCCCTGAAGCTGATCCGCCCCGAACTGGCTGCGAATCCTTCGATTCTCGCCCGCTTCAAGCAGGAACTCCTGCTCGCCCATCAGGTCACCCACAAGAATGTGATCCGTATCTACGACCTGGGCGACGCCGACGGCGTGAAGTTCATCACCATGGAGTTCGTCGAAGGCCAGGATTTGCGCAGCCTCATCCAGGAAAAGAAGAAACTTACTCTGCAAGAGGCGGTCGAGATCATTCAGCAGGTGTGTCTGGCACTGGAGGCCGCGCACGGTGTGGGCGTGATCCACCGCGATCTGAAGCCGCAGAACATCATGTTGGACCAGGCCGGCCGCGTGCTGGTAATGGATTTCGGCTTGGCGCGCACGCTCGAAGGCGACGGCATGACCCAGACCGGAGCTCTGGTCGGCACCATCGAATACATGTCGCCGGAGCAGGCTCTGGCCAAGAACCTGGACCAGCGTTCGGATCTGTTCAGTGCAGGATTGATCTTCTACGAGCTGCTGACTGGGCAGATGCCGTTCCGCGCTGACAGCGCAGTGGCCAGCCTGCTCCGGCGCACGCAGGAACGCGCTGTCCCGATCTCAGAACTAGATGCCAATCTTCCGCAGAATCTCGCCCGGATTGTCAGTAAATGCCTGGAGACGGATCCCAATCTGCGGTACCCGTCGGCGCGTGAGCTGCTGACAGCTCTGGAAGGCTGGCAGGGTCAGACCGCCGCGGCCACGCTGCAATTTCCCGACGTGCGGCGATGGGCGCCGAGCGCATGGCCGTGGATCAGCCTCGGGGTAGCCGTGCTGATTCTGGCGGTTGTCGGCGTCCGCTACCGAGGCCAGCTGTTTACGCCCAGCCCGACCCCGCAAGCGTCGGTCAAACCGGAAGTTTCGCTGGCCATTTTGCCATTCCGGAATGCCTCCGGCGATGCCTCATTGGACTGGCTGGGGCCTAGCCTCGCCG
>OMOD01000029.1:3919-12414 GCA_900290255.1 Candidatus Sulfotelmatobacter kueseliae
TTCCGGAATGCCTCCGGCGATGCCTCATTGGACTGGCTGGGGCCTAGCCTCGCCGAGATGCTGAGCACCGACGTCGGCCAGTCCGCTCGTTTGCGCACCGTCAGTCCTTCCACGCTGCACCAGATATTCACGGACCTGCGCATTTCTTCTGCCGTCGTGCTCGATCCCGCCACGATCCGCCGGGTGGCTAATTTCAGCAGTGCGGACCGGGTGGTCTGGGGACAATACGCCAAGTTCGGCGACCAGATCCGCATCGATGCCACACTGCAGGACCTCAAGAACGACCGCACCCTTCCGCTGAAAATCGATGTGCCCAGCGAAAAGGAGATTCCAGCCGCGGTCGATCGCCTGGCGGAGTCCATCCGGCAGAAACTCTCACTCCCGGAGAATGTGGTCAACGAGTTGAAGGCCAGCTCCTTCCAACCCACTTCACAATCCCTCCCGGCACTGCGCGATTACAACCAGGGCATCGAGTTGCAACGCGAAGGGAAAAACCTGGAAGCGCAAAAGCAGTTCGAGGCGGCGACCAAGGAAGATCCCAATTTCGCGCTGGCATTTTCCAAGCTGGCTCAGGCCTACAGCAGTTTGGGCTACGACAACGAAGCGGAGCAGTCTGCCAAGAAAGCCGTGGATCTGAGCCAGGACCTCCCGGAGGCGGAAAAGTATTTGATCTCCGCCATTCGTTTCCAGGCAACAAAGAACTATCCGGAGGCAATAAAAGCGTACGAAGCTCTTGCCAAGGCTTCGCCCGATAATTCTGACGTGCAATCGACGCTCGCTAGCCTATACCAGGATTCTGGCGATCTCGTGAAAGCCCGCGACTATTACCAGAAGATCTTGTCCTCCAACCCCAAGGACATAGGCGCAACTCTTGACATGGGCCGCATCGCGATCAAGAGCGGCGACCCACAAAGTAGTTTCGATCCCCTGAACCGCGCCTATAGCATGGCTGCACAAGTCGACAACGAGGAAGAAAAGGCTACCAGTCTGCACCTTATGGCTATCGCTTACAGGAATCTAAGCAAGCCTCAGGAAGTTCTGCGCAACGAACAGGAGGCTATCGCCATCTGGCGCCAGGTCGGTCAGAAGCGTGGTCTGGCCTTCAGCCTGAACGCAATGGCCGCGGCGCAGGCTTCGCTCGGCAATACTAAAGATGCTATGTCGAACTTCCAGGAGGCTTTGCATATTCGGCGTGAAATCGGCGACAAGCGCGGCCTGGCCGACACTCTGATCGACATGGGTAATTTCTCCGATGACCGCGGTGACCACAATGAGGCGCTCAAGATGTACAAGGAAGCTTTGGAGTTGGAACGCGACATTGGCAATGAAAGTTTGCAGGCCATCTGTCTGAACAATATCGGAAGTGTGTACTCGGAAAAAGGGCAATACGATGACGCTCTTACCTATTTCCAGCAGGTGCTGCAGTTGCGCGAAAAATCGAAAGTGCCTCAGGATATCGTCGAGTCGCTTCACAACCTAGGCCAAGTTTTGGGTGGTATGGGTCAGTACGATCAGGCTATTTCATACTACATGCGGGCGCTGGATTTGCGTCGCAGCATGAACGACCCACGTGGTGCGGCTCTCGAGTCCTACGGCTTGGGCACCTTGTTTGATTATCAGGGACGGTACGGCGCGGCAGTCAACGCCAAGCAGGACGCCCTCAAGACCTTCCGCGATCTCAAGGACAAGACCTTCTGGATGGCCGAAATACTCGGGGGCTACGGAGAGTCGCTCATCCTCGCCGGGCGCGGAGACGAAGCCAAGGCTCCTTTGGACGAAGCTCTCAGCCTCTCTCGCGAACTCAAGAACGACGGCATGGTTGCGCAGACGCTAGGATTCGAAGGTGATGTGTTCTTCTATCAGGGCGATTTCAAGGCTGCTCATTCCCTTTACGACCAGGCATTGCAGGCCGCTACACGCAGCAAAGAAGCAGACAAGATCCTGACTGCCAAAGTAGGCATGGCCGAGGCCGAAGTCCGTGAAAAGAGAGGACAACAAGCCATTCCGAACCTCCGTAAAGCGATCGAGCAACTGGATAATGCCGGCGCGAAATACGCTTCGGTGGAGTGTTCGATTTTCATGGCCGAAGCGATGATGCAAAGTCATGACCATACTCATGCCCGCCAGGAGTTGCAGCGCGCTTTGCTGCTTTCGGATAAACTTGGACAGCAGCCGCTGAGCGCTCACGCGCATTACCTGTTAGCGACGATCGCGCGAGAATCCAACGACAATACCGAAGCCCAGGATCATTACCGCGCGGTTGTCAGCGCCCTGGATACCATGAAAAAAGAGGCCGGAGCGGAAAAGTTGCTCCAGCGCTCCGATCTGAAGCTCATGTACGAAGATTCCTCTCACTGGTTGCAACCCGCGAAAAACTAGAACGAGACAGCCAAAAAAGAGTGCCGGCGATTGCCGGCACTCTTTTGTCTCAGTTCCTCTTCCGCTTCTTAGTTCACCGTCGTCTTGGCGGTCGAGGTGTAATCCTGCTTGGTTTCAGCATTTGACTGCGTGACCGTGGCAGTGTTGCTAAGTGTCGTTGGGTTCTGTTTCGTCCCTTTTGCAGTCACATTTACCGTAATCTGTATGACCGCCCCGTTCAGATCAAAGAGCGAGACCGGGTTAATTGTTCCTACAGGGCAAGTTACGATGTTACCACTTGCACTACAGGCAATTGGGCTCGCCGTAACCTTGCAAGTCGTCTTGCCACCAACAGTCGTGCATGGGAAACCTATGTTGGTGCCCGACGCGCTCGAGAAAGTAGTGCCGGGCGCGAGGGTATCGGTAACCACGACGTTAACAGCATTCGCGGGTCCCAAATCTCCCACCCCAATGGTGTACGTTAGCTTGCTGCCAGGGGTTGTCTGACTAGGTGCAGAGTTCGCAATCGCCACATTGGTTGCCGCAACCACGTTGTAATTCACGGTTTGCGAGACGGTGTTCAGGGCGGAGTCCACTACAGTTGCGGTGAACGTATGTGGACCTAGCGTGCTCGTGTCGAACTGCGCCCCTTCACCGACGCCGCCGCCCACACTGTCGGTCGCGGTACAGGAAGTCTGCGTCAAATACGGTCCGGTTGCAGCAGCGGCGCCTGCGTTTACCGTGGAGCACGTGTAGGCCGCTGCGGTCACTTGGTTCTGTTGGTAGTTAGAACCATTCACGGGCTGAGCGATGTTAACGGTCGGCGCCTCAAACGGCGTGAGATAGGTCAACGCCCAACACGAGCCGGTGCCTCCGCTCTTGCCCTTAGCATTACCGGAAGTAGGGCTCTGGGCAGGATCTGTGAACGAGCTGATCTGGTTGCTCTGGAACAGCGCCGGGATATTATCCGGCCACGGCGTGCAGGGTTCAAGCGGATTGGGACCCACGCCTTTCAGCCAGCCAACCAACGGGAGGGGAACAACGGTGTACGGCACGGAGTTCGAAAACAGGGCCGGGTTGTCGGCTTGGTCAAAATAGAGGTCGGTGCCTAGCGTTGCAACGAAATCTATATTGGTGGCCGAGCCGCACGTCCCGCCGGTCGCAGACCCAGGGCATGTGTATTCGAACATCACCGCGCCGTAGGGGTTCGTGCCAGTAGAGTTGTTGTACGCAAAGCACTGGGCCCCTGGGAAGCTAGCCTGTACGAGCTGGGTGCAGGATGGTTGCTCTTGCGGGATCGCCTTGACCTGCACCGTCTGAGGCGGCGATCCGGCAGCCAGTAGTACGTTGGCATCGTAGCCAGTGCCGCTGGTGAAGCCGCCGTCGTAATTCAAATCGAGCGTTGTTCCCGGCGAAGCAGCTCCCGCTTGGATTGGCGACCCGGTCTGATTAAAGATTGCCGTAACGCTTTGGGGCGAGCTCATCGTCACGGTGCACGTCGCCGAAATGGGCGGTCCATTAGCGTTCGCGCACGCGCCGCCCCAGCCCCCGAATGTGGACCCCTCGGCCGCGGTAGCCGTCAGCATGACCACTGTATTTATCGGATAGCTTGCCGAACACCCTGTCTGCGCTGCGGTTCCGGCTGCTATGGTGCAGTCGATCTCCGAGTAACTAGTGTCGACCACGGTGCCACTGCCCACTCCCGCTCCCGTCACAGTCAGCGTCTCCTCTTGGGAGGGGACCGGCACCCCCGTCTGAGCATAGACGGCAACGTTGATTCCGTTGCCTCCGGCGTCACTTTCGTCGCTATTTGTGCTGAGGTCGGAAAAATAACATGTCGACGGAGGCACACCAGCCACAGGATTGAGTGCAAAGTAGCAAGCGCTTCCGGGGTATCCGGAGGGCAAATTGCCGGCGTTGGGCGGCGCAACGATCCCACTGTCCTCGGCCACGTAGAAGCTAATCTGGTAAGTGTCCCCCAGGTTGACGGCAATCGTCTGGCTGATGGCGTCGTAAGCCTGCACAGCGCCGTCAATCCAGCAGTTAAAAGGGACACTGGCGCCATTGATACTTATATTGGGGCAATAAAAGGCATAGGGGCCGCCAGAGATCGCCACAAACCCCGCGCCCGAGACGCCGTAATTATCGGTATAGGTCCAGCCGGTAAGGTCGCCCGTCGCAAAGTTGCCATTGGTTAACAGGTTGCCGCTAAGGATCGTCTGGTCCGTCACCGACGCGTTAGTGAACGAGACCTGGGCCGGGTCATCGCGAAAGGCGAACGTGATGACAGTGGTGCAGATACCGCCCGTGCAGGTTGTGTTGGCGGCGGTCGCAGTGAAACTCACCATGTATTGCTGGTAGGTCTCATTGCCGTTGCCAGGTATCGGTCGAGCGGGTGTTGAGGGGGTCGCATATGTTCCACCGAGGTCCAGAATTGGACCTGCAGGCGGACCATTGTTGGTTCCCGGATCAGCTTTGATTGACTGGATCGTCTGGGCCGAGGCGGTGAAGACCATAAGCACGACGCAACAGAGGACAGTAAAGGCTACCTTCTTGAGGGTCGTTTTGAGGGTCGTTAGAGCAGCAGTTGGCATCAGAACTCTTTTCATAGAAAACTCTCTCTTTCGTCAGGGTTTTACATTTGCAGCCACGGCGCATCCATCCTGGGGAATTTCCATCTAAGCCTCGAAACGAAAACCTTCGCCAATTCACACGTCACGACCGCTCTCCGCCACATTCGAGATCGTGGACGAGGAATCAGCTTCGCCTACAACTTGGGATCATTCTGGCTCAGTAATCGCCGTATTTCCCGTCCCCCAATAGATTGACGGGATCGTGAAATGGGAGCTGAAGTGCCTGCTCAGGCATGTGCCCCACATTCCCCCATGAAAGAGGCCCAAGGGAGTGTGCCCTCAAAGATCGCTTCTGTCAACAGGATTTCGGATTAAATCTTCGACTCAGCCTAAGATGTGAAAATTTATGCAACTCTTCATGCATTCCCATGCATAGAGCTGATTGCAGGCACAGTCAGCGTCTCAATTGGCGTCAAATCGACGATAGCGCTCATGGGCCCGGCTGCGCCACCCAGTCGGAGTCTTTGCGCCGATTGCGAGGGATTAACGCTTCAGTTCCTTCAATATTTCCCGCGCCGCGTTGGTGCCCGAGCCGCCAGTCAGCCCCGCACCGGGATGCGTTCCGCTGCCGCATAAATACAAGTTCTGAATGGGCGTGCGGTAGCGCGCCCAATCGAGCAGCGGACGCATGGTGAAGAACTGATCGAGCGCAAGTTCACCGTGGAAGATTTGGCCGCCGGTCATGCCGTACTTCTCTTCCAGGTCGCGCGGCGTGATGATCTGATGGGTCAGAATCAGTTCCGGAAGATTCGGCGCGTATTCCGCCAGGGTCTTCACTACAGTCTGGCCGAGCGCCTTGCGCTGGACGTCCCAGTCACAAAGCGGCCAGTCGCCCTTCAGCTTGTACGGCGCGTACTGCATGTAAATGGACATCACATGCTTGCCCTCGGGCGCGAGCGTGGGATCAGTGAGCGAGGGAATCGTGGCTTCGAGATAGGGCTGGCGGGAAAAGCTGCCGTACTTGGATTCGTCGAAGGCACGCTCCAGATAATCAATTTCATGGCCGATGTGAATACGGCCCCGGAGCGCACTGGCATCGAGCACGGAGGCGTCGCCAGTCTTGAGGGCGGTGAAACGGGGCAGGCCGGCGAGCGCCAAGTTGACTTTCGCCACCGTGCCATTGCCGCGGTAGTGCTGGAGTTTCTGTACAAAATCGGGCGAGAGATGGGTGGGATCGGTCAGCTTGAGCAACGTATGCTTTGGGTCGGCGTTGGAAACGACGGCGCGGGCATGGATTTCTTCGCCGGTCGAGAGCAACACTCCCGTGGCCGCGCCATTCTGTACGCGAATCTCAATGACGTCGGCGCCGGTGCGAATTTCAGCGCCGGCGGCTTTCGCGGCCGATGCCATCGCCTGCGTGAGCGCGCCCATGCCGCCCGCGGCAAACATCGCCGAGCCGGCAGGATGCGAATCTCCGGCAGCACGAATCAGCAGAACCAGGGCGCTTCCCGCGGACCAGGGGCCGAGAAACGTCCCGAAGATGCCGCGCGCGGCGACGACCGCGCGCAGCAGTTCGGTTTCGAAATATTCCGCCGCCAGGTCTGCGACGGCCATCGGCCCCCAGCGCAGCAGGCGGTACATATCTTTCTTGCCGAGTTTGCGGATGGCGCGGCCGGTCTTGAGCATGCCCCACAAATCGCCGCTCGAGGGATGGTCAATGTCGGGAGGAGTAGTGGCGAGCGCCTCGGCGATGACCTTGCTGATCTTGCCTAGCGACTGCTGAAACTCCGCATACTTCGCGGCATCTTTCTGGGAGAAGGCGCTAATGGATTGCGCTGACTTGTCCGCATCCTGAAAGAGCGTGAGCGCGCGGCCGTCGGGGGAAAGCGCGGTTACGCAGACTTCCGGCGTGATCAGCCTCAGCCCGTGCTGCTCCAACTGCATGTCGCGCACGATCTCGGGGCGGATCGGACCTGCCGCGTGCGCCAGGGTTGAGCAACGGAATCCGGGGTGGAATTCGTCGGTGACCGCGGCGCCGCCGACTTGCGCGCTGCGCTCGAGCACCAGGGGCTTGAATCCGGACTGGGCGAGATAAAACGCGGTAACCAGGCCGTTGTGGCCACCGCCGACGATGACGACGTCTCTCTTGTCAGCCATAGATTGTTTCGCACCAGTAGGTACAGAGTGCCTTTGCGATCTTCGCGGCTATTCTTTGCGATCTTCGCGTTTCAATCTTCCTTCGGATTTCCCAATAAACCTTCACCGCAAAGGTCGCTAAGAACAGCCGCGAAGGTCGCGAAGGAAACCCTCCCATAGCCCAGATGATCCTCATGCCGCAATGTCCTTCAGAATTTCGAGCGCGGCCAGGCGCCCGTTCGCGCCCATAATGCCGCCGCCGGGATGCGTCGCCGAGCCGCACATGTAAAGGTTCTTGATGGGCGTGCGGTACTGCGCCCATCCGGGCACGGGACGCAGGAAGAAAAGCTGCTCGAGCGAGAGCTCGCCCTGAAAAATGTTGCCTTCGCTCAGTCCCCACTCGCGTTCGAGATCGAGCGGCGTGATCACCTGTTTGTGAATGATGATGTCTTTCAGGTTGGGCGCGTATTGGGCGATGGTGTCCACGACGGTGTTGCCGAAAGCTTCTTTCTCGGTGTCCCAGTTGAGACCGGGACGCAGCTTGTACGGCGCATATTGCACGAAGCACGACAGCACGTGCTTGCCCGGCGGCGCAACGGAAGGGTCGGTGAGCGAAGGAATGACCATGTCGATGTAGGGACGGCGCGAGAAATTACCATACTTGGCGTCGTCGTAAGCTTTCTCCATGTACTCGACCGCGGGCGAAATCGAGATTGCGCCGCGCAGATGCGCGCCCGGGCCGGGCATGCATTTGAAGTTGGGCAGCGCGTCGAGCGCCATATTGACCTTGCCCGACGATCCGCGGAACTTATAGCGATTCACTTCTTCCAGAAAATCGCCGGGAAGATGCTGTGCTTCGATGAACCTGGTGAACGTCAGCCGGGGATCGACGCTGGAAGAAATCACGTTGGCGTAGATTTCGTCGCCGTTGGCCAGCACAACGCCCTTGGCGCGGCCGTTCTTCACGATGATCTGCGCGATCGCTGATTGGGTGCGAATCTCGACGCCGGCCTCGCGCGCCGCGTCGGCGATCGCATTGGAAATCGCCCCAGTGCCGCCGCGAGCGAATCCCCACGCGCGGAACGCGCCGTCGATCTCGCCCATGTAGTGATGCAGCAATACGTAGGCCGTACCGGGAGAACGCACGCCGAGAAACGTTCCGATGATGCCTGAGGCCGACATGGTGGCTTTCAGCACGTCGGTCTCGAACCATTGATCCAGGAAATCAATGGCGGACATCGTCATGAGTTGGACTTGGTTGTATTTGTCGTAGCTCGACATGCCTTGGAAGCGGCGGCCGAGGAACACCAGTTTCATCAGTTCGCGCGGATTCAGCGTCGAAGGATCGGGCGGCACCATGCTCAGAATCGGCTTCACGAAGCGGCACATGGCCTGCATGGCTTTGCCGAATTCGTCGTAGGCTTCGGC
>OMOD01000029.1:12424-36574 GCA_900290255.1 Candidatus Sulfotelmatobacter kueseliae
CCGTGATCGTTCACCCGCCACAGGTAGTCGCCGCTGGGCATGGGCGTGAAGGTGCCGTCGAGCGGAAGAATTTCGAGGCCGTGGCGGGGAAGATCGAGATCGCGGATGATTTCCGGGCGCAGCAGTGAGACGACGTAGGAACAGACCGAGAACTTGAAGCCGGGGACGATTTCTTCGGTGCAAGCCGCGCCACCGAGCACGTGGCGGCGTTCCAGCACTAGCACCTTCTTGCCGGCACGGACAAGATAGGCTGCGTGAACCAGGCCGTTATGCCCGCCGCCGATCACGATTACGTCGTATTTGTTGGAAGCCACTAGCTTCTAGCTCCTAGCGTTTAGCTTTCATGTTCGAGCGCAGGAAAACGCAATGATACTCGCGATGGGAAGCAGGCGGTAGGGAAGATCAGAGGCCGCTGGGAAGGACGCACCATTGAATGAGGCGGCGCATAGGGCGTTTATTGTAGCGCAAGGGCTCGGCGATCGTTGCAAAAAGTATTTGTCGGCCCGCTTTCGTTGAACATGAGATCCTTCGCTCCGCTTGAAGAACGCCAGCGCTCAGGATGACGCGGGGCTTCGGGATGACCCCAACTTCGGGCTGTTTATGGTTGCAGGAGGCGTCATCCCGAGCGGAGCCGCAGTTCAGGCGGAGCGAGGGATCTCCCGGCAAACTGCTGCGTCCGGTTTGTACTGGTCCTGCCATCCTTGCGCCAGGTCCTCCCATTTGGGATTGATCGATTCGATGAGCTTTATCTTCTTGCTGCGCCGCCACGCTTTGATTTCCTTTTCCCGATTGATCGCCGCGTCCGGATAGAAAAAGCATTCGTAGTAAACGAGGCGAGTCGCCGCGTCCGGATAGAAAAAGCATTCGTAGTAAACGAGGCGAGTCAGGTTGTAGCGGCTGGTAAAGCCCGGTATCAGCTTGTCCTTGTGCTGCCAGACGCGGCGGCGGAGATTGCCCGTCACGCCCGTGTAGAGAATGGCGGGTTTTGGTCCATTGGTCATGATGTAGACGAAGAATTGTTTGGGAGGGCGCATCGTTTTTCTTTAGCACGGTGTGGTTGATGGTGTCTGTGACGAATGAACATATAGAGTGGACTAAGGGGAGATCCCTCGCCCCGCTGGCAAAAACGCGGGGCGTCGGGATGACGCCGTCCCGTGGGCAAGAGGAGCGGGTAAATGAAGAGTCTGACTGCGCTGTTGCCGCGCAGGCGCGGGGATGAATATAATCCAGCGACTGGCGCGTATACGTCGATCGAGGGAATCCCTTGCCCATAGGAACCGCATTTCACGAGCGAACCCTTCCCCTTTGTCACAGCCTGAATTACCGCGAGTGGTCGGGATATTACACCGTCAGCGTGTACGAAGTGCACCACGAACACGAGTACAACGCCATCCGCAATGCGGCCGCGCTGATCGACATCTCGCCGCTTTACAAGTATCTCGTGACCGGCAAAGACGCCACCAAGCTGGTGAACCGCGTCATCACGCGCGACATCAACAAGGTCAAAGTAGGGCAGGTGATTTACTGCTGCTGGTGCGACGAAGAGGGCAAGGTCATCGACGACGGCACGATTTCGCGGCTCGAGGAAAAGGTCTATCGCTGGACCGCGGCCGATCCCAGCCTGCGCTGGTTCCGGCAGAACGGCCTCAACCTGGACGTGCAGGTTGAGGACATCTCCGAAAAAGTAGCGGCGCTCGCGCTGCAGGGGCCGACTTCGGCCAGGCTGCTGAAGGCCGTTACGGAAGCCGATATCGCGAATCTGAAATATTTCCGCGTCACCCGCGGCAAGATCGCGGGAGTGCCCGTGGATATTTCACGCACCGGCTATACCGGCGACCTGGGTTACGAGATTTGGATGCCGTGGAACGATGCCGTCAGAGTCTGGGATGAGCTGGCGGAAAAGGGACGGCAATTTGATCTGCACGCGGCGGGCATGCTGGCGCTCGATGTGGCGCGTGTCGAAGCCGGCCTGTTGCTGATCGAAGTGGACTACACAAGCTCGAAGAAGGCGCTGATTCCGCCGCAGAAGTACTCACCATACGAACTCGGATTTGGCCGGATGGTGCATCTGGAAAAGGAGAACTTCATCGGCAAGCGTGCGCTGGAACGCGACGCGAAGAATGGCGTAGCGCGGCAGCTTACGGGACTGGAAGTTGAATGGACCGACGTCGAGCGGCTGTACGAACGTTTTGGGCTGACTCCAGCGGCACCGGCCCAGGCGTCACGCGTGGCAGTGCCCGTATACGCGGGTGAGAAGCAGGTGGGGAAGGCGACGACCACAACCTGGTCTCCGGTGCTGAAGAAAATGATCGCGCTGGCCAGCCTGGAAACGGGCTATGCCAAGCTGGGCACGCAACTGCAGATGGAGATCACGATCGAAGCGATCCGGCTGAAAACGAACGCGGAGGTGGTGACGCTGCCGTTCTTCAATCCGCCGAGAAAGACGGCGGTGCCGGTATAGAGGTGAGGCACAGCCGAGCTGCGCTCGGCCGGACAGCCGAGGGCGGCTGTCCCCACATGGTTCTTGCTTATCTACTCCGCCGCAGCCCGCCGGTTGCGGCGCTTCCAGAAGACATACCCCGGCACACCGATCAGCACGATGGCGATGCTCCAGAATGCTTCCAGGGGCCGTTTCCAGATCGTATTGAGGATCCAGGCGGCGCCAATCAGAACATAAATTCCAGGGAGCCACGGATATCCGGTGCAACGGTAGGGGCGCGGTATCTCGGGCCGCCGCCAGCGCAACCAGAACATACCGATCACAGTCAGCTCATACGACAACACCATGCCGAGCATGACGTAGGTATAGAGCTGGTCATAATGCCCGGTGAGCGTCAGCACCGCGGCCCAGATGCCCTGACCGACCAGGCTGAAAGCGGGCGTCCGCCATTTGGGATGGATGATCGCCATGCGCTTGAAGAAAACGCCATCCCGCGCCATCGCCATGTAAACCCGGGCGCCCGCTAGCGTGCAGGTGGCGGCCGCACTGAAGCACGAAATCGCGATCACGAGCGACAGCCAGACCGCGGCGCCTGGCGAAAACAACGCCGCCGCCGCCGCGTGTGCGATCGTCTCATGCACGGCGATTTCCTTGAGCGGCAGCGCATAGACGTAGGTCACGTTCATCGCGATGTAAATTCCTCCCACCGCGAGCACGCCCAGCACCATCGCCAGCGGCACATTGCGGCGCGGCTCTTTCACCTCGCCCGCGACCCAGGTGATGTACACCCATCCGTCATACGCCCAGTACACCGCGATCAGCCCGACGCCGAGCGCCGAGATCAGCTGCGAAGGACTAAGCCCCATGGTCAGTGGAACGCCGTGGGCCTGGAAATTGGACCAGTGCCCGTGGCCGATGGCGAGTCCCAGAACGACGAACACCGCCATGGCGGCAAATTTCGTCCAGGTGGAGACGTTCTGCAGCAGCGCGCCCCAGCGCAACCCTACGACATTCACATACGTGAGAACGGCGATCAGCACCAGCCCCAACACATGCGCGCGTGTCACCACGATGCCGGCCAGCGACCACACTATGCGCTCCTGCGAGACAAGTGGAAAAACTTGGCCGACGTAGGCTGCGGAGGCGACCGAAAGGGCGGCGATCGTGCCGCCGTTGGCCACGGCGAACAGCATCCAGCCGTAGAGAAAAGCGATCAGATCGCCGTAGGCTTCCCGCAAGTAAATGTACTGGCCACCGGAGTCGGGAAACATGGAGCCTAGCTCAGCAAAAGCGAAGCAAGCGCAGAGCGAGATCAGTCCACCTAATACCCATACCAGCAGGAACAGGACCGGTTGAGGCAGGGGCCCGGCAATGTCTTTGGCGGTTAGAAAAATGGAAGAGCCGATGATGCCGCTGACCAGCAGCAGCACGGAATCGAGCAGGCCCAGACCGCGAATCAGCGTGGGCTTGGCATCGGATGACTGAGTCTGGGCGACAGGCGAGGCCGGGGCGGTTTCCATTATCCGATTCCGAGTTCGTCGGGGGACTCAAGCGGTGTGCCACAGCGGCGGCAAATGACGGAAGCACAATCTCCGCAAGTCAGCGGATCGGTGACTTCCTCGGCACAATTGGGGCAGTACAGCGGTCCGGGGCCAGGCTCGGGCGGCGGATTCTGCGGGCGAGTTGCCATGAAGAGGAAAACTGTAGCACAGAAGCAGTACGCGTCTCACTACAACCGGCCGGATGGGCCGCGGAGCAAGGGGGATGGCTTCCCCTGCTTTCTGCGTGCAGCGAGCTGAGAATCGTCTCGAGTTTCCGGTTAACAGGCTGGCGATCCGTTCTCGTGGACAGGAGGGTACCTCAGGGGCTAGACTGGCGCGCGGCCAGCTGTGGCCAAGGAGGTTCCCCATGTACCAACTACCCTTAGAGATTGCGATTCTGCAACTCTCCAATAAGGAACACGATGAGCTACACGCAGATCCCAAGAAGTGGGTGAACGACCACAAGGTGTTTCCCAAGGCTGTGTCGAGTGTGGTTTTACCGCCGCAGCCTTCCACGCCAGCGGCCTCGTGGATGGTTACAATGGTGCACTTTCCACACTGCGCCGCGATGGGTTCGTGCGAACCAATCTAGAGCCGGAAGACTAGGGTGAGAGGCCCACCCTCCGCTCCAACTCCTGGAATCTGGCATCGGCCCGCAGGGGATCGAGAGCAGAATCTACTTTCATTCCTGTCAGGTAGAGGTCCCGGTCCGTGTAGGCTCTGTCGAGCCACTGGAAGGCCTTTTCGCGATCCCCCAGAGCGGCGTACAGCACCGTCATGAAATAGGGCGGAACGTAAGTCCGACGGGATTGCTCGAGAACTTGGGCCAGCAACTGGTTGGCCTTCGCCGTGTTTCCTTGATGCGCATAAATGCGCCCGAGCAGCACCGCCCAGACGGTCTCTCTGCCCGAGAGGGTCCATGCCTTCATGGTCTCGTCTAAGGCCTGTGGGTATTGGCCTTTGCCGAGGTAGGCATAACCGAAGCAGGCATGAGCGTTGTCGTTATTAGGAGTCAATTCCAGGGCTCGCTGACAATAGTCCAGCGCTTGATCATAGCGGCGGGAGCAATATAGATCCCATCCTGCCGTCGTGTTGTTGTCATTGTAGAGAGGATCCAAGACTTGGGCTGCGAGGACCTGAGCCAAAGCTTCGTCAGCGCGTCCCATGGCGGCCAGGAAGACCGAATACATGCGATGAGCCTCGGCGTCGCCAGGGTTGAGCTGGAGCGCGCGTTGGTACTCGCGGTCGGCCTCCGCCCAGTCCCAGTCGCCGTAAAACCGCACGGTGGCGAGTGCGGTGTGGGCATGAGCCAAAGTCTCATCGAGAGCAACGGCCCGGAGCGCATAGTCGCGAGCTTTAGGCATCGTCTCGCGAGGTGGGACACCGATGTCGTTCCAGTATGAGTCGGCCAATCCCGCATATGCCGGAGCGTAGTTAGGATCAAGTTGGATAGCCTGCTCAAAGTACTGGCGCGCTTTCATACGC
Source organism: Candidatus Sulfotelmatobacter kueseliae (assembly GCA_900290255.1). Lineage (GTDB taxonomy): Bacteria > Acidobacteriota > Terriglobia > Terriglobales > Acidobacteriaceae > Sulfotelmatobacter > Sulfotelmatobacter kueseliae. The sequence continues at coordinate 17,891 of OMOD01000029.1, forward strand.
TGCTCGGAAGTCCCAAATCGCAAGTACTCTCCCTTGAGATAAGCTTCCTGGGCGGCGGGTTCGACGGGGCGCGCCGCGGCCAGCCGGGCCCGATCTCCCGCGCTCAGGTTGACCCGAATCTCGCGCGCAATGGCTAGCGCCAGTTGGTGCTGCAAGGTGAGCAGATCGCGGAACTCGCCTTCGTACCTGTGCGACCAAAGCTGCCGGTCATCGGCGGCGCTGACCAGGCGAACCGTGACCTGCACCGTCTGGCCCGAGCGCATCACCGCCCCTTCGATGACCGCGTCCACTTTCAACTGGCGGGCGACGTCACGCAAGGGCACGGGCTGGGTTTTGTAACGCATGACTGACGTGCGCGAGATGATGCGCTGCAAGGCGTGCATCTGGCCCAGATCGGTGATGAGAGAGTCAGTCATCCCATCGGCCAAGTATTCCTGTTGCGAGTCCCCTGAGAGATTCGAAAATGGAAGGACAGCCAGCGATTCAATGTGGGGCGCGTCCTGGTTCCGCAGCGTGTCCATCCAACTCCTGTTGCGCCATCCCAGCACGGTCGCCAGCGCAAGTAGTGCAAGGCACGCTGCAAGCAGGTAAAAGCGGAGCCTGCCGCCCAGCCTGGAGGCAGCTGGCGCGCCTTGGGCATTGGCCAATTCGCGCAAGTCGCGCAGCAGGTCTTCGGCCGACTGGTAGCGCTTTTCCGGATCCTTCTCCAGGCACTTGAGGATAATGGCCTCGAGGCGCGGCGAAATTCCTGGCCGGACGTGACTGGGAGGAACCGGCGCCCGGTGCAGGATCTCATCCACCAGGGCAGTGAACAGCTTCTGCTCGAACGGAGCGCGCCCGGTATAGAGTTCATACAGCACCGCTCCGGCGGAATAGATGTCGGTCCGCGCATCCACGGCCAGTCCTGCGAGTTGCTCCGTCGCCATGTAGGGCAGCGTTCCGGAGCAGTCCACCGAGCCGTTGAAACTCAGCGTGCTGGCCAGAGGTCCGAGGCGGAGAGTGGACCAGGCCAGGCCGAAATCGAGGATCTTCAGGCGGTCATCTTTGGTTAGCCGCAGGTTGCCCGGCTTCAGGTCACGGTGGATGACTCCCTGCGCGTGGGCCGCGGCCAAGCCCTCAGCCAACTGCACGCCAATGCGTACGATTTCTCTCTCGCGCAGCACTCCCTGCCGGACCTTTTCGTCGAGGGCCAGTCCGGGGACGTACTCCATCACCAAGAAATCCACGTTGTCCTGGGTGTCGAAATCAATGACGGTGACAATGTTGGGGTGATTCAGCTTGGAGAGGGCTTTTGCTTCTTTGCGGAAAAGCTGACGGCCGCGGTCGTCAGTTCCAGGGGGCAAAACCTTCAGGGCGACATTGTGTCCGAGGTGCTCGTCGCGGGCGAGAAACACTTCTCCCATCCCGCCTTCGCCGACTTTCTCGATGACGCGGTAATGGCCCAGTTCGCAACCAATTAGTGCGCCGTGGTTGAGCGCTTGGCCCATACGGCAAGGTCCCCCACACACGGAATCGTAGGTCCCTCAATGGGAGGAGTCAATGGAGAATGTGCGGCACTGCCGTCGGCGCTTGAATCGACGTCCTTTGGGCCATTATTCTCCCGGAGGAGGCACCATGTCTGACAAGCCCCTAAGCGCCGACGCGAAACTGCAGCAGGAATTCAACCGCTGGGCTGCTGCGGGTGAAGGCGAGAAGATGCAGCGCCATCACCTCAACATCACCGAAAAGACGCTGCGCCTGATGAATCTTCGTGCGGGCGAGCGCGTGCTTGATCTGGGTTGCGGCTCGGGATGGGCGACGCGCCTCGTGGCGCGGCTGGTGGGCGAAGGGCCCGAGGGATTCGGCCAGGTCGTGGGCATCGACGTTTCCGACGAGATGGTGCGCCTGGCGCGGGAAGCTTCGAAGGAGTTCGAGAACATCCTCTATGTTCAGGGGTCGGCGGAGAAGATTCCGTGGGAGGAAAATTTCTTCGATAAAGTCCTGTCGGTCGAATCGTTCTACTACTATGCCGACCAGGACCGCGCGCTGATGGAGTTGTTCCGCGTGATGGCGCCGCGGGGAAGGCTGTTCATCCTGATCAATCTCTACAAGGACAATCCGTACTCGCTGCAGTGGGTGGACAAGCTGAAAGTCCCGGTCCAGGTGCGTTCCGCGGCCGAATACGTTGAGCTGCTGAAGAAGCACGCGTTTGAAAACGTAGAAGCGCGCCGCATTCCCGACGACACGCCCACGCCGGATGACCATCAGACGAAATGGTTCAAGAGTCTCGATGATCTCAGGGCGTCCAAGCGAGAGGGTGCACTGCTGCTGATGGCTTCGAAGCCCGACCTGCGCACGCCCGCGCCGGGATACACGATCTACTGAGCGGTCGCGGGCAGGAGTGCCCGCGCCACACAGACCAAGAAGCATGTTATCGGCGGGACACTCCTTCCGCGGTAGCCTTCTCTCCAGCCTCGGTCAACAGAAACACGCACAAAATCGCCATCTCGGGCTCGATGGGAACACGGTAACGCGGCGCCGGAAAGACGGCATAGTAGATAGCGGGATAAAGCAGGATCAGCCAAAAGAGCAGCCAGGCGCCGGGTTTGCGCAGGCGCAGGGCCCGGAACAGTCCCCAGAAGGCCAGCACCGACGACGTCAGATACAGCGAGTTCTTCGCTGGATTCAGCCACCAGGGCTGCGTGGCCTTGGGCGATCCCGCCCAGAAATAGAAGAACCGCTTCCCGCACAGGCTCGCGAAACGCCAGTAGTCGGCGCGAATATAGTCGAGGGCCTGCCGCTTGCGCACGGCTATGTAGGCGAGTTCCCCCATGGCCTGGTACTGACGCAGGGCGTAAACGTCCTGCGTGGGATGCAGGTACTCCATCCAGGTGCCGTTGGCGCCCGGGCCGTCGCCCAGGCGGAGTTCGGCGCCAAAGTCGTCGCGGATAAAAATGAACTGGCCGAAGGTTCGATAATTGCGCACCAGCCACGGCGTGATGCAGGCGAAGAAGACGATTGAAGCCAGCACAACGCCGGCGAGCGATCGCTTGCCACCCGACTTCTTGTCCGATTGGGCGCGGCGATACCAGGCCCATAATCCTGCCGCAGGCAGAAACGACAGCAGTGTCGGGCTGTTCAGGGCCGCGATGCCCCACAGCAGTCCAAATTCGAACCAGGGCAGCCAGCCATCGCGATCTTCGAGGGTGAGCGCGAGCCAGAAAACCGTTGTCAGCAGCAGGCCAGACAGGCTCGTCTCCCAGACCCAGCGCGTGCACCAGAACATCACATTCGGCAGCAGCGCCCAGGCCCAAGCCGAGCCGACCGCGACCCTCTCAGAAAAAATTCGCCGCGCGATCCAAAAGATCGGAATGCAGGTCAGTGCCGAGAACACGCTGTTGAGCGTGAGCAGAAGGAACGCAGAAACCTTGGAATAAATTCCGAAAGTCAGAAAAACGCCGGCGGTGAGATAAGGATAGAGCGGAGCCTCCCACGCGGTCGGTCCGGTCGACGGGCCGAAAGGATTGCTGAAGCCGTGGCCGGAGGCGAGCGAGGCCGCAATGCGGCCCATTTCCCAGCCGAAACCGAAATTGTCGTCGGTGTTCTTGAAACGGTAGGTGTGGCCGAGGATGATCCAGCCCACGCGCAGGAGCAGGGCGACGGTGATGATCCAGAAAAACGACGTGCGGATGCGGGCCCAGACGTCAGCGAGCCGGCCGCCACGGCCGGTTCGACCTGCAGCCGCTGAGTTCAGTTCCATCGGTGGTTCTATTTGTAGCTGAGCGGGGCGGCGGGAGCAAATGGGGATTGTCGAGCTTTGCTCGACCGGACAGCCGGGGGCAGCTGTCCCCACAGTTGTTTCTCCAGGCTGAGACATCACCCGGAAAGGGGCAAGCCAGCGCCCAAGAGTGGGCATCCGGTAAAATGAAATGTTTGAGCGGAGCTGCGGTTGATTTCTGATCTCATCCTGAGCGCGAAACTGGCGATCTGGGCTGCCCCCAGGGGCATTGGACCCTACATCCGGCAGCATTTTCTCGACACCACGTTTCGCGGGCTGTACCACGTCAACGGATTCGATCTGGCGCTGCTGATCCCGTATTTTGTGGTGCTGATTCTGCTGGCCGGGTATGGGGCGCACCGCTACATCCTCGTCTATCTCTATTACAAGCATCGCAAGAACCGCACGACCGAGCCGGCGGAAACGTTCAAAGAACTGCCGCGAATCACAGTGCAGCTGCCGATTTTCAACGAGCAATACGTGGTGGAGCGATTGCTGGAGGCCATTTGCAAACTGGATTATCCGCGGGAAAAACTCGATATCCAGCTGCTTGACGATTCGACCGACGAGACCGTGGACGTGGCCCGCGCGCTGGTCGAGCGTTACGCTGCGCTGGGACATCCCGTGAGCTACCACCACCGCACTAACCGGGAAGGCTTCAAGGCCGGCGCTCTGGCGGAAGGCATGAAGACGGCGAAGGGAGAATTCATCGCCATCTTCGACGCTGACTTCACTCCGCCGGAAAATTTCCTGATGCGCATTATTCACCACTTCACCGATCCCAAAATCGGCATGGTGCAGACGCGTTGGACGCACATCAACCGGAATTATTCCTTCCTGACCGAAGTGGAAGCGATTCTGCTCGACGGGCATTTTGTGCTGGAGCACTCGGGGCGGGCGCGGACCGGGCTTTTTTTCAACTTCAATGGCACGGCAGGGATGTGGCGCCGCACGGCGATCGAGGAAGCCGGAGGCTGGGAGCACGACACGCTCACCGAAGACACGGACCTCTCCTATCGCGCCCAACTCAAGGGATGGAAGTTCATTTACCTGCAAGATGTGGAATGCCCGGCGGAGCTTCCGGTGGAGATGACCGCGTTCAAGACCCAGCAGGCGCGCTGGGCCAAGGGACTGATTCAGACCGGAAAGAAGATTCTGCCGCGGGTCCTGCGCAGCGACGCACCGTGGCACACCAAGATCGAAGCCTGGTATCACCTGACGGCGAATATCAGCTATCCGCTGATGATCATGCTTTCGGTGTTGCTGCTGCCGGCCATGATTATTCGCTTTTACCAGGGCTGGTTTCAGATGCTCTATATTGACCTGCCGCTGTTCATGGCTTCGACCTTCTCGATTTCGAGCTTCTATCTGGTGTCACAGCGGGAACTGTATCCGCGCAGCTGGCCGCGGGCGCTGCTCTATCTGCCGTTTCTGATGGCGCTGGGGATCGGGCTGACCATCACCAACACGAAAGCTGTGATCGAGGCTTTGATCGGCAAGCAGAGCGCGTTCGCCCGCACGCCCAAGTACCGGGTCGAGTCGAAAAAAGACAAGGTGGGTGCCAGCAAGTACCGCAAGCGGCTGGGGTGGGTGCCGTGGTTGGAGATGTTGATCGGCGCCTACTTTGCGCTCACCGTCTACTACGCGGTGGACAACGAGAATTACATCACCGTACCCTTTCTTCTGCTTTTTGTCGTGGGGTACTGGTATACGGGCTTGATGTCGTTGTTGCAGGGCCGGTTCGGCGGAGCGCTAAGGACCACGACGCACACCAAGCCGTTCCCGGTGGGTGTGTAATCCGCACGACTGCGGCCAAAACGGACTCTGACTTCGCTGTGGGATTGGGGAACCTTTTCAGCTGGAGACCATCTAAACGGGAGTAACGAGGCAACATTCTGTTCGACCGCTTGATGGAGGAGTGGTTATGCGGTTCTTGGCCACGACTGTGATTTTGCTCGGGCTCGCAATACACGCGTTCGCCGGCGAGAACCTCAAGCTGAATCCCCGGCTCGATTACACCAGCGACAGCGAGGACGGGCCGCTGATAACGGGCGACAAAATGGAGGCCGGCGCCGTGGCAGGCAAGCCCGCCTACATCATCCTGTATCAGGAAGGTTGCTACAACTCCAAGCGACAGGCGCGTCGCACGGTGAGCTTGTACGAAAAGTACAAGGGGCAAGTGCAGTTTGTGGTGATTGATCTCGACCGGTATCTTTCGCCAGCGCAGCAGGGGTTGCGAAAGAAGTATTTCCACGGCATCATCCCGCACGTTGTGGTGGTCGACAAGTCGGGTGCGGCTCTCTACGACGCTGACGGCGAGGTCGACGAAAGCATAATTTCAGGGCTTCTGGACAAGGCTCTACAGTGAGCTTGGTCCCGGCTCGACGCCTCATTTACAATCCAGCCGCGGAAGATTCTCATCTGATCACGCGGCAGGGATGAGGAGTCTTCGAAACGAGGATGCCATGTTCCTTTCGCACAGGATTTTCCGCCGGGCTGCTCTCGCGTTTCTTCTGTTGTTTCTGCTCAGCTGCGGTTCGGCCCACGATTCCGGAGAATTCTACGTCCTCGTCTCGGCGAACCTGCGGATTCCTTATTGGAAGACGGCTGGAGCGGGTTTCTCGGCCGCTGCCGCTCAGATGAAAGTGCATTCCGATCTGAAAGGGCCGCAAACGTTCGATCCCAAGGCGGAGCGCGACGCACTGGACCAGGCGGTACAGAAAAAAGTGACCGGCATTCTGCTGGACGTCACCGACGCAGTGCTGCTCAAAGACGGCATCGATAAGGCCATTGCGGCCGGTATTCCCGTCATCACTATTGACTCAGACGCGCCGGCGAGCAAGCGGCTGTTTTTCATCGGAACCAACAACTATCAGGCGGGGCTGATGGGCGGGCAGCGCCTGGCCCAGGAACTGAAAGGAAAGGGAAACGTCGTCGTCTTTACCAACCCGGACCAGCCCAACATGCAGGACCGCCTGACCGGCTACAAGGCGGCGCTGGCCCGCACGCCCGACATCAAGATCACGCGCGTGGTCGATATTCAGGGTGATCCGCGCATCGCGTTTGATACGACCAACCAGATCATCGGCAAAGAGCGGGACAAGGTGGATGCGTTTGTGTGTCTGGAAGCCCAGTCGGGAAAGGATGTCGCCGGCGTGCTCAACAGCTTTCACGTCACCGGAAAAGTGGTGATGGCGATGGATACTGACCGGGAGACACTGGACTGGATCCAGAAGGGCGGGATTGCAGCTACGATTGCGCAAAAGCCTTACACCATGGCCTTCGTCGGACTGGAAATGCTCGACAATCTGTATCATCAGAAACCTGCGACTTTGGATAGGGATTGGTCGAAAGATAGCTTGGCGCCCATCCCGGATTTCGTGGACACGGGTTCGGCACTGATTGATAAATCCAATGTCGAGGCCTTCATTGAGGCAGGAAAAAGTCTTACCTCTGCGCCGAAGTGAACGCCGCACGTATCGAAGATGACTTCGCGGCCGGCCAGGACGGTAAACTGATCAAGCTCAGCGGCGCCCTGCCGTCGAAGGCGGAGGATGTAGAGAAGACGATGGCAGGGAAGTGACATGGCGAAACAGCACTTTTTCTTCAAGCTGATCCCTCCGCGCGCGACCTTTCCCTATGACATCACCGAAGCGGAGCAGCGGTTGATGGACGAGCACAGCCGTTACTTCGAAGAGCAATTTGCCGCCGGTCGGTTGCTTCTCTACGGCCCGGTCCTGGCGACGGGCGGTGCTTTCGGTTTGGCCATCCTGGAAGTCGACGACGAAGCGGATGCGAGGCGATTTGGCGAAGCGGACCCGTCAGTGAAAGGCGGGCTGAACCGGTTTGAGTTTTGTCCCATGCGGGTCTCAGGCGCGCGCGGCAAAACATCCTGAAGCTTCTTAGACTCGATTCGACCGGATTCTCGCGATTCCATCATCTTCGAGCGAGAGTCTTGCAGAGAGGCGCGCTACGAAATGTATTCCTTTATGTACTCGTCTTTTGTGCGCGCCAACTCGCGGACGTCGCCGTCGAAAATGACTTTGCCATCGCGCAGGATCAGGAAGCTCATGGGCACGTCACAGTATTGGCCCCGAGGCAAGGCCCGCAGTTGATTGGTCCGTGGGTCGAATTGATGCGTGGCCATGGTGAAGGCATCCTGCAGGCGGTGCGTCACCAGCAGGGAACTGGTCTTGGCGACGTCCCGCTGTTTCACGATCAGCTCAATAATGGTATTGGAAGTAACCGGGTCAAGACCTGCGGTGGGTGAATCGTAGAGCAGTAATTCCGGGTGAGTAATGATGGCGCGGGCAATGGCCACGCGGCGCCGCATCCCCCCTGACAGTTCGGAAGGAAACAGATCGAGGGTGTGTTCGAGTTCAACGAAACGCAGGGCCTCTCGCACCCGCCGGTCAGTCTCGTCGTCATAAACTCCCTTTTCCTCGATCAGGCGGAAGGCCACGTTCTCGCGCACCGTGAGGGAATCGAAGAGCGCGCTCTCCTGAAAAACCATGCCAAGATGGGCGCGCATGGGAAACAGATCGAGCTCGCGCATGCGGGTCACTTCGTTGCCCAGGACGGTGATGCGGCCGGAATCGGGCTGCAGCAGGCCGAGCGCCAGCTTCAGGATGGTGCTCTTACCCGCTCCTGCCACGCCGAACAAGGCCTTCGTTTCTCCGAACGGAAGCTGGAACGAAACGCCGCGCAAGACCTCGTTTTCCTCGAAGGAGATATGAACGTCATCGAACACGACGGCGGATGCGAACGGCCGTGCCGGCATGGACGATACGGAATCGGAGGGAAGCGTTGGCGCGGACATGGATTATCTGTACGAAAGCACGCTGATCAACAGCTTGGTGACAAAGAAGTCCGTGACCAGAATAACTACCGACGCCCATACCACTGCCTGCGTGGTGGCCCGGCCAACGCCCTGCGTACCGCCGCGCGCGGTCATGCCGTAATAGCAGCCGATGGTCGCGATGATGAAGCCGAACAGAAGCGGTTTCACCAATCCCATGAAGACATCCTGAAACACCAGCACCTGCCAGGCATTGGCCCAGTACTGGCGGGCGTCGAGGGGCGGGCGTCGAGGCTCAGAAACAGCTTGGCCACCATCAGACCACCCGCCAGTCCAACCAGATCCGAAATGATGCTGAGGAAGAAAAGCATGAACACGGTGGCAGTGACGCGCGGGGTCACCAGTTTTTTCATGGGATCGGTGCCGAGAGCGCGCATGGCGTCAATCTGCTCGGTGACAACCATAGAGCCGAGTTCACTGGCTATGCCTGAGGAATTCCGCCCGGCCACCATCAGCCCGGTGAGCACCGGGCCCAGTTCGCGCACCATGGAGGTGGAGACCAGTTGCCCGATCAGCGTGATGGAACCGAAACGCTGCAGTGTGTTCGAAGTCTGCAGGGCCAGCACGCCTCCAGTGAAGAAACCAGTCAACACCACAATGGGGAGAGAGCCGACGCCGATCAGATCGGCTTGCTGTACCATGTCCGCGAAATAAAGGGGTTTGCGGAACAGATTGGCCACCGACTGCGCAGCCAGGAGGGTGTACTCCTGAACCGACTGGACTTTTCGTTTGGCGAACTCCGTAGGCGAGGTCAGTTCCATACGATTCGGAGGGCAGCTGGGTTGCTTGCTCCAGACGCCGTTGCTTGACCGAACTATAACAGAATCGGGCCTCAGACCTCGGACTTCAGACCTCAGACCTCCGACCTCAGGCTTCAGCCAAACGTCTGGACACAACCCAGTGCTGAATGGGGTTGTTCCGAAAACTCACTGCTGAATGCTGGCGGTGGAACAAACAGGGCAGAAGTCGCGCAGCGGCGACATGAGAAAGCCCGGCACGGTAGTGCCGGGTGGGCAGGAGTGGAGTCCACCGAGTCCGCTTCAGCGGACGGCACCGGATTCGCAACAGACCTTCAACATGCCTCAGCACAACTTGGATCGGTGTGTTGTGCTTGGCGCGGAATCCGGTTCTGGCTAAGCCTGAGGTGTGGGGTCTGAGGTCCGAGGTCTGAAGTCCGAGGCCCGATCCTTACCGGCCCTTCTTCTTGATCTCGATATTGAGCCGGCGGATTTTTTGGTTGAGAGTGGAGAGGGGCATGTGGAAGCGCTCGGCGGCTTCGGTCTGATTCCAGTTACAGCGTTCCAGCATATCGGTGATGACGCGGCGCTCCACCTCTTCGACGATTTCAAACAGCGAGGCGTCGGGCGCCGAGTCGAGCATGGCAGAAGCGGAGCCGCGCCCCAGCATCGAGTCAGGCAGGAGGTCCATGGCGATCTCAGAGCCGGAAGAGAGCACCACCGCCCGCTCGATCACATTTTCCAGTTCGCGAACGTTGCCCGGCCAGGAATAGGCCATCAGCGGGCGCAGAGCTTCGGGCGCGACCCGCGGCACGGAGCGGCCATTTTCCTCCGCGTATCGCTTGAGGAAAAACTCCACCAGCAGGGGAATGTCTTCTTTGCGCTGGCGCAGCGGAGGCAATTCGATGGTGATCACGTTGAGCCGGTAGAACAGGTCCTCGCGGAAGCGCCCTTCACGGACCATCTGGCGCAGGTCAATGTTGGTGGCCGCGATGATCCGCACATCGACCTGAACTTCCTGAATCCCGCCCAGGTGCATGAACCTCCGGTCCTGCAGCACGCGCAGAATCTTGGCCTGGGTTTCCAGCCCCATGGTGGCGATTTCGTCGAGGAACAGCGTGCCTTTGTCGGCGACCTCAAACAGGCCCTTCTTGGAGGCGATGGCGCTGGTGAAAGCTCCTTTGATGTGGCCGAAGAGGGTGGACTCGAGCAAGTCCGTGGGCATGGAGCCGGTGTTGACGGGAACGAAAGGCTTGTCGCGCCGGGGAGAGTTCAGGTGAATCGCCTTGGCAATTATTTCCTTGCCGGTGCCGCTCTCGCCCTGCAGCAGCACGGTGGAGCGGCTGTTCGCCACTTGCGCGACCAGGTCGAAGATTTTCAGCATGGGCTCGCTCTTGCCCACGATGTTTTCGAAGTTGTAGCGCTGTTTGAGAGCGCGCTTGAGCTGGACGTTTTCTTCTTCGGCGCGGCGCCATCCCACGGCAGCCCGCACGTCAGCCAGCAACTTCTCGTTGTCCCACGGCTTCTGGATGAAATTGACGGCCCCGGCCTGCATGGCGCGCACGGCGTTCTCCACCGTGCCGTAGGCGGTGATCATGATGACCGGCAGGTGCGTATCGCGGGAGTGGATATCCGCCAGGATATCCAGGCCATCGCGGCCGGGGAGAGCCAGGTCGAGGAGAACCAAATCAAAGGGACGCTCCCCGATCTGAATCAGCCCCTCCTCGCCGCTAGCCGCGGTCTCGACTTCGAAGCCCTCCATCTGCAGCAGGGTTTCGAGGGATTCGCGAATCTCGGCCTCATCGTCAACGATGAGCACCGAGCCGGCCGGCGACGGACTGCCGTTTACCGCTCCCCGCGAAATGACTGCCGCTTCAGACATGGACCGCCTTCCTGCTCAGGGGAAAGTCGAGGGCAAACGTGGTGCCCGCTCCAGGGTTGCTTTCCACGCGAATCTTGCCCGCATGTTCCTGAATGATGCCGTAAGTGACGGAGAGTCCCAGACCCGTTCCACGGCTCTGGCCCTCCCTGGGCGCCGCCTTCGTGGTGAAGAACGGATCATAAATGCGCTGGATGTGCTCGGGAGCGATGCCTGAGCCAGTGTCGGAAACCCGCACCCCGACGAAGTCGCCATTGGCCGTCTCTACCCGGAGTGTGCCTCCGCGGGGCATGGCGTCCTTGGCATTGAGAAACAAGTTCAGAAAGACCTGCTGCAGCCGGCCTGCATTTCCCTGGATGGGCGAGAGCGACGGCGTCAGATCGGAATGGACCTGGATTCTGGCCGTCTTGAACTGGTGTTCGAGCAGCGCCAGTGTGTCGGAGATGACTTTGTTGACGTCCACATCGGTGAACTCGGTGCCGCTGGTGCGCGAGAAGTTCAGCAGGTTGTTGACAATCTCCGAGGCGCGGAAGGTTTGGCGCGTGATCTTTTCGAGCAGGCCGGATTTTTGCGGGTCGCCCTGCAGTTGCTTGGCCAGCATCTGGGTGTAAGAAGAGATCACCGCCAGGGGAGTATTGACTTCGTGGGCCACGCCCGCGGCCAGCAAGCCGATGGAAGTGAGCTTGTCCGCCTGGAAAAGCTGGCTCTCGAGCTCCACCCGTTCGGTGATGTCGTCCATGATCACGAGCCGGCCGACAACCTGGAACTTGCGCGTGACCAGCGGGGCGATGGCAACATTGAGCGTGCGCATCTCGCCGGCGGGCGTTTTCAAGCGGAATTTGTACAGGTTGTTGATGCCGGCGTTTTGCCGGACGCGGTAGAACTCTTCGACGAACTCCGCCGGGAAGACGTTGCCCAGCGTCTGAGTAAGCGTCTGCCAGCGGGGCATCGCGTACATCACTTCCATCTGCGCATTCCAGCTCTCGATGCGGTCTTCCATGTCGAGCGCCATCACGCCGACGTTGATCGACTCGACGATATTTTCGTTGAAATCCTTCAGGCGCTCATACTCGGTTATCTTCTGCTGCAACGAGGCGTACAGGCGGCTGTTCTGAAGGGCAATGGCGAGATACCCGCCCAGCGTTTCCAGCAACTCGACGTCTTCGCTGGAGAGCAGGTCACCTTTGGTGGTTTTTCCCAGCCCGAGAACCGCCACTGTTCTCTGCTGCGCGCGGCACGGGATGTAATAATTCAAATCCAGGTGGGCGATCGCCTGCTGCGATTCCTCGGTTTCGCGCGGCACCAGGTGAGTGTTCTCAAAGAACAGGTGTCCGGCTTGCTCCGGCCGGGGGGCGGTCAAGAAGCTGAGATCGAGGCTGCCGGGCACCGCCATGCCGGACGACTTGGCGAGGACAAACCGCTCCGGCTCTTCGCCAGTGTTCAGGAAGATGGCGAGACGGTCCACGGCCAGGGTGCGTGACAGACGTTCCAGGACGGCAGAGAGCAGCGCCTTCAAATCTGTTTCGGAACCCAGTTCGCGGCCGAACTCCAGCAGCGTGCGGCGGTAGTCATAGCGAGCGCGGTAAAAGAACTGATCCACGCGGCCCTGAATCCACTTGCGCACCGGGTCAAACAACAGCGCTGTGACCACCACGGCCAGGATCAATCCGGTGGCGCCAGTAGCCGGTTTCTGCATCTGCACCAGCCAGGCCACACCCGCCACCAGGGCGAAGTACATGCCTGCCACGGTCGCAGCCGCCAGGGTGTAAACCACGCCACGCTTGAAGATGAGGTCTACGTCCATCAGGCGGTAGCGGAAGATAGCGTAGCCGAAAGTCAACGGCAGCAGGCCCAGCGAGAGCACCGAGAGCTTGATTGCCCAATCCGGCAGCCAAGCCATGGCGTGGGGAAAGACGAAAGCCGGGACGTAGAGGAGCGTGTAGGGGGCAATCGCCAGTATCGTGCCCCGCGTCACCCACTTGAGCTGCTGGCGCAGGACGGTGGTGCTGGCCCGGCGGTAACTGTGCCACAGTGCGGCGGCGGCGAGCAGAAAGAACACCGCACCGTAGGAAAAATCGAGGCGGTCCATGCCCAGGCTCAGCCGTCCTGTCGCCTCGAGCAGGCGCATAGCCACCAATCGCGTGGCCAGCAGCACTGCGCCGGGCACGTAAACCAGGCTCAGTGCCCACGGATGTTTGCGGACAAAGTCCCCTTTCTCGGGGAAGGTCAGAACAAAGTGCAGGAACAGCGCCGGCTGCAGCAGCCAAGCGACCATGTTGCTCCATAAGACCTCCAAGTCAAAGGCATCCAGCTTGAAGGAGTAATGGAACGAATAGGCGATAAAAGAAACCAGGCAAAAGATGTAAAGGTGCGTCGAACCGGGTGCCGTCCAGCGGCGCAGCAGAACGTAAACCCCGATTCCCAGGTAGATCAGGGCGATCAGCCGCAACCAATTATGCAGATCCCGGTCGGGAGCGGGAATCAGAATGACATTGGAATCGAGTGGGACCGAGTGGCGGACCAGCGAGTATGTCGCCTTCGAGTAGATGCCATCCCGGTAGAGCTGGCCGTTCAGTCCGGCCGTGTTCTTGATTTCCTGGCCATTGACCGAAACTAGCTCATCGCCAGGCTTGATTCCCGCCTTGGCACCGGGGCCGTCAACTTTCACCTGGTCGGCAACCAAGCGGCCACTCCGCTCCACCCATGTCACGCCATCGGTAGGGGCGGCGACCTTGCGCTCCGTCTGGAAATTGAAACCTGCATAGACCACCGCGCCCAGAGTGAGCAGAAACAGCAGGACGGCTATAAAGGTAGCTTGGCTTTCCCGGTTCATGGGCACTGACCCCGCGCCCTTGGGGGGCTGGAGAGGCGAGGCCATAACACCTCGCTCATCTTCAATAAGCAACTTCGCTGCCATGCCGGGTTCCGATTGGGGACAGCTAAGTCCCGCAGATAAAACCACTTCCATGATTATAGATGCATTTTCGAACGTGGACTATGCCTTTTGGGATATTCCTGTGGGATTTTGTATCTATTTCCCCTTGACGATCATGCACTTACACGGAATGGCGAAAGCAAAACATCGGTGCAGAAACAGAAGAGGAGGGTTCCGGTTTTCGTAGGCAGGTTCCAGAATTAAGGAAGCTCACGGGCGTGGAAAACACACGGCACACAAGCAATAGTCAGGAGTTGAATGGGGGACGCGACGTTAGCCCGCTTTGCGCTCTTCGCTCGGAGAAGTTTTTGGAGCCTCTTCATCCCAGTCAAACGCCAGCGTTCGGGCCGAGGTCTCGACCGGCTCAAGTTCGGGGATGTCCTCGGCTGACGGCGCTCCCATTTCGACGAACTTGCGCGCAGAAACCAGCACGCGGCTTTCCAGCGATCCCACCGCTTTGTTGTAGGATTCGACGGCGCGATCCAGATTAGCGCCGACGGCCGTAATGTGGCCGGCCATATGGCGCAGCCGGTCGTGGAGTTCCTTGCCCAGGGCGCTGATTTCGTGCGCGTTGCGCGCCAGTTTTTCCTGATTCCATCCGTAGGCGACGGCTTTGAGCAGCGCGATCAAAGTGGTGGGCGAGGCCGGGATTACCTTTTGCAGAACGCCATGTTCGATCAGGCCGGGATCCTGCTCCAGCGCGGCGCTGAAGAAAGTTTCGCCCGGCAGAAACATGACCACAAATTCTGGCGTGGACTCGAATTGCTCCCAGTAGTTCTTGCCGCTGAGGGTTTTCATGTGCTCGCGCACCTGCCGGGCATGAGCGGCGAGGCAGGCACGGCGAGCCTCTTCGTCTGTGGTTTCGAAGGCGTCGAGAAAGGCCTGCAGCGGGGTTTTCGCGTCCACCACGACATTCTTGCCGCCGGGCAGCTTGACCACGAGATCGGGGCGCAGGCGGCCGCTCTCGCCGGTGACCGTTTCCTGTTCGGCGAAATCACAGTAGGGCAACATGCCGGCAATTTCGACCACGCGCCGCAGCTGAATCTCGCCCCAGCGTCCGCGGACATTCGGCGTGCGCAAGGCGCGCACCAGGTTGCCGGTTTCGGAGCGCAGCTCAGTTTGGGTTGCAATGAGAGACTGAACCTGGGCCTTGAGATCGCCGTAGGCCTCGCCCCGCGCGACTTCCATCTGTTGAATCTGCGCGTCTACTTTGCTGAGGGAGTCGCGCACGGGAGCGACGAGATCGGCAACCGCCTTCTGCCGCGCCTCGAGATCACCCTTGGCCTCACTCTGGAACCGCCTCAGAGTCTCCTGCGCGATCTGCAGGAACGAGGAATTGTTGCTCTTGAGCGCATCAGCCGCCAGCGCTTTGAAGGCATTCTGCAGATCTTCGCCGGCGCGGGTGAGCAGTTCGATCTTTTCAGCGCTGGTTTTTCGTTCCGAATCGAGGGCGGACTCCAGCCGCGCACGGCTCGCGACCAGTTCTCTCTGCTCCGCTAGAAGCCGCACCAGATCAGCCTTTGCAGCGGGCACTTCCTTTTCCAGCAACGTCAGATGAGCTTGCAATGCGGCCGTGCGCGAACGCAGTACGAGCCACGCCAATAGGCCACCCAGCAGCAGGCCAAGGACCGCACTAATCCCGAGTTCCATCGAGGCAGGCAACTTCTCACCCTCCGCACCTGCCTCTAGCCTAGCACTCGCGGCAAGTTTGAGCCCGAACCATGGAACCGGCTGATCCTTCCCGATCCTGACGCGCCCGGCCGACGCAGACAAACCGTAAAGTTTGGTAAAAGAAATGTAAAGCCTGTGGCATCTTTCTCCGGAGTGAGGCAAGCTAGGGAATACGGTCGATTTCGACGTAAGTCAAAAACAACGTCAGTAGGCTGATCGCTCATGCGTCATCTCCATTTCGGTGGTTGCGCTTCCAACCAGGAAACGGTTGGGGCGGAGCGTTGGGACATGCGTTTACAAAGGGCTTCCTTCATTACTGCCAAGGCGCTGCTCTGGGCCGCGATGATACTGGTCTGTCCAGCCATCGCAACAGCCCAGCATCACGGGCACGGCTTCGGAACAGGCATTGCGGGTCCACCGACCCGGCCTGATGGAGTTGACGAGAAAGACACTTTGAAGGATTTTCACCATGCTCTGGCGGTGCAGGCCACCAGCCAGCAGATCGCGGAATTTCAAACCCTGGTGAAGAACGCGGAAGCGGCGAAGGCAGAACTCCAGCAGTTTCAACAGCAGCAGAGCAAGGAAAGAGATGCAGCGGAATCCGCGCGTAACGCTGCTCTCGATCAGGCGCTGCAAAAGGCGCGGAGCGAAACTCAGGAGTTTATCGGCGGATTCTCCGATACGCAGAAATCGGGTTTGAAGGAAATCACCAAGAGGCTCGGCAAGGCGGATTCCGATCTTGAGCAAGAGGAGAAAAAGCTGGATCAAAGTCTACAGACTCCGAATGTGGCAGCCCCGGAGGTTGCGGCCGGCGCCGAAAGCTTGGACAAAGCGCTCACTGACTTCTCCAACCAACAGCTGGCGCTGGGAAAGGAAATGGGTATTACGCTGGCCACTGGTCAGGATCTGACCTTCACCCTCCCTCCGGTGAACAGCCCGGCCAGCATTGCGAATCACACCGTTGCGGTTGCCGTTTCCGGAGCGCTCTCGCAAGTTGCCGTGGAAGGCAGCCGGCGAACATTTAAGTTCGATCTGGTCGCTGACCTCTCGGACCTGCAACAGAGCATTACCGAACTCTTGCGGGTCCAGCTCAACCGGGAGAACCGTTGCGGAGAGCGAGTCGCCGTCCGGCAGGCGATGCTCTCTCCGTCGCCGCCGGCGACCCTTGTGGCTGTGCAGTTGCACCTGGAACGGTGGACCTGCACTCAGATGGTTGGTCGGGTGGCGGCGAACGAATTGGCAGAAAGCGACGCGTCCATTGAGATCAGACTGACCCCCGGAGTGGAAAAATCGAATACCTTAGAACTGACCTCCGAGTTTGGCCGCATCGAGGCAAGCGGCATGATGGCGGACGCGTTGCGCTCTGGCGATCTTGGCAACGACTTGCGCGATAAGGTGACCCAGTCCATTCTTTCTGCCCTGCGGGCTGGAGCAGATTTCAAGAGGACGCTTCCTCCAGCGCTGCAAAGCGGCGCCGTGATCCAAAGTGCAAAATTTCAGGACGCAGCCGGGACCCTGCGCGTCGTCCTGGAGGGGCAGATACAAATCTCCAGCGAGCAGGCCGACTTGCTGGCCAGCGAGTTGAATCAGGCGTTGTCCTCGCGGGAAACGCCACAGTAGGCGGATTCGGCACTGATCTCAAGGATGAGATAAGTACCGCGGATTCTTTCGAAGCCTCGTCCGTGATTTTCTGTGCTACGCTTGCCCCTGCTCTCCGTCAGGCAGTTCCGCGCATGGAATCCACGGCCCCAGTCCGGCCACCTGAAATTGGCTCGCATCAGGTCCGCATCGGCACAGCGGGGTGGTCTTACAAAGACTGGGACGGCATCTTCTATCCGCCGGGCATGCAGCGCCGCAAGACGCATCCCTTGGAATATCTGGCGCGCTTTTTCGACACCACGGAAATCAACACTTCGTTCTATGGACCGCTCAAGCCTGAACTGGCGAAGCTCTGGTGCCGCAAAGTCGCGGCCGTGAATCCGGAGTTTCTGTTTACGGCCAAGCTTTATCGAGCCTTCACGCATTCACCGCTCGCGGTCATGGAGCCCACTTCGGCGGCGACAATTCGTCCTACGGATGAAGATGAAATTCGCACCCGCGAGGGCCTCGACGCGCTGGCCAATGCCGGAAAGCTAGGCGCTCTGCTGGTTCAGTTTCCGGTTTCGTTCAAGAACACTTCGCTGAACCGCGAATACCTCGACCGGCTGCTGCGCCAGTTCATTGAATATCCGAGGGTGGTCGAGGTGCGCCACTCCAGCTGGAACGACGCTGCGACCCTGGCTGCGTTTACGCAGAAGAATGTCGGCTTCTGCAATATCGACCAGCCGCTTCTCGGCCGCTCGCTCGCTCCCACCGAACACGTCACGGCGCCCATCGCCTACGTGCGGCTGCACGGGCGCAACTACAGCGAATGGTTTGTCGATCAGACGCCCGAATCCGACAATCGCAACCAACGCTACAACTATCTCTACAAAGAAAAAGAACTCGAGGGCTGGAAGGAACGAATCGAGAACGTGGCAGAAAAGGCGCAGACGACCTACGTCATCACGAATAATCACTTCGAGAGCAAAGCCGGCGTGAATGCGCTGGAGTTAAAGGCAATGGTCAGCGGCAAGCGGGTGGCAGCGCCGCCCACGCTGATTCGGAAGTATCCGGAGTTGAGAAGGTTCGCCGACCCCGCCGAGGACTTGGGTGATGGGGGCCTGCAAATGCCGCTGCTAGCGTAGCGGATCGGCGTTCGGGATCGTAGGTTGCGGTAATGAGTGCTATCGGGATTTATCGTCGGATGATTGAGCCTAGAAACGGACCACAATACCCGTTGAGACCCTCACATTGCTGTTTTGCGCA
>OMOD01000028.1 GCA_900290255.1 Candidatus Sulfotelmatobacter kueseliae
TCGGAAGAGATGCGGGGCGGGCCATAAAAGCCCGGCTCGCCGATGGGCTGCAACTGCTGGCCTCGCCGGTCCGTCCAGATGAGCTGATTCTTGGCGCCTGTAGTGTCGTAAACCAGGATCCCGTTGGTGGAAACCGAGGCGTTGACGATCGGGATCAGGCCGGTGAATGTTTCGGCCAGCGGAGCCGGATCGCCGGAAAGGCGGATCGCCCCGGGGTCCAACGCCTGCGCCATCAGCGTGCTCCCCCGCACGAAGAGCAGGTATCCCGACGCATACAGTGCGCTATAACCGCTATTCACGAGCCGGACCCGCTTGTCGGGATCGTCCAACTTGGCGGCTTCGATGGTGTTGTTTTCCCGCGCTTCGTGCTGCGCCAGATACATAAAGCGGCCGCCGGGCAAAGCCTGTGGGGAAACGTGGTCCCTCTCGCCCTCCGCGGCGTTCAAATGAGTGAGCAAAGTGGGCGTCCCGCCGGAAGACGGCACTCGCATCAAACCCGACGAGAGCAGACCGAACAGAATCGTGCCGTCATCCATCCAGGCCCCGCCCACTCCAAATCCATGGGTCGGGCAGATTTCGACTACCGCTCCGGTTGCCAAATCGACCCGCCGCACCATTCCGCCCGCAAAGAAGCCGACGGACTTACTGTCCGGGGACCAAAACGGATAGGCCGGGTTGTTGATCCCCTCCACCAGCCGAGGCGGCGAACCATCCAGCGGACTCAACCACAGACCGGTTTTTCCCTCCACGGTCGCTACCATCGCAACTGTAGTTGCATCCGGCGAAAGAGCGATTCCCCCTACGCTGGGGTTGGTTCCGAGAACGAGTTGCCCGTTTGGAGGCGGCGTGATTCTATAGCGCAACACCGGCGTCATCGGCGGCGCGGGACGGAAATGCTCCAGGGCCCAGCCTCCGGCGGCGAGGATCGCCACCGCAAGGGCGGCCGCGACGGGCCACCAGGTTCGTCTGAAGGGCGCAACGGACACACGGGGCAGCGCCAGAGCTCGCTTGATATCGCGGGCCGTTTGCCACCGGTCGTCGGGATCCTTCTCCAGGCACGCGCCGATCACGCTCTCGAGCGCCGCGTTCTCCACCGGCGTTCTCTCAAGCGCCCCTTGCCGTGAGGCGCGCTTGCCCGTCAGCATCTCGTGCAACACGCAGCCGAAGGCATAAATATCCGAGCGCGCGTCGGCGGGCTTGCCTTCCCATTGCTCAGGAGCCATATAGGCAGGCGTTCCCATCACCGCGCCGGTCGCTGTCAATGCTGGATCGCCGGCAATGTCCGCCAAGCCGAAATCAAGGACCTTCACGCCCTGCTTGGTGATCAGAATATTGCCGGGCTTCAGGTCGCGATGTACGATCCCTTTGCGATGAGCAGCATCCAGAGCGTCCAGAATCTGGCCTGCGTACTCTATAGCTTTCTCGGTAGCGAGCGGTCCCTTCAGCGGAGCCCCTTCCACGAGCTCCAATACCAGATAATTGGGACCCACGTCGTACAACGTGCAGATGTGTGGATGATTCAGCGCGGAAATCGCCCGTGCCTCTCGTTCGAACCGGTCGCTGAACTTAACCTTAGAGACCTTAATCGCGACGGCGCGCCCCAGTCGCGTATCGTGCGCTCGGAATACCTCGCCCATTCCTCCTGCACCCAGGGACCGCTCTATACGATAACGACCTAACTGAGCACCTGCGCCAAGCTGCGTCAGCGTGCTGTCAACGGACGCATCCATCAGGCTGTCGTCCAGATTCTCCGGATTCATTGCACGCTATCCCGTGGTTCGCCGCCGGCTCTCTGAGGATCAGGCTCGATAGGTGTTCCTTTCCCAGATTGAGGCATGGGTTGCCACAAGTTTAGCGTAGCCAGAATGTGAAGTTCGGTTACGGCCCTACGGACGCTGGATCTCTCTTCCCGGAACCAGCTTGTCAGGATCTCGTCGAACGGACTTCAGTCAACTCCTGAGTGACGGCGTACTCGGAAGTTATCTGGTTTTCAATCGCTGTCCAGCTTCTGGGAGTTGACCGTTGTTGGAGCATGATCAGTAGGGATTTTACGCTCCCATAGCCTGCTAGGACCACTGCTTTCTCCAGTCCGCCGCAGTCAGCCGGTTGAGTCCGCCCAGGTTTGAGCGTTAAGGTCGGTCCCGCTGCTTTTTTGTTTGACCGCATCGAAGAACTGCCCGGTAAGCACTGAACCGATAGCGTGCACGGCCTCATGTCGATCGAGCCCTTCGGCCATCAGGCGCGAGAGAACGGACTCTACGGGGTACTGGTCTCCCAACGCTACCTGGTTCTCGACCATCACGTGAATCAGGGCGTGCACCGTGTTATC
>OMOD01000019.1 GCA_900290255.1 Candidatus Sulfotelmatobacter kueseliae
ATGGCGATCGGCAGTTACATCGACCGCCACAACCAAAATCCTAAACCCTTCATCTGGACGGCCTGCGCTTCCGACATCTTAGAGAAGGTCAAACGCGCCCGCCGGGCGCTGCATAAACGTCACTCTGCATGACGCACTGCACTAGATGGAACCTCGCCCACCCGCACTACGATCCATGGATGATTTTGGCGATGTACCTCGCTCTCGCCGCAGTATGCTTTGGCACGAACACCGGGCTCACAATCTCACGTTACGGCTTCCGCGACCGTCTCACCTGGATGAGCGCTGCCATTTGGGCGGCTTTTATCGTCTGCTCCTGTTGCGCCTGGATGCCACACGCGCCCAAAGTCGTAGCGCTTCTACTCACTGGCGGCCTCGCTACTCTCCTGCTATCCAGCACGACCCGAAGACTCGTGCTCTGCGTCCTTGCCCCCACAGCCGCTTACGCGGCCACCGAGGCTGTGTTCATCCTGTTGTCCCGGCCGACATCTATCCCTCATACGTCTGCCTCGGCAATCCCTAACATAATCTTTGGGACCATCGCCTTTCTCGCAAGTATCGTCATTGAAGCCATCGTCCTTGCCCGAATTCGACCCGTCCTGCTCGGCCAAATCGCAAGTGCATGATTGTTGCTGCAATCCGGCCCTTAGCGCTCAAAACCGACCGCATCAATCGCCTGCCACCCCTACTTCCCGCTCACCTCCAGCAGCAGATGCTCCTTGAACTCAGTCTTTAGCTTGGGCACACTTCCCGCCTCCGCCTGCACGGTTCCCAAATCTTTCCCCTCCGCGTAATCCACCACGTGATAGCTGCCCGGCTTCAGGCCGCGCAACTCCACCTCGCCTGTGAACGGCGTATTCTCCGCCGCGAAGAACGCGTAGTACATTTTCCCATCTTTCTCGATGGCATACGCTTCCGGCGAGTCATAACCGTACACGTACAGGTCGCGGAATTCTCCCTTCGAAAGCATCTTCTCGTTGTAGAGTGCGATCCATTTCTTCCAGTGCGCCTCTTTTTCGGGAGTCAGGTTTACAGCCTTGAATTTCGGCCCGGGATCAGGCCACACGAATTTCGTTCCTACCACGCCACCCGTTCCCACAGTCGAAGCGAAGTCAGATCCGTGTTCGCTCCAGTCTCCATGGCCTTTCGGCGTCATCGCCGAGAGCTCCACGTGATCGCCATACACCGCGGCCTCCGGCCCCAGCAGTGCTTTGTACATCTTGATCCGTCGCCGCACCTGCACCGCACCCACCGGATCGGCCGTAACCGCCTGGTCAATGAACGGCAGCCATGCCAGCGAAGGCGGCGTCCCGCACGGACACGCCTGGGTCACGCTCTCCGGCTTAAGGGCACGCGTCGTCTGGAAGATCGTCTTGTACACTTCGCCCATCGCGTTCACCGAATCCTGCGGCGATTTGTGATGATGGGCCGGGTTATAGCATTGCGCCACGCTGAAAATGTTGTCGAGTTTCGAGCCATCAAATCCCCATTCGCGAATGAATTTTTCCGTCAGCTGCTTGTAATACGCCTGCACCCCGGGCACCGCCGGGCACAGCGTCGCCAGATTGCGCGTCATGCGGGCATGCTTGCCGTTCTTGTCGAGAATCAGCCAGTCCGGATGCTCCTTCACTACGTCCGAGACTATGTAGTTGTGCGATTCGTATTTGCCCTGCCCGTCCTCTACTCCCAGCGGCAGCCACCACAACTGCGCCAGTATTCCCTGTTTGTGAAATTCATCCACCATCTGTTTGATGGAATCGCCGGGAAAGGTGTCCGGCCGCGGATTCCAGTTGCCATAGGTGTCGAACCAGCGATCATCCAGCGTCGCCCATTTGATCCCCAGTTCCTTGAGCTTCGGCACCGTCCCCAGCATCTGCGCCGGGGTCACGTTGAACTCATATCCCCAGCCGCACCAGGCTACGTTGTAAGCTTCGTTCGAAGGCTTCGGAATCTCCCATCCTTCTTTCTGCAGCACACTCGACCAGATCCGCAGGGGCTCGTAATAGTCCCCGCTGTAAACCGATACAAAACTGCGCGGCGTCGAATAACTCTCTCCCGGCTTGAGCGCCGTATTCGCGGGAATCGCGATCTCCGCGCTCACTCGCCCGTCGGCTTCGACCTTCACCGGGATCGAGAGCGTTAAGGGCAGTGTCTCGACGTGCCCGATCGCTTCCCCAACCGCACCCGTCCAGAACGCCACGACCGGAATCCCGCCCCCCAAGCCGCCTTTCACCGCCTCACCCATCAAGTTTGGCTGTGCCGAAGTTCGCGTCAGCCTCTGCACATCGTCTTTGCCCCAATCGTAGCTCGATCCCTGGAACGACCACATGTCGTAAGGATGTTCCTTGACCTCGTGGTTATTGAACCGGTGCAGTTGCGTGACCACCTGATCGATCTGGAAATCAGTCGTTCCAATGTTCTTGTAGGCAACGCTGACCAACGCGATATTCGGAAAGTCGTCATACACTTCCAGCACAGCGCTGCGCTCCAGATCCACTCCCGCGGGTGCCAGCGGACGGGCCGGAAATTCAACACGCTTTCCGCGCCCTAGCTTTCCCGTGGCCTCCAGAACCTTGACCTGGCCGAAATCCGATATAAACTCCAGATCCTTTCCTCCGTGCATGACGTGGCCACTGCCTGCGGCTGACCCCTCGGCCGGGTCGTCGAGCGTCAACCGCTTGCCATCTTTCAGAAGCGTCGCCTGGAGATAGCCAGAAGGAAGAATCTGGAACTCTGCCGCGCTCGTCGTGACCACGACTGGCCCTCCGTCGCGCACCTCGACCTTGATGTCGGAGGGCCGCGACGGCTCCGTCTTCGGTTCGGCCGGCGGCTTGCTGCAACTGAGCATGAACCCGGCGATTCCGGCGAAGAAAATGAAGGAAAGGAAAGAGATGAGACGAAGAAATCTGACTCGACCATAAAACCTGGCGCGTTGCATGGTGTCCTCTCTGACGATGATTGACGCAGCGAAAGAAATCACAATCATTCGTAACTATACCGCAATCAGCAGGGTTCCGCGCTCTTTCCGGTCAGCAACGCATGAGGGTGCCCCACCCTTCTCGCGTTCTCTGCGAGAGGGTGGGGATTTTGACCCTCACCCAATCTCCGCCAACACCCGCTCCAGCGCCCGCCTCGGCGCAGGCGTTGCTCCCACTTCACTGGCCACCCAGGCGCCCACGCGGTTTGCCACTTCATTCATCTTCTCGAGCGGCGCGCCGTGCAGGTACTCATGCACCAGCCCGGCGGTGAACGCATCTCCCGATCCCACCGTGTCCGCCACTTTCACGCGAAATCCCGGATGCTCGCTTACCTCCCGGCCGCGCACCAGCAGACTTCCCCGCCCGCCCCGGGTGACGCACACCAGTTTCAACTCGAAGGCATCCCGCAACCGCTCGGCGGACGCGCGCTCGTCCTTTTCCGCAGAGCTGTGCGGAGAGCCGCGCGGAAACCCGCTCAGGCTCATGATCTTCGGCAGTTCTTCATCATTCAGTTTGACGATGTCTGCCGCCTTCATCGATTCGGCCAGAATTTCCTGGGAATAGTACGACTGCCTCAGGTTGACGTCGAAAACCTTCACCGCGCGCGCTGGGGTCGCGCCCAGAAACCGTCGGATGGTGGCGCGGCTCGCTTCCGATCGCTGCGCCAGCGAGCCAAAGCAGACCGCATCCGCCTTCTCGGCCAAGCGTTGCCACTCCGGCGTCCAATCCAAGAAGTCCCACGCCACGGGATGGGCAATCTCAAACCGCGCCTGCCCCTTGTCGTCGATTTCCACCTTCACCGTGCCCGTGGGATGCTCGCGGTCCCTCTGCACATAGCTGATGTCAAGCCTCAACTCCGCCATGCGGCCGAGAGCTTCTACTCCACGCGAATCCTCACCCACGCGGCTAGCCACAATCCCCTGGTCCCCCAGCAGCGTCGCAATGTAAGCGAAGTTCGCCGGCGCCCCGCCCAGACACGTGCGCTCCGGCAGAATGTCCCACAGCACTTCGCCCAGCCCCACAACCTTCAATAAACTTCGCCTCCCGCCTCTGTGCTCTCGATCTTCCCTTGGACCACGGAAAGCGAATACGCCGTCCCATCCGTGCCCGTCCACGAAGTGAAATCAAAATGCCCGCCCGTCTTCACGCGGTACACCTTCACGTTGCGAAACGTCAGCGGCACGTCCTTTTCGCAGATCTCCGGCGCCTGCGCCGGACGCATAAAATATGCTCCCTTCCCCGTACCCACGACCGTCGCTTTCCCATCCGCTTCCACCAGCACCGCCGACGACTGGTCAATCGCCACTTCCCGCGGAGACTGGCTCCATCCATCTTTCATGATCCGCGCCAGGAACCCCAGCGACCGTCCCAGGCGGTCGCGCTTGGCAAAATGTGAGTCCGTGATCAGATTCTCCAAATGGGGAATTTTCAAGAAGTCACGCACCAGCGTCACCTGCTCGGTATAGGGATCCGCCAGCACCTGCGACGAAACGAGAGCAGGCCCATCCGGCTTGTCGCCCAGCGATCCATACACGAACTCGCCCTCCACGGCGAGTCCAGCACTGGTTCCGCCAATCGGCTTGCCCGCCGCCAGGCCTTCGTTGATGGCGCTCTCGACTGGCGTTCCCTGCCACCCGCGAATGTAGTTCGCCTGATCTCCTCCCGCGATGAACACCACCTCGGCCTTCCGGATGATCTCCGCCACCGCCGGATCCTCTGCGGCAGCACGATCTGGGATAATCAGCGTCGCGACCGAATTGGCCTTGCATAATCCGTTGACATACGAGTTGTAATCGTCGTCTCCCCGAGCGCGCAGAATCAGAAAATCGCCGCCCTTGCCCTTATTGCACAGCCAGCGAAACACTTCATCGAGATCGCCTCCGCCACCCAGCATGGCGATGCCCGGCTCAGGCTTGGTCTGAACATCTTGCGGATTCCCCAGGCGGAAGTACTTGTAGGAGTTCGCATGCGCCAGACTCGCCGTGCATGCAAAAGACAGCAGCAGCAATAATCGCAGACCGATCCAGTTCATTCCGCGAATATACAACACTCTCGCGTCGTGGTCGCGCCAAGAAAAAGTCGCACCCAAAAAAAATGAGGAACTCCGGGGGGAGTTCCTCAGCAGGCGATCGTGGTTTGTCTTGCTAGGGGGAGCCTGCGAAGCGCCCTACCAGCTTAGTTTGAGTCCGAGTTGCACTTGCCTTGGATCAAACGCGGCCGTCGGTTGTCCCGCTTGGGCGAAGAAGGAATTCACTGCCTCCACATCGAATTTGTTCACGAAGTTCAGAAAGTCGACGCTGCCCAACAGATTCAGGCGTTCGCTGACCTTGATGGCCCGGCTCACGCGCAAATCGTCGAACACCGTCACGGGCATGCGCCCGGCATTGCGGGAAAGCGTGCCGTAGACCGGCACTGACACGATGCCGTCATACACCCCGTCGTTGGTGCACACCGGAATCAGGTATCCGCTGGGCAAGTATCTGGAGGCAACCGCCTGGTTCCCGTCATTAGCACGCTCTAATCTGTTAACGGCGTCTACATTACAATGTCTACGCTACGAACTGGCAACCCAAAAGGGATCGCTCTCATTACCCAGGTAATGAGAAATCCTCAAATTGTGTGAGATTGCACCAGAATCGCTGCAGTTTTCGCAGCCGCGGGGTACTCGAAAAGTGGGACCCGATGCGAACGAATCCTACCTCAAGCTCATCCGCCTTGCCGACCCGGGTGTGCTGCTTTCCGCCAGACGATTTTCATCCCTTGCTTTCCGGATCGTCCTTCAGCCCGAGCCATTGCAGGGCCAAAGCTCGGTCGTAAAATACTCGAAGTTGTTCCTGTTTCGTCGACATAGCATGGTAGACGCCCATCAACCGCGCCATCCCGAAGACCGCGGGATTAGAGGCAAGAAGTGCACGCCGCGACGTGGGAGAGAACAGACCCTGGCTGGCAATCGTCCGGGCTTCGTCAGTGGATACGTCCAACGCCGTGGCTGCGGTCGCATCGATGAGGAGATTGAACTGAGGATCAAAGTCCGGGTCGTTCCTGAATTGTTCCTGGTGAGACCTTATCTCGGAAAACGTGACACGATCCCATACCTTTGTGATTACCAGGCGCCGTTCTTTATAGATTGCGTAACTGCAAGGCATGGGATATCACTATCGCTCTCACGTCATCTGATGCCAGCGAGGAGGAGGGAACCGCCGCAATGCAACAGTGCTAGAGGGCTACTTGGTGAGCGCGGCAGGATTCGAACCTGCGACCCATGCCTTAAAAGGGCATTGCTCTACCACCTGAGCTACGCGCCCCGCCTTTAGAATCAAGCACTTGCAGAGATCGTCGGAGATGCGTGGGTCCACATGGGTCCAATCATCTCAATGACCTTCCGCTGTGCTTCCCTTTTCACTGGCATGAGGCCCTGAGTGTACGTGTCAAGCGTCACTTTGCTGTCCGCGTGCCTCAGAGATTCCTGTACCGTCTTCACGTCCTCACCATTCCCTTTCAGGAGAGTGGCAAACGAGTGCCTGAATACGTGCCAGCGTACGTGCTTCACAATCCCCGCCCGCTTTGCAGCAGGCCGAATATGTTTTGCCATTGCGGAGCTAGGCCATAGCGGCTGCTTGCCCTGTTTCTCAGCGGATGCGAAGACGTAATCCGTGTCTTGATTGTAAAGACACTTCCTGCGCCAGTCCAGTAGCAATGCTGCGAGGCCGGCGTCCATCGGAACGGGTTTCTGTGATGCTGCGGTTTTCAGCGGGCCGACGTGTTGACACCAAATGGCGCGGGTGAGCTGAATCTCAGCCGAGTCAAAGTGTATGTCTTCCCATCTCAGCGCCAGCAGTTCACTAACGCGCAGTCCAGTGACAGCGGCAAGAAACGTCATCACGTAATAAACGCCTTCCAGCTTTGCCAGCAGCTTTCCGATTTCCTCTGCTGTGAGGACATCGGGAGTGCTCAGTCTCTTTGCCGACTGGCGCACTAAGCGAATAGGATTTTTCTCTGTCCACTCATAACGCATCGCATGATTGAAAAGCGTGGACATGATATTCCGAATCTTCGCTCTGCTGCCGGGGGCCAGCGGTACGGTTTTCAACCACTCCTCTACCGCAACCGTGTGTATGTCGGTGTGTGTCATCAGAACCTCTGAGACCAGCTTGGCCTCCAGGCCAAGCTACGGTTTGAGTTTCA
>OMOD01000172.1:0-13951 GCA_900290255.1 Candidatus Sulfotelmatobacter kueseliae
AGAAGATTCCCGCGCCCAGGCCAAACACGTGGTCGCTGAACCCCAGGTCGCGCGACATGCCCACCGCCGCGTAGGCCAAGTTCGTGCGGTCTACGTAATTGACGATGTACAGAATGAACAGGAAGGGCAGCAGGCGCAAGCCGACGATGCGGCGAGTGTGTTCGCCGATTTGTGTAGCGTTGAGCGTCATCATAATGGAGGCAGCTATTGCCTCTCAGTACTCCTCGGGCAGTCCTGAAGGTGCGGGGAAGTATATATCGGAATCAGGTTTTAGGCGCCACTGAGTCGGTCGCCAGCAGCGGGATTTTAGCATTCGGGCGAATCACCGGCTTAGGGGCGCGCGATCCACAGGATTGGGAAGTGGCGTCCGAGTTTTTCAAAGTCGCGATCGGAAGTAACGAGTGTGGCATTTTGCGCGACAGCAAGAGCCGCGGCAATGCCATCCGCATAAGGGATCTTGTGAAGCGCTTTGAGTTCTCCGGCCTTGAGAGCCTGGGGAAGATCAACAGGAATGATCTGGAGCGGAAGGAGCGACAGGTCGTCGATCGTCTGCCGGGATCTCTGCTCGCCCTTGTTCCTCCAGAGCCAATAGAAGACTTCACCCAGGTTAATGACGGAAATCATGAGCGTGGCATCGCGCCGGAAGGCCTCTCGAAGGACGCGCTCCATGGTTGCGGCGCCGGGGCCATCCTGAACGTAGTCCAAGATGGCATTGGCGTCGAGGACGTAAGTTTTTGCCGAAGACTTCAATATCTGTCGTCCCTGTGTTCGCGCTCACGGGCCTCGACAAGAGAGTCACCGCCCTTGCACGAGCCGCGAAGTCTGTGCAGGAGGCTCTCGAACTCAGGAGAGGGTGTTTTCGTGCTGTCGTCCCCCTGAAGGGTCTTGCCTTGGTAACGAACGTCGAATCCTTGCTGCTTTAGAATTGCGACAGCTTGATGGGAGTTGGTTGGGTCGTTCGGAGGGACTCCGGCGGCATCCAGAACGAGAGGCCTGGCGGGCAACTCCCGTCCCTCGACAATCACAGTCCACTTTGGCATCAGGCGGTTCCAGCGAAAATTCCTCGCCGCTGCAGCGATGTCTTGCTTGGTGAGTGCAGAAACTCTGGAACTGGGCATCTTCCTCTCCTCGTGAATTACTCATATTCATCATACTCAAACTAATATTGGAACTCAAGGCCAACTTCACGGTTTTGTGAAAGCGAACAATTGGCGAATATCGGAATTCCGATTACAATACCCGAATGCAGTCCCCTCCTGCCTCGCTGGCCTGGGCCCATCCTCTGGTGGTCCTCTGGTGGCGGAGTGGTTTGTGCGGCGGTTTGGCACGCCGACGGAGCCGCAGGAGCAGGGCTGGCCGCACATTCTTGCCGGGCGGACGACGCTGATTTCCGCGCCCACCGGGTCGGGGAAAACGCTGGCAGCATTCCTCGCTTGCATTGACCGGCTGGTGCGCA
The DNA here is from genome assembly GCA_900290255.1 of Candidatus Sulfotelmatobacter kueseliae. Taxonomy (GTDB): domain Bacteria; phylum Acidobacteriota; class Terriglobia; order Terriglobales; family Acidobacteriaceae; genus Sulfotelmatobacter; species Sulfotelmatobacter kueseliae. The sequence continues at coordinate 1,457 of OMOD01000172.1, forward strand.
AGGCGCTGGCGGGCGATCTGGCAGACCGCACCGAAGTTCTCTACATTTCTCCGCTCAAGGCGCTGGGCAACGACATCCAGAAAAATCTTGAAGTTCCGCTGGGCGAAATTCTCGCGCTGGCAGGTGAGCGCGGCTTGCTGATGCCCGAGATTCGCACCGCGGTGCGCACCGGCGACACGCTGCAGGCCGAACGACGGGCGATGCTGAAGCGGCCTCCGCACATTCTGGTGACCACGCCAGAGTCGCTCTACATTCTTCTCACGGCTGACCAGAGCCGGGCGATCTTGCGCGATGTAGAGACGGTAATTGTGGACGAGATTCACGCGGTTGCCGATGACAAGCGCGGGGCGCATCTGGCGCTGTCGCTGGAACGACTGGAGGCGCTGCGGAGAGAGACTCTGGGGATGGAGCGGGCGACCTCAGCGGCTAAAGCCGGTTCGCGGGATAGTGAGCTGTTTCGCAGCGCTGAAAGCGCTGCGCCACCCAAAAGCGAACTGGCAGCCGCGCGCTCTCAAAGTAAATCAGCGGAAACCAAGTCTGCACTCGTTCGCATTGGATTGTCGGCGACGCAGAAGCCGATCGAGGAAGTTGCGCATTTTCTGACCGGCAGCGGGCGGGCGGATCCGGTCATCGTCAACATCGGGCACAGGAGGAAACTCGATCTTGGAATCGAAGTGCCGCCGATGCCGCTGGGCCCGGTCGCGTCGAATGAAATGTGGGATGCCATCTACGACCGGTTGGTGGCGCTGGTGGGGCAGCATCGCTCGACGCTGGTGTTTGTGAATACCCGGCGGATGGTCGAGCGCATGGCACATCATCTGGGCGAGCGCCTGGGCGAGGAGAATGTCGCGGCGCACCACGGCAGCTTGTCGCGCAAGCTGCGCCTTGCAGCGGAGAAGAAGCTTAAGGAAGGCCAGGTGCGGGTGCTGGTGGCGACGGCCTCGCTCGAGCTGGGAATTGACATCGGCACCGTGGATCTGGTCGTGCAGATCAATTCGCCGCGGGCGATTGCGGTAGCACTGCAGCGCGTGGGGCGGTCGGGACACTGGCGCGGGGCAGTTCCGAAGGGAAGATTTTTTGCGACCACGCGCGACGATCTCGTCGAGTGCGCGGCGCTGGTGCGGGCGATCAAGCATGGAGACCTGGACCGGCTGATCATTCCGGAATCTCCGCTGGATGTGCTGGCGCAGCAGATCGTGGCCGCGTGCGCGGCCGAAGAGTGGGACGAGGATGAGATGTTCGCGCTGGCGCGCCGGGCGTATCCATATCGCGATCTCAAGCGCGAAACGTTTGACGCGATTCTGGAGATGCTCTCCGAGGGGATTGCGGCGCGGCGCGGGCGGTATGGGACATATCTGCATCGCGATCGAGTGAATGGGAAGCTGCGGGGGCGACGCGGCGCGCGGCTGGCGGCCATCACAAGCGGGGGAGCGATCCCGGAGACAGCATTGTTCGCGGTGGTGGCGGAGCCAGACGGAGTTGTCGTAGGCACGGTGGATGAAGATTTCGCAACCGAGAGCATGGCGGGTGAAGTCATGCTGCTGGGGAACACTTCGTGGCGGATTCGGCGCATCGAACTTAAATCGGGGCGGTTGCTGGTGGAAAACGCGCACGGCGCGCCGCCGGGAATTCCGTTCTGGCGGGGTGAAGCTCCGGCGCGGACAGAGGAGTTGTCGGCGCATGTGGGCGAGGTGCGGGAAAAAATCAGCGAAATGCTGCCGCGCACTTCCCCGGTAGGATTTTCGGCGACGCAGCCGGAAGTGGCCGCGGCGGTGAGTTGGCTGAAAGAAGAGTGCGGCCTGGATGATTCGGGCGCCGAGCAAGCGATTGAGTACATTCTGCAAGGGCGTGCCGTGCTCGGGGCCGTGCCAACCGAGACCACGGTGATCGCGGAGCGCTTCTTCGATGAAGGCGGCGGGATGCAGTTGGTGATCCATGCGCCGTTCGGCGGGCGGATCAACAAGGCGTGGGGTCTTTCGCTGCGCAAGCGTTTCTGCCGCGGATTCAATTTCGAACTGCAGGCGGCGGCGACCGACAACGGGCTGAACATCGCGCTGGCCGAGCAGCACAGCTTTCCGCTGGGCGATGTATTTCATTTTCTGCAGGCGGATACGGTGCAGCCGATTCTGGAACAGGCGGCGCTGGACTCTCCGATGTTTGGCACGCGCTGGCGCTGGGACGCGAACCGGGCATTGGCGCTCTTGCGTTTCCAGAACGGGAAAAAGGTGCCGCCGCAGATTCAGCGGATTCGGTCGGATGATCTGCTGGCGTCGGTGTTTCCCGATGCGGCGGCGTGCTTTGAAAATATTGAAGGCGACCGGCAGATCCCGGACCATCCGCTGGTGAGCGAGGTGATGAAAGATGTGCTTACCGAGGCGATGGATGTGGAGGGTCTGAAGAAGCTGCTGCGCGGAATGGCCTCGGGCCGGGTCCGAGTGATCGCGGTGGACACACCGGTGCCGTCACAGTTTTCACACGAGATCCTGAACGCGAATCCGTATGCCTTTCTGGACGACGCGCCGCTGGAAGAGCGGCGGGCGCGCGCTGTAGAGATGCGGCGGGTGCTGCCCGAGTCGGTGCTGGAGGAAGTGGGGAAGCTGGATCCGGGGGCGATTCAGCAGGTGCGGGAAGAAGCCTGGCCGGATGTGCGGGACGCGGATGAACTGCACGACGTGCTGCATACGCTGTTGGCGCTGCCGGAGGAGTTCAGTATTTCTGGAACAGAAGGGATGGTGGGCGCTTCCCAGGGAAGCCGAGCTCCGCTCGGCTGGGCGGGCGAGAGCGCCCGCCCCTTAGCCGCCCCTACACGAGTCGTGGCGGCATCGAGTGGCGTGGTTTTTTCGAGAGGCTCGTCGGCGAAGGACGAGCAGGAACTGCTTTTTCTGGAGGACGGCGCTACTGGGTGGCGGCGGAGCGGGCGCGGGGTTTTGTTGCCCTGTTCCCTGCGGCTGAGTTTGTGCATACCTTGGCGGACGTTGAGACTGCGGAGGTTTCTCGCGACGATGCTTTACTTACGCTGGTGACTGGTTGGATGTCGCATCTGGGGCCGGTGACGGCATCTGGGTTGGGGGAGATGCTGGGGCTGGCTGCTTCGGAGGTTGAGAAGGCGCTGCTTCGGATGGAAGCCAGCGGGACGGTTCTGCGGGGAAACTTTACCGGCGGTACAGGCAAGCGGACAGGAGTGCCCGCTCCACATGAACCTGTCGAGCTTCGCTCGACCGGACAACCGAGGGCGGCTGTCCCCACATCTGCACCTGAAACTGAGTGGTGCGAACGGCGGCTGCTGGCGCGGATTCACCGGCTTACGGTCGGGATGCTGCGCAAGCAGATTGAGCCGGTCACCGCGGCGCAATTTATGCGCTGGCTGATGCGATGGCAGCATGTGGCTCCGGGAACGCAAGTTGCCGGCGAGCGGGGAACGCTCGAAGTTTTGCAGCAGTTGCAGGGATTTGAGATTCCGGCGAATGCGTGGGAGCGGCAGGTGCTGGCGCGGCGGATCGTGGACTACGATCCGAAATGGCTCGACCAGCTTTGCCTGACCGGGGCGGTGGGGTGGGGACGGCTGTCGCCGCATCCTGCGACCGTGGAGTCGACCGATGGTCCGGTGAAGGACGGAAGCACGCCTCGGCAGCGGCGAGTGATTCCGACCAGCGTGGCGCCGATTACATTCTTCGTGCGGGAAGAGGCGGACTGGATGGCAATACCCGAGGCCTACCTCTCGCAACACCGGCGAGACCCTTCGACTCCGCTCAGGGCGGGCGTGGGGCACCCCACGCCAGACGTCGGACACGGCGATGCTTCGGATGGCCGAGGGCTCAGTCATGGAGCGCGGTCGGTGCTGGAGTTTCTGCGGCAGCGCGGCGCGTCTTTCTTTGCGGACGTGGTGCGCGGGACCGGAAAGTTGAAGGCGGAGATTGAGACCGCGTTGTGGGAACTGGTGGCCGCGGGGCTCGTGACGGCCGATGGGTTCGACAATCTTCGTTCCCTGATCGATCCCAAGCGGCGGGCGGGACAGGGAAGCGGACGCAGCATGCGTCCTCGGCACAGCGCAGGACGCTGGGCGTTGCTGCATGCCGACGTAGCCGTGGAAAGGCCGCGCGCGGTCGAAGCGGCCTGCTGGATGCTCCTGCGCCGCTATGGGATCGTGATGCGGGATGTGCTGGCGCGTGAATCGAACTTGCCTCCGTGGCGCGAATTGCTGATGGGATTCCGGCGGCTCGAAGACCGCGGAGAAATTCGCGGAGGACGATTCGTGGACGGATTTCTGGGCGAGCAGTTTGCCCTGCCGGTGGCGGTCGAGTCGGCGCGGGCGACGCGGAGCCTGCCGTTGAGCGGAGACACGGTTACGCTGTCAGCGGCGGATCCGCTCAACCTGGCGGGCATTCTTGTGCCGGGCGAAAGGGTGCCCGCGATTTCGGGCAAGACGGTGAGTTATCGGGATGGAATCGCGTTGACCGCCTCGGAACCAGCAGCTTCAAGCCAGGCCATGGCAGGCTAAGGTAGCGGCAACTCGATCAATCGTGCCGGGTCAAGATTCACGCCTTGCCAGCGGACGGCAACATGGAGATGAGGGCCGGTGGCGCGTCCGGTACCTCCGCTCAAGCCGACTATTTCGCCGCGCTTGACCACGTCGCCTTCCTTCACTTTGAATTCGGAAAGATGCAGGTAGAGGGTGAGCAGTCCCTGACCGTGGTCGAGGACGACGAAGTTGCCTTCGAAATATAGAGGTCGCGCCAGGAGAACCGTGCCGCTGTTCATGGCCGCGACCGGGGTTCCCGCCGGCACGCGGAAGTCGAGGCCCAGATGCGGGCTTTGGGCCTTGCCATTGAAAATGCGCTGCGAGCCGAACACATCGGAGATGGGCGCGGCGGCAGGCGTGGCGAACTTGCCCGACCATTGGCGATTGGGAGTGACCCGGCTGAGGTAATCCTGCTTAATCCTCTTGCCTTCTTCGATTTGTTGCAATTGTTCCGGCGTAGGCTCGGTGAACTTTTTCTCGACTGTGAGTTCTACCTTGATTTTCGGATACGTGGCGCGAGCGACTGTGAACTGGCGAGTGAAGGTCAGGGGCGGCTTGGTCGCTGTGCTCGTGCCGGTTAGTGCGAGCGAGTACTTGCCGGGGGCCGTCTCAAGACTGACGCCGGCAAGTGCAAACCATGTCTTGGTTGCGGCGTCATAGCTGAAAGCAAGTTGGTGGCCCAGCCATGAGCCGGTCAGGGAGTCGAGTCTGGCTGGCGCTTTCACCTGAAACAAGACCGGGCTGCCATTGACCAGACGGGCGGGCTGGGCATGTACGGTCCAAGTGGCGGCGGAAGCGCGGGCGAGACTACAGACCAGGAATAACCCGCAGGCCGCTACAAGTTGAATCGTGGTGATGCGGCGCGCTCCCAACTTCCGCACGAGGTGTCGTTGCAGCTTCACACCACCAGCGTAGCATCGCGCCGAATCAGCGCGGATATAATCGCGGGCATGCGCATCCGGATTCTCACTGGCATATTGATTTGGCTGCTGTCAGGACTCAGCCTAGCCCAGACACCAGCCACGCCCGCGCTGCACGCCGACCGGGTGGTAGTCCTCAAGAAGGAGCGGACGCTCGAGCTGCTGAGCCTGGGAAAAGTAATCAAGACCTATAAAGTCGCCTTGGGCGGCGATCCCATCGGGCCGAAGACGCGGCAAGGCGATCACAAGACTCCCGAGGGAGTCTACGTACTCGACTCACGCAACGCGCACAGTCAGTTCTATAAGGCCATCCATATTTCGTATCCCAACGCGCGCGATCGCGCCGCGGCGAAGAGGCAGGGAGTTTCGCCGGGTGGAGACGTCTTTGTGCATGGGTTGCCGAATGGCTTCGGTTGGGTGGGCGCTTCCCACCGGCTGAAGGACTGCACCGACGGCTGTATCGCCGTCACCAACGAGGAGATCGACGAGATCTGGCAAGCCGTAGCGGATGGGACGCCGATTGAGATCCGGCCATAGATGGGAGCGGCAAGATGGTGGCGACACCTTGGATGGGACCAGCTCACAATTTCCGGTGTTCACTCGCGCTTTAGTTTGCTCAGAACGGCATCGCAGTGCAGGATTTCACGCTCTATGCGCTCCAGTTCAGAGATCTGCGAATAGGGTAATGCGCCAGCCTGGCGAAGGTTCTGGTAGATTTCTGATGCCTTTTGATAAGAAGCAAGCGCCTCTTTCAAATCAGAGGCCCGCTGACGGCGTCCTGCAGAAAGCTGCGCGGCTCTTGCCTGGTAAACGTCACCGAGCAAGCCGTAAGCCTGGCCCAGCTGCCCTTTCACGTCGGTGTTCACTGGATCGAGGGCGCTCAAGCCGGTGTCGATCTTTATGATGCGTTGTCCAAAATCGAGCGCCTTGGCGAAATTGCCCTGGAGGCGGAACGCTTCTCCCATCGGGTAGTAAGAGTCAGCCATATCCTGCTTGGCGCGCTGGTCATTCGGGTCCGCCGCCGCTGCTGCCTCTGCGATCGCTTGTGCCTGACGCGCTTCGGTCACGGCCCTGGCTGGATCACCTTTCCTCCAAAGCGCTTCCGCAAGCTGGGTATAGGTATCGGCAAGATCCAGTTGGGCGCGAACGTTCTTGGGGTTCCACCCCAGCACCGTCTTGCGGATTTCGAGCGACTTTTCGCTGCACTCCAGAGCTTTGGCGTAGTCGCCTTGATCCCGCAGCGTCTGCGAGAGCCAGATGTAAGTAACGCCGAGGTTGTAGATGGCGTTGTGAGCGTTCTTTGTGATGCTCGATTCGCGGGTTCTGCCGTAGATTTCGGCGGCTTTGCCAAAGTTGTCGATGCTCGCCTGAAAGTCTCCCAGGAACTCTTCGTGCTGGGCCAGGTTTAGGTGGCTGATGGCGAGATTGTTTTGCAAGCGGGTGCTGGACGGGTCGCTTCTCACGAGCTCCGTCCAAGTATCTAAACCCTTGCGATCCTCCTCAATCGCCTTGGCATAGTTGCCCATGCTCCCCAGTTGATGGCCCAGCCGCAGATAGAGGCCAGCGAGCGTGAACTTGTAACCCGACTCGCGCGGGTTGTTCTTGACCAGAGCTAGCTCGATCTGTTCGCCCTTGCGGAAGCTGGCCAGGGCGCCCGAGGTGTCACCAAGGTTTTCCGTCCCCGGTCTGCCCTGGATATCGCCGATCTTTTCATAGGCGACGGCGAGTTCCTCTTGCAGGGAAGGGTCCCCGCTCGACTCAGCCGCCAAGCTGTCCAGATAATTCAGGGACGTGCTGACGATTGTCTTGCGAGCCGCCACCGTCCCGGGCAGGTCGGCGATCTGGTCGTGAATGTCGAACAATGAACTGGCGAGTTTGCGCACGTCGTTGAATCGTCTCTCCGCCCGGGCCCGTTGCGCCCGCTCCAGTTGGGACTCACGCACAATCGCAACCACACCGGCAATCAGCATCAAAGCAACGAAGACAGTGCCGGTCACTCCGGCCTTATGCCGCCTGACGAACTTGGCGGTGCGATAGCTGAGCGTGGCTCTGCGTGCCAGGACCGTGCGGCCATCAAGGTAACGGCCAATATCTTCGGAGAGCTGCTCGACCGAGGTGTAGCGCCGGCTTTGCTCCTTGCCAATCGCCTTCAGCACAATCTGGTCGAGATCGCCGCGCAGCCGCCGGCGGAGTTTCTCCGGCTGCCCCTCGCGCGTGCTGCTGGCCAGTTCCGGCGTCAGCCTCACCGTCGTGCCTGATGGGCCGGGTACATCCTCGACGCGGTTCACGGCGGTGCTGGGTTTCTCGGGATCAATTTCGCAAATGGCGCGGGCAATTTCGTGCGGTGCGCGCGTGGTCAGCCGGTAGGGAAGATGGCCGGTCAGAATGCAATAGAGCAGAACCCCGAGCGAATACACGTCGCTGGTCGTGGTGATCGCCTCGCCGCGAATCTGTTCGGGACTGGCGTATTCCGGCGTCATCACACGCATGGCAGTGGCGGTGGGCTCAACCGGACGGGGGAAATGTTCAGGGTCGGTGATCTTTGCGATTCCGAAATCGAGCAGCTTGGGCACGCCTTCGGCCGTCACCAGGATGTTGCTGGGCTTAATGTCGCGATGCACAACCAGGTGCTGGTGAGCGTAATGAACGGCAGAGCAGACGGAGCGGAACAGCTCCAGTCGTTGAACCGTCGAAAGGCGGTGAGATTCGCAGTAACGGTCGATGGGCTCGCCCTCGACCAGCTCCATCACGAAGTAGGGAAGGCCGTCTTCGGTCGTGCCGCCGTCAATGAGCCGGGCGATGTTGGGATGCTCCAAGCCAGCCAGAATCTGCCGCTCATTCTTGAAGCGCTCGAGGATGAACTGGGAGTCGAAGCCGGCTCGCACCAGCTTCAGAGCAACCAGTTTCTGGTACTGGTCGTCGGCTCGAACCGCCCGGTAGACTTCGCCCATGCCGCCGTGGCCGAGCCGTTCAATGATCCGGTAATGGGAAACCATCCGTCCGACGAGACGAGAGCTGACGCCTGGCCGCAGCGATTCCTCCTGGCTGGCCAGGGCTTGTGCTGCCTGATCGAACGCAGGAGTCTCGATGAATTTATCGGCTCGCTCCTGATGAGCCAGAAGAGACTGAACCTCGCGAAACAAGGATTCATCTCCCGCGCAGGCAGACTCCAGGAACGCGGCACGCTGGTTCTCGCTCCGCTCCAGTGCCTCGTGGCACAAGTCCTCGATTCTGTTCCAGCGATCAGATGTCATGAGAGGGCCGTTCGCCGCTCATTTCCCGCAGCAGCCACAGTTTTGCCAGACGCCAGTCGCGCTTTACCGTCTCTTCGGAGACTTTCAGCACTTCGGCCGTCTCCTGCACACTCAGGCCGCCAAAGAAGCGCAATTCCACGACCTGGCTTTTCCTGGGGTCGACTCCGGCCAAACCGTTCAGGGCATCGTCGAGGGCGACCAGGTCGGCGGAAGGTGCTGAGGAGACAACCATCTGCTCATCGAAGGTGACCTGTTGGGCGCTGCCGCCACGCTTCTGAAAGTGCCGGGAGCGGGCAAAGTCGGTAAGAATGCGGCGCATCATGCGGGCGCAGACGGCCAGAAAATGGGCACGGTCCTGCCAGGTTACCCCACGAAAATCCACTAGGCGCAGGTAGACCTCGTTGATAAGTGCTGTAGTTTGAATCGTATGCCCGGGGCTTTCCCGGGCTAGGTAGTGCCGCGCCCGGCGGTGCAACTCCTGGTAGACCAGGGGAGTGAGCTTCTCCAGAGCTTGCGGATCCCCGCCGCTCCAGGCTCGCAATAACTGCGTCACGTCCTGAGGCGACTCTGACGACATGCGATTCCTCGCGGGGGCAGGAGGGCCCGGTTCGGCGGAGATTATCACATTCCGCCCCGGCCTGCCAGACGTTAGAGGCACGCGTAGGTGGTCGAGAATTCCTTCCGGTGGCCTTACCCTTTTGCGCCCGGTTTCTCGCTACTGATAGCAGAAGGCCGAGAACACTGGCCGGAGGGCGGATTCCAGCTTGGAAACGAGAAACGCCCTGCCATGCGAACTTGCACATCTTCCTGGGGGAAAATATGAAGACACGGGTTGGAACTGCGATCGTTGTCGTTTTCTTGCTCACACTGGCCGCCGTGGCTCAACAGGCCGATAGCAATGCCGCGGCCGGAATCGTCCAAATGGTTCCGCCGCCGCTGATCCAGTTCTCCGGCATCGCCCAGGATGAAGGTGGCATCCCGTTTACCGGGACGATAAGAATGGCCTTTGCCCTGTATGCCGCCCGACAAGGCGGAGAGCCTCTTTGGACCGAAGCGCAGGACGTGCAGGTTGATGGCACGGGCCACTACTCGGTGCAGCTGGGTGTGACCAAGACGGGCGGAGTGCCGGCCTCGTTATTTGCCAGTGGCGAAGCCCGCTGGCTGGGAGCGCAAGTGGCAGGGCAGGAAGAACAAGCCCGAGTTCTGTTGGTGAGTGTGCCGTATGCACTGAAGGCCGGGGACGCGGCAACCTTGGGGGGATTGCCGCCCTCGGCCTTTTTGTTGGCCACGCCCGGCAATGCCAGTGCGGCCGCGGCTGCGGCTGCCAGTTCTGAAAACGTCACTCCGCTCGCCAACCCAGCGGTCACGGGGACGGGCACGGTGGACTATCTGCCGCTGTGGGACAGCACGTCCGACATCGTCAGTTCGGTTCTTTACCAGTCGGGTTCAGGAGCAACGGCGAAGATCGGAATCGGGACGACCACGCCGGCGACGACGCTGGATGTGAAGGGCGGCGCGACCATTCGGGGTACGGCTTCGGTAATCGGGGCGCTTGCACTACCCGCCACAGGCACAGCCACGGCCACCGGTGGCAAAATTTCCGAGCCCCTTACGGCGGCGGCCTCGGCATACAACAGCACCAGCGCCGCGGCCGTGGCGCAGAAATTTCAATTACAGGCCGAGCCGGCGGGAAACGACACAGCGACTCCCTCCGGGACTCTGAATGTGTTATTCGGCTCGGGCACCACCAACCCGGCCGAGACCGGGCTGAAGATCGCCAGCAATGGCCGGATTACATTCGCCTCGGGCCAAACTTTTCCCGGAGCCGGCACGCTGACGGGCGTGACCACGGCCGCTGGCAGCGGCCTCACCGGCGGAGGCACGACCGGCACGCTCAACCTCGCCCTGACCAACACCTGCGCCGCCAATCAGGTGCTGCACTGGACTGGGACGGCGTGGGCCTGCGCGTCGGCGGGAACGGGAACTATCACCGGCGTGACGGCGGGCACGGATCTCACCGGCGGAGGCACCAGCGGCAGTGTGACTTTGAATCTCGATACAACCAAAGTCCCGCTACTGGGCAAGGCGAACACTTTCACGGGCAATCAGACGGTCACGGGCGCAGTAACTGCGACTTCGTTTACAGGAAACGGTTCCGGCTTGACCAACGTGAATGCCAGTCAACTGGGTGGCTCGGCGGCGAACACATTTGCCACTCTGTCCAGCAACACTTTCAACGGGACGCAGTTCATCGGCGGCTCGGGAACCTCGGCCACCCTTCAAATGGACAACAATGGAGTGAATCCCGGCAGCCTGCTTCCTGGCATCCGGTTCGGCGCCGGCCCCAGCGGTGAAGGAATTTCCTCGCAGCGGGTCGGAACGACGAACTTGAATGGCCTCGACCTCTACACGAACTCCACGGCCCGCATCTCCATCACCAACGGAGGCAGCATCGGAATCGGGACCAGGACCCCCGGTGCCGCGCTCGACATCGCCAGCGGGAGCGTCCTCATCGAGGGAACGGGTGACGGCAGCGGGACGAGCCTGATCCCGAATCAAGTCCTCTTCCAGGATAACGGGGAGATTGCAAGTCTGGACGCAAACCATCGCATCATCTTCGACCGGTCGAACAATATCCTGGAAATGAGGGAATTCGGAACCATTATGTTCTCTCCGGGAGCCACCGGCGCGCAAAGAACCGCGGAGGTTTGGTTCACCCCGGTGGCCGCAGATATTTTCTACAACCTTAACGTAACCGGCTCAACGAACTTGACCGGCTTGACGACAATGGGCAGCGCTAGTCAGACCGCGCAGCTGGCTGTGGCTTCGGACACTCCGTTTGACGGGCTCGACGTAACTGGCTACAGCTCACCTTCCGATTCCGGCGGCGGAGGTACCAGGGGCATTCAGGCGATCGGTGGCAACGCCGACCCGGCGTCTCAGAACGTCCTTACTGCCGGCGACGGACTCGACGCCCTGGGCGGGAATGCGACGTCCACGGCTGGGACGGGCGGGCTCGGTGTGATGGGAGTAGGAGGCAACGGTGGCTTCTTCGGCGGCGATGGCGGCTACTTCGTCGGTGGTAACCCGTTGGGAGACGGCATTTACGCCGCGCCTGGGGCCGGGGTCGGCACTTATGCCGGGTATTTCGACGGAGATGTTTATGTCGGCGGCACGCTGACAGCGGGTGTGAAGGACTTCAAGCTTGACGATCCACTCGATCCAGCCAACAAATACTTGGTTCACGCTTCGGTCGAATCCTCGGAGATGATGAACATTTACACCGGGAATACCGTTCTCGATGCGGAGGGTGCTGCCGTGATCGAGTTGCCGAGGTGGTTCTCGGTGCTGAATCACGATTTCCGCTACCAACTTACTTCCATCGGCGCCCCCGGGCCCAATCTGTATGTCGCGGAAGAGATTGTCGAAAACCGGTTCAAGATCGCCGGCGGCCATCCTGGAGCCAAGGTTTCTTGGCAGGTGACAGGCGTGCGTCAGGATCCCTTTGCCCAAGCCCATCCTCTGGTGGTCGAGGAAGCAAAGGTTGGGCGAGAGCAGGGCCATTACTTGCATCCCGAGCTTTACGGTGCTGGTGAGGAGCGGAGCATCTCGGAGGCACGGCATCCCGGAATGCTGCGGCTTGCGCGGGAAATGCGGGAGCGGTCTTCGGCTCAGGCGCCGCACACGTCAGAGACACCGAACCAGCAGCTTCTGACCTTGCGCGCGGAAGCCATCGCGGCCGCGGCGGCGCAGCCAGCCAGTACGGCGCGACCCTTCGTGGCACCCGACAGACCGGCTGGTT
>OMOD01000172.1:13961-29837 GCA_900290255.1 Candidatus Sulfotelmatobacter kueseliae
GTGGCACCCGACAGACCGGCTGGTTCGGTGGCATCGCCACGCAGGCCGCAGCCTGCCGCGAGTCCAAGCGTGCCACCCGCACCCACCGTTCCGCGCATTGCGGCGCCGACGCCGGTTTCCAAGGCGAGGCCAGCGAGCCCGCAAGCGAAGTGATGTTGGCCGGCTGTAACGGCTTCTCTGCAGACATAGACGGGCGGAGTGCGAGCAGGCTGTCGCCAGATTCCGCCCCTGCACCAGTAAGGTGTTTCTGAAGTCGCACGAGTGGCAGGTCATCACGGAAGAAGGAGCGAAACGATGAAAAAGAAACTATTCAACAATCGGATATCTAAACCCGTTTTGCCGAACTGCTGTCTTCGGAACGCTGGTCTTTGGCTGCATCGGCGTTCAAGCGCAAACGACTATACGGTCGTTCTCGGCCGACCAGGTTCAGATTACCGGCAAGCGAACCAAAACCGGCAAAGTCTATAGCGACGGGAAAGCCGTTCGAGTCGAGGCCCTGGACGCCAAAGGACAGCAGAGCATCACCATCCTGCGACCAGATCAGAAAGCAGTCTGGGTTCTGACGCCCGCTTCGAAGACTTACATGGACATGGGCGGGATCGGCAGTGCGTCCATGGATTTGGCTGCCAGCGCTAAGGACGCAAAAATACAGCGCGAACCGCTCGGCAGCGAGCAGGTCGGCGAGTACCACTGCGACAAATACCGCGTGCAAACCGCCTGGGAGGGGCACACCTACATCAGCGTGGAGTGGGACGCCAAGGAATTGGACGGTTTCCCGGTCAAGCAAGCGGACGAAAAGGGCGGTTGGTCCAAGGAGTACCAGAACGTGAAACTGGGTCCGCAGGATCCGTCGCTGTTCGAAATTCCCTCTGACTACAAGAAGATCGACCTTGGCCTGGGCGGGTTGTTCAAGCAGCGCTGAGTCTGGTCTCGGGGCCCTTCGCAGGAGCTAAGACGTGGATTAAATTGGTGGACCTGGTCGGGATCGAACTTGAGGCGTTCAGCTGGCGTGAGCGAAGCGGGAGCCTGCTGCCGAAATCCTGAGCGAAGCGAAGGACCTCAAGAGCCGCGAATTGTGGGGGATTTGGTGGACCTGGTCGGGATCGAACCGACGACCTCTTCCATGCCATGGAAGCGCGCTCCCAGCTGCGCCACAGGCCCACTCGGAAGACACTACAGCCGTCCGGTGCAGACAGCCTATAGTATTCTCGCTGACTGCGCACGGATAGTCAACGCGCCGGTAGTGTCTGAAATCTGCGTTGGTGAAAAACTCTAGGCGCTTGCCTCGCCTTCGGAATCGCCGTATCGTGAAGCCATGCCAAGCCAACAAGAACTGACGGCACTCAAGAACCTGCTTTCCCAAGCCGATCACATCCTTGAAACTACGCCTGCCTTACCAGAAAACCGTACTGCCGCATGTCGTGAGCTGCTGGCCTCTGCCCTTGCTCTGACCGACGATCTCATCAAGAATGCGCCTACTCCCGCCGCTAGCCTTGGGCACAAAGGCGGGAGCGCGACAGCCCGAAGGCATGGCCCAGAGCACTACCGCCAGATGGCCGCACGGCGCAAGACACACAGCGGAGGCAGACCGCGCAAGAAATCCGACTAACTTGTTTCTATGCGGTTTATTTGAATATCTTCAGCAGTCCCTCGGTAATGTTCGGCAGAAGAACGCCAACCTGATCTTGCAATTCTTTGTTCGCGGCTGTCTCAGCAGCGACGATGCTTTTAAGCTCCGCAAGCAAGTAGGCTTTAGCCTCCGCCTCATTCAGCTTTGCAAAGTCCTCGCGTGTCACCCAGCCTCCTCGATCCTTGAGAAATAGGTAGAATGAAGCATTCTAAAAGAGAAAGCCCGGCACGATGGCCGGGGCATTTCGACGAGCGACTAGACACCCTCATCGTAAGCCCTTCATCGCGCCGAACGCAAGGGCGCGAATGTCAGACGACTATCCGCGAAAACCATCGGACGACATCGAAATTGTATGGGCCGGGCTGTCGCCGCAAGAGCGAAGGCGGCTTGAACTTGAAGAACAAATCGCCGCGATTCACGCACGATCACACGCCCTCGTTTGGACTGGCACGCCGGAAGAACTCAGCGGAACAATTAGCCGCTGGTACGAGTCCGGCTTCCTTGTGGCCGAAAGCCTTCAGGATGCGCTGCAAAAGGCCGCTATTCATTTCGTGAAAACGGACGGGACAACCGTCATAAAACCGCCCAGCGCCAAGCCAACTAAGCCAGAACCACAATCCCGTAGAGGCTACGTCACGCCGTTGCTAGACGCGAAGGGATGGTCGCCTCTGGATTGGGCACTTGAAGCGATAGTAGCTCCAGCCACAGTTAATGACTATCTAGATGATAAGACAAATCCATATCGCTCAACACGTCTGAAACTTGCGAAAGCTCTAGGCGTGCCCGTTGAGCAGTTGCCAAAATAAAACTCCCCAACTCTCCCCAACTCTCCCTGAAGTCTCCCCTACTCTCCCTTTTGCAAAACTCTCCCCAACTCTCCCCAAGAATTCCGCCTGTCTTTGATGACTCTTCCACGTCATCTCCCTCATAGTTGGCTGCGTCAGGCCCGTCACAGCACTCGGATAAGTGGGGGGGGACAGAGATGACCTACATTCGTGCTCCACCACACGATAGCCCCATTTTGGGGCTAAAATCTCGCATTTCCTACATTTCAACGCACTTTTCTCTTGACAAACAACTAGCGATAGCTGTATATTCTAACCATGATGAACGAGACAAAAGCCGATAAAACAATGACTTGCAAGGCTTGCAACGCAGTTTGCCAACGCTACGGCAAACACCGCAACGGCTTGCTCCGCTTCCGCTGCCCGAAGTGCGGCAAGACTTATACCGAGCCGCATCGCCGCACCCTGGATACGATGTACATTCCCCAAGAAAAGGCCGTTCTCGCACTGCGCCTGCTCTTGGAAGGCAACTCGATTCGGAGCACGGAACGCATTACCGAACTGGACCGCAACACGATCATGTCTCTGCTTGTGAAGGCCGGGGAGCGCTGCCAAGCCCTGATGGACTCCAAGCTCCGCAACCTTCACATGGAGCATATTCAGATTGACGAAATTTGGACGTTCGTCCAGAAGAAAGCTCGCCGCGTTCGCAAAGACGATTCCCCGGAAATCGGCGATCAATGGGTATTCGTCGCAATCGACGCGGACACGAAACTGATTCCCGCGTTCCATATCGGCAAGCGCCACTACTCAGACACGCGCACTTTTCTTTGGGACTTATACGGTCGCATCGAAGGCCGCACGCAGATCACGACTGACGGACTGAATCACTACCGGGCTGGCGTCCCTGACACGTTCGGCCTAGACGTAGACTTCGCGCAAGTGGTGAAGATGTTCGATCACGGCCAGTACGAGAGTTCCGAAGCGAGGTACTCCCCATCCCCAATCGTGGAGGTCATCTCCAAGGTCCGTTCTGGCGATCCTGATCCTGACCACATCTCGACTAGCTTCGTAGAGCGCCAGAATCTCACGATGCGTATGGCAATCCGCCGATTCACGCGCCTAACGAACGCTTTCAGCAAGAAGCTCGTTAACCTGAAAATGGCCGTCGCACTCCACTTCGCTTACTACAATTTTTGCCGCGTACATTCCAGCCTTCGCGTTACTCCCGCGATGGAAGCACGCTTGACTGATCATGTCTGGACGATTGCAGAACTACTCGCGTAACTATGGAAGTCCAAGCTGTTTCTTAATTTCGGCTTTGGCAATTTCTCCAACGATCATTAGCCCAACACTTGTAAGCCCGCTGATTCGTTGCTTCGTCTTGCCCCAGATGCCGGGATCGCGAATATTGTCGAGGAACTCATGCCCTTCCCATGTCAATTTTGAGATCGCAGGCATTCCGAAGCCGAGTTGTCCTCTAACAAAATCAGCCTCAACCAGCATGGCAAGATGGTAGCCTAGTTCTTCTGTCGAATGGCCGCTGCCCAACTCATCTTTTTCTGTGAACGTGAACCAACTAGTTCCGTCGAAGCGAGGGTCTTCCTCTATCTGTAAAAGCAAATCGCGGACGTAATCCATATCACGTTTCACGTCGGTATATCTCTGGCATTCTTGTATTTGCACGGCGCACACTCCCGTATTACCATTGGAATTGAGCGCCGATGGTTTCAGCGAAGCCCGCCTGCCAGCGGGTCTTTTGCTGTTTGGCCCGTTTTCTCTCGCAGTATAATCCTCAGTTCCGACAATCGATAGTTCAAAGAGGCAAGCCGTGCTCCCTGACGAAATTCCTGTTTCCTTTGGCGGTCCGTTTTCTTGGCCCGGTACCCCAGATGTGCCGTCCATCTTCGACGTAAATGAGGGCTTGGCAGCGGGCATCTATCTTTTCACCATTCCGCTGCCTGACGGCAACCTGATCTATTACGTTGGCGAAACGGGGCGCACATTCCGCGCACGCCTGTTTGAGCACTACACAGAGCACGCCTCTGGCATGTATCACGTATTCGCGCCCGCTGAATTTGCCCGTGGCGAAAAGGTGATGCTCTGGCCGGGTCGCTTCGATATGGCATGTCGCAAACCTAAGAAAGATTGCATCGCAGCCTATCCGCAACTGGCCGGGCCAGTCTGGGAAATGACGCGCATGTTTCAGTTATTCGTCGCTCCGCTTACTTGCGATCAGCGCGTTCGGTGCCGAATCGAGGCTGCCATCGCAAATGCTCTTTACGCCACGCCGGGAATCGTTGGGAGTTTTCAAGATAAGGTGAACTACTCGCCAAGAGCGGACGGCGAAGCACCGATTCGATGCGTAGCGAATTCTCCGGTGAAATTTCTTGGACTGCCAGAGAGTTTCGAGGCGTAGGGCCGCAGATTTAGTTTCCTGATTTCTCCTGAGCCTTAACTACAGGAGCTATGACCCATTCAAATCCGCCGCTGCGCGTGATTCTTGCCACGTGGGTCCGTCCGCCTGTGATTCTCCACGATTCAGGGTCGAGTTCGCGGCCAAGATCGGACGAACAGGCTGCAATATAGCCCGTGACGCATTCCTCCGCATCTTTCAACGACTGAATGGGGTCTTTAACGTACCGCTGAAATCTTGGGTCAGGAGCCGGGGCCGGATACATCGCACGCCGAACGATGTCAGAACCCAGCAGGAGCATATAGCGGTAATCACGATAGACGTTGACATCACATTTCGCCTCTTTGCCGTTGCCGTGCGTAATCTGTGCGATACAGAGCGATGGGACGCCAGAATAGTACCCAGCGAGAAGAATATCGGCGATCTTCCAATTGTCTCCGTCTTCCGTCTTCCGAGAGACAGGAAACTGCTTGATCTTGTTAGCGTGCTTCGCTTCGTTTATCGCATCGGTTACTTTCTCGGTGACAGCGGCAAGGTACTTTTTACAGTCGTCGAATGTTCTCTTGAAAAGCCAACTCATTTTTAGCTTCACATCATCAAGCACCACGAAATCATCCAACATCACGAATCCAGAGACGGCATACGCAAGCGTTTTATCAGCGTCCGTGAGTTGAAAAATCTTTTGCGCCTCTTCGCTTATCCGTTCGCTCGCAGAAGCGGTCAGTCGCTGGGCCTCTTTGTCGCCCGTCATCCGGCCATCAGCACCGAGAACAAATCCTTCGTCTAGTCCCACAAGGCCAATCGCCGTCATACAAGAAACCTTCAACGGAAATCGTTCAGATATCCACAATGGCGGGGCATCGCCGATAAACATTGGAGCACACTCCAAACGTAGTGGTAAAATTGAACTGCGCTTCCGGCGCGAATTTTGAGAAACTCAACAGGGCCCCAAGTGACGTTGGGGCTTTTCATTTGGAGGATCGATCTAATGCGTTATGCCGAGAGCGTTACCTTTCTCACGACCGTGTACCACAGTAAGCCAGCCTTTGAGGTTCCAAAACTGATCGCTAGGGCACTCGGTGTGAAATCTCGCAACCCCAACTCTGTCAGTATTACGCGACCGACCGGCGAGCTTCTCTATCATGGCCTTGCACGGTTGACTTCAGACTTTGAGGTTTGCAGCGGCGATGCCATAAAGCCCCTTACGCAAGGCGAGGCGATTCGAGTCTGGATTACGCGCCCACCAAAGCCATAACGACTCAACGCACCTTTCAGACACTACCAACGCGCCGGAAAGCCCATTTCTAATGTTTCTTTCCACAGGCTTGTTCTGTCATAATTGATTGTGCACGCCACCTGCACAAATTTCCAAAGACAATCTAGAGCGAGGACGAGATGCCGGCGAAGTACATCTTTGTGACGGGCGGAGTTGTGTCTTCTTTGGGTAAGGGACTGGCCGCGGCTTCCATCGGCTGCCTGCTGGAGAGCCGGGGGATGAAAGTCAGTCTGACCAAGCTTGATCCCTACCTGAACGTGGATCCCGGAACGATGTCGCCGTTCCAGCACGGTGAAGTGTTCGTGACTGACGATGGCGCCGAGACCGACCTGGATCTGGGCCACTACGAGCGCTTCACCCACGCCAAACTCTCGCGCGACAACAACTGGACCACGGGACGGATCTACGAGCAAATCATCGCCAAGGAGCGGCGAGGCGATTATCTGGGGAAGACGGTGCAGGTGATTCCGCACGTCACCAACGAAATCAAAGCGGCAATGAAGAAGGTAGCGCAGGAGGTGGATGTCGTCATTGTTGAGATCGGTGGGACGGTGGGCGATATCGAATCGCTGCCGTTCCTGGAAGCGATCCGGCAGATGCGGCAGGAACTGGGACGCGAGCACACACTGTTTGTGCATGTCACCCTGGTTCCATTCATTGCGGCATCGCAGGAACTGAAAACCAAACCGACTCAGCACTCCGTGAAAGAACTGCTGAGCATCGGGATTCAGCCGGATATCTTGCTTTGCCGCACCGACCGTTTTCTGGCCAAGGAGATCAAGTCGAAGATTGCCTTGTTCTGCAACGTCGGCGAAGAAGCGGTCATTACCGCCAAGGACGTCGCTTCCATTTATGAAGTGCCGCTGGTGTTCGCCAATGAGGGCGTGGATTCCTTGGTGCTGAAACATTTGCACATGGAGGCCAAAGAGCGCGATCTGTCGAAGTGGGAAGACGTTGTCCACCGCGTTTACAACCCCAAGGACACGGTCACGATCGGTATTGTGGGCAAGTACGTGGAGTACGAAGACTCGTACAAGTCGCTGAAAGAGGCGCTGGTGCACGGAGCGCTGGCGCACAATCTGAAGCTGCAATTGAACTGGATTGAAGCGGAAGGACTGGAAGGCGCGGACGAGAAGAGTGTTGAATCCCAGCTTGAAGGCTACGACGGCATTCTGGTTCCGGGGGGATTCGGCAAGCGCGGCATCGAAGGGATGCTGATCGCGATTCGCTATGCGCGCGAGAAGAAAGTTCCCTACTTCGGAATCTGTTTGGGAATGCAGACGGCGTGCATTGAGTTTGCCCGCAACGTGGTGGGGCTGCAAGATGCGAATTCGAGCGAGTTCGATCCGGCGACGCCGCACCGCGTAATTTACAAGCTGCGCGAGTTGCGCGGCGTGGAGGAGTTGGGGGGAACGATGCGGCTGGGCGCGTGGACCTGCAAGATTGAGCCCAACACGCTGGCGCACAGGATTTATGGCGCGCTGGAAATCAGCGAGCGGCACCGGCATCGCTACGAATTCAACCGTGAGTATGAAGAGCCGATGACGGCGGCGGGCCTGCGTATCTCCGGCTCCACGCCGGATGGAACGTATGTGGAAATGATCGAGTTGCCGGACCACCCGCATTTCATTGCGTGCCAGTTCCATCCTGAGTTCAAATCGAAGCCGCTGGAGCCGCATCCGCTGTTTCGCACCTTCGTGGGCGCGTCGTATGAATACGGCCTGAAACGGAAGGCCGAGAAAGAAACGGCCGAGGTCGAGATGTTCCACCGGCCGGAGCGGGCAAGAGTCTAAACCTGGCCACGGATTGTCACAGATCTCGACGGATTTTTCTCTTTATGATCCGTGAGAATCCGTGTATATCCGTGGCCAGAGCTTTTCGATGCATTCTTCTTTCCAAGTCGGCGAAGTCCACATCGGTTCGGGTGACTTGTTTCTCATCGCCGGGCCGTGCGTGATCGAGAGCGAAGAGCACGCCATCCGCATGGCGGAGATCATCAAGGGAGTCACGCGCTCGCTCGATTTTCCGTTCATCTTCAAGGCCAGCTATGACAAGGCCAACCGCACGTCGATCCGCAGCTTTCGCGGGCCGGGGCTGAAAGAAGGGCTGCGCATCCTGAAGAAGATCAAGGACGAGCTGCACATTCCCGTGCTCACCGATGTGCATGAGACGGCGGACGTGGGGAAAGTTGCCGAGGTGGTGGACGTGCTGCAGATTCCGGCTTTCTTGAGCCGGCAGACCGACCTCGTGGTGGCCGCGGCACTGAGTGGACGCGCGGTGAATATCAAGAAAGGGCAGTTCGTCGCGCCCTGGGACATGCGGCATGCCGTCGAAAAGTGCCGCCAGGCAGGCAATTCGAAGGTGTTTGTGACCGAGCGTGGAGCCAGCTTCGGCTACAACAATCTGGTAGTGGATATGCGGTCGCTGGCCATCATGCGCAAGTTCGCGCCGGTAGTCTTCGACGCGACGCACTCGGTGCAATTACCGTCATCACAGTCGGACGAGAACGGGCCCGCGACGAGCGGAGGCCAGCCGGAGTTTATCCCCGTGCTGGCTCGCGCCGCGGTTGCGGCAGGCGTGGACGGCGTTTTCATGGAGGTCCACGACAATCCGAAGGAAGCGAAGTCGGATGGAGGGAACGCGCTGGAGTCCACCAAGTTGCGCGGCGTGCTGAAAGAATTGCTGGCCGTGAAGAAGGCGCTAGCTGAAGCGCACAAGACACCATAAGGATGCTGGCGTTTCCGCGATGGGAAATGAAGTGACAAGAAATCAGGGGCGGCGCCCGCCGCCCCTTTTCAATTTTAATCAATAAGCCCGGCTATTCCAGCACGAGAATGTCCTTCTTGGCGCACATCTCCTTCAACACTTTCGGCCACACCGTGACGCTGACTTCACCGAGGTGGGCTTTACGCAGCAGCAGCATCGTGGTGCGGGACTGGCCGATGCCGCCGCCGATGGAGAGTGGAATCTTGTTATTGATAATGGCCTGGTGGTAGGGGAACTTGAGGTTGTCGAGGAGGTTCGACATCTCGAGCTGCCGGCGAAGTGTATCGGCGTTGACGCGGATGCCCATGGAGCTCAGCTCGTGGCGGCGCTGGGTGACGTAATTCCAGACCAGGATGTCGCCGTTCAATCCGTGGGTGTCGCGGTGAGTCTCGCCGCTGGTGTCGGTGATCCAGTCGTCATAGTCTGCCGCTCGCATCTCGTGAGGATAGC
This sequence comes from Candidatus Sulfotelmatobacter kueseliae, assembly GCA_900290255.1. GTDB lineage: Bacteria > Acidobacteriota > Terriglobia > Terriglobales > Acidobacteriaceae > Sulfotelmatobacter > Sulfotelmatobacter kueseliae. The sequence continues at coordinate 23,285 of OMOD01000172.1, forward strand.
CGTCTTTGAGCGGCCAGCCGATGCCAATAATGAAGATGGCGGGATACTTTTGCAAGATAATGGTCTCGCGCCGTTTGCGGGGCAGATCCGGATACATGGCCAGAAGTTCTTCGGCGTGAATGAAAGTCAGCTCCTCGGGCAAGTTGGGATAGCGAGGCTGGCGCAGTTCAGGGAACATGTCCTGGACGAACTTCTCGGCGCCGACCAGAACCTTCCAGATCTTGCGCACAATGGACTTGAGAAACTCCAGGTTGCGCTGATCGGCGGTCATTACCCGCTCCCAGTCCCATTGATCCACATAGGCGGAGTGATCGTGATCGAGGAAATAATCCTTGCGCACAGCGCGCATGTCGGTGCAGATGCCTTCCCCCGGCCGGCAGTCGAACTGCTTCAGGGCCATCCTCTTCCATTTCGTCGCTGCCTGCACGACCTGGGCGTCAATCGGGTGCTTGTCGCGGTCGTTGGAAATGTGGAACTGGATCGGCGTGCGCGAACCGTCGCGGTCGAGCATATCGTTGACGCCGCTTTCCACGTCCACGATCAACGGCACCTCGACCATGATCAGGCCGAGTTCCTTGCATAGATTGTCTTCGATATAACGCTTCAGATGAAACAGTGCTTGCTGGGTTTCTTTGGCAGTCAAGAGCGGGTGGTAGTCGGCAGGCAGGATCTTTTCCAATTCCTCGTAGTTGCCGATGCCGGGACCAGCGAGATCGGCTTTTTTGCTGGCCTGGGTGTCGTTCAGAGCGGCACTGGCCTTTTCCGTTGCGACAAGCGAAGTAGTGCGGTCATCTGAGTTACGAATACTCATTATTAGGCTCCTTATTAGGCTCCTTCGACAGCGGAACGGGCCGCTGGCGTAGTGGCGGATGCTCATGAATATTGGAGTGCCTGAGTAAACCATGGGCAGTGACGGCGGTCACAGTAGAGCGTGCGTATGAATAACCGGTCTTCGAAGATCGCCGGCGTCACGGGAGTTGGGATCGGGTCCGGAGCCGGTGTGGTAGATTGAGACTCTTCCCATGAGGCAGGTTGCAAACTGGGCTTTGGATATGGCCGCTCGGCGCGGGGCGAGCTACGCGGACGCACGAATTGTCGCGCAGCGAAGCCGGGCGCTGGCCACGAAGAACGGCAAGGTCGGCAGCGCATCCGATGCAGAATCCGTGGGGATGAGCGTGCGGGTGATTGCCGATGGGGCCTGGGGATTCGCCGCATCCGCCAAGTTGGACCGCGGCTCCGTCGAAGCAACGGCAGGACGTGCGGTCGAGATCGCGCGGGCTTCGGCGCGCGTCAAACAGCACGATGTAAGACTTGCTCCGGAGAAGCCCGTGGTCGCGGAGTGGGCGACTCCGTACAGGATTGATCCTTTCAGCGTCTCCGTGGACGAAAACATCGCACTGCTGCTGAAGATTGACGCGGAACTGCGCTCGGTTGCAGGAATCACGCTGGCCGAAACTAATTTGAATTTCAATCGCGAAGAGCAATGGTTTGTGTCGTCGGAAGGAGCGGATATTCATCAGACCAAACTTTCGGCGGGCGCAGGATATGCGGCGTACGCCTTTGCCGGGAACGAGATTCAGAAGCGGTCGTATCCGAATTCCTACGGCGGGCAGTGGCAGAACAAAGGATACGAACTGATTGACGAATTAAAGCTGGCAGAAAACGCCCGACGGATCGCGGAGGAAGCCGTGGCGCTGCATGGGGCAGACCAGTGTCCGGAAGGAAAGTTTGACCTGATTCTCGACAGTTCGCAGTTGGGACTGCAGATTCACGAGTCCATCGGGCATCCGATTGAACTCGATCGCGTGCTGGGCATGGAAGCAAATTTTGCGGGAACGTCATTTCTCACCCTCGACAAACTGCGAACGTTGCGCTATGGCAGCGACTTGGTGAATGTGGTGGCCGATGCCCGGCAGGAGCATGGTCCAGGGCTGGGGACGTTCGGTTTTGACGACGAGGGCGTGCCGGCGCAGTGTACTCCGATCATCACGAATGGCTTGTTCACGGGATATCTCAGCTCGCGGGAGACCGCCCACACCATCGGCGAGAACCGGTCGGGCGGAACGTTGCGGGCGGAGGGCTGGAACCGGCTGCCCATGATTCGCATGACGAACATCAGCTTGCTGCCGGCAGAGAAACCGCTTTCGCTGGAGCAGTTGATTGCCGCCACCGAGCACGGAATTCTGATGCAGACCAACCGTTCGTGGTCGATTGACGACAAGCGCTATAACTTTCAGTTCGGATGTGAGATCGGATGGGAAATCAAGAACGGCAAGCGCGTGCGCATGCTGAAGAACCCGTCGTACTCGGGGATCACGACCGAGTTCTGGAATTCGCTGGATGCGATTTGCTCGCGCGACGAATGGACCTTATGGGGCACGCCCAATTGCGGGAAGGGACAGCCACAGCAAGTGATGGGCACGGGGCATGGGGCGGCACCGGCGCGCTTTCAAGGAATCAAGGTGGGGAGCGCGTATAAGAGCAGTTAGCAACTAGCAGTTGGCAATTAGCGATTAGTGGTAAGCGAGGTGTGGCATGAAGGACTTCAGGCGATTGAAAGTTTGGGAGAAAGCCCACTTCTTAACCTTGGATGTGTACAAAGTGACGGCGCGGTTCCCCCGGGAAGAGCTATACGGGCTTACGAGCCAACTTCGCCGATGCAGCGCATCGATGGGAGCGAATATTGCCGAGGGTTGTGGAAAGGAAGGCAACCGAGAAATTCACCGCTTCCTGCAGATCGCTTCCGGATCAGCGAGTGAATTGGACTACCACCTGCTCCTTGCCCGGGATCTGAACTATCTGACAGAAACCGACTACCAGAGAGTGGGCAAGCAGTTGCTCGAATTTCGCCGCATGCTTACGGCGCTACTTCAAAAAGTTGGGGCCGACCGATTCAACGCTAGTTGCTAATTGCCAATTGCTAAATGCTTACGCGCGACCAAGCCGGCGAGATTTTCGACCGCATCAAGAAGCTCTCGACTGCGGATGAGGTCGAGGTGCTGTTCTCCGGGGGGCGGTTTGCGCTGACTCGCTTTGCCAACAACACGATTCATCAGAACGTGGCGGACGAGAACCATGTTGTCTCCGTGAGGACCGTGTTTGGCGGGCGTACGGCGCGGGCTTCGACCAACCAATTCGACGGCGACAGCCTGCGGGAGGTTGTGAGGGCAGCGGAGAATCTTGCCAAAGTACAGCATCCTGATCCGGACCTTTTGCCGATGCCGGATGCAGACGAAGCTGCCGGCAGCGCGGACAGGAGTGTCCGCTCCACACCCGCCATTCCTTCCCGATATTTTGAGGCGACTGCCGGCATTACGCCCGAGCAGCGGGCCGAGGGCGTGAAGAAGATCGTCAGCGTCGCCGGGAGATACAAGCTCACGACCGCGGGAGTTTTCTCGAGTGCGGAGTCGTGCGAGGGCATCTTCAACTCGCGCGGGTTGAGCGACTGGCACACACAGACTCTGGCCGAGATTTCCATCACCATGCTGGCCAAGGATTCTTCCGGGTGGCAGAAGGCGAATTCGCCGGATGTGGCGAATCTCGATCCTCTGGTGCTAGCCGAAACCGCAGCGAAGAAAGCTGTCGACTCCGCGCGCCCGCGGGAGATCCCGGCGGGAAAGTACACTGTGATTCTGGAGCCGGCGGCCGTGCTCGACATTGTGGGATTCATGCTCTGGGATTATTCGGGCATGGCCATTCTCGATCAGCGCTCGTTTCTCACGGGACGGATGGGCACGAAATTGTTCGGCGATAACATCAGCATCTGGGACGATGTGGGGCATCCTCTGCAGACCGGGGCTCCGTTTGATGGAGAAGGCGTGCGGCGCGAGCGGATTGGACTGGTCGAGAATGGAACCGTAAAGCGAGTGGTCTTCGCGCGGGCGACGGCGGAGCGGGTAAAACGCTCAGAGGATCGGGAGAAGGCCGGTCCGATCGCGGCCACCGGCCATGGGTTTCCGCTGCCCAACGAAATGGGAGAGATGCCGCTGAATATCGTGTTTGCCGGGCCGCGCGACCCTCAGAGCATCGAGCAGATGATCGCCTCGACCGAGAGCGGCGTGCTGGTGACACGGCTGTGGTACATCCGCGAAGTGGATCCTTACGAGAAGTTGCTGACGGGAATGACGCGCGACGGCACGTTCCTGGTGGAGGGCGGGCGTGTGCAGGGCGGGGTGAGGAACTTCCGTTTCAACGAAAGCCTGATTCACACGCTGTCGAATGTGGAGGCCATGGGCGTACCGGCCCGGGCCTGCGGGGAAGAATCGTTTGACATGGTGGTGCCGGCAATGAAGGTCAGAGAATTTAACTTTACGGAAGTGACGAAATTCTGACCCCTTCCCACTTCGCCATCAGCCTTCGCGACCCGATCCCGGCCCCTCGATTCGGGGTCCGGCGATTCCAGGAATTCACCCGGTTTTGACCGCGAAATGACCGTTCGCGAGGGGCAGTTTCCGGCCTCCGATCGGCCTTGGCAAATCCTTCCTAATTCATTCAAAGAAAAGCAGTTAACCCCTATCGTTCCATGACTTCGGTAACTTTGCAAGCTAGATTCATGGGTGTAGCCTGCCCTTAAGTTCGGCAAGTCTCAGACAGTTCTGAAAGGCTAGGTCGGTGCAGAACAGCAGCACAGGCGGGAACCCGATGACGGAGGAAACGGTGAGCGCGAAGCAGTTCGAAGATTTGCAGAGCGCGCCGCGGTTTCCGCTGCATTTGTCGGCATCGGTCAAGGCGCCGGGCGGGGCGTACGCAGCGGAGACGGAGAACATCTCAGCCAACGGCGTGCTGCTGGCGATGGACAATGACGTGCCCGTAGGTTCGATGGTGGATTTCACGATTGTGCTGCCGGCCGACGTAGTGGGCGCGCGGCGCGACGTGCAAATTGACTGTCGCGGCCGGGTCGTGCGCAGCTTCGAGGATCGGGGCCGGCGCGGCGTGGGCGTAGTCATTGACGAATACCGCTTTGAGCGGGCATAGGCGCAAGGAACTTGCATGGCGACCATTCCGGTTAGCGTTGACGAAAATCCGGGAGCAGGGGAAGACGGCGGCAAAGGCCACTTTATCCGAGTGATCGTGGCCGACACCCAGGCGATCTTCCGGGCCGGGCTACGCAAGGTTTTCGCACTGGAAGACGACATTCGCGTGGTCGGGCAAGCCGAGACGCTGGCGCAAACGCAATCCGCGGTGAAAAAGTTCTCCTCGGACGTGGTAATTTTCGAGGCAGCGCTGGCCCCGAATCCAGTGGAAGCGGTGGCCGATCTGATCCGCCAGAATCCGCAGATGCGGATCGTGGTGGTGACGCCGGGCGCCGATGAAGAGTTGACCCTGGAGTTGTTCCGTCGTGGCACCCACGGGATCGTCTCGCGGGAAGTCGAACCGGAGTTGCTTGTTGACTGTCTGCGCCAGGTGGCCGCGGGCGAGACCTGGCTCGAGAACAAGGCAGTGCATTGGGTCATGGAAGCCTACCGCAACCAGAACAACAGACCGGCAGGGGCGCGTCCGAAGGTGCAACTCACACCGAAGGAGACGCTGATCGTTTCCTGCGTGACCCAGGGCATGAAGAACAAAGAGATCGCGCTGCGCGTGGGTACGACCGAGCAGGTAGTGAAAAATTACCTGCGCAAGGTGTACGACAAGCTGGGCGTGGCCGATCGTCTGGAACTGGCGCTCTATTGCCTGAACCATCACGTGGTGGACAACACCAAAGTCCCCCCGTTGCCAACTTCTGCTGTCAACGGCAATGCCAAGGCCGCAGCAGCGGGCGCGGGAGCGTCAACTTCGTCTTCAGTCTCAAATTCAACGCCTGATCCAGCAGCAAATTCCCCCGAGAAGCATTCCTAGCGCAAGGCAGTCCTGCCTCCGGCATTCTTCGTTTCAGGTTGCGGTCTGTGTGACCTCACCCATAGAATTAAGAAGAAGCGAAGAACCGCGTCCCAACCGGTAGCGGATAACCCAGAAGCTTCGCAAGGAACTCCGATTCGTAAGGAACTCCGATTAGGTATCCGAGGCACAGCTAAGGCTCAAAGTAGAGGTCACGGGGCCACCGCGCGCTGAGTCAGAGTTTCCTTGGAAGCTGTTCCTTCCCGAGTGTCTTGCCGGAGAGATGGCCGAGTGGCTGAAGGCGCACGCTTGGAAAGCGTGTTTACTCGAAAGGGTAACGTGGGTTCGAATCCCACTCTCTCCGCCAGACTTTTTGTTTTCAATAGCTTAAGTGCTTTGGTGTCTGTCGTGGTGTCTGTAATCCGTGGGATTTGACCGAAAGGCGATCTCAGGAGACAACAGCATCCATGAATCGGCACGCCTCGAACCCTCAAACCCTTCGCGTCAACATTCTTAAAAAAATCAAGGTCGATGGAGCCTGGCAGCTCCTGCCCGCCGTTCTCGAGCCAAACGGCAGATTGAAAGACAAGGTCAGAATTGGCGGCTCAATCGAGGTCCATTCCGAGGGCACCTATTACTTAGAGTGGTGGGAGGGACCCAAGCGCAAACGTGAAGCCATCCCCGACCGCGCGCGCGTTCCGGATCTTGCCAACAGAAAGGCTCTTGCGCTGGCGGC
>OMOD01000065.1 GCA_900290255.1 Candidatus Sulfotelmatobacter kueseliae
AACAAGAGAGTTTCGTGGTACTGCGTCCGCTTCAAATCGAGTTTTTCCGCAACCTGCTAGAGCGCCTCCAGAGCTCCAAACCGCCTTCAGACCGTTCCCAAACCGCCGCACAACTAACGGTCCGCGAGATTATAAGGACTCGCGCGGCGTGTCAAGCAGGAGCAGTGTCCGAATTCGCCTTTTCTTACCACGGAGTCACCGAGTCACGGAGAAAACCTTGAACCTGCAAGAACCAGCGGAGGAAGGGTTTGCTAAGCAGTTGGGTTTCTCTGTGTCCCTGTGACTCTGTGGTGAAAAGACTAGCTTAGGACAGTACCAGCGCCGGCAGCCCCCTTCTGCTAGACTGTCGCGTCTAGCCTAATTATGTCCGCCACCGTTGCGACGCCAATCGCCACACCCGGCAAAACCGGGATCCCGGAAAAGACCCTGTTGGCCGGCCTGGCCCTGACCAGCTTTGCCGCTCTTTTGCTCGAACTCGCCCTCACGCGCTTGTTCTCCGTCGTGCTCTTCTACCACTTTGCTTTTCTCGCGATTTCGATCGCTCTGCTTGGCCTGGGCGCGGGCGGCGTCTTCGCCTACCTGCTGAAAGTCCGCCTGGCGAGCACCGATACGCGGTCGCTGGCCTCTCGCTTGTGCTTCGCCAATTCTCTGGTCGTGGTTGTTGTACTTGAAATCGTGCTGCATGTTCCGGTCGCGCTCAACATTTCCGGCAAAAACTTCCTGCGCCTGACCGCGCTCTATCTCGCCGCCGCGGTGCCCTTCTTTCTGACCGGGTTGCTGTTCTCGGTTGTGTTCGCGCGCGAGACCCATCGCATTCCGCGCCTCTATGGCGCCGACCTCTGCGGCGGAGCGATGGCCTGTCTCGCCGTTGTGCCTCTGCTGAACTGGCTGGGTGGGCCGAACGCCATTCTGGTGGCCAGCGTGGCGTTGGCATTTGCCGCGATGATCTGGGCAGAAGCCCGCACCATGCGCCGAAATGCCGCCTGGCTGGCCCTGGCGCTGGCGGTGCTGATCGCGGCGAATTATTCCGGACGCCTCATCGATGTGGTCTATGCCAAGGGCATGTTCCGCGATCCGGCGTGGGTGGAGTTCGCCCGCTGGAACGCGATCTCGCGCGTGGAAGTGGATCGTCAGGGGTGGGCCAAGGCGATCGTGATTGATGCCGACGCCAATACCTACATCATGAACGCAGACTTGGCCCACATCAAAGGCACGGATTGGGAATGGAATCTCATGTCCCGCCCACCGGCGCTGGCCAACGTTCTGCGCCCAAAGGGCGAGTTCGCCATCATCGGCCCGGGCGGCGGGGTTGACGTTCTGGCCGCCCTTGCCACCGGCAGCCCTAATGTGACCGGGATCGAAATCAATCCCATCATCGCCACCACCATCATGCGCGGCCGTTACGCCGACTACGCGTACCATCTCTACGAGCGCCCCGAGGTGCACATTCACGTGAACGACGGGCGCTCGTTTCTGCGTTCGACGGCCCAGCAGTTTGACGTCGTGCAGATGACTCTGGTCGATACCTGGGCTTCGACCGCTGCCGGCGCCTTCGCCCTCAGCGAGAACAGCCTTTATACGGTCGAGGCGTTTCGCGAATACTTCGATCATCTCAAGCCCGACGGCATGATCGCCATCACCCGCTGGGAGTTCCGCCATCCCCGCGAAGCCTTGCGCGTGGTCGCGGTGGCCATGGAGGCGCTGCATCAGCTGGGAGTGGCCAATCCGGCGCGGCATTTCATCATCGCGTCGCAGGGAGCCCTTGACGAAGACGGCATTCCGGTCGTGGTGCTGGCCAAGAAGACTCCCTTCACCGCCGCGGAAGAGCAGGCCGTTATCGACCACCTGGACGACTACGACGAGATCAAATCGCTCTATCTGCCGTCGCAGCCTGGGCAGAATCCCTTTTCCGATCTGATCGCCAGCAATGATCCTTACGCATTTGCCCGCCGCTATGCCTATAATGTCGCGCCGGTCAGCGACAATGCGCCCTTTTTCTTCTTCACCCTGAAAGCGCGTCAGATGCTCAGCGAGAAAGGTCTGAGCGCGGGAATCGACTGGAAGGTGAACCTGGGCGTGCTCGTGCTGCTTCTGGTGCTGATCATTTCTCTCTGCGCCGTGTTGCTTTTCCTGATTCTGCCCCTGATGCTGACAGCCGGAAGAGCGCGCCAGTCGCCGCTTCCGCTGCTCTATTTCGTGGCCGTGGGCCTGGGTTACATTCTGGTGGAAATCGCATTCATCCAGCGTTTCGTCTTATTCCTCGGCCATCCCACGTATGCGCTGACGGTGGTGATTTTCCTGCTGCTGCTGTCGAGCGGCGCGGGGAGCCTGTTCTCGCGGTTCTGGCTGCCGCGCACGGAAATGGGCTGGCTGCCGCTGACGCTGGTGATCGTAACCCTTCTGGTGTACGTTTTGTTTCTGCCCACCCGCCTCGCGGGGCTGATCGGGCTGGCCTTCGCATACCGGCTCGTGATCAGTGCCGTGCTGCTCATCCCGCTGGGCTTCGTCATGGGAATGCCTTTCCCCACCGGCTTGCGCGCGCTGGCCGCGATTCCCGCTCCCGAATTTCCCGCCGGCAAAGACGCCTCCAGCAACGCTGTCGAGTGGGCCTGGGCCATGAACGCCGCCGCCAGCGTGTTGGGCTCGGTGCTGGCCATGGTCATCGCCATCCAGGTTGGATTAACCGCGACCCTGGCCACGGGCGCCGCCGCCTACCTCGCCGCTCTCGCTCTGATGCCCGTCCTGCGCACAAAAGCAGCCTAGGGCTGGCCCCGGTTTTGTTATCATGCTCGCGTGGGCGTGCCGCTAAGAGATGAACCTGATTCCGGGCTGCCGCTGCGGCCGGCAAAACATCTGCGGACTTGCGGTTTGAGGAAATCCCGTGCCTAGTCAGAAGCAGCTCCAGTGGTCGCAACTGCGCGTTGGCATCACCGTAATCGTCGCCAGTCTGGTGCTGGCGGTATTGCTGTTTCTGATATCAAACACAGCCGGGCTGTTTACACGCCGGGTTACCCTTCGTTCTTATTTCGACAATGCTGAGGGCCTGCGCATGGGCGCACCCGTGCGGCTCAGCGGCGTCGATATCGGCAATGTGGCGGGGATCCGCATTGTGACCACGAAAGACAAGCAAGGGACTCCCGTCGAAGTGGTGATGAAGGTCAGCACCAAGTACGAAGGCGCCCTGCGCCGCGATTCGGTGACCTCGCTCGAAACCGCCGGAGTGCTGGGCGAGACCTATCTCGACATTGACAGCTCGCAGGCGGTTGGTCCGGTCGCGCGGGACGGCGACATCCTGCCCACCCAGGTGCATCCTGACTTCAACCAGGTGGTGCGCGCCAGCCAGAGCACGCTGCAGAACATGGACGCCCTGCTCAAGCGCGCCGACCGAATCCTGGCTTTCGCCGAGAGCGGCAAAGGATCGCTGGGCAAATTGATCTACGATCCCACGCTCTACAATCGCTTGTCCGTCACCGTGGCCGATCTTCAGAAGATTGTCGATCAGGTGGGCAGCGGACAAGGCAGCCTCGGCGCTCTGATCAGCCGCAACGACGCCTATGACAAGTTCCTGGCCACCCTCGACAAAATGAATGCCGTCATCGACGACATGCAACAAGGCAAAGGCACGGCCGGAAAATTCCTGAAAGATCCCACGCTCTACAACAATGCCAACGACACCATTGCCAACATGAAAAAGCTGACCGAAGATATCAACGCCGGCAAGGGTACGATCGGCAAGCTCAGCAAAGATGAAGAACTGGCCAAGAAGCTCGACACCACCATCACCAAGCTTTCCGAGCTGACCACTGAACTCGAAGCGGGACAGGGCACGGTCGGCAAGCTCATCAAAGACGAATCTCTCTACAACAACGCCAACCAGGCGCTGGTCGAGACGCGCGATCTGCTGAAGGGGATTCGCGAAAATCCCAAGAAATATTTGAGCATCAAGATGCACATCTTCTGATCGCCCGGCGTGCGGGCTTCTCTGCGTTGGTGATTTTTCCGATGGGGATACTCACCCTGCCGGGTGGCCCATACTAGCCGCGTTCTTTGCGGCCAGGGTGGGAGTTTTCGTAGCAGCGGCTTGTTCGTGCGCGTGATAGCTCGAACGTACCATCGGCCCTGACTCAACGTGGCGGAAACCGAAGCGCAGCGCTTCGTTCCGCAGGTAAACAAATTCTTCCGGCTCATAGAAGCGGGCGATGGGCAGATGATCCCTTGAGGGGCGCAGGTACTGCCCCACCGTTAGAATGTCTACGCCGCGCGCGCCCAGGTCGCGGAACACCTCGACCAGTTCGTCCGTGGATTCGCCCAGCCCCACCATTACTCCGCTCTTGGTCACCATTCCGGGAGAAAATTTCTTGGCGTTCTCGAGCAGGGTCAGCGTGCGCTCGTAGCGAGCCCCGGACCGCACTGCGCGATACAACCGCGGCACGGTTTCGGTGTTGTGGTTGAGCACGTCCGGCCGGGCATCGAGCACGATGCGCAGCGATTCTTCCAGTCCCTGAAAATCGGGGATCAGCACTTCGATGCGGCAGTCGGGCGTCAGTTGGCGAATCTGGCGCACCGTCTCGGCAAAAATCCTCGCGCTGCCGAGGTTGTCATCATCCCGGTTCACGCTGGTCACCACTGCATGTTTCAATCCCAGCGTAGCTACCGCTTCCGCCACGCGCCGCGGCTCATCCCAGTCAATCGGCTCCGGACGTCCCTTGGGCACGGCGCAAAATCCGCAGCGCCGCGTGCAAATATCTCCCAGCAGCATGAACGTCGCGGTCTTGTGATTCCAGCACTCGCCGATGTTCGGGCACTGCGCCGATTCGCACACGGTGTGCAGACCCAGTCCGCGGGCCAGCCGCTTCAGATTGTGGAAGTTGTCGCCCACCGGGGCTTTCGCCCGCAGCCACTGCGGTTTCGGCGCGCGCAGCGCAGGCGTGAGCTCGATCTGAATCAGTTGGGAAGATCCGGCCATCTTTTCGATTTTATCAGGCAGCCAATACGCCGGGTAAACAGCGTCGTGTCAACGTGTCTAACCTGCAGGTTGCGCGATCACTAATGGTAGTTGTCGCCCCGAGCTGCACTCCGTTATCCCACCTCGACCAGTCCGTACGTGTGCTGCCACCGCGCCCGCATGTGCACCAGTGCGCGGCTGATTTCTTCCGCCGAAACTTCCGAGTTCGGCCCGGCGAGCACGGCGGCGGCCTCACGCTTGGCCACTTCCAGCAACTGCGCATCGCGGATGATGTTGGCCACGCGGAAGCTGGGCAACCCGGCCTGGCGCGTACCGAAAAATTCTCCCGGGCCGCGCAGTTCGAGGTCCAGCTCCGCAATTTTGAATCCGTCGTTGTTTTGCACCATGGCGTCGAGCCGCCGCTGGCCCTCTTCGGTGATTTTTCCGCCTGTCATCAAAACGCAATACGACTTGGCCGCGCCCCGGCCAATGCGTCCGCGCAACTGGTGTAGCTGCGCCAACCCGAAGCGCTCCGCGTGTTCGATCACCATCACCGTCGCGTTGGGCACATCCACGCCCACTTCGATCACCGTAGTCGCCACCAGAATCTGCAACTCGCCCTTCTGAAACATCCGCATGACCTGCTCTTTCAGGTCGGCATCGAGGCGTCCGTGGAGCAGGCCGACTTTCAGGTCTGCAAAAACTCGGCCGCTCAATTCGCGGTACATCTTGATCGCGGCCTTGAGCTCGCTCTCTTCATTCTCGGAAATTACCGGATAGACCACGTAAACCTGATGTCCCGCTGTAACCTGCTTGCGCACGAACTCCCACACCTTGGGTGACTGGTCGTCAGAAACACATTTCGTCACGATGGGGGTGCGACCGGGCGGGAGTTCGTCAAGCACGCTGAGATCGAGATCGCCGTAGAGCGTCAGCGCCAGCGTGCGCGGGATGGGGGTCGCTGTCATAACGAGAACGTCCGGCTCGGCTGCCGGGCTTTGCCCGGCCGGACGGCCGAGGGCGGCCGTCCCCACACGAGCATCGGCTGCCGGGCTTTGCCCGG
>OMOD01000004.1 GCA_900290255.1 Candidatus Sulfotelmatobacter kueseliae
AGCCGGTGGCAGTGAGCGCGCCGGTGGAATTCGGCGGCCGCATTACGGCGCTGTGGACGGATTCCGACAGTGCCAGCGCGATTGCCGTCGCACAAAATTCAGAGACGAGCCGATATGAAGCGTACAGGCTTTCTATTACTTGCAGCCGCTAGTCTGCTCCTGGCCGTGGAGGCTGGGGCGGCGACGCGTCCGCATTACGGCGGGACGCTGCACGTATGCTTGCACGCTGCTCCGGCTTCTCTTGATCCCAATCAGGCGGAGTGGGCCGGATCGGCCGCCCTCTTCGGACTTCTGTTCGACACGTTAGTTGCACTGGACGATCAAGGCCAGTCACAGCCTGCTCTGGCTACCGCCTGGCAGGCCGAGTCTGGCAACCAGCGCTGGCAAGTCGCTTTGCGACGCGGAGTAACGTTTTCGGACGGCATGCCGTTGACCCCTGACATCGTCGCGGCATCGTTGCGAGCGATGAATCCGACATGGAGAGTGTTCTCAACCGGTGACGCCGTGATCATTGAGCGCGATTCGCCGGCGCCTGATCTTCCGGCTGAGCTGGCGCTGCCTCGCAACAGCATTGTGAAACGCGAAAGTGGCAAAGTCCTGGGCACGGGGCCGTTCGTGGTCACGCAGTGGGATGCTGGGAAGAAGCTGGTGGTGACCGCCCGCAATGACTACTGGGGTGGACGGACTTTTTTGGATTCAATCGAAGTTGAGATGGGCAAGAACTTTCATGAGCAAATGGTCGCTTTCGACTTGGGCAAGGCGCAAGTGGTCGAAGTTGCTTCCGAGCAGGCGCGCCGGGCAGCTACCGAAGGCCGCCGCATTGAGACCTCGGCTCCGGATGAGCTGTTGGCGCTAGTTTTTGAGCGCGAGCCTCAGTCGGCGGCAGATTCAAAACAGCGTGAGGCGCTTGCGCTGAGCATTGACCGCCGACTGCTCAATTCAGTGGTGCTGCAAAATGGCGGTGAGCCCTCTGGCGGTCTGCTGCCGAACTGGATGACAGGCTATGGGTTTCTGTTTCCGGTTGAGGTCAACCTGACCCGCGCGCAGCAGGAGCGTGCCGAGGTGCCGGAAACCAGTGTTTGGAACCTCGGATTCGATGCTAATGATCCCATCGAGCGAGTGCTGGCGGAACGGATCGTGCTGAATGCGCGCGACGCCGGACTGCGGCTCCAGCTTGCGACCGGAGCTTCGGACATAAAGCTGGTTCGCGTTCCTCTGGCTTCGCTCGACCCGCAGGTTGCATTCACCGCACTGGCTGCCGCGCTCGGTGTTGCCCAGCCAAGGATCAATGGCAGCTCGTTAGACGATTTGTACATGGCTGAGAACGCATTGTTGAAATCACAGCGCGTGATTCCGCTGCTGCATCTGCGCGCGGCTTGCGCGGTGTCTAAGACGGTGAGGAATTGGGGCAGGACGCGCGGCGGTCTCTGGCGGTTGCCGGATGTTTGGCTGGCCGCGGAGCGGCCATGAATCTTAGGCACAAACTTCTGGTGACGCTGGCGTTGACAGCGTTCCTGTCAGTGGCGGCGGTGGCGTGGATCATTTCGTCCCTGGTCCGGCATAGCTTCGAAGAGACCAACCAACAACGTGCCAGTGCCTTGATCGAGCAATTTCGCCGCGACTTCGCCCGCCAGGGGGAGGATGTTGTACATCGTGTTGAAACGATCGCCTCCGGAGAGGCTGCCACCCGCCTGGCTTTGGCCTTAAGCCACGGATCTCCGGACTACGGTGCTTATCTTAACGAGGTCAAGACGATCGCTGAAAGTCAGCAACTGGATTTCCTGGAGTTCGTCGACGGCCAAGGCACGATTCTTTCTTCCGCGCAGTGGCCCGCTAAATTCGGCTACAAGGATGCTCAGTCCACCAGATCAGTCCCAAGAGAAGCGTTTCTCAAACGTGAAGAACTGCCTGATGGTGCAGCCCTTGGAGTGTTCGCGATACGAGAAGTGAGGGTCGGGGACAAACCGCTTTACGTAATCGGGGGACGACGGCTGGATCGGAACTTCCTGGCCCGACTCGAACCCCCGCCGGGCATGCGGACGATGCTCTACCAGAACCTGGAGAACGGATTCTCTCCCAAACTTCTCATCAACAGCTCGGGTGCGGTGGGAACGGCCGATCCGGTGGTCTCGCTCATCCAGCAAGTGCAACGGCAATCCCGCGAAGTTACTGCACTCATCCATTGGTCTCCGAATGCTGCCGACGATGAAACCGTCGATGCAATTCCGCTGACTGGTTTGGATCACGAGCTTTTGGGCGTCCTTCTGGTGGCAGATTCGCGGCGGCCCTATGCCGAGATTCGCCGGCAAATCCGCACGGCTGCATTGCTGGGCGGAGCAGTTGGCATGGTGCTGGCGGTTCTGCTGAGTGGTTGGGCGGCAGCGCGAGTGACGCGCCCGGTGGAACAGCTTGCCCAGGCCGCGCGGCAAGTTGCAGCCGGCGACTGGCATACCCAAGTCACAATTACTTCCGCGGACGAACTGGGGGAACTGGCCGGGTCTTTCAACCGCATGACCAGCGAACTTTTGCAGCAGAAGGAACAACTGGTGCAGTCGGAACGCGTGGCCGCATGGCGGGAGCTGGCTCGACGCCTGGCGCACGAGTTGAAAAATCCTCTTTTCCCGTTGCAACTCACCGTCGAGAATCTGCTGCGGGCGCGCCAGCAGAGTCCGGAGCAATTTGAGGAGATCTTCAAGGAGAGTTCCGCCACACTGCTGGCAGAGATTGCAAATCTCAAGACCATCATTTCGCGGTTCAGCGAATTTTCCAGAATGCCGCAACCACAGCTTCAGCGCGTCCAGGTGAACGATGTGGTAGATGGTGTCATGCGACTGTTTCAGGCCCAGCTTAGCACGCCGGAACGTGCTCCGATTGAATGTAAACTGGAACTTGCCGAAGTCATGCCGACGATTGCGGCTGATCCTGAGCTATTGCACCGGGCGCTTTCAAATCTGGTTCTGAATGCGATGGATGCCATGGCGCAAGGCGGCACACTGACCTTGCGCACGCGGCGGGCGGGTGAGTGGGCCGTGCTCGAGGTGGCGGACACTGGAACCGGACTTACCCCCGAAGAGTGTGAGCGCTTGTTCACGCCGTACTACACCAGCAAGGCGCATGGCACCGGGCTGGGCCTGGCCATTGTGCAATCGGTGATCAGCGATCACGGAGGCAGGGTCAGCGTGCGCAGCGAAAGCGGCCGCGGAACAACGTTTGTGATCGAGTTACCAATCAACACCGACAAATTGCAGGCGGGGCAAGTTGCTGCCGCCACGAGTTGAGGAGCGATCAGTGCCGCAGCAAGCCAATCTATTGATTGTGGATGATGAGGCCAATACTTTGGCATCGTTGTCGCGCGCGTTCCGGCTGGCCGGGCACGAAGCTGCGGTGTGTGACAATGCTGCCAAAGCTCTGGAACTTGCGAAGTCGCAAGCCTTTGATTTGATCTTCTGCGATGTGGTGATGCCCGGCAAAGATGGGCTTTCCTTTTTAGAAAATCTGCGCGCTCAGGGGATCGACACTCCAGTGGTCATGATGTCGGGGCAAGCCCACATCGAAATGGCGGTGCGGGCCACGCGTCTGGGAGCCATGGATTTCCTAGAAAAACCTGTCTCTACCGACCGGCTATTGCTGACGGTGGAGAACGTCCTCAAGGTAAAGCAACTGGAAGCGGAGAACCGGCAGCTTCGGCAGCGCCTGGGGAAGCATGAGATGGTTTGGTCGGGCGAGGTCATGCGCAAGCTCATGGCGCAAGTGGAACGAGTTGCCGCGAGCGAAACTCGGGTGTGCATCCTGGGAGAAACGGGCACGGGGAAGGAGCTGGTGGCTCGTACTCTGCACGAGCACAGCCCGCGGGCCAAGGGGCCATTCATAACTCTGAACTGCGCGGCGGTGCCGGCGGAGTTGATTGAGTCCGAACTTTTTGGTCACGAGAAAGGCTCGTTCACCGGGGCTGCCGGACGTCATATTGGAAAATTCGAGCAGGCAGAGCGCGGAACGATATTTCTTGACGAGATCGGCGACATGCCGCTCGCCATGCAGGCCAAGTTGCTGCGGGTGCTGGAAGAGGGTGAAATCGAGCGGGTGGGCGGAGACAAACCGATTGCGGTGGACGTGCGCGTGCTGGTGGCGACCCATCGCAACCTGGAAGCGTTGGTACGCGAGGGGAAATTTCGCCAGGATCTGTTTCATCGGGTGTTTGTATTTCCGTTGCTTTTGCCTCCGCTGCGCGCTTTTGCCTCCGCTGCGCGAGCGGCGGGAGGACATCCCGGTGTTGGTGGCCCATTTTGCCGCGCAGGTTTGTGCGCAGAATAGTTGGAAGCCGATTGCGTTTGCTCCGGAGGCGATTGAGAAGATTTCGCGGCATTCCTGGCCGGGCAACGTCCGCGAATTGCGAAATGTGGTGGAACGTTTGATGCTGCTGGCGACCGATGATGGGGTCACCGCAGAAACGGTTGGCTTGGTGTTGCCCGCTACGGGAGGCGTTGCGCTCCCGCCGGGCATCGGCTCCGGGCCGCTGGCGGAACGAGTGCAGGGATTCGAACGCGAGACCATCCTCGCCGAGTTGAAGCATTCCGGTTATCAGATCACTAGAGCTGCGAAGGCCCTCGGCCTGGAGCGCAGCCATCTCTACAAGAAGGCCGAACAGCTGGGGATAGACATCCAAAAACAGCGCCGCGAAGATGAGCCGGAAGCCTGAGGCCTGAGTTGGAAGAGGACAGCCATTCACACTTCGGTGAAATAATGCGGACCGGCCAGATCACGGGGTCTGCTTTTCCCGTAAGTACGCCCGCAAGGCGTCCCGCCAGTGCGGCATGTCGATGCCGTATTTTCGCCGGCTCTTGGCGGACAGCACAGAATACTTGGGACGTTTGGCCGGGCGAACGAATTTTTCACTGGTGGTTGGCCGCACTACGGTATGCAACCCCGCGTCGCTAACGATCTCGCGCGCAAACTCAAACCAGGTGCAATCGCCGGCGTTGGTCAGGTGCACAATGCCGGCGGCCTGCTGCTGACAAAGCTGGATGATGGCGCGGGCCAGGTCCGGGGTGTAAGTGGGACGGCCGCGCTGATCATCCACCACGTCAATCTCCGGCTTGGTGGCCGCAATTCTGAGGATGGTGCCAGGGAAACACTTGCCACCGATGCCAAACACCCATGAGGTCCGGACGATGCAGCAGTTTGGCAAAATCTGGAGGAGCTGTTCTTCCGCATCGGCTTTTGATTTTCCATAAACACACTGCGGCGCGCGGGGGTGGTCGGTTTCGTAGGGAGTGGCGCTCAAACCGTCAAAGACGTAGTCGGTGCTGAGAAATAACAGGTGGGAGCCGCAAGCTTTGGCAGCTTGCGCGACGTTGACCGCGCCCGCGCAATTCACCGCGAACGCCAGCTCACGATTGCTCTCGCAGCCATCTACGTCGGTGTAGGCCGCTGCCAGGACAATCCACTCGGGCTGGGTGCGGCCGACCGCGGCAAGAACTTGCTGGGGGTCGCGAATGTCGGCGTCTTTCGAGCCGAGGCCGGTGACTTCATCCGATTTCCATTCGCGTACCAGCGCCTTGCCAAGCAGTCCGGTGGCGCCAAAGATAGTGACTCGCATGCTCAGGTTCTCTTGTGGAAATGGTAGAGACCATCAACATAGCACAAGAGGGTTGGCCGCCCCGAGCGTAGGAGGCCTGGTAAAAAGTCAGGCGCTGACGGCCTGCCTCGCAGTCACTCTTTCAGCGTCGAATACCAGCGCCAGGCCATGCACAACCGCAGCCAGACGAATCGCCGCCAGTACTGCCTCCTCGCCGAGTCCCTTTTCCCGCATTACTTTTTCATGTGCGTCTACACATGCTCCGCAGCCGTTGACCGCCGAGACGGCCGCGCACCACATTTCGAAATCAACCGGCTCGATGCCGTGAGATCGAATGATGTTCATGCGCAGGCGGGCGGGCAGATTGCGATAGTTGGGATTGGAGGCCAGGTGCAGGAACCGGTAGTAGATATTGTTCATGCCCATGATGGCAGCGGCCCCCTTCGCGGCGTCCAGCGCCTGCGGCGACAGGTGATTGGCGGCCTCCGCGAACACCGCCTGCGTGAGTTCGTCGCTCCTCGAAGCCACTGCGCTGGCCACCACCGTGCCCCAGATCTGCTGCGGGGTAAGCTCGGTTTGCTGGGTGAGGGTTGAAAAGTTCAGCTTCAAGTCCCGCGCGTAGGCGGGGACTGCTTCCATTAGTTCATTCAGGTTCATAGGTCACCAAGTTCTCGATGGTTCAGGCAATCTTCAGTGTCTCTTCGCCTTTGTGCCAGTTGCAGGGGCAGAGTTCGTCGGATTGCAGGGCGTCCAGCACGCGCAAGACTTCGTCAGGATTGCGGCCCACGGCGCCAGAGGTCACATAAACAAACTGAATCACGCTGTCGGGATCGACGATAAAGGTGGCCCGCTGCGCTACCCCGCCCTGGGGATCAAGAATGCCCAACTGTTCGCAAAGATCACGCTTGATGTCGGACAGCATGGGAAAAGGCAAGTTCTTTAGATCCGCGTGATTGTTCCGCCAGGCGTGATGTACCCACTCGGAATCAATGCTGCCACCGAGAATCTGGGTGTCCCGATCCTGAAACTGCTTATTCAACTTGGCGAACCCGGTGATTTCGGTGGGGCAAACGAAGGTGAAGTCCTTGGGCCAGAAGAAATACACTTTCCACTTTCCCGGATAGTCCAGGTCGGTGATGGTCCTGAAGGCCGTTTTGGGGTCCTTCTCGACGCCAACGGTTGCGGTCACTGAGAATGCAGGAAATTTTTCTCCGATGCCTAACATGTTTCTCTCCTAAAGAAATGAAGTTTGAGTGCTGCTGTTGCTAAGCCTTGCGCGTACCTCCGCGCGTACCCTTGGAAGAGCACGAGCGGCAAATTCCTAAAATATCTACGGCAATTCTTTTCACCTGGAAGCCTCGGGGAAGTTTCCGCAATTGCAGACGCCCCAATCCGGCTTCATCAAAATCCATAATCGACCGGCAACGGACGCAGACCAGATGGTGATGAGGCGCATGGTTCGACTCCACGCGCAACGAGCCATGATGCAAACTGACTTCCTGCAACAGGCCACTATCGAGAAATGTCCGGATATTCTTGTACACCGTAGCCAGCGAGATGGAAGGAACTTTCTTTCTGACCTTGTCGTAGATCGCTTCCGGACTGGGATGTCCAATCATGGAGGTGGCAGCCTCATAAATCACCTGCCGCTGATGAGTGGCGGCGAGGCGATGCCGGTGACACAAGGCTCGAAAGTCAGTTAACGAATGCATCCTAGGTGATAGATATTATTATCCGATAAGAAGTCTGTTTTGGCAAGAGGGCAAGAGTGGGGTGGCGCCGAAGAAACTCCTCTTCACCACGGAGACGCCGGACACGGAGAACTGCGGCAGCCGATCGCAGGCTATTCCCGCTGGGTTGTCTTACGCAGCCCGTTTCGAGGGTGGGGCGGACGGTTCCGCGAACCGCCGGGGGGCGGGACGATCCTGAGGAACGACATCCCGGCCGGCTAACTGCTCATAGACCGCGGCGATCTCTTTCGCAATGCGCGGCCACTGATATTGGTCTCGCACCCAATCCTGGGCAAGGTGGGCGGCGGCGGCTCGCATTGCCTGATGCGAGAGCAGGAGATCCAGCATGCGCCTGAGGTCGTCGACATCGCCGGCGCGAAAAGTGAAGCCTGCACCTTCGACGACTTCGCGGTTTTCGGGGACATCGCTGGTGAGCACGCAAGTACCGGCTCCCATCGCATCCAGCAGGGCCAGCGAGAGTCCTTCAAGGTCGGAGGGCAAGACGAATAGAGCGGCATGGGTGAGCAGTTCAGTGAATGCGTCACCTGCGACCCAGTCGGTGAAGACGATGTGGTTGTTGGCTTGGCGACGCAGACTTTCGGCGTAGGCGTCGGTGTGGCTTGAGCCGCCGGCGAACACCAGTTTCGCCGGGGTTGTGAGCTTCTTGTAGGCTTCAATTAGCAGATGGCAGTTTTTCTCGGGAGATAGCCTGCCGGCAAATAAAATGTAGTTGTCCGGCTCCAGGCCCCATTGCTTGAGGTATATCGAGTCGATGCGCTGGCGGAGCGTAGCACCGTTCGGTACGTAGGCGGTTTCGATCCCATAGTTAAGCCGGTAGTATTCCTGCAAGGTGCGCGACACCACCATGGTGGCGTCGGGGACGCGCGCGGAGGCCAGTTCCCCGAGACGAAGAACGCGGGAGGCGAGGCGCCCCCATTTTTTTCTGCGCCAGTCCAGTCCCTGCACCGTGACCGCGGTCTTTTTTCCGAAGAGCTGGGGCAAGAACGAGAACAATGCTGGGCCCAGGGCGTGATAGTGCACGATATTGCAGCTACTGAAAGCCGCATGGATGCTGCTCAGGAGGGTGTGAACCACGGTTTCCAAGTGCTTGGAGCGGATGGTGGGCAAGCGCACCAGCCGCATGCCGTTGTGCGTCTTGCGAGCGGGAGTAAAGTAGGTGCGGCAATAGACCGTGACGTCGTATCCGAGTTCGACCAGGCGTTTTCCGACCTCTTCGTAATAGGCCTCAATGCCGCTGTACTTTGCAATCACGCCTCGCCCTCCGATGAAGGCCACGCGCAGTCGATTCCTGGCCGACGCAACCCCACGGATTGACCCAGGTTTGTGGGCTGCCGAACACACTTGCTCGTAGAGCTGCATCAATTCCTGATAGTGAGCCGCGGGGGAGTGGTGTGTGGCTACCAGTTGCCGGCCGGCAGCTCCCATCTCTTGGGCTTGTTGCGGCCGCTGCGCTAGATAGGAAATGGCTCCGCTCAGTTGCTCAACATCGCCGGGAGGGTAAAGCAGTCCGGTCTCGCCCTGGCGCACCAGTTCGCGGCGCGATCCCAGATCAGAGGCCACCACAGGACGCTGCCACGCATAAGACTCGAGAATGCTCTTGCCCAGGGTTTCATAAGCCAGGGAGGGCAAAATTGTGAAGCGCGCGGCTGCAATTCTGTGTTCTAAGTCCTTGCCGGTCAAGTGGCCGGTGAATTCGACGTTGTCCAAATTCAAGGTGCGGGTCAAGGCCTCGAGGTCCGCTCGTTGGGGGCCGTCGCCGGCGACTTGCAACCGGATCTGGGGCAAGGTCTTCATGGCACGGAGCAGGTGATCCACTCCTTTTTCGGGCGACAAACGGCCAAAGTAGAGGATCGGTGCGTCGGTGGAGGCAGGCGGCGCGGCTTCCAGCAGATTTTGAAAATGCGG
>OMOD01000071.1 GCA_900290255.1 Candidatus Sulfotelmatobacter kueseliae
CCCGCGGCGCGCTCCAAGTGCCGCCGGCCGAGAACATCGAGATTCTGGTTCATCTTGCCCGCCACAACAAGATCTTCGGCGAACTAGCACGTATGACCCTGGCAGGGTGGGATGAGAAGGCCTGCCTGGACTCCGCATCCGATCCCCAGACCTCGGCCGAGGTCCTCGAATACTTTATTTCGCCCGAGAACCTGCGCCCGAAGTTGCTGCCCGCGTTGCTCGAAAATCCGTCGGTGTCCGAGGGAGAACTGGCGAAGCTCGCCCTGGGTGCCCTGCGGGAGACCATCGCGGCCATGCTCACGAGCGCGCGGGTGCGATCGCTGACCGGCGTTCTCACCATTCTCAAGACGAATCCATACTTGAAGAAAGAAGAAGCTGCCGAGATTGACCAGCTTCTTAGTGCGACCGCCTCTACCAACGCAGTCGCTGCGGCAGATGAGACGGCGGATGCCGGGCAGGTCGCCTCGGGAGCAGAACTGAGCGCGGAAGAAGTGGCAGGCGCTCAAGCGGACAGCGCAGCCGAGCCAGCAGCCACTGGAGAACAGGATGAGAAGGTCTCCGCTTATCTCAAGGAACACGCCGATGAGATTGCCGCCGAGGGCGAGAAACCCTTTCAGTCGATTGGTGGGGTTGTCGAACTGCTTGGGCCCGACTATTTTCCCGTCACCCAGCGCGCGGATGTCCCGGCGCCGGTGGCCGCATCCCCGGCCACGGCGGCACTGAAGCCGGGCGTCGCTGTGGCCAAGAGGGCGCGTCCAGGCGAATCCGAGCGCAAGAACACGCTGCAGAAGATCAATGCTCTCGACGTCAAAGGACGCATTCAGCTCGCTTTGAAAGGCAACAAAGAGGAGCGCTCCATTCTGATTCGTGACGGCACCAAGGTCGTGGCTCTCGCCGTGCTCGACGCGCCCAAGCTCTCCGATGGCGAAGTCGAGCAGATCGCCAGCCAGAAGAATGTGCTGGAGGCTGTGCTGCGCCAGATTCCGCTGAAGCGGCGCTTCGTCAAGAATTACATCGTGGTGCGGAACCTGGTTGCGAACCCGCGGACGCCGATCGATCTTGGTCTGGGTCTGATGAAATACCTGCTGGCCCAGGATCTGAAGAACCTTTCTGCCAACAAGGAAGTTTCCGATACCATCCGCAAACTGGCGCTGAAGATGTATAAGCAGAAAGTAGAATCTGCCAACAAGAAATAAGGGAGGAGTTCCCTTGGTTTCGTTGCAATCTGATCCCATCGCCGATTTGCTCAGGCGCTCCAAGACAATCGCCGTGGTTGGCCTGTCCTGTAATCCCTTGCGCCCCAGCCACGGCGTCTCAGCCTATATGCAGAGCCACGGATATCGCATCATTCCGGTGAATCCTCAAATCGAGGAATGCCTGGGCGAGAAAGCCTATACATCGCTGCTCGATATTCCGGAAAAAGACGTGCCGGAGAAGATTGACATCGTGGACATTTTCCGCCGGCCGGAGTTCGTGGAACAGATTGTCGATCAAGCCATTCAGCTCAAAGTCCCAGCCATCTGGATGCAGGAGGACGTAATCCACGAAAAAGCTGCCGAGAAGGCGCGCCAGGCCGGGATCTTCGTGGTGATGGACCGCTGCATTTTGAAGGAACACAAGGCGCGGCTGGGCTAGCTCCCTCTAAGGTTTTTCCTTCCGCTGCGCAGAAGCGCCACCGGTCTGAGAGCGCAGGCGTTTGATTTCCTCCAGCCGCTCGCGAATGCGCTTTTCAATCCCCTCATTCGTCGGATGGTAATACACGCGGCCGCGCAGGTTATCGGGCAGGCATTGCATGTCCGCAACTTTTTCTTCCAGGTCGTGCGCGTACTGATATCCCCGGCCGTAGCCCAGGCCCTTCATCAAAGTGGTAGGCGCATTGCGCAGGTGCAGTGGAACCGGATCGGCTGAAGTTTGCTCGACGTCCTGCTTGACTTCGCCGTACGCGGTGTACAACGCATTCGACTTGGGTGCGGCCGAGAGATAAACCACAGCTTGAGCCAGCGCCAGATTGCCTTCCGGCATGCCGATGAAGTCCACCGCGTCGCGAGCCGCCATGCACAGCGAGAGCGCGTTGGGATCGGCGAGGCCGATATCCTCCACCGCCATGCGCACCACCCGGCGGGCAATGTAAAGCGGATCTTCCCCGGCTTCGAGCATGCGTCCGAGCCAG
>OMOD01000026.1 GCA_900290255.1 Candidatus Sulfotelmatobacter kueseliae
CTGCTCGGAGCGAAGCAGAACGATTTGTTCGGGCTGTTCGTCACCAACCTGCGCAAGGACATGGAAAAGTCCAACCGCCTCAAAGTCAATCAGGAAGAAATGAAAAACCTGACCCGGAAAGCTGGGCAAGAAGGTTCGTAAAATCAGTTGCCGGTTGCCAGTGGCCAGTTGCCAGTTCTCAGCCGGACTGCAAACAGAGGGCTGGCAACTGGCAACTGAGAACTGAATTCGCATGCCATTCCCGCGCGCCAGCGGAATTCTGCTTCATCCCACCTCGCTGCCATCGCGCGGTGGAGTCGGCGACTTTGGTCCGTCGGCGTATGCGTTCGCAGATTTTCTTGCCTCCGCGCGCCAGGGTTTGTGGCAGGTGTTGCCTCTGGGCCCGCTCGGTTACGGAGCCTCGCCCTATTCCTCCACTTCGGCCTTTGCCGGAAATCCGTTGCTGATCAGTTTGGAGCGGCTCGCCGATCGCGGCTGGATTGACCGCGCCAAAGTCGACGCCCTAGGCAGCGGCGTCGAGCCCGTGGATTACTTGTCGGTCTTCCACCACAAGCTGCCCCTGGTATTTGAAGCGGCGCGTAACTTCCTGCGCTCGGCTGCCCCGAACGCCCGCTCGCGCTATGAGAGCTTCTGCCGGCAAAACCAATGGTGGCTCGATGACTTTGTGCTGTTCGATGGATTGCGCGCGCATTTCCATCTGGAAACCTGGAACCGCTGGCCCCGCGAACTGACGCATCGCGACCCGGTGGCGATCGAGAAGGCGCACGCGGAAATGATAGACGAACTCGACGTCCGCCGCGCCGTGCAGTTCTTTTTCTTCGAACAGTGGCAGGCGCTTCGCGCCTATTGCGCGCAACGTTCCATTCGCGTCGTGGGCGACATCGCCATCTTCGTAAGCTTCGACAGCGCCGATGTGTGGACCCATCCCGATCTGTTTCGCCTGAATTCCGAACTCGATCCCGAAGTCGTCGCCGGCGTGCCCCCGGACTTCTTCAGCAAAAACGGACAGCGTTGGGGCAATCCTTTGTATCGTTGGGACGTGATGAAGGAGAAGGGATACGCGTGGTGGATCGACCGGATGCGCTGGGCCACGCACAATTTCGACTACATTCGCCTCGATCATTTCCGCGGATTTTCGCAGTGCTGGGAGATTCCGGCGAGCGAGCCCACGGCGATTCATGGGCGCTGGGTCGATGGTCCGAAAGACGATTTATTCGTGAAGTTACGCGAGGCCCTGGGCGGGCTTCCGTTTTTCGCCGAAGATCTTGGATACATCACCCCCGACGTGCATGAACTCCGCGAGCGCCTGAAGATTCCAGGCATGGCCGTGCTGCAATTTGGCTTTGGCAATGTTGGTGCCCACACCCATCTGCCTCACACTTTCACCACCGAGAAGGTCGTCTACACCGGCACGCACGACAACGACACGCTGCTCGGCTGGTGGGAATCGAGCGCGACCGATTACGAACGCCAGCAAGTGGAAGCGTACCTCGGTGGCGGCAAAGACCGGTGTGAAGATCATGACCGATGCGACGATGGCGTCAATTGGGCGATGATTCGCGCCGCCTCCAGTTCCGTTGCCAGCCTCTGCGTAGTGCCGATGCAGGATGTGCTGGGGCTCGGAAGCGATGCGCGCATGAATGTTCCGAGCCGCGAACATGGAAACTGGCGCTGGCGTTTTGCCGCCGAGTTGTTGCGCCCCGAGTTGGCAAAAAAGCTTGCCACCCTCGCAGAAGTCTCCGACCGCCTTCCCCAGCCATTGCCAGCGGTCGCAAATGAAGAGTGGGCGGCCTAAGTAGATCCGGCTTCGTAAGTCAGTCAACCCTGCGCGTCTGACAACTGAGAACTGAGAACTGAAACCTGACAACTGCTCGTGACATTCGTCATCGTCCTTGAGGAGATTACTCACATACTCAGGGGGTTACTTACAGAATACTTATTCACGAACCTTTAACCCTACCTTCACAATCGTGCAACCAAGGCAAGGCAAGAATCGCCTATGCCTAAATTGCCAATCGCGGGTGATGAAGAGCGAGGTGTCCTGACCGAGCCGCCGTTACTGCCCGGGCTCCCGGAATTCGCCGGCAAATTCATTCCCACGGAGCAGGCGCGCGAACTGTATCAGCGCGTGCGCTCGGCGCCGCACGGCTTCCGGCTGGAAGCGCTGCTCGCGGAAATGAAGATCAGGCTCGAAGTTCCGCTCGCCGACATCGACCGCATCCCGATTAAGGGTCCTCTGGTGGCCGTGGCCAACCATCCTTTTGGCGTGCTCGACGGCGTAGCTCTGGCTGTACTTCTGTTGCGCGTGCGTCCCGACGTCAAGATACTGACCAACGCACTGCTCGAAGGGATCCCGGAATTGCACGAGCATTGCATCTTTGTGGACCCCTTTCAAACTGCATCTTCAACGAATAAGAATCTGAGGCCCCTGAAGCAGGCGATGGCATGGCTGCGCCAAGGCGGGGCGCTGGCCGTGTTTCCGGCCGGCGAAGTATCGCAGTGGAATGTCCGCCAGGCGCAAGTCACCGATCCCGCGTGGAACACCGTAGCCGCTCGCCTGGTGCGCAAGTCGGGAGCCAGCGCGCTCCCGGTATATTTCTGCGGCCGCAATAGCGTCGCCTTCCAGGTGCTCGGCCTGATCAATCCGCGGTTGCGAACGCTTTTCCTCTTGCAGGAATTTCTGCAGCAGCGCGAGAAAGATGTGCAGGTGCGCATTGGCGGCGCGATTCCCTCGGAGTTGATCGCCAACCTCGACAGCGACGAGGAGGCGACCGAATATCTTCGCCTGCGAACTTACCTGCTGTCTTATCGTGGTAAAAAGCACATCTCCCTGCCCACCAAGATGCGTTCTGCGTTTCCGCGCAAGGCGCAGGAACCGATCGCCGCCGAGGTGCCAGCGCGATTCGTGATGGACGATATCGCGGCCCTGCCTGCCGAGCGGCTGCTCGTCGAAAACGCGGAATTCGCGGTTTACGCCGCGCGCGCTTCCGAGTTGCCTCATGCGCTCGATGAACTCGGACGCCTCCGCGAAATCACTTTCCGCGCCGCCGGTGAAGGTACCGGACGCCGCGTCGACCTCGATCGGTTCGACGCCTATTACTGGCATCTGCTGCTCTGGGACAAGGAGAAACGGGAACTGGCTGGCGCTTACCGGGCCGGCAACACCGATGAGATTATCCGCGCCCATGGCGTCAAAGGTCTCTATACGAACACTTGCTTTCGTTACGACGAACAACTGTTCTTGAAGATTGGCTCCGCTCTGGAACTTGGCCGCTCGTTCGTGCGCTCCGAATATCAGCGCCAGTACGCACCGCTGCTTTTGCTGTGGAAAGGAATCGCGCGTTTCGTGGCCGCTCACCCCCAGACGCCGGTACTGTTCGGAGCGGTCAGCATCAGCAATGAATACTGTAGCTTGTCGCGCGAGATGATTGTCCACTATTTTGAGCAGCGCGGAGTTGAAGATGAGGACGGCCGCGAATTTGCCCACCTGATCCACGCCCGCACGCCGTTCCGCGCCCCCAATCTCCGCCGTTGGGATTGCGGCGCCATCTGCAGCGCCTTGCGCGATCTCGACGAACTCGCCGAGCCCATCTCCGATGTGGAAGAAGATGGCAAGGGATTGCCCATCCTGCTCAAGCAGTATGCCAAGGTGGGAGGCAGGCTGGTAGGCTTCAATCTCGACCGCAAGTTTTCCGACGTGGTCGATGGCCTGGTGATCGTCGATCTGCGCCAGACCGAGCCCTCGGTCCTCGAGCGCTACATGGGCAAGGAAGGCTTCGCCAGCTTCCGGCACTTCCATAAGCTCGGATAGTTAATTCCCCACTCCGCCCACTTGAGCACTGTCCGCCTTTGCCAAATCCGCCCGCATGTTGAACAATGAATAGTTCCCCTGGCTGCGGCGGCCGATTCCGAATCCCGCTCTCGCGCCAGGGAAAACGCAAGGAGCCTTCATGCCCGCAACCGGAGAACTGATCCGCCTGATGAATTACATCGACGACATCGCCACCACCCTGCGCCGCATCAGCGCCAGTATTCCGGCGATGACCAAAGAGGAGTGCGCCCGCCTGGGCGAATATATCCGCAAGTCCGAACCCAGCTATGAGAGCGTACTTCAGCATCTCGAGCAGGCGGGCAAAGAGGATAAATAATAGTGACCGAAATCCGCACCGTGGCGGTTATCGGAGCCGGCATCACGGGCCGGGGCATTGCGCACGCTGCCGCGCTCGGCGGCTATCGCACCATTCTCGAAGATATGCTCCCAAACGCCCTGCGCAAGGCGGAGACGGAAATCCGCGCCAATCTCGACCAAGCTGTCGAACTCGGCAAGGTCAATTCCGCCGACGCCAACGCCGCTTTTGCCCGCCTGGAGTATGCCGGTTCGATCGATGAAGCGGCGCGCCAGGCCGATCTCGTCATCGAGGCCGTTCCCCAGGAAATGGAATCGAAGATGGAAATCTTCATCATGCTCGACAAGTTCAGCCGTCCCGGCACGATTCTTGCCTCGAACGCCTCCTCGCTCAGCATCACCGAGATCGCCAGCGTCACCTATCGCGCCAGGAAGTGCGTCGGCATGCGCTTTTTCAACCCCGTGCACGAGGGGAGCCGGATCGAAATCGTGCGCGCGCTCGAAACCGATGACGACACGCTGGCCGCCGTCGTCGAGGTCGCTAGGCGCATGGCCAAGGAAGTGGTGGTGATCAAAGAGGAGCTCGCCTCATCGCCAGCCCCATCGACGCGATAAAGATGCGGGCTCCTACGTTGCCGTGTGGTAGCTCTAGTTGATATCCTGCTTCGCCTCCAGCCGCTTCTCCAACCCATCCAAATAGATCTTCTGGTCGTCCGGAGCTGCCGCCATCGAGAGCTTCATCTCTTTCGCCGCATCGTCAAACTTGCTCTGTGCGCTATACATCCGAGCCAGTCCGGTATGCACGTACCACTGGTCGGGATGTTTCTTAGCATTGTCGCGGAAGATCGCGTACGCTTCTTCATTGCGCTTTTGACCTAGCAACTGCCGGGCGTATTGATGGATCTGCAGTGGGCTGGCGAGGTCCAGCGCCTTCTTTTCTGCGGTTGCGGCTTCGTCCTTGCGATTGAGCGCCGCCAGCGCTTGCGACTTCGTCATCTCAGTTTCGTAGCGGTCTTCATTCTCGATGGATTTGTTGGCATACGTCAGGGCATCGTCCAAGCTGACCTTTTCCGCGAGCAAGTAGTTGGCCGCGTTGTCCCAGCTCATCCACGTATATTGGGAAAGGTTACGAAGCTGTTTCTTCAGGCTTGCCTCGACCACATCGTGGACATCGACCGAGACCTTGAACGGGACTGCGACCTTTTCCCACTCCAGTTCGACCACAGCCGAATCCTTCTGCAGATCGTCGAAGTCGTAGGTCAGGGCGTTGTGCATGTCCGCGGCCTTGGGCTTCACCGTCACGCGCAGCGCATCTTCTTTTTCGTCGTAGGTGAAGGATCCCCAAGACGTCGAGTTCTTGGAAAAAATAATCGTCCATTCATCGGCGTTCGGGATCATGTGCAATCCGTAAGTCCCCTTGTCGAGCGGCTTGCCTTCGATCTGGACGGGATCGCTGAAGGTGATGGTCGTGTTGATATTTGCCCCCGCGCGCCACACCTTGCCGTAGGGAACCAGACCATCCCAAACCTTGCGGCCATTGACCAGCGGCCGGTGATAGTTAATGGTGATATCGGTGATCCCGATACGTTGTGAGATCCGCGCCTCCTGGCTTTGCAGGGGCAGATCGAGTGTGAACGATTGCGCCGGGCTTAGTTCCGACATAGCGCCCGACAGGGCTGCCATCAGCAAGCAGAACAGGACTCCTCGCAAAGCTGCACGAAACATTTTTCGAAACATGGGAATGCCTCCTTTAATGTGCACCTATCAACGTTCATCCATCGCAAATGCTTTCAACCGGGCCACGGATCGCGGCTCCACCCCTGGGTTGGCGTCTTAGACGTGCCCCCCGCCTGGCGGTGAGCAGGAGGATGGAGTTAAATCGCAGTCGCTTTCGAGACGGTGTGGTGGCGAGGCTTCGCCCCGCAAGCGCTAACTTAAGGTGTTTGGTGTAAAGCGGCATTGCCCGGTTGCTAGTCGTCGGTTTGTGGACTGCGTGTCGAGGCGGCCTGCGAATAATCCGGAGGCCAAGATTCGCAACTACTTCTGAGTAGCCGACCATCCGGATGTTATCTCACCACTTCAACGGTTACCCGGTCAAAGCAGTGTTCTGGGTTCGACACACTCGTGCCAGAGTCGCTTTCGTTGACTAGCCGATGCCGGGTCCGTAACATGAACCCACGCGAAAGCCACGCATCTTCTAAATGATCGGCCAAACCATCTCGCACTACCGCATCGTCGAGAAGTTGGGCGGCGGCGGAATGGGCGTGGTCTACAAGGCGGAGGACACTCAACTCGGGCGCTTCGTGGCGCTCAAATTCCTGCCGGACGATGTTGTCCAGGATGCCCAAGCCTTGGAGCGTTTCCGCCGTGAAGCCCGCGCCGCTTCTGCGCTGAATCATCCGAACATCTGCACCATCCACGAAATCGGTGAATTCCAGGGACACCCCTTCATTGTGATGGAGCATCTCGAAGGCCGGACTCTGCGGGAAACCATCCTCGGCCGGCCGCTTGAAACCGACCGCCTCGTGGACCTGGGGATCGAGGTCGCGGATGCCCTCGATGCCGCGCACGCCAAGGGCATCATTCATCGTGACATCAAACCCGCAAACCTCTTCGTTACGGATCGCGGTCACGCCAAAATTCTGGATTTCGGCCTGGCCAAGATCAGCCCGATGAAAAGTTCGAAGTCAGGCGCAACCGCCACCCTCACCGAAGATCACCTGACCAGCCCCGGCAGCGCGCTCGGGACCGCGGCCTACATGTCCCCTGAGCAGTCCCTCGGCAAGGAACTCGACGCCCGCACTGACCTATTTTCGTTAGGCGCCGTCCTCTACGAGATGGCGACAGGCACGCTTCCCTTTCGCGGTGACACCACTGCTGCTTTGTTCAATTCCATCCTCAATAGCGCGCCCAGCTCGCCGCTGCGCCTCAATCCTGACCTGCCACTCGAACTCGAACGCATCACCAACAAGGCTTTGGAGAAGGACCGCGAAGTCCGTTATCAGAGCGCCGCGGAATTACGCGCGGACCTGAAACGCCTGAAGCGCGACACGACTTCAGGAAAGATGACGGCGGCGAGCGCACCGGCTACGGTCAGTAAATCCCGTTGGCCCTGGATCGGAGCAGTGTTGATTGTGATCATCGCAGGTGCCGGTACATTCGCCTGGCTCCGTTCCCCACTTCCTCCGCCCAAGATCCTCGCTACCACCCAGCTCACACACGACGGCATACCCAAGGTGTCTGTGCTGACGGATGGTTCGCGACTCTACATTACTGAGACTAGCGGTGGGGGACAGTTACTGGTCCAGGCATCCAGCACCGGCGGGCAGACCTCGGCCATTCCAAGTTCCTTCACGAACGTCGGCGTATCCGACATCTCGCCGGATCATACGCAGCTCCTGGTGGAAAGTGTGATAGGCACGGCAACAGAGTTCCCGTTCTGGGCTCTGCCTCTCCCGTCCGGAACTCCCCGCCGCCTGGCTGATGTTGTGGGTCACGCCGGCGCCTGGTCGCCGGACGGCCGCAAGCTTGCGTTCGCCAAGGGCTCAGACTTATATCTGGCCAATGCGGATGGTACGGACGCGCGCAAGTTAATCACGGTCTCCGGGATTCCCGCTGATCTTCGCTTTTCTCCCGATGGCGCTCACCTTCGACTCACAGTTTCAAATCCCGAGGGTAACTCGAGCGCGCTATGGGAAGTGCGCACCGACGGCACTGGGCTTCACCCCTTATTGCCGAACTGGCACGCGTTAGCGGCCGAATGCTGTGGTACGTGGAGTCCCGACGGCCGCTACTATTTCTTCCTCGATTACACGCCCGCCGGTTGGAATCTCTGGGCGCTGCGCCAATCTGCCGGCATTTTTCAAACAGCGTCTTCCACTCCCATCCAACTGACTACGGGGCCGTCGTCGTTTGGCTCATTGGCGCCTAGCCCGGACGGCAAGAAACTGTTTGTGGCTGGCCGACAGGGCCGGGGTGAGCTCGTCCGTTACGACGCTCGATCCCATCAGTTTGTGCCGTTCCTTTCCGGCGTCTCGGCCGGGGAATTGGACTTCTCGCGAGACGGCAAGTGGGTCACGTATGTGACCTATCCCGACTACGCGCTCTGGCGCAGTCGCGTGGACGGCAGCGACCCCCTGCAGCTCACCTTTCCCCCGATGTCAGCGGACCTTCCTCGCTGGTCGCCAGACGGTACCCAAATCGCATTCGTGGACTCAGAGCTGGGCCGACCGTTGAAGATTTTTCTGGTTTCCACCCAAGGCGGAACGCCCCGGGAATTGCTGCCCGAGACTCGCAACCAGGTTGATCCCGCGTGGTCTCCCGATGGCAAACAAATAGCCTTCGGTCGCATCGGGGTGGTCGGAAGCACCGAAAAACTCGCAATCCAGGTCGTGGATATCAGTACTCACCAGGTCTCTGTCATTCCTGGCTCAGAGAGCCTGTTCAGTCCACGCTGGTCGCCCGATGGCCGGTACCTCGCTGCACTTCCCGAGGATTCGAAGAAGCTCGTGCTCCTCGACTTCAAGACTGGGAAGTGGTCGGATTGGATCAATGAACCCGGGGCGATCGGATTTCCCAACTGGTCGCGGGACGGGAACTATGTTTACTATGACACTATTTCTACTGATCATTCCACATTCCGGCGGGTCAAGGTCGGACAAACTCCTTCAGAACCCGTCCTCGACTTGAAGGATCTACACAGGTATAGCCTTACTCTCGTCGGGGCCTGGAGCGGTCTCGCCCCGGACGGGTCGGCCCTCTTCGTGCGCGACTTGAGTACCGACGAGATCTACTCGCTTGACTTGGAATTACCGTAACCCCAATCCCCAACATCCCCATCCTGAAGCGAGCCAAAGCGGAGTACGAGAAGCTGCAATAGCGTGCCAGTGGCAGGAAACAGCCATTCCACCTCGCTCACTGTTCACCGATTACTGGTGCAAACCGGCAGTCCATTAATGCTTGCCAGCGATTCTGGGTGGATGACGGGCAAACCGGAAGGAATTCTGCTTAAGTTAGCGCTTATGGGCCTTCGCCCCTCTGGGCGTGGCATAGCCCCGTCACCACACGATCCTCGTCGCCGCTAACCCGCGAGGCGTTTCTCGCGTCTAAACGATACGGTGGGGTGTACTCTTTTTGGGGAACCGCGCCGGCCCCGCTCCCGTATTACATGACAGAGCGCAGAGTCCAGGCTTCCGACACCAGGCAGCCTGCCGTGGATCGCTCTTCGCGAAACAGCCATGCGGATGCTCCTCGAAATCGTGCGCCAGTCGCTGGCCACCCTCTGGGCCCACAAACTGCGCTCGTTTCTCACCATGTTCGGCATCGCCTGGGGCGTCGGATCGCTGCTCCTGCTGGTCGGCTTGGGCGAGGGCTTTCGCAGCGGACAGGCCAAGCAACTGAAGAATCTCGGCCAGGACATCATGTTCACCTTCCCCGGACGCATCCCCGCCGTCGAAGGCAGCACGCAGTCCGGCCGCACTTACCATTTCACCTATGAGGATTACCTCGCCATTCGCAGTGAGGCCCGCTCGCTCAAGTATGTTTCGCCGGTGCTCAACCGCGAAGACATTCGCGCCGTCAGCGATTACGGATCCACCAACGGCCAGGTTTTCGGCATTGCGCCCGAGTACAACCAGATCCGCAATATCCCGGTTGGCCCGGGCCGCTGGTTCAACGATCAGGACAATGCCGAAACGCGCCGCGTGGCTGTCGTCGGCTGGGAGCTTCTGAAAAACATATTCCCCGGACGTCCGGCTGTGGGCTCACCCATCCTGCTCAACGGCGTCCGCTTCGAAATTATCGGCGTGCTCAGCAAAGTCGGGCAGGACGGCAACAACGGCACCAATGCGCGCATCTTCATTCCCATCGGGACCATGCGCAATCTGTTCCGGCTGAAAGACCAGAACAGCGAAGACGCCATATCATTCCTGAACTACCGTCCGCTCACGCCCGCCGGAGATCTAGTGGCGAAGCGGGAAGTCCACGACATCATTGCCCGCCGGCACGGTTTCGATCCCAAGCTCACGGAATCCTTCGAAGACTGGGACACCATCGAGGACAACAAGCGCGTCGACAAGATCTTCGACGGCATGGATTGGTTTCTCGGCGTGGTCGGTGTTGTTACGCTCGCTCTCGGCGCCATCGGCATCATCAACATCATGCTCGTGTCGGTCACCGAACGCACCCGCGAGATCGGGCTGCGCAAAGCGCTCGGCGCCACTCATCGCGCCATCCTGACCCAGTTTTTTGTGGAAGGCGCCTTCTTGACTGCACTTAGCGGAGGCATCGGGCTGGCCATCACCACGGCATTGGTCGCGGTTCTCGCCGCTTTGCCCGCGCCCGAAGGATTCGATACACCTCGCATCGTTCCATCGTCGGCGGCCATCGCCATTCTCTCGCTCGCGTTTGCCGGCATTGCGGCGGGACTTTATCCGGCGCGCCAGGCCGCGCTGCTGCAACCGGTGGAGGCCCTGCGCCAGGAATAGATATGACCGCGATTAGTGCAAACGGTCGTCGAGTTAGCGGGATTTGTATCAGGGCATGCCTTCAGGCATGCCACAATCGCGGGGTTATGAGAGCGCCTTTAGGCGCTGTCGGCAGAGAGCAAGAAAAAGGGTTCGATGTCGACGTCCAGCCCCTGAAGGGGCTTCTGGTCTTGAAGAATATACGGTATCGCTAAAGCGATACCCTGATACGAACCCGAGTTTTTTCGCAAGTTTCTCGGACTAATTATGATTCTCGAACTCGGTCGCCAGGCCTACAACGCGCTGAAGCACAACCGCCGCCGCAGCATCCTCACCATGCTCGGAATGGCCTGGGGTATCGCGACCGTTGTGCTGCTGCTCGCTTACGGCTCCGGTTTCGAGCGCGGGCTCTGGGTCGCCTTCCGTTCCTGGGGCACGAACCTGGTCTTCATCTTTCCCGGACGCACCTCCATGCAAGCGGGCGGCACCAAGGCCGGCAGCGAAGTCAAACTCACGGTCAACGATCTTGACTACCTGCAGGCCGAGGTTCCTCTGCTGAAGCGCATCTCACCGGAAACCGCCAAGCAAAGCACGGTTGCTTACGGGACGCGCAGCGGCAGTTACAGCGTCAGCGGAGTCTATCCGTATTATTCGCGGATGCGCCGCATGGAGGTCGAAGATGGCAGTTTCTTCACCGACCTCGATGAAAACACACGCAGCCGCGTCGCCATCCTCGGCGCCGACGTTAAGAAGAAGTTATTTTCCGGACAGAACGCGCTCGGCGAAAAAGTGCGGCTCGACGGCATTTCCTATGAGGTCGTCGGCGTGCTCAAGCACGTCATTCAGAATGGCGACGAAGACATGAACAGCAAGCTGTACATCCCGTACAGCGCCATGAGCGATCTTACCAACACTTATTACCTCAACGCCGTCGCCATGGAATACGAAGGCGACCACTTGAAAGTCGCCGACGCGGTGCGCCGGTCGATGGCCTTTCACCACGATTTCGATCCCAAGGACAAGCGCGCCGTCTTTGTCTTCGACGTGTTCGCCGATCTGCTTGACCTGCGCGTCATCACCACCGGCATCAAAATCTTGCTCGGGTTCATCGGACTGCTTACGCTCGGCATCGGCGGCGTAGGCCTGATGAACATCATGCTGGTCTCCGTTACCCAGCGCACCCGCGAGATCGGCGTTGAAAAAGCTCTCGGCGCCCGCGGTTGGCACATTCTGATCCAGTTCCTCGCCGAAGCCCTTGCCATCACGCTACTCGGTGGACTCGCCGGCGTGGTTCTCGCTTACATTGTCTCGTGGTCGGTGGGATCGCTTACCCTGTGGAGCGCATTCGTAGAAAATGGCACCGAAGGCGACATCCATCTCACCATCGATTCCACCACTCTGCTCGCGTCCACGATGATCCTCGGATTCGTCGGCGTCATCAGCGGCATGCTCCCGGCCATCAAGGCCTCACGCCTCGATCCTATCGAAGCTCTGCGCTACGAATAGAAAAGGTCTCAGGTCCAAGGTGTCAGGTCTCAGGAGAACCCCGGCACCGCGAGCGCCCCAGGTCTTCCTGGGACCTGACACCTGACACCTGAGACCTACACTTTGCCCCTTGTGCTATATTTCTCCCAACTGTAGGAGGGTTCATGCGTCCACTTGGCGTCACCCTGGTCGGCGTTTATCAGATTCTGCGCGGGGTGCTCGGGCTGCTGTTCGGTCTGTCGCTCCTGCTGTTCACCAGTCTGGCCGTCAAGCTTGCTGCTCTGGCCTCGGAGGGCAATGCCACTGGGCGCTTTTTTGCCGGTTTTGGGCACCTCGCCAGCTTGGTGATTATTTTGTTTGCAGCCGTTCAGTTGCTCGCCGGCTACGGAGTTCTAAGAATGCAAAACTGGGGCCGTCTGCTCACCCTGTTTCTTTCCGCGGTTGGCCTGGTCTTGCTACTGCCGGTTCTGATTGTCGTGCACGGAATTCCGCTGGTTTTCGGGATCATCAACGTCGTCGTGATCCTTTATCTCGCTATGCCGCCGGTCAAGCGCGCCTTTCACGAGCAACGCCACTCGCTCCGCATGGCAGCCTAGGGCCGCAGCCGCGCGATGATTCCTATGGTGGAGGGACGGGCGTCTCCCCCGTCTAGCTTAACCGCCCATGGTGAAAGTAAGATTCGTATCAGGGTATGCCTTCAGGCATACCGTAAGTCTGTGTTATGAGAGCGCCTTTAGGCGCTGGTTGTGGGTACTGGAGTTTCACCGCAAGTTGCTAATCTAAGTAGAATGGATGCGTGTCAGGCTCCAGCAAACTCGGAATGGTTCAGGAACACCTCAAGCTCTACGATCATCCGCTGCTCGCCTTTTCGGCGCGCGAAAATCGCGAAGTGATCGAAGTTCTGATCGATCTGAAGAACTCCACCGTCCCCGTTCACACCTACGTTTTGCCGATTCATCCCCGCGACCTCGATCATCCCCAGTTCGCCTGGCATCTTCAGCGCCAGCTCTATGACGGACTGCACGACTATTTCGTCGAAATGTTTACCCGCACTCCGCAGAATCGCGCCGTCCCCCACAGCCCGACGCCTGCCAAACAAGGAAACGAGGGGAGCTAGCCGATTGCCTGTCCAGTCGTCCCTCCGCGAACAAATCGAGCGCGAAATCCGCGGGCGCGGCCCCATCCCCTTTTCGCGCTACATGCAGGTCTGCCTCTACGATCCTTCCCACGGCTACTATGCGGCCCACGCCGGTCAATTCGGCAAGGCCGGAGACTTCTATACGTCAAGCGACGTTCACGCCGTCTTCGGACGCCTGCTGGCGCGCCAGTTCGACGAGATATGGCAAGCGCTCGACCGCCCTCCAAAGATCGAAATCCTCGAACTCGGCCCCGGTCGCGGTTTATTCGCCCGCGATGTGCTCGATTGGTCCAACAAGAAATTCCCCGACTTCTTCGCCGCCCTCACCTACACCTTGCAGGAGGCTTCACCCGCATTGCGAGCGAGACTGCAAGAAACCTTGCGCGAGCATCTTGATGCCGGCAAAGCTGCGGTTCCGGAGGAACGGCCGAACCTAGCCCAGCGCTTCAGCGCTGGGACAAGAGAGCAGGACGACCAAATCCCGGAGGGACGGCCGACCGGCCCAAGCCGCACTCTCGCGCCTGAAACTCCCCTCATAGTTTTCGCCAACGAATTCTTCGACGCGCTCCCCGTGGAAATTCTCAGCGCGCACGGCAAACTCCACCTCGCGCTCGAAAACAATCGGCTGCGTGAAACCTGGCTCCCGCCGCTCGCCGAAGAACTGGAATTCCTCGACCGCTACGGCGTCCATCCT
>OMOD01000021.1 GCA_900290255.1 Candidatus Sulfotelmatobacter kueseliae
GGATAGATCACGACCAGCGCCAGCAGCCCGCAGAGCAGGCCAGCGGCGATGACCGTCCAGCGTCGAGACTTCGAGGACGAAGTAGCCGAGATGGCGTCAGGCACGACTGCCCATTGTAGCCAGAGTGCGGCCCAGTTGCGAGTGGCGAGATTACCCCTCACGCCGACAGCCATTCCGCCTGCCGTGGCGCCCCGCGAGTCACGGCATACAGTACCAGTTCCACCCGAGTGGAAACTCCCAGCTTGTCGAAGATGCGGAACAGGTACTTTTTTACCGTGTGTTCGCTCAGGCCGAGCTCACGGGCCACACCACGATTGCTGAGTCCATCCGCCACCAAGGCCACCACTTGCTGCTCCCGCGGGGTGAGCAGGTTCCGTCCCCGGCTGTTTACCACCCGCAAAGAGGGCACCTGCATGACGGCATCAATTAGATATCCCACTTGCTCGTTGCTGGCCCAGATCTGCCCTTGATGGACCGTCTGGATACATTTGCAGAGCAGCCGGAAGGGTGAATCGGCGAAGCTGAACAGCCCCCTCGCGCCCGAGCGGAAAGCGTTGACCACTTCCTCGCGATCAGCAGCTTCCAGCAGCAGAACTTCGACCATATTGGGATGGGCGAGATGCAGGCTCCGCACCAGCGCCATATTCCGTTCGCAGTCCATCACAGCCACGTCAACCGCATTTTCTGCAATCGTAGTGAGCATGGCATCTTTTTCTAGGGCGCACGAAATGGCTCGAAAGTCCCGTCGGCGGAGGGCAGTCACCAGGAGCTGACAATGCAACTGGTTCGAGCCGGCGACGAGGACGCTCACCGCGGTGGACCTAACAGGCGAAGTTGGGCGCATGGTTCCTCAGGGTTAAATTTTGTTGCTGCCGAGCATAGCCACCAGCGCGGACGGATTCTGTGATGTGCCGACATCAAAAGCATAAGAAGTGATGTGGAAAACTTGCCAGCGCTGAGAACTTCTTCGCTGTCCCGTTCTTGCACTCTGACTCAACTGCTTAGATGGCAGCAGAAGCAGGTTTATCCGAATCATCCCCGCGAAGCCCGTAGCGGGAATCGCTTTACAACTCCGAAGTTGCGGCATACCGCCAAAGTAGTATGCCGGGAATGTTTGCAGCGCCGGATTGTCCACTCTGGAGGACTGCACTTCCCATGTCTTGTGCCTCGTAGTGGCGCGGCGTACCGTTCGAATTGCAATGGGACGTTCGCTTAGTCCTCGACAAAATTTGAAGGCGGAAGCAGGCGGCCAGCATGCGATTTCCAGCCCGACCCATCGTTGTCCTGCTTGCCGGTTGCTGGCTGCAAAACGTTTCGGTGGTTGCCACTGCCCACGCTCAACAGCCAGAGACAACTGTTGAGCCAACAGGAGCGGCGACCGCGAAGTCCGGAATAGCGGACGGCGCATTGAGTCCAGCCTTGACGGAGGCGCGCCGTCCGCTCTACCGGTTATGCAAGAGTGACGTCCTCGACATCGGTTTCACCTTCTCTCCCGAATTTAACCAGACCGTTATCGTGCAGCCGGACGGCTACATTCCTCTGAAGGGAGCGCAGCAGATCTACGCCGAAGGCATGACCGCTCCCGATCTGGGCGCGGTGATTCGCGAAGCCTACAGGGGCATGCTGCACGATCCCGAGGTGTCAGTTACGCTCAAGGATTTCGATAAGCCTTTTTTCATCGCAGGGGGGGAAGTTGGCCGTCCCGGCAAATACGAACTGCGCTCCGACACTACGGCTGCCGAAGCCGTGGCCATGGCTGGAGGGTTCGGCCCGCGGGCCAAGCACTCCCAGGTGGTGTTGTTCCGGCGCATCTCGGATGAAGTTGTCGAGTCGCACCTGCTCAACCTCAAATCTATGCTGAACTCACGACAGTTGCGGGAAGATATGCACCTCAGGTCCGGCGATTTGCTATTCGTACCGCAGAACCTGATCTCGAAGATCCGGCAGTTCCTGCCGGCTTCCAACCTCAGCCTGTACTCAACTCCAACACAGTTCTAAAAGGACTGAAGGACCTCGGGCCGCCTCATCGAAGACCGAATCGACAAATCCAGGGCGCAGTTCAAACTCCACATGGCAGAAGAACTCAGATTGGTTCCGAAACCGATACGCACCCCGTCTCCCACGATGCGAGACCTGCTGGCCGTTGTCTTCCGGCAATGGCGGTTGGCGCTGGCTGCGTTCGCGCTGGCGCTGGCTGCCAGCATCGCCTACCGGCTGATCGCGCCTGGCTATGAGTCGGAAATGAGGGTTCTGCTGCGCCGGGGGCGGGTTGATCCCGTGGTGGCGCCGACTCCCAGCCAGGCCGAACTCATACGCCAGGGCGTAACGGAGGAAGAAGTGAACTCCGAAGCGGAATTGCTGCACGATGACGAGATCCTGCGAACCGTGGTCCAGCAAACCGGTCTCGCATCGGAAGGTAGCTCGTGGTTTTGGAGCCTGCTTGGCGACGACGACGCCGG
This sequence comes from Candidatus Sulfotelmatobacter kueseliae, assembly GCA_900290255.1. GTDB lineage: Bacteria > Acidobacteriota > Terriglobia > Terriglobales > Acidobacteriaceae > Sulfotelmatobacter > Sulfotelmatobacter kueseliae. The sequence continues at coordinate 2,460 of OMOD01000021.1, forward strand.
AAAACGCCTGGCGCGCGCCGTACGCCGCGTGGATAGACGGTTGACCGTCGAGCCCGTTCGTAAGACCGCGTTGATCACTGTCAGTTACCAATCTTCCGATCCCGAGCAAACCGCAAAGGTGCTGCGAACGCTGGCCGATGCCTACCTGGAGCGGCATCACCAGGTGCACCGCGCTTCCGGGGAATTCAGTTTTTTTGACCAGCAGGTTACGCAGTCGCGACACACTCTGGAAACGGCCGAGCTGCAACTCGCGGAGTTTGCGCGGGACCAGGGAGTGGTCTCGGCGTCCCAGGAACGCGACCTGACCTTGCAGAAACTCAGCGACGCGGATGCGGACGATCGCCGAACGCAGGTCGCACTGGCGGAAAACTCGGAGCGGATTCGGGCCTTGCAATCGAAGCTGAACTTGTTGCCGGAGCGCACCATGACCCAGATGCGCAACTCCGACAATCCGGAGTTGATGGAGAAAATGAAGGCGCGTTTGCTGGAGCTGGAATTGCAGCGTACGGATCTGCTCATTGCGTTCGAGCCCTCATATCGCCTGGTGAAAGAAGTCGAACAGAAGATTGCGCAAACGAAGGCCTCCATCGCGGGAGAAGACCGGGCCCCGATTCGTGACCAGACCAGCGACCTGGAGCCAAATCATGCCTGGGCGAAGTCCGAACTGGTGAAGGCTGAGGTCGAGGCCAGGGCTTTAGGCGCCCATGCCACCGCCGAAGGCATTTTGTTGGCCCACTACCGGGACACCGCCCAGCAGCTGGGGGACCAGAGCATCGCACAAGATCGTCTATTGCACGATTTGAAGTCCGCCGAGGATCGGTATCTGTTGTATGTGGACAAGCGCGAGGAAGCCAGAATCGGGGATGCGCTCGACCAGGGGGGAATCCTCAACGTCGCCATCGCCGAGCAACCCGTCGTGCCGGAACTGCCCAAGCTTTCAGAATTGAGTTTTGGGCTGATTGGTCTGGCATTGGCAGGAACTGTAAGCGTGAGCCTGGCATTCGTAACCGATTACCTGAGCCCTGCATTCCGTACTCCGGACGAAGTGGTCGCTTTCCTGCGCGCTCCGGTATTGGCATCCCTCCCTCGCAAAAAGGCAGCCGATGCGGAAGACTTCTTGAGAGGCCAAATATGAGCACATTTGTGAAGCTATTGCCCCGTACCACTATGGACGAAGTTGAGCAATCCCCGATCCACGCCGACCCCGAGGTCGAGCAGGCAGTTGCGCCGTCGCTCCATACCACCGGTTGGACGCTCGAATCTTTTGCCGAAGAACAAATCCGTGGTTTGGTGCGTCAGGTGTTCTTGCCGGGCTGGCCCAGGCCTTGTCGCCAAGTGGTGTTCAGCCCCGTGGACCCGGGGTCAGACATCTCTCCGATCTGTATGCAGGTCGGCCAAACCTTGGCGGACGAGGGATCGGGAGAAGCCTGCGTGGTGGAGGCTTGCCCCACCGCCCGCGACGAGGACGGAGCTTCGGAAGACCGGCTCGCCGCGGTGGGCGGTGAAAAACGATTTGGCACCTTGCGCGACTTATCGCAGCAACTCTCCGGCAGCCTGTGGTTTATGCCTCGCAGCGTTTTTCTCGGAGGCAACCAAAACGGCTTTTCCACCGCCTGGCTGCGAGCTCGGCTGGCAGAATTACGCCTGGAATTCGACTATACCGTGCTCCAGGGACCTGCCGCCGGAGCCGGCAGCGAGGCCGCCCTGCTCGGCGCCACCTGTGATGGACTGGTGCTCGTGTTGCAAGCCAACGCCACCCGCCGAGCCACCGCACAGCGAGTGAAGGAGACTTTGCATTCGGCGAATGCGCGGCTGCTGGGCACCGTGCTCAGCGAACGCACCTTCCCCATTCCACGTGCGATCTACAGAAGGCTGTAACAACACTGTGCGATAAAAGCCCGCGTCACCGCAAGGGCAATCAGGGTTGCTGATAGACCCATTACGAGAGACGAACTGGTGAGAATTAAGCCACAAATGATCTGGGACTCAACTAGCAGAGCCGTGCCGCGAATCGTAGTCGCCCCGTGACCGCCGCCTCCCATCTTCTTGTTCCTGAAAATCATCTCTGGTATGCGATTCAAACCCGCTACCGATTTGAGAAGAAGGTGACCACCCAGCTGCAACGTAAGGGGATAGAAACTTTTCTTCCGGTACTGGAGCAAATCCACCATTGGAGCGACCGCGAAAAACGTGTGAATACTCTTTTGTTTTCGGGTTATACCTTTGCTCGTATCAACCCCTCCTCCTGGTCACGAATGGATCTGCTGCGGACCGTTGGAGTAATCGGACTGATTGCGTTCGCGGGGCAGGTCATTCCGATTCCTGCCAAACAGATCGACGATCTGCAAATGCTGTTGTCGCAAAAAGTCCCCTGTGCCTTGCGCGCCTTCCTGAAGATCGGACAGCGAGTGCGAATCCGCGGCGGTTGTCTGGACGGGCTGGAAGGAATCCTGGACGAGCGCGGGGAGAAGAACCTGGTGATTTCCGTCGATTCTATCCAGCGGTCCGTGGCCATGCGAATCGAAGGATACGAACTGGAACTGATCTAGTGCTGCCTTCCTCCATCACCACACCAGACCACGGCGCCCCTGGCATGTTTCCCTCGCGCTTGATCCCGGGGGCGCTGGACTATGCAGACGCGGTTCCACGCAAGAAGGCTGCCTCGGCAACCGTGGATGGAAGCCTCTGGAAATGGCAGCCCCCGCTTCACCCGGCGCCAAAACCCACTTTCTGGGCCACCGGTCTGAGGCCGCGGCGCGTCCGCAACGTACTGATCATCGGCGCCGGGCAGGTCGGGCGGCAGTTGGCCCAGCACCTGCAACGAGACGATTCTGCCCGGTCCCTGGTGCGGGGCTTTCTCGATGACCGCGCGCCCGTGAGCGGTGCTGTGCTGGGGCGAATCGATGATCTCGCCAGCATTGCACGCCGCGAGTTCGTCGACGAGATCATTCTGACCACCGCCATCCACGGTGAGGTCACAAAGAGAATCATTCGAGAGGCCCGAGCCAATCAGATCGACGTGAAGCTGGTCCCGGACTTCTTCGGTTGTGATCCCACGCCGGTCGTTCTCCGGAAATATGGCAACGTGCCCGTCCTCACCCTGTCCGAGGAGCGAATCCCCAACTTCCGCTTGCTCGTCAAACGCGGTATCGACATTGTGCTGTCCGCCATTGCGTTACTTCTGGCCCTGCCACTGCTGGCAGTCATTGGATGCGTGACCAAGCTCGATTCGCCCGGGCCTGTGTTTTATCGAGCGGCTCGGCTGGGTCTGAAGGGCCGGCGTTTTCTGTGTTTCAAGTTTCGCACCATGATTCCGAACGCAGATGCGCTTAAACAGAAGTTGCGCGCCCGCAACCAGCGCAACGGCGCGTTTTTCAAAATGGTGGACGATCCGCGGGTGACGCGGGTTGGTCGCGTTCTCCGCCGCTATAGCCTCGATGAGTTGCCCCAACTCTGGAACGTGCTGCGAGGCGAGATGAGCCTGGTGGGGCCGCGTCCCCACCCCATCGATGATTTCGAACGTTACGATCTGGAAGACCTACAGCGGCTGGAAGTACTGCCCGGTCTCACCGGGCTTTGGCAGGTCACCGCCCGCCGCGATCCCTCGTTCGCACGCAACATGGCGCTGGACCGCGAATATATAGGGCGTTGGACTCTGGGCCTGGATTTCCGCATTCTCTTCAAAACTGTCGCCGTGGTCTTGCGGGGAGAGGGAGCCTAGCTTGGGAGCTTTCGAGCAGACTGCGCCTCGCGGTTGGAGAGAACGAGCATGGATAGAGGAGGTTGCGGGATGGACGGTCTCCACTTGCTTCCGGCCATTGCACGCGCTGATGGCCGCGCCAGCACTGCTCTTCCTCTTCACTATGGCGGTAATGCTCTTCCGCCCCGCCGACTACCGCTTCCACTCGTACGACCGCTTCGCGTTTATTTTCCTCATTCTTGTGGTGTTGCTGCGCTCGTGGACCATGCGAATCCCCGTGCGCATCGCCGGGCCGGCGATTTTGCCCATGTTCGGGCTTCTGATTTTGGCGCTGTACGATGCCCTCTCTCAGCCCTACGACCCCGAGACTTGGGGCGTGCTTGCCGCCAAATGGCTGGTTCCTCTTGGGCTCTATGTCTTGGCTGCGCACATCTTCGAGGATGCCCGCTCCCGGCGTCAGTTCGAAGTCTTCGCGCTATTAGTGCTCACCTACTTGTGCGTGATCGCAATCCTGTTCATGGTCGGGGCTACAGACTTCATCTTCCCGCGCTACATTTTGGATGAAAGTCTCGGAATTCACGTCGACCGCGCCCGTGGCCCCTTTCTGCAAGCCGTTGCCAACGGGCTCGCCTTGAGCATGCTGGGTCTGCTGGCAATGGATTCCTTTCGCCGTCACCGCTTGCCCAAGCTGCCCGCGATTCTTCTGCTTATTGCTTTACCGCTGGCGATCGTGGCCACCAAAACCCGCGCAGTCTGGCTATCATTTGCCGGGTCCATTTTGTGGCTGATGTTCTTTTCCCCCAGCCGTTGTTTGCGCAGAACCTGTTTGTGCCTGGTGCTGGGAGGCGGTTTAGGGCTGATTGCTCTCCTCAGCTTCGGCGATTCCCACATGCCTCTGAGAGACCGTCTGGAGGAAAGCGGCCCGGTCACATTCCGCATGGCGGTTTACCAGGCGGGATGGGAGATGTTCCTGAAGAAACCGGTCTCCGGATGGGGCAGCCTCGCGATGCAGACCGAACTATCAAGCCGGATCACTGATTTCCATCAAGAGCAGTTCTTCTTTCACAATACCTATCTCGAGGTGCTTGTCCAATACGGAGTCATCGGATTGGGGCTTTATGGATGGGTGATTGTCGATCTGTTTCGACTGGGCCGGAAACGGCCGGGCACACATTCCCCAGTGGGCAATTTCCCGGATGCGCAATTCCGGTCCTTATGGCCGCTGATTGTTGTGGTGTTTCTGGTCAACGGTTGTTTCGTGGTGATGAACTACCAATTCGTCAACGGCCTATTGTTTACGCTGGCGGGCATGCTGGCAGCGCAGAATCGCCGCGACCGGGAAGAAATGAATGCGTTCTCAAGCTGAGGCCGCCGCTCTGCCCTCACTTACGCTCGCCTCGGCTGACGTGAGTGTGTCCGCCCCATTTTGCGGCGAAACCGCGCGCGGCGCCATTTATCTTGCAGCGCGCTATGGACTGGGTGTGATCGTGGGCGTGGGAAACATGCTGGTGATGACCTGGTGGATCGGCCCCCATGCTTACGGCTTGTTCGTAACCGCAGTTGGAATCGTCGCCTTTCTGGCAATTCTTGCGCGGGGTGGGATCGACACCTACCTGGTCCGCAGCGAGGCTCCTGATTCCCGCCTGTATGGCACTGCTACCACCCTCATTCTGGCCGCCTCCATCGGGCTTGGACTGGCCGCAGCGTCGGCCACACCGTTACTCATTCACTGGTATGGAAGCAGAGAGTTCGTTCCCCCCTACCTTGCGCTGCTGATGGCGATTCCAGTGTCCGCTCTGACTGGTATTCCCATGGCTAAGCTGGAGCGCGGCCTGGAGTTCCGCCGGATTGCGGGCATTGAACTCGCGGGCCAGTCGCTGGGGCTGGTTGTCGCGGCCTCGCTCGCCTGGCTGCACGCCGGGGTGTGGGCCCCGGTGATGGGCCAGATCGCGTGGCAGGTCTTCACCTTGATTGCCGCCGGCGTCTGCGCCGCTATTCCTTTTCGGGTGTGCCTCGAAATGAAGCATGCGCGGCCCATGCTGTCTTACGGCGTCGGCCTGACCGCCTCGCTGCGAACCTGGCAATTGCGGACTCTGGTGAACCCCCTGATCGTCGGCCGATTCGTGGGCGCTGAAGGAGTTGCCTATGTCGCCCTCGCCATTCGTCTGGCGGAAGCGCTGGGCAGCTTCCGCCTCGCAGCCGGCCGCATGGCGATTGCAGCCTTGGCCCGCTTGCAGCATCGCCGCGAAGAGTTCCGCAGGGCGCTCGAGCAAGCGCTGTATCTCCAGGTGGTCACCCTGGGGCCTCTGCTGTGCGCATTTGCCCTGATGGGGCCGTATTTCGTGCAGCATGTCATCGGCGTGCGCTGGATGCCCAGCTTGCGGATTTTCCCTTTTGCCGCCGCCGGAGTCCTGGTGAACTCGGTCTATAACTTGCAAGCCTCCGCGTTATTCGTGGTGGGAAAACAATGGCTGGTGATGCGATCTTACGTGGTCCATGTGCTTCTGCTGGTGGTAACCACGTGCATTTTGCTGCCCCGTTTGGGCCTGATCGGTTATGGCTGGGCAGAATTGGTCGCCTGCGGCGCCTACTGCCTGATTCATTCCGGCTTGGCCACAACGGTGCCCATCTCCTACCAAAGGCTCCGGCCCTGGGTTGCAGGTTTCGTTGCTGGTTTGTTCCTGGTTCCTGTCGGCTACGCACTGCTTCGCCTGAACTGACTTTCTCGGAACATTCCGCAATGCCTACCATCGCTTATCTTTCCAATCTTTTTCCTTCGCCGGTTGAGCCCTACGTCATCGATGAAATTCGTGAACTCCGCCGCCGCGGCGTAAACGTGGTCCCGTGCAGCGCGCGGACGGTGAAGCCTCGATTGGACCGGCATCTACATGCGCTTGCCGCTGAAACCCTCTACCTGCAACCACTCCGGATCACGGTCTTGTTGCACGCTGTTTGGGTCTCCGCTGCGAAGCTGGCTATCTTGAGTGATTTTCTCCGTCATGCCCTTTTTCAGAGACGCGAGGCGCCTGCGCGGCGGCTGCGTGCGTTGCTCCATACTTTCCTGGGCGTCTACTACGCCGCCCTGCTTCACTCCCGCCACGTGGATCACATCCATGTGCATCACGGATACTTCGGCTCATGGATTGCCATGGTCGCCGCGCGCCTGCTGGGCATCGGCTTCAGCATGACGCTGCACGGATCCGACCTCCTGCTTGATCCTGCATTTCTCGACCTCAAACTGAAGCAATGCAGTTTCTGCGTGACTATTTCCGAGTTCAATCGCAGGCGCATTTTGATGGACTATCCCGGTGCCGTACCCGAGAAGATTCTGGTGCGGCGCCTGGGAGTAGATGACCCCGAAAGCAAACGCCCCAGCCACCAGCGGCATTCAACCTTTTCCATCTTGGGCGTCGGCAGGTTGCACCCCGTCAAGAACCACTCATTCCTGATCCAAGCCTGCTGGCTTCTGAAGCGCCGGGGCCTGCGATTCGTGTGCCGGATCGCGGGAGACGGTCCCGAGCGCCAGTGGTTGGAGGGAATGATTCGCGACTTCGACCTCCAAGCCGAGGTTCGGCTGTTGGGACAATTGTCACGCCATCAGTTGGACGAGCAATACGATCGAGCCGATCTGGTTGTCCTCACCAGCCGCAGCGAAGGCATTCCGCTTGTCCTCATGGACGCGATGGTGCGCCGCAAGCCCGTGCTGGCTCCGGCAATCACCGGTATTCCAGAATTGGTGGCCGACGGCAAAACTGGCTTTCTCTATCAGCCCGGATCACTCGACGATTTCATGGCCCGGATCGCGTTTGTCATGAACACACAATCCGCCCTCGGCCCTTTACTGCAAGCTGCGCGAGGACATGTGCTTAAGCACTTCAACCGGGAAGCGAATCTGGCCGCAGTCTGCGATCTCTTCCATCCATACCTCAAATCTCAACCTACTCAGGTTCCTGACATTTCTTCAGAAATTGCGAGCGCCACTTATGAGAATCCTCTTTTGCAATAAGTACAATTTCCCATTCAGCGGTACCGAAGTCTACCTCTTCGAGCTTATGGAACTGCTGCGGTCGCAGGGGCATGAAGTCGCTCTGTTCTCCATGGCCGATTCACGCGGCGAATCCACCGCCTATGACCAATACTTGGTCCCGCACGTCGATTTCAAAGACGCCACCACGGGATGGCTGGCCCGCGCCAAGCTTGGAGCCCACGCCGTCTATTCCACGGACGCCCGCGATCGCTTGCAGAAAATGGTGAAGGCCTTTCAGCCCGATCTTGCGCATGTCCGCAACATCTACCACCACCTCTCACCCTCGATTCTCTGGGAGTTGAAGGCGCAGAGGATCCCGACCATCTATCACCTGAATGACTTCAAGCTCATCTGCCCGGTCTACAACATGGTCACCAACGGCCACGCTTGTGAGCAGTCCTGTACCGGGCAGTACTGGAAGATGCTCAGCAAGGGATGTTACGAGGGGCCAGTTTCTTCAGCGGCGTTGTTGATGACGGAAGCGTATGTTCATCATTGGATCGGGACTTATGGCAAATGCATAGACCACTTCGTAACTCCAAGCCTTTTCGCAAAAAACCAGCTGACGAAGAACGGATTCAACGCCGGGAAAATCACCGTGCTCCCGCATTTTCAAAATCTGCTGGAAGCCGCGCCGCCTGCCTCCACCGACGCACCGATCCTCTAC
>OMOD01000011.1 GCA_900290255.1 Candidatus Sulfotelmatobacter kueseliae
CCTCTACTACATGACCCAATAAGTGTTGGGCGAGGACAAGCCATTACGCATGCGCGCACAAGGGTTCTGCTGGGGATGGTTATTGCGGTTTGTGTCGCCGGTTGGGGACAAGCCCCGGCGTCCGGCAAGGTCCGGGTCATAGAGATTTTGGCTGATAAAGACAGCCGCTACAGAATCGCCGGCGAGAGAACGCCGGAGATTTCCGTGAGAGCGGGCGAGCAGATCGTGCTTCGGATCACCGCTCGCAAAGCAAAATCGCACAACCGCGATGGCTCGATTCACGGTTTCTCCTTGCTGCGTGCGAAAGACCGCTCCAAAGTTCCGGACTGGGATCTCTTGCTCAAACCCGGTACTCAGGAGTTCACTATGACCGCGCCACAAGAGCCGGGTGATTACGTAGTAGTCTGCACGGTGATTTGCAGCGAGGATCACGAAGGCATGTTCATGAAATTTGTGGTGACGCCTTGATCGCGCTCGATCTGTGTGTGATGCTACGGTACACTCTCTCGCAGGTGTTTGGAGCTGAATTATGAAGACACGCAAAACGTGGATCGCAATCGTCGCCGTCTGTGCATTTGCCACCTGCGCCCGTGCACAAGAGCCCGCCACGTTCAAGGGCGAGATTTCCGACAGCCAGTGCGCTTTCAACGTCCACTCCCTAACCAAATCGCACGAGGAAATGTTGAAATCCAAATCCGGCGCCGCTGGCCACAGTCCCGCCACCTGTTCCATCTACTGCATTACCCAACTTGGAGGGAAATTCGTGTTGACCTCCAAAGGCCACGTCTTTCACCTGGACAACCAGGACCTGCCTCGCCGTTTCGTAGGCGAAAAGGTCAAGGTGCGTGGAACGCTGGACGCGAAAGGCGACTCCATCCACGTCGTCAGCATCGACGCCGAATGAATCGTCTTCACTGCTTCTTCTTTTCCACTTCCGAAATCACGTACACCATCAGAGCCCCCAACTCCGGCTCAATGGGGTGCCGGTAACGCGGGTGCGGAAACACCACGTAATAGACCAGCGGATAACACAGCACCAGCCAGAATAGAAGCCATGCGCCCGGGCGGCGCTTACGAATCGCCCGCCCCAGCCCCCAAAAGGCGAGCAGCGAAGATGCCAGGTAGAGTGAATTTGCCACCGGCGCCAGCCGTGATGCGTCCGGCGAATGCGGCAATCCGCCCCAATAGAAGACGAAACGCTTCAAGCAAAGAACCGCAAAGCGGGAATAATCCCTGCGGATAAAAGCCATTGCCTCGCGCCTCCGCTCGGTCACATAGGCCATCTCTCCCATCTCACCATACTGCTGCATCTGCGCCACATTCTTTGTCGGATGCAGATATTCCATCCACATCCCATTCGCTCCCGGCCCGTTGCCCATGCGAAGCTCCGCCCCAAAGTTGGAACGGACAAAAATCGGTTGTCCAAAAGTGCGATAGTTGCGGACCAGCCAGGGCGCGATGCAAGCAAAGAACATGACTGCTGCCAACACAACTCGGCCGACTGAGCGTCGCCCTAGCCGCGCGCGCCGCCACCATGCCCACAGCCCGGAAGCCGGCAGAAACGACAATAGCGAGGGGTTGGTCAATGCTGCTACGCCCCACAGCAAGCCGAAACCAAGCCACGGTTTCAGATCGTCTGCGTCTTCCATCACCAGCGTCAGCCAAAAAATGACCGCCAGCAACAGCGCCGCCAGGCTGGTTTCCCATACCCAGCGGGTGCACCAGAAAATCACCGAAGGCAGCAGCACCCAGGTCCAGGCTGTCCACACGGCAACCTTTTCGTTGAAACACCGCTTGCCAATCAGGAAAATGGGTATGCAAGTAAGCGCTGAGAACACGCTGTTGATAGTCAGCAACACCAGCGCCGATGCCCGGCTATAGATTCCGAACATCTTAAACACGCCCGCAATCAGAAACGGATAGAGCGGCGGTTCCCAGGCCGTTGGCCCGGTATCGCCCATGAAGGGATTGCTGAATCCCTCGCCTTGCGCCAGCGCGCGCCCAATGCGCCCCATCTCCCAGCCAAAGTCAAAATTGTCCTCCACGGTTTTCAGCCTGTAGGTGTGTGCCACTAGGATGTAGCCGAGGCGCAGCCCGAGTGCAATCACGACCATCCAAAAAAAGGACGTCCGTGCCGCCGCCCACCAGCGACGGACTGGACTACCGCTCGAAGTTGCGGCGTCAGTCATACGAAGCTTTCATTTGTATCTGAGGATACAACCGTTCGCCGTCAAAGATTCAGCGCCGCCTATCCCACACGGCACACTCCGGGAATGCGGGTCCCGGGCGGATGGCCCTGTCCGCAAAGCAGGTTCTTGAAAAATCCTCGCTCGAAAAGCCGCAGGGTGCGAAACCGTACCTCCTCCGGGATGGACGGATCATCAATCAACCCTCTCGATTCCCAGCACTCCTCTGGATTATGGGGAATCCCTGCCGGAAAAAACAGAGCGCAACCGGTTTGTCGCGAGAAATCTGCTAACTCTCCTGATTCTCTTGGCCTGTTATCATCATTCGCGGAGGACCCATGGCTCACACCGACCAGCCGCGTGTTCGTTTTGAATGCATCAACCCAATCCTGCGTGTGGAGAACATGCAGGCCAGCGTTCGCTTTTACGTCGACGAACTGGGATTTGAAAACGCCAGTTGGGGCACCAACGACTTCACCTCGGTGGCGCGCGATGGAACCGGCATCTACCTCTGCCGTGGCAGTCAGGGCTTGGGTGGCGCATGGGTCTGGATCGGCGTGGACGATGTTGAAAAGCTCCACCAGGATTACCAGGCCCGCGGATTGAAGGTCCGTCTCCCTCCCACCAACTACCCCTGGGCCCGGGAGATGCAAATCGAGGATCCCGACGGCAACGTCCTCCGCCTGGGCTCCGAACCAAAATGAAGGACTGAACCACCCTTTCCCGTAGCCAAACCAGACTTTTGGTTGCCCCACCCATCGCGGTGTTCGATGGGTGGGTGGACACGATGCTGGAGAGATCGATCCTTCCCAAGATTAAGACGAGCCGACGACCACGCTCTCTTTGCACCCTTCAAAAGCGCGAAAGCTATGGCACCTCGGCTAAAGGCTCCAGATGGAAAGCGTGGACCAGCCCCCTTTAGCCGCCTTGCCCAAAGAATCGGCTTATCTGCGGCCAATATTTCCGCACGATAAGCTCCGTCCTGAGGTGTCCTCCGCGCGCTAGCAGTTTCAGCTTCGCCCCTGTACTTCTGGCAAATCCATCCACCGAACGCCATGGAACATACGGATCGTCCTTCGCGTGAAACATCATGATTTTCGACGGGTCAATTTCGCCCACATGGCGTATCGGATTGTAAAAGTGTCCTCCACGCAGCTTTTTCCAGTTCTTGTCAGGCAGCCTGTATCCATGACCAAACGCCTCCCGGATATACGCCGCATAATTCTTGTTCGAGGTTTCAAACTTCTCGCTCTTGGACAAGATTGACCAGTCCACGACTGGACAGTTGGCGATCACTCTTGTCACTCGTCGATCTAGCGAACACAAGATCGCCGCCGCTCCGCCAAAACTGCCTCCGATTACAAAGATCTTGTCTGGCGACACTGAGAACTTCTGGCCAAACCCGGAATCCCTCACTCCCCTGGGCAATTCCTCAACGATTTCCAGGATGTCCTCATGTGGAGACCGTTGCAGAAACACTCCTTCGCTCTCCCACGCTCCCCGGTAGCGCGGGTAAAACACCCAGTACCCTTTTTGCGAGAGAAACTCGGCCAGCGGTTGCTTACGCGGCACTGAAGGCATGCCGTCGCACAAGATGATAATGTTCTGTTCTCCACCGAGCCGTGCCGGAGGCAGAAACTCGGCGACGATTTCATTCTTGAACCGAGTGCGAAACATCTGCTGATGGTAGCAAAATCATTTGACAAAGTTTTTACATTTCCGGCCTAGCCGCTTCTCACCTCATGCGGTATGCTTCCAGCCATCAATCGGCCATAGTGGGTATTGGACAATGCCGGAGGGCATCATGAGAATCGCAGGACTGCTAGCCACCGCGTTACTGCTCTGCCTCACGGCTGGCGCTCAGACCAACAGCTACACCGTGACCCCCATCGTGAACAATACCCAAGACTCCTATCTGATAAATCCCTGGGGTCTGTCGCGTCCCGTGAGTTCGAGCCTGGGAGAGAATGAGTGGTGGGTCTCCGACAATGGCACCGGCTACACCACCTTGTACTATGCCGATAAGACGGGTGGCCAGTCGCTTGCCCCGCTCGTGATTAGCATTCCTTCCGCCAGTGGTACAGTGCATGGTTCTCCGACCGGGACCGCCTACAACGCGGCCGTCGGGCCTGGTCCAGGAAAAGAAAATTTCACATTCGCCACGCTCGATGGAACCATTTCAAATTGGAATGCCGGCCAGAAGCCGGCCCCCGGTGGCACCAGATGCTATGCGTGCCATGTCAACAATGCGACCATCATGGTGAACAACTCCAGTTCAGGCGCGGTGTACACCGGCTTGACTCTGATCACCAATGCCACCACAAACGCTCTCACCTACTACGCTGCCAATAACCACGGCGGTGTGGAAGCCTATGACGCCGCGTCTTTCATTCCTGTGCCCTTATCCGGGAAGTTTTCCGATCCTAAGATTCCCGCGGCCTACAAGCCCTACGGCGTGCAAGCGGTCGGCTCCTTGATTGTTGTCACTTTCTTTAACGGAGCCTCGGGAGGCTACGTCGACGCCTTCGACACCAACGGGAACCTCAAGGGACGCGCCGCCCAGGGGGCATTCAGCCAACCCTGGGGGGTCGCACTGGCTCCCGCCAATTTCGGTGCTTTCAGCAATATGTTGTTGGTAGGGAATACCACCAGCGGCTGGATTGCCGCCTACAACCCCAAAACTGGAGCCTTCAAGGGTTTCCTGAACGACTCAACCGGCAGCCCCATCACTATCCCCGGCCTGTGGGCCATCTCGTTCGGCAATGGCAATCCCGAGTCCGGTCCCACCAATACTCTGTACTACAACGGCGGCGGCAGCTACACCACCGGCGTGTTCGGCGCCATCACCGCGAATGAACCAACCCCAGATTGACTCACTACGCGTGACTCCCTGATTGACGGCGGAGCGCGGTTGAAGTAATCTCTCTGGCAGATGACGTAACAGGGCCAGCACGAAACTCTGACCTGTCATCCGCCGCCCGTCTCTGCAAGGAATCATGCCCACTCGCTAGAGGAAACTGCTTTCGAAGGAGACGATCATGAAGAAATCCAAGATTCTTAGTTTTTGCCTGTTCGCAAGCCTAACGTGTTCGCAGCTGTGGGCTGCGGGCTCACCCCGCGAATTTCCTCTTGTCGGGACTTTCCTGGCCGAACTGAGCGACAATCCGAGCTCGGCTGAGTTCGGCAGCAGTGTCGCCATCAGCGGGAGTACCGTGGTGGTTGGGAACGAGTATAACTTTGTTTCCCTCTACGTAGAACCGGCGGGTGGCTGGGCCAATATGACAGTTCCGACCGCGGTGTTGACCTGCTCAGACGCAAACTATTGCTCTTCGGTCGCAATAGACGGAAATACCGTGGTTGCGGAGGGTGCTGGCGGTTCGCAGGACCAGAACTCCGCAGTGTATGTGTTCGTCAAACCTGAGGGCGGCTGGACCAGCATGACCGAGACCGCCAAACTAACCGATACAAACCCCAACGTGGGTATGGGTAGGGTCTCAATCAGCGGGGGTACAGTTGCGGTGGTGGCGGAAACGAACAACCCTCCGGGCGGAGTGGACGTGTTTGTGGAACCAGACGGTGGCTGGACCAATATGACGCAGACCGCCACCTTGACCGCCAACAGCGGAGACTTCTTTCAGTGGGTCGCGATCAGCGCCGACACCGTGGTGGCGGGATCGAATGGGTACCTTGGGGGCGCGGTCTACCTCTTCGTGCAACCCTCGCACGGCTGGAAGAACATGACCCAGACCGCTCAGTTGTCAGCGAGCGATGGCGTTGTCGGTGCGACCGTGGCCATCGCGGGGAAAGAAGTTCTGGTGGCAGGCGAAAACCAGAACAACGAGAGTGCCGTTTATCTCTACGTGAAACCGGCTTCGGGCTGGGCGAATATGACCCAAACCGCCGAACTGACCGAAAAAGTGCAACAGCCACACGACTCTTTTGGCTTCTCACTGGCGGTTCAAGGCAATGTTGTATTGGTGGGTGCGCCCGAACAGGCAGCGAATCCTGACCAGGGCTACGTCTACCTCTTCCTTGAACCGGCGGGTGGTTGGGCCAACATGACGCAGACAACCCGGTTTACCTGCACTACCAGTTGCGGTTCATTCGGGGTTTCGCTCGCCATCAACGGAACCACAGGCGTGATCGGCGCACCCGACCATGGTGTCGGCCAGGCTTTGATTTACGGCAAATGAACAATGAGCTACCTCATTTTGATTGCGCAATGATTCTGCGGCCCGTTTGACACTCCCCGCGCCCATCCCTAGACTGGATGCGTACGCTGCACCACACGAAGCTCCAAAGACGAGACACCTCATGGGCTGGCTGCAAAACAAGTTCGAAAAGAATTTCATGATCACCACGGTGGACTACGTCTTTAATTGGGCGCGAAAGTCTGCCGTATGGCCGATGACGTTTGGCCTGGCCTGTTGCGCCATCGAAATGATTGCCTCGTCCACGGCGCGCTTCGATATTGCCCGTTTCGGTTCGGAAGTCTTCCGTCCCAGCCCGCGCCAAAGCGATCTGATGATCGTGGCCGGCACGGTCACGCTGAAGATGGCGCCGGTGGTGAAGCGTATCTATGACCAGATGCCCGACCCCAAGTGGGTCATCTCCATGGGCGCGTGCTCCTCGGTCGGCGGCCCGTTCAACACCTACGCCGTGCTGCAAGGAGTGGATAAGATTGTTCCCACTGACGTGTATGTGATCGGCTGCCCGCCTCGTCCCGAGAATCTTTTCTACGCACTGCTTAAGCTACAGGACAAAATCGATCAGATGACCCTGGCCAAGAAGCCGACCGAAGTCCGGCTCGATCCTCACATGGTAGAGAACTTCAAGCGCCAAGTCATGATCGCGCAGACGCTGCAGCCAAAATAGCAATTAGCACTTAGCCATGCGAGATTTGTGCTCGCGCCTCTCTCGTCCTTCGGTATGGCAGATGACACCAAATGCTAAGTGCTAAATGCCAAATGCTGATTTTCCCCCAATCCGAACTTCCCGCTGAAGGCGAGGCCAAGGAATATCCCTGCGGCGATAAAGTCATCTGCGTCGCCAATGTAAACGGCACCATCTCTGCTATGGACAATGTCTGCTTGCACCGCGGCGGCCCGCTAGGACAAGGCGTTATCGAGGGCAACAAAATTGTCTGCCCCTGGCACGGCTGGCAGTGGGATCCGAAGACCGGCGAAGCCGCCCACAATCCCAGCGCGAAGGTTGCCGTCTATCCCGTGAAAATTGAAAACGGCGAAGTGATGATCGAGGTGTGAGTCTCTAGCTCACGCCAGCAGTCTGAGAAACTTTCCTGTCTGATTCTCAAACCCCGGAAACACTTCATTCAGCGACTTATTTCCCAGATGCGAATAGACCGCCTCACCCAGCACCTGTCGAAAATCTGTGGTCAGCGCCAGATCGCGGCCTTCGTACAACTGAGACGGATCGAGCCCCGGCCAGCGCCCGTAGACTTTGCCACCCTTCACTGGGCCACCCATCACGAACATCACGTTGGCGTGCCCGTGATCTGTGCCGCGATTACCATTTTCCCGCGCCGTGCGCCCGAACTCGGACATGGTCACGACGACGGTATCTTCTGCCAAATCGCCGAGGTCCGTCCAGAACGCAGCCAGCGATTGCGAAAACTCAGTCAGAACATTGGCAATCTGGCCCTGCGTGCTGCCTTCGTTCACCCACGGCCGGTTTGTACTTTGAAGGGTCGGCCGATTTCAGCATCTTCACGGCGTCGAACGTCTCCTGGCCGGTGCCGTGCAGCACTGAATCCACCGATTGCGCATACATCGCTTCAAAGGTATTGGCAGTGGCGTTGCCGTTACGCCCGCCCACTCCAAAATCATTGACGTTATTTACAGCCAAGGCACGCTCGCTGCCAGAAAGAATTCGCGGCAGGGAAGGCCCCATGGCGATGGCGCGAAATGCCGACTTGTCGTCCGCAGCGGTCAGAGCGTGCAGGCAGCGGTTGAGCCATCCATCGTCGGTCGCTTTCACGCCGGGTGTGCCGGACTCCATATAATCCTGCGCATCGAAGTGCGATCGCGTAGTATCCGGTGAGCCCGCCGCGTGCACAATCGCCAGATGGCGCTGGTTCCACAGCGGCTGGAAAGGCGCGAGCGAGGGATGCAACCCGAAAAAACCGTCGAGATCCATCACCGAGTTACGGGGAATATTGATCGACGGTCGCATGGCGTAGTACGCCGGTTCGGCGTGCGGTACTACGATATTGAGACCGTCCGCCGCCCCACGCTGAAAAATAACCACCAGACGTTTATTGCGCGTCCCGGATTCCACCGCGCCATATGCGGCGCGAGTGAGGAACGACGGGATGGCCGCGGTGCCAACCACGGCCAGCGCGCTGTTGCGAAGAAATATGCGGCGAGTGATGGACATAAAACCAGCTCCTGGCTACCAGCTCTTAGCTTTTGGCTCTAGCACCTCTCGGCTCACCGACTTGTCCGTTTCAAGCCAAGAGCCAAAGGCCAAGAGCCAAGAGCTATTTCCTCTGAAACTCGGGCGACCCCAACAGCAAACCCGCGATGGCGCTGACGTTCGGCGCCCGCGCTGGATCATCCAGCCTGCGCTGGCTGATCTGCGGATCCTGCAACCGAGCCGCGATCGTATCGTGAGTTTGCTTGGAAACGTCGCCATGAAGTAAATCGTTCTCCAAATATGCCAGCGTTGCCAAAGAATCTG
>OMOD01000136.1 GCA_900290255.1 Candidatus Sulfotelmatobacter kueseliae
TGCACTCGATTGAAAATACGAGTAGTTACGGGCTGCGATTTTCCATTGACGGGAGAAATAGAAGGAGTAAAACCATAATCGTTCTTTGACAGCTTCTTAAGTTTTTCCGGTTGGTGCGGCGTCCGGGGCTCGAGCGGAGTCACTTTTCTGGCCGAAAGGCTGGGAAGGAGGGTGAGCGAGGGTCTATAGCAAAGCGCTGGTCGAGGAGAACCGGGAAGAAATGTTGAAGGCAAGATAGAGTTCCGAGGCGTAGGGTAGGTTTATCCGGTTGGCGGTGAGCCCGGAGCCCGAGCGAAGATCGCGCATTGCGCCCCGCAAGGGAGGCAGTGAGAGCAGGTCGAGCGAGGGTCAAACGCGAGCTACTGGCCGAGACGAATGGATCCTACATCACCTCGGAACTCTTGATTTTTTGCACCTGCCAGCCTTCAGCTTTCAGCCCAGCTCAAGCCGAAACTCCCAATCCCTGTCATGTTGAGCGGAATAGTGAGGAGAGCGAAGCTATTCTCACTGCGGAGTCGAAGCATCCCTACCACGATCTGAATCTCGCAACTCCCTCAAAGATCTATCGGTGTATATCCGCGCGAATCCGTGGCAAAGAAGTTGTTCTCACTTCCCCGCGTTCCCCGGCCCACCCACGGCGATGATCTTCGGAATGCGCTGCTCTAACGGCGGCAGCGCAGGAAATGCGGCGTGCGGCTCGGTCTGATACCAGTACGCAACCGAGAAGTAATTATCCGAGCGGTGATTGGCATGCCCATGCTCGATGGTCGCCCGCAACGACTTGGTAAACGGGATCGGCGAATCCAGATGAAACCGGTAGACCGACGAACGGCCGCCAGCGAGTTCCTGTCCCTTCACCGGCGCCCCGAATAATCCATAGGAAAACGCGTGGTCGCCGAAATCCCAGGCTCCGAGAAAATAATCTTCCGACCCGGTTCCATTGATCGAGGGTAGCTTCTCGCCATCGACGAAGAACATGTCGTCGCCTTCGCCGAACCAGCCATCCTGATTCTGCAGCACCGACATGGTCACGCCCACAAAGTGCCCGCGGCCGGTGGCTTCCATCCACACATAGTTGCCTTCTCCATTCAGATTCTTCTTGTCGTTTACACTCGCATCGCCGTTCGAATTCCATTGATTCGTCCAGCCGTGATTGGGCGCGGCCTGCCGGTACTGCGCGTGGAAATAGAGCTGATCCGCAGGCAGAGCCTGGCTGTACGCGCGATAGTCAATGTTGAAATAGAAGGCGTCCACCTTGGCCGCACCCTCATTGGTGATACTGATGCGCGCGTGTTTCTGGAACGGCATGGGGAAAAAGCAATTCAGCGCCTTGTCGGATCCGACCGCCAGCGGCAGCGATTGATAGAGGTAGTAATCTCCCAGGCCCAGCCCAAAGAAGTCGCCGATGGGAGTCTCGACGCTGGGGCTGGCCTCGCCGTCCCAGTACATCCGCAGCACCAGTGCCTTCAGATGATGCGGATCGTCGCTGGCGATGGTGATCCAGATGTGGCTGATAAGCCCGGGACCGTTCTCATCGAGCAGGGTCAGCGTCTCTCCCGCCGCGATGGTGCGAAAATCCGCGTTGCCGCCGGTGCGGTCGTAGCTCGAAGCCCGGTGCTGCACGTAGTCTTTGGCCTGGGGAAGGGTGGCGAGCCACGCAGCTGGATCCTGGGAGAAGAGTGGCAGCGGAAGGAAACAGAAAATCAAAAGTGCGAATAGTTTTTTCATGAAGGGTCTCCGAGGGAATCGTACCGCTATGCCGTGAACTGCACCAGTGGTCCGGGAAGGACAGCGCGCAGAGAGTTCAGAATTTCCTGCGCGTGGGCGAAGCATCTTGCCCGCTCAGGGATCGGTGCGGACCTCCGCTCCGGATATTCGTCGTGAGTTCGGCCCTGAAGGATCCTGCCTGTCCTCTTCTTCCGCACACCGCCCCATTGCTTGAAGAAGAACGGGACACGAGCGGCAGCGCACTGGTTGCGGATCGAGACGACCCACTCCTCGCGCATCGGGCGTGCTCCCGGACCACTTTCTCCGCCAACGATGGCCCAACTGACACCGGAAACGTCGAACCGGCCCAGATGCTCAAGCAACGGCTCAATCGAGAGGAATCGAACGCGCGCTGGTGCCGCTTGCAGATCCGCAATTCTGGGCAGACCGTGCTTCCTGTTTTCGACGCTCACTCCCCACCAAATGTGATCCTGTTCGGCAGCAAAGCGCAGAGGACCGTTCAACAGTTCTCTGAGCCTTTCCGCGCGCTTGGTAAGCACCTGAAACGTATGCCATTTGGCCATCACCATGACCTGGCAGACGGCTTTGATGTAGTCGTCGGGTACCCCCTCATGAAACAAATCGCTCATCGAATTTACGAAGACGAGTTTCGGTGAGCGCCAGAGCAAAGGCTCGGTGAGTTTTTCGGGGACCAGTCGGAGGTCGAAGCCCTGCTCATACGGATGCCCCTTGACTCCGCGAAAGCGCTCGGCGAATGTCTCAGCGTAGCAGTGCTTGCAGCCGGGACTGATTTTGGTGCAGCCGCGGACTGGGTTCCAGGTCGCGTCGGTCCATTCGATCGGGGAGTTAAGTGACATCGTATCTAGAATAAATTGAGCTGGTCGTCCGTATACTTTAGTGCATCATCCCACAGCTTATACGCAAGCGGGTGACGCGAAAATAAACCAAGGGCATACAGCGGATAATTCTTTGGGTAGTAGAAGATCTTCCGCATCGAGTAGAAGGGCGGTGGGATGTAGCCGATACCTTTCATGCTCGCCGCAAATTCCTCAGCGAGGAAGTGGGGAAAGTCAATTCCCTTTTGCTTTGCATCGCGCCAGCGGTCTTGCCATGACTCCGCGTCCAGAAGTTGACTGATCTTCGAGGGATTTCTGATGTATTGCTGTTCGGCACGAAGGGCGTCCATATAGAGGGCCAGCAATACCACAAAATCAACCTTCCGTTTCTCGCCGAGAGCTCGGAGAGTCGCAAACTTAATGCCGATGTCATTTGGGTCTACAAAGCAGAGACTTAGAACCTTGTTGGTCCTGGAATGCCTAGGAATGGCGCCAGCGATCGCGGCGACATTCGCGTCGCAGTCGCCCGGAACGAACTTCACGTCAGCGGTCGGCGCGTGCCGTTGAACCCGTACTTGTAGAGCCTCCCGTTTCTCGGCGTCCGCTTCACAAAAAATGTACCTGTCAAAGGGCTGTTTGAGATTCAGCGCGTTGATTGGTGAGCCTGGAATGATCCGACCGGTGTCGCGAATTCGACTGTAGCCGGCTCCAGCGTAGAGCTCGATATAAACTCGCCGCTGAAACTTCTCCTTCATTGCGCCGGAGAACTGCGCAGCATAGTAGGCTACGAGCCTGTGCTTCTCTTCCGTCCAGGGGCCGACGTCATTGCAGGGCAGGCCATCGGCCTTGACGCGAGCCGCATTGTGCTCCGGAACACTCACATCAGGAATTCTATGCGCAACACGTCAAGGCTCTGAAAACTGTTACTTCACAAAAGCAAAAAGGTAACCCGAAATGGCACTCCCTACAGTGGTATATTCCCGTGCTTCTTCGGCGGGTTCTTGTCGCGCTTGGTTTCCAGCATCGCCAGCGCCTGGATCAGCTTCTTCCGCGTTTCGCGCGGCTGAATCACCGCATCCACAAACCCGCGGTCGGAGACCACGTACGGGTTCGCAAACCGGTCGCGGAATTCTTCAATCTTCTGCTGCCGCACTGGTTCGCGGTTCGCTCCCGCGGCATCGAGTTCGCGCTTGTAGACGATGTCGACCGCTCCCTCCGGCCCCATCACGGCGATCTCCGCCGTCGGCCATGCGTAGTTCGCATCCGTGCGGATGTGCTTCGATGCCATGACGCAGTAAGCCCCTCCATAGGCCTTGCGCGTGATGACCGTAACCTTCGGCACCGTCGCTTCGGCGAAAGCATAAAGCAACTTGGCCCCGTGCTTGATGATTCCGCCATATTCCTGCGCCGTCCCCGGCAGGAAACCCGGGACATCTTCAAACGTCACCAGCGGAATGTTGAAGCAGTCGCAGAAGCGCACGAATCGCGCGCCTTTCACCGACGCGTTGATGTCCAGCGTCCCGGCCAGCACCGACGGCTGGTTGGCCACGATGCCCACGCTTCGCCCATCCAGCCGCGCGAAGCCCACGACAATGTTTTTCGCATAATGCTCCTGCACTTCGAGAAAATAACCGTCATCCACCACCGCATGGATCACATCTTTCATGTCGTAAGGCTGGTTCGACTGCGCCGGCACAATCGTATCGAGCGCGGCATCGGCGCGGTCCACAGGATCGGTCGAGGCCTTGCGCGGCGGGTCGTCCAGATTATTCGACGGCACAAAGCTCAGCAGCTCGCGCACCATCGAGAGGCACTCGGCGTCGTCGTGGGCCAGAAAGTGCGCCACACCGGAGGTTTCATTGTGCGTCATCGCGCCGCCCAGCTGATCCTTCGTGACGTCTTCCAGCGTCACCGTCTTAATGACGTCCGGCCCGGTGATAAACATGTACGAAGTTTTATCCACCATGAGCACGAAGTCGGTAATCGCGGGCGAGTAGACGGCGCCCCCGGCGCACGGTCCCATGATGGCCGAAATCTGCGGCACTACTCCGCTGTACAACGTATTGCGCAGAAAAATGTCGGCGTATCCCGCCAGCGACATCACGCCTTCCTGAATCCGTGCTCCGCCCGAATCGTTCAGCCCGATCACCGGCGCACCCATCTTCGCGGCGAGATCCATAATCTTGACGATCTTTCCCGCATTCGCTTCCGAAAGCGACCCGCCGAATACGGTGAAGTCCTGCGCGAAAACATAAACCAGACGGCCTTCCACGCGGCCGTAGCCGGTGACGAATCCATCCCCGTAAATCTTCTGTTCGGCCATGCCGAAATCGGTGCAGCGGTGGGTGACCAGCTTGTCGGTCTCTTCGAAAGTGCCTTCGTCGAGCAGGAATTCGATACGCTCGCGGGCCGACATCTTGCCCTCTTTGTGCTGCCGCTCGCGGCGCTTGACGCCCCCGCCGTCTTCCGCCAGCTGGTTGCGCTTTTTCAGTTCGGCGACTTTTTGTTCCAGGTCCATGGGCAACGATTATAGCGGGCTTGCCGGAAAGCCGCGTGTCAAGTGGATGAAGTTGGGTGCCCCACCCTTGTCGCGCCTTTCGCGACAGGGTGGGGATTTTGACTTACCTCATAATCGCATCCCTGTCTGCGGTACACTGCCTTCAATGTCTTCCCTCGCCGATCAGATGGGATTCAACTTTCGCCCGCCCGAGCGGCGCGTTTGGAAAGTTCGCGACCTGGTCGCCGCCGTGCGCACGCACATTGAACGGGAGTACTCCGACGCGTGGGTGGAAGGCGAAATTTCGAATTTTCGCGCCCCCGATTCCGGCCATCTTTATTTCACCCTGAAAGACGGCAACGCCCAGATTCGAGTCGTGATGTTCCGCTCGTCCGCGCGGATGCTGCGCTTTCGGCCCGCCGACGGCCTCGAGGTCGTGCTGCGTGGCCGTGTCACAGTCTACGAAGACCGCGGTGAGTTGCAGATTTCCGCCGAGTATATCGAGCCCAAAGGCGCGGGCTCGCTGCAGCTGGCGTTCGAGCAGCTCAAGGCCAGGCTGGAAGCGGAGGGCCTTTTCGCCGCCGTGCGCAAGAAGCCGATCCCATCGCTGCCGGCGCGCATCGGCGTCGTAACTTCCGCGCAAGCCGCGGCCCTGCGCGACATTTTGAATATTCTCGCGCGCCGCCATCATTCCGTGAACGTGCTGATCTATCCCGCTCAGGTGCAGGGCGAGGCCGCGGCGCTCGAAGTGACGGCCGGTGTGCGCCATTTCAACCAGCACCACAACGTCGACGTCATCATCATCGCCCGCGGCGGCGGGTCGGCCGAAGACCTGGCTTCATTCAACGACGAGACGCTGGCCCGCACCGTCGCCGCTTCCCATATTCCCGTAATCTCCGCGGTTGGGCACGAAACCGACTTCACCATCGTGGATTTCGTCGCTGATCTGCGCGCGCCCACCCCTTCCGCCGCGGCCGAGCTCGTCATCCGTTCGCGCCAGGAAATCGATGAGCAAACTGCCTCTCTCGATGACCGGCTGGCACGGGCCATGCGCTACCGCCTGCTGATCGGCCGCCAGGCCCTGACCGAACTCGCGCAGCACCGAGCCTTTGCCCGCATGATGGAAGTAATCCACCGGCGCCAGCAGGCCCTCGATGACCTTGCTCACCGCCTGGAACTGGCCCAGCGGCAGTTGCTCGGGCAAATGCGGCGGCACTGGGAAACCGTTTCCGCAGCCGTACGCCATTACGACTTGCGCCTGGTGCTCTCGGGTATGCGCAAAGAGCTGGCCGGCGGGACTGCGGCGCTGGTCGCGGTCATGCGCAACCTGCTTCTGCAATACAAAGTGCGAAGCGAGCGTTTGCACACGGCTCTCGAATCCCTGTCTCCCTTGGCGATTCTCGAGCGCGGCTATGCGCTGGTGTTTGACGCCGAGGCCAAGCTGCTGAAGGACGCGCGCCGGGTGAAAGTTGGCGACGAAATCTCCGCCCGCTTGGCCCACGGCGAGATCCATGCCGCCGTAACCAAGAAACAGAAGTAAGATGGGGCCGTCGTGCAACTTCGCGTCCCCAGCGATTCATGAATTCAGGACTACCGCCCCATTTCCGGAAGCCGCCGGACATGGCAACCCTCTGCATTACAATAGAATTTTCAGCATCCGCATTCCATCAGGAGGGAGAATCGAGTGACGCCCGTCTTCACATCGTGGTCACAAGCGGCATGGGCGGCGCTCGATATCCTGTTGGTGGCCTTGCTGATCTATCAAGTGCTGGTCATGATTCGCGGCACTCGCGCCGCGCCCATGCTGGCCGGGCTGGTCGTCGTCGGCGTAACTTTTTACCTCGCGCGCATGGGCGAGCTCACCACCTTGAACTGGGTGATCAGCCGCATGCTCCCCTACGTCGTGTTTGCTCTGATCGTGGTGTTTCAGTCCGAGATTCGCCACGTGCTGGCGGACCTTGGACGGCGACTCAGCTTCCTGCGCAGTGGCGAGGCTGGTAGCGATTCCTACGACGATATTGTGTTGGCCGCGAATTTGTTCTCCCAACATCAGACCGGCGCTCTCATCGTCATTGAACGCGAAATTGGATTGCGCACCCACATCGAAAGCGGCGTGCCCCTGGACGCCCGCCTTTCCTACGATCTGCTGGCCACGATTTTTCGCCCCAGTGCCCCGCTGCATGACGGCGCCGTGATCATTCAGAAAGACCGCATCGCCGCCGCGGCCTGTTTTCTGCCCCTTTCCATGAATCCATTGCTCTCCACCCAACTGGGCACGCGCCACCGTGCCGCCATCGGCATCACGGAAGAGACGGACGCGATTGCCGTGGTTGTTTCCGAGGAGACAGGAGCCATCAGCCTCGCCATTGGCGGTCAGATCGAGCGTGATCTAACGGTCGACCAACTGCGCGAACGGCTGGGCAGCGAGTTGCGGCGCTACATGGCTCCCGTGACCTTGCCCACCCCCATGGCGGGCAATGGGGATGAGCCGGAAGCAGACTTTGATTCGCCTCTGCAAGAGCCCGCTCCACAACGCAGCCCGGAACCCGGGCCGGGTTCGGAGCCGCAACCATGATCGCATTCTTCAAACGCTATGTGCTGCATAACTTTGGGCTGAAGGTTCTTTCCTTGTTGCTGGCGGCGGGACTCTGGTTCCTGATCTCGCACGAAGAACCCGCGGAAGTCGCTCTGCGATCCCCCGTCGTGTTTCAGAACGTCCCCCCGCACCTCGAAATCAGCTCCGAATCTATTCCCGAGGCGCAGATTCGCGTTCGCGGACCGGAGCGGGTGATCCGGCAGTTGCAGGCCAACGAAGTC
The DNA here is from genome assembly GCA_900290255.1 of Candidatus Sulfotelmatobacter kueseliae. Lineage (GTDB taxonomy): Bacteria > Acidobacteriota > Terriglobia > Terriglobales > Acidobacteriaceae > Sulfotelmatobacter > Sulfotelmatobacter kueseliae. The sequence goes on from OMOD01000136.1 coordinate 7,879, forward strand.
CGGGCCGAGATCAGCCTGGCAGATGTGAGCCCGGGGGAACGCACGTTTGATCTGACCTCGCAGCAGGTTCGCCATCCGCCGGACGTGGCCGTCGTGCAGGTCGTACCCAGCCAGTTGCACTTGTACTTCGACACGCGGCTGACACGAGAAGTTGAGATTCATCCTCGGGTCACTGGCACTTTCGCCGAGGGCGAGCAGATCAGCAAAGTCGAAGCCGATCCGCCCCGTATCACCATTACTGGTCCGCGTCGTCACGTGGAGAAGGTGAATGCCGCCACCACCGATCCCGTGGATGCGACCGGCGCGCGCGGCAGCGCCGTGTTCACCACCAGTGCGTACGTGCCCGACCCGCTGGTGCAGGTGGTGCAGCCGACATCAATCCGTGTGACCGTGACCGTGCAGCAACTCGGCAGCGGTTCCCCGCACTGAGCCGGTGGTGCCGGTTGGTTGTCATCCTGAGCAAGCGTTTTATTTGCAGCGAGGGATCTCGGCGACCCGCATTGAAGGCTGCGTAGGAAGGGTGGAAGAGCGGCCTTTAGGGCCGCGTCGGAGCCTCCATTTGGGTGGGCTTCAGCCCCAGTGGTCGTCTTTCGTACCGCCGCCGTCATTTTTCCCATCCTGTTCAGACGCCACCTTCTGAAATAGACTTTCACTTGAGGACTAATAGAACCAGCTCTCCTATGACCCAGTCATCGCGGCAATTATTCGGAACTGACGGCATTCGTGGAGTCGCGGGAGAATTCCCGCTGACCAGACAGAGCACCTATCTCATTGGCCGCGCCCTGGGCCATGACCTGGTGCGCGCCACACGCAACGCCCAGGCCGTCATCGGCCAGGACACGCGCGAATCCAGCCGCTGGATTGCCGACCGCGTCGCCGAAGGCCTCGCCGCCGTTGGCGTAGACGTCCACAGCGCCGGAGTGATTACCACCCCCGGCGTCGCCTATCTTGCCCGTTCCCGTGGTATGGCCGCGGGTGTGGTGATTTCCGCGTCGCACAATCCCTGGACCGACAACGGAATCAAAGTCTTCTCCGGCGACGGCTTCAAGCTGACCGACGAGCGCGAACTGGCCATCGAAAAGGAAATCTTTGCCTTGCTGCAGAACCCGGCCGCTGCCGACGATACCGCGCTCAAAGTGCCCGGGCCGTCTCTGCCGGGTGAAGCCGCCCTGCGCCGCGCCTATATCCAGTCACTGGCCGAAAGTGTTTTTTCCGACCTGCACAAACTGCGCGTGCTGGTGGATTGCGCCAACGGCGCTGCCACTGCGGAAGCCCCGGAGTTGTTTCGCGATTTGGGGATTGCGGCGACGTTCATTCACATTTCCCCCGACGGCAGGAACATCAACCACGGCTGCGGTGCGCTGCATCCCGAGACTCTGGGAAAAACGGTGGCCGAATCCACGCGGCGCTACGATCTGGGCGTGACCTTCGACGGCGACGCCGACCGCGCCCTTTTCTGCGACGCCACGGGCCGCGTGGTCAACGGCGACGCTCTGATGCTCGCCGCCGCTCGCGATTTGTATGCCCGGGGAAAATTGCAGGGCGATACCGTCGTCGCCACTACCATGTCGAACATGGGCCTGGAAATCGCGCTGCGGAACTTGGGTATCACCATGTTGCGCGCCAACGTCGGCGACAAATACGTCCTCGAAGAGATGCTCAAGACCGGCGCCACTCTCGGCGGAGAGCAGTCCGGCCACATCATATTTCGCGACGGCGACTCCACCACCGGCGACGGCCTGCTCACCGCGCTGCGCCTGATGGATATCATGGTCCGCAGCGGCAAATCGCTGGCGGAGCTGATCGGTGACCTGAAAGTTTTCCCGCAGAAAATTCAGAACATCCGCGTGCGCGAGAAAATTCCCTTTGCCCAGGTACCCGAGGTGCAGGCGGCCATCACCGCCGCCGAGCGCGAACTAGCCGGCAACGGCCGCGTAGTCGTGCGTTACTCGGGCACCGAGGCGTTAGCGCGGGTCATGGTCGAAGCCGAATCGGAAGAAAAGATGCAAACCTTGACAGCCGGAATTGCCGACGAGATTCAGAAAGCGCTGGGTGCATAGCAGCCGACAATAGAACTCCCCTCTAGGCAACTGGTGGTGCAGACGAGCGCGGGGTCCTTCGACTGCGGAGGGCGATCCGCGAAGCGGATCATCCTCCTTCGCTCAGGATGACACACGGGGAAGGGTGTCATCCCACGATCAGAGCGCGAAATACGCTTTCTTGTGCAACCAGCTGTTTTCGTCGCCGATGACGACGTGGTCGGGCCAGGCGGGAGTGGTGTTCACGAGCAGGCGCAGGCCGGTGGCGTCTTTGGGCACATCGAATTCGAGTTGCGTAGTGTAGGAGTCGCCGGGCTTGAGCGGCGTGAGCAGCGGCGTGCCCTCGATCGAGACGGGAGCATACTCTCTTCCGGCGGCATCGACCAGCCGCACATTGCGCGGCGAAGGCGTGAGCGGCGCATCCTTCGGACGCTGCGGTGAGATGGTGGTTTCGTCGAAGCGGGTGCGAAGGGTGATGACGTAGCGGCCGTCGGGCTGCGTTTTCACATCCGCGATCGAGTACGCTAGATGGCAATCAATTTCGCAGAAGTATTTTTCCTGGCCGCGGGCGAGCGTGGTGGTGTGGCTCCCCGTAGAAAATCCAAACAGCAGCACCGAGTACACAACCGCCCCGGCCACGAGAGCATAGACCGCACACTGCGCGAACTTCGGCTTGCGAGCGAACCAGAAAATCAGAATCGACGCCAGCGCCACGAACAGGCCTGCGCAGGCTGCGAGAAATCCCAGCACTGCCAGCGGCGCGGGAAAGTTCATGTTGCTGGCGATGGCGGCCGGCGGCACGTTGTTCACCAAGGTGTTCACTCCCTGTCCGATGGCTGGCGGCGGCTGATTGGCATAGGGATAAATCTCGTCCACGATCCAATAATTCGCGAGCAGAATGCCAAACAGCATCCCCAGCGCCCACAGCGTCTGCCGAAACCGCCGCCATGCCCGGCTCGGCAGCAGAGCCTGCATAAAGAAATCCACGATGTACGCGGCGCAGTAGCAAGTGTTCGCGGCGAGAGCGAGCACGATCAGAGCCTCGAATGATCCCAGCGTCATCGCCGGCCGGAAATGCGGCCAGGTGATCACGAGCCACAGCAGCACGACCATGGTGAGCACGGCGTTGTAGAGAACGCGGCCGAGCTCCCAGAACCGCAGGGCATTCGAGAAGAGCGGAGCGCCTGGGTCGTTGTTGATGTTCATGGTCGGCTCGTTTTACACCGCCAAACGTGATGGCCCTCAGCGGCTAAAGCCGCATTCCTTCCGCGCGCCGGGCGGCACGGCTGAAGCCGTGCCCTTCCCAAAACCCTGCGTTTTGCGCCCCCTCAACGCACTTCCCGCGTAACCCGGATCCACTCTTCCATCTGATCGAGATATTCGGCGAGGGCGCGGCGGCCGGCTGCGGTCAGGCGGTATTCGGTGCGGGGGACGCGTCCTTCAAAAAATTTCACGCAGGAAATATATTGCGCCTTCTCGAGCTTGCGGGCATGAACGCTGAGATTGCCGTCAGTGGTCTTGAGCACGCGCTTCAGGTCGTTGAAGCTGAGGGATTCGTTGGTGGCCAGAGCGCTGACGATGCCGAGCCGTATGCGCTCGTGAATCAGGCGATCGAGTTCGGGGAGTTCCGGAGCGCGCGCCGGCAGGCGCCGTTCCCGAACCTTGTCACGCAATCCGGCCTTGGACTTTTCGTGCTTGTGGCGCGCTGGAACGGCTTTAGCCACCGTGCCTCCCTGCAATCAGGTATCCGAAAACGATGTGCAGGCCGCCGAATCCGCCGGCCAGAAACCAGTTGCCCCAGGCCGCGGGCGCGAGAACCGCGAGCCCCCCGAGGAGCATGAAACAAAGGCCCATGACGGGAAGGATGGCGACGGAGAACGCGCCTCCGGTCATGATGCCGGCGCCGTAGAGCAGCAGCCAGGTCGCGGGCAGGGCCGATTGCAGTCCGGCGCGGAACAGCAGAAAAGTGAGGAAGGCGCCAGCCACCAGCGGCGGAGCCAGTCCGAGAGCGACCTTGCGGGCGGGGCCGGAAAACAGGGGCAGGCCGCGGCGGTTCGCTTTCCAAGTGCAGGAGAGCAATCCGATGGCGATGGCGAGCAGGCCTTCGGCCAGCCAGACGCGCAGCCAGGCGAAGGAAGAAATCTGGCGGGCGGCCAGCCCGGCGGCGGCGAGAGCGGTGAAGCCGAGAAGGATATAACCCCAGCCGGAGACGGCGGTGAAAGCGGCGGAGCGCTCCATGGTGTCGCGAATGAAGCGCAGGTCGTCAGCCGGGTTGGGAGCGGCTGTGCCTGGAGGCGAGCCGGGGGTGGAGCGGTCCCACGAGGGCGGGGTGGCGCGGCCAATTCGCCGAATACGATGCGAGCGGCGATCGAACATAAGTTAAGAATAGTGGGGCGCAGAAGTGTTGTCAAGTACTTTTCACTACAAAGTGAAAATGGATCCAGTCGCTGAGGACACAGAGTTTCAGGAAGTCAACGCGGCCGTCGACGGGGATCGTGAACATTTGTCGAAGGTGGAGAAATTCACGCTCGACAGAGTGAGGATGGTCTCTTCGTGGTTGAGTCCGGTGCGAGAGTTATGGTTGTGATACGCGAGGACGTTCTGCGAAAAAGCAGCGGACGCAAGAGCGCAGAGGGTTACGAGCAGCGCCGTGATGGATAGACTCCTCGGGTGTGGGCGGATTACGATTGGCTGGCGGAACGGCACGGTCTTACCCCAGTAGTCCACGACATAGGTGGCGGTCAACTTCGGGCGGCGACGAAGTGGGGAACTTGGGTAGAGAGACTCTTGTGCCTGAGTCTCTCAGGATTCGTCGCAAGCGCAAAATCGGTAGTGCAGGGGGAAGGGCAAGAAACAAGGGCTCCCGGCCGGTTCGCGCGCCGGGAACGTTACGGTAAGTTGTCGGCAATAAACCAATATGACTGATTTCGGTAAATTACTGATTTTTTTCGGGGTGGTTCTGCTGGTGGCGGGAATCGCGCTGGTAGTGCTGGGGCGAACGAATCTGCCGCTGGGACGGCTGCCGGGAGACATTGTCTACCGGGGGAAGAACACAACATTTTACTTTCCGCTGGCGACTTCACTGCTGCTAAGCCTGCTGCTGTCGATTTTGTTGTATGTGGTCGGGAGATGGAGAAGGTAGGGTTGAGGTCAGCGTCCCTGCCGTTTGGCCGGCAGGTGAAATGAGCATTTGACTTCCACATGCCTGTGCTATTAGATTCGTCGGTCGGCTATATCTGCTCTTTCTGAATTTGTTTGGAGCGCGCGTCTTTGCCGCTCGGCAAAGACTGGGAAGCGGGTGAAAGTCCCGCGCTGCCGCGCAACTGTAAGCGAGGAAACTGCCTCCGGCCACTGGGAAATCCCGGGAAGACCGGATGCGCTGCTGGATTTTGTAATTCATCCTCACTCGCAAAGCCAGGAGACCGGCGCGCTCTGTCACCGTCAACCTCTTTCGCGTGCAAAGGAGGATGGTATGCGCGTAGCGAGCGCGGTTTCTCTGGTACTGCTCTTCTCGGTGGCCGCAGCAGCGGCCGATCTCAAAATCAAAGTGGTTGATCCGCAGTCCGCGGCGGTGGCCGGAGCGCAGGTGTCTCTGGTGCGCGCAACGGAGAAAATTCCCGCGACGCAAATGACTTCGGCGGAAGGGATGGCGGTTCTTCATGTTTCAGGAACCGGGCCCTACCAGGTCAAGATCCTGGCGCCAGGATTTGCGGTGGAGACGGTCGAGGTTCCGTCGCAGGCCGAGACCTTCACCGTAACGCTGCATTTGGCGACGGCGGCGGAAACGGTGGTGGTGAGCGCGACGCGGACTCCGGTGGCGGACGAAGCGGCGGGCGCAGATGTTGACAGTCTCAGCGGCGCCGAGTTGACGACCATGCAGCCGGTTGCGGCCAACGACGCGGTGCGGTTTCTGCCGGGCGCGGTGGTCAACACGGCGGGACAGCATGGAGGGTTGTCGTCTCTGTTCGTGCGCGGCGGAAATTCCAATTACAACAAAGTGCTGGTGGACGGCGTGAGCGTCACCGAGGCCGGCGGGACGATCGATTTCGGCACTCTCTCATTGGCGCAGGCCGACCGGCTCGAATTCCTGCGCGGCGCGCAGAGCACGCTGTACGGTTCGGATGCGATGAGCAGCGTGGTGCAGGTTTGGACCCACACGGGAAGCACTCGCATCCCCGAATTGCAGTTTGGCGCCGATGCCGGCAACTACGGTACCGAGAGCGGCTACGCTTCGCTGGCGGGCGCGCGCGGGCGCTTCGACTACAACGTCTTCGGCCACCAGTTCAATACCAGCGGATCCGACCCGAATGACGACTACTCGAACTCTCTGGAGGGAATGAACGCGGGATTCGCACCTAGCGAGCAAGTCTCGCTGCGGTTGCGGGTGCGTCACGATAACAGCGTGACCGGCGCACCGGGGGCGTGGAATTTCAACGGCAACAATGTGTTCAATGAATTTGGCACGACCTACGTTCTTTCACCCGATCTCGGTGGGCGGGCGCGGCAGAACAATTTTCTCGCGAGCCTCGATTTGGCGGTGAAAACAGGGCCGAACTGGATGCAGCACTTCACGGGGTTCGAGTTCAACCTGAAGACCACGAATCTGGACACAGGGGTTTCTCCGGAAAACACGCCGTATGGCACCATCAACACGCCGTTTGAAGCGCTGGTGAATATCAACCGCGCGGGCTTCGATTATCAGGGAGATTACTTGGAGCGCAGCTGGGCACAGACTACCGTTGGCTACGAGTTCGAGGACGAAAATGGCTCGGTGAACGATCCGATTCCTGCGTTGTATGCAAGCTATGGTCAAGGCTTGCGCCTGAACGAAGCGGCTTACGTGCAGCAGGCGCTGACGCTGGACCGGCTGAATGTGATCGCTGGAGTGCGTTTTGTTCATAACACCACATTCGGCAACGTCGGCGTTCCCCGCGTGGCGCTGGGATTTCAGGCGTTGCGCGGCGGGCACATTTTTTCCGGCACGCGATTCAACGGGTCCTTCGCCACTGGCATCAAGGAGCCCCGGTTTGAGGAGACGTTTGTCAGCAGCCAGTACCAGCTTCCCAACCCGAACCTGAAGGCCGAGCGCAATCGTGCGCTGGAAGCCGGGTTTCAGCAGAATCTGTTGAGCCGATTCGTCCTGGTGGCGAATTATTTCAACAATTTGTTTCACGACCAGATCGAGTTTGAGACCATAAATCCGACGACGTTTCAGGGGCAGTACGAGAATCTGGAAAAGTCGCTGGCGCACGGCGCGGAAGTGGGGCTGCAAAGCCGGATTACGCAGCGGCTGTCGTGGAACGCCTCCTACACCTACACTTCCACCCAGATTCTGCAGGCGCCGGCCGGCAGCTTCCCGCCCTATGCGCAAGGAGATCCCCTGCTGCGGCGGCCGCGACATTCGGCTACAACTCTGCTGAGCTATCTCGCCTCGCGCTGGGGCGGCACGCTGGGCGGCAGCTTTGTCGGCCCGAGGCCGGACTCTGACTTCGATGGATTCAATATCAACCACACCCCCGGGTATTTCCTTCTGGACTTGGGGGGATGGTACAAGGTCAATTCGCACATCACGATTTATGCCAATGCGGAAAACGTGCTCGATCATTTTTATGAGGAAGTGACAGGGTATCCGTCGCTGCGCGCGAATTTCCGCGCCGGAATGCGGTTTCGGATTGGAGGGGAATAAAGAAGCGAGTCAAGCGCGCGATGGTTGTAAGTTGGTGAGGCAGGTTCCTCGATTTCACAAAATGGCTCGTGAATACACCATTCCGCTTCGCTTGAAATGACAGACATTTGGAGTGAGCCGGGACTAAGTGACTTTCTCCGGGACCTGGGGCAGGGGCATGGACGCCGCGATTTTGGCGCCGAAATACTTGGTGCGGGCGGTGAGCAGTTTCTCGATTTCTACTTCTTTCAAGGGCTGCTGACGTCCGAGCAAGTGCGTGACCAGGGCAATCTCGGCAAAATGCTCGACGGTTTCCATCTTCATGTAGGCGTGTTCGAGCGTGTCGCCGTAAGTCACAACGCCGTGGTTCGACATGAGGATGGCGTCGTACTCTGGGACGTAAGGCTCGAGCGTCTGAGTAAGCTCCGAAGTCCCGGGAGTGCCGTAGCGAGCCAGAGGAATGCATCCCAAGCCCATCACGACCTCGCACACCAGGGGCTCGGTCAGAGCCACACCGGCCGCGGCAAAACCGGTCGCGGTGGGAGGATGAGCATGCACGATGGCCTGGATATCGGGGCGCAGGCGATAAATCAGCAGATGCATGCCGATCTCGCTGGTCACGTTGCGTCGGCCGGAGACCCGCTTTCCTTCCACGTCAACAACAACCATGTCCGAGGGTTGCATGGCGCCTTTGCTGAGGCAGGTCGGTGTGACCAGGATGCGATCGTTTTTGAGGCGGACCGAAAGATTCCCGTCCATAGCCGCGACGAAGCAGCGCTCGTGCAGCATGCGTCCGTAGCGGACAATTTCCTGCCTGTGTTTGCGTTCCGTCGGCACGGTTACCCTTCGGGGGAGATGAAGAACAGGACTTGCTTCAGCCTCCGATAGTACCAGTACTCACGATCCAGAAACAACCGGATTTTGGCTCGATTTGGCGGATTTTGGCGGGTCGCAAGCCAACCGGTTGTGGCGCGTCCCTATAATCGAAACGCATGCTGGTTTCCGACTTCCATTACGGCCTGCCGGAGGAATTGATCGCCCAGGAACCGCTCGCAGACCGGGCAGGGTCAAGGTTGCTGCGTCTGGAGGCCGGCACGGGTCGGTTTGAAGACCGGCAGTTTCGGGAGTTTCCGGAACTGTTGCGGCCGGACGATTTGGTGGTCTTTAACAACACGCGGGTGTTTCCGGCGCGGCTGTATGGACGGCGGGGCGGGTTGAAGGCGCAGACGGTGAGCCAGCGCAATCCGGCAGCGCGGGATTTCTTGCAGGGGCGGATCGAAGTTCTGCTGACGCGGCAGTTACGCGAAGAGCCGAACGAATGGGAATGCCTGGTACGTCCGGGGCGGAAGATCGGGGTGGGGGAACATCTGTTCTTCGGGGAGCAAGATGAACTGCCGGCTGAGGTGATCGGGCGGGGAGGTTTTGGGGAGCGGCGGATTCGGTTTGAGACGCCGTCGAGCTTCGCTCGACCGGGCGGGCGAGGGCGCCCGTCCCCACATGAACCAATTCCAGCGGATGAGTTCTTTGCACGCGTGGAGAAGATCGGGCACGTGCCGCTGCCGCCGTACATTGCGCGTCCGGATTCGGCGGCCGATCGCGAGCGCTACCAGACGGTGTATGCGCGCGAGCGCGGGTCGGTGGCGGCTCCGACGGCGGGGCTGCATTTTACCGCGGAGATTCTTGAGCGTATCAAGCAGCGCGGGATTGAGACTGCGGAGGTCACGCTGCATGTGGGGCTGGGAACGTTTCAGCCGGTGCGGGTAGAGCGGGTGGAAGAACATCGCCTGCACCCGGAGGCGTATTCGATTTCGGCGGAAGAGGCGGAGAAAATCGGCCGGGCGAAAAGCGAGGGACGGCGCGTGGTCGCGGTCGGAACCACCACTGTACGGACACTGGAGTATGCGGCGCAGCAGGGCGTGGGAGAAGTGCGGGCGGGGACGGGCGAGGCGAATTTGTTTATTTATCCGGGATACGAGTTTCAGGTGGTGGGGGCGCTGCTGACCAATTTTCATTTGCCCCAGTCGACGCTGCTGATGCTGGTGTGCGCGCTGGGCGGGAGAGAAAACGTGCTGCGCGCTTACCAGCACGCGGTGGAACAGCGCTACCGGTTTTATTCGTACGGGGATTGCATGCTCGTCGAGTAGCGGGTTTTCTCTATGGCAGCTCGAGGTCGATCGAGTAGTCAAAATCCGAGGGATTTGTCAGCGCGTCACTTCCACCGCGTGCTCGCCGCGCGGGACAGTAAAATCTGCGGCGCCGTTGCTGACCTCGCTCTGGCCGGATGGATGGCCGTCAATCGTTGCCTTCACCGGGCCGGATTCGAACTCGTGGGTGGTCAGATGGAAGTCGCGGTCGCTCTTGACCTGCAACGAGAGATGCCCGGGCGACGTCGAATAGTCTCGAACGACCACGCCGGCGTCGGCGTGGAAGCGCAGTTTGCCATCGCGCACCATGGCGGTGTCATTCGGGCCGACGGTTACGTCATAGATGTGGTTCTGCCAACTGGCGCCGCGGAAGACTCCCTCTGAGCGCGGATTCAGCGCGCCGAAGCGCAAGCCGTCCCAGGGATTGGCGTCGGTGAACTGCTCGAGAGCGATGAGGCAGAGCAAGGCTCCCCAGGTGTAGTGGATGTCCCCGCCGGCGCTGCCGCCCCAGGCATGGTAAAGCTCGTCGTCATGCTGGTTGGTCTTCCATTCATCCATGAAGAGAGCGTAGCTTTTCTCGGCGAACTCCAGGGCAACGTCGTCAAAGCCATAGCGGTCGATGGCGTGGTAAAGCAGGTAGTTGGTCGGCCCCCAGATGCTGCCGCGCCAGTAGTACTGATCGGCGAAGGCGGGGTCATTCCGGGGAGCGGTGGGCACGACATATTCACCCCAGAATTCCTTCGGGTTGAGCAAGTGCTCCTTCACCATCCGCTGAGCCTGCGCGGGCGTGGCGATGCCGGCGAGCATGGGATAAAAGTTGGTGGGCGAGAGGCGCTTGGAAAATTCTCCGCTCCAAAAGCGATTCTCGTAGATGCCGTCGGCCTCATTCCAGAGTTTGTCGCGAACGAGTTGCTTGATTTCTTCGTATTCCGCCTGGAAATTCCGCTGGTCGTCGGCTTTGCCCAGCAGGCCGGCGAGCGCGGCAAGACTTTCGGCATCGAGGGCGTAGAGAGAATTCAAACCTACGTCGTCGAGGTCCATGGTATAGGTCTGCGGGTTGTAGTGAACATCGTCCCACATGGGGCTGTCGTCCATGCCGGATTCCCATTTGGCATGCATCAGGAAGCCGCGTCCGCCGCTCGACAAGCTGGAGCCGCGATCGCTGCCCCATTCGAGCAGGCCGTCGCGGTTGCCGTCGCGCCAAGGCTGTCCGTCGCCGCGATCCTTGAACCACCACTCGTGCCAGCGCTTGAGCCGGGGATAGGCCCACTCCAGCATTTCGCGGTCGGGATAGCGCTCGATCACCTTCCACACGCAATAGGAGCCGACGGGCGGTTGCGAACGATCGGGAGTGAGGCCACCGCCGGACACGACATTGGGAATCAGACCGGTCTCGGTTTGAGCCAACAGCAGAGCACGAATTGTGGCCAGGGTTTGCTGCTTGTCCTCGAGGCTGGTGAGTAGAGATCCGAAGAAGCCGTCCCACTCACCCAGCGCCCAGCCTCCGAAGCCGTGAGCCCAGTGGCGGCTGATGCTGGGAAAGACAAGATCGGGCTGGGGCGCGTAGAGGGTGTTCCAGAACATGTTGTTGCCGATGGCTTCGGGCGCGGCCGCAAACAAACCTTGCGACGAGGGCCGGCGGCGAGCGTAGGCCTCGGCTCTCTCTTTGAGGATGGAATCGATCTTGCCCGGCAGGAGCCATTCGCGGCCCTGGGTGAGAAGTTCGTCGCGATTCCATCCCAGCATGGCGACGAAGTGCGCGGTCTTTTGATCGTCGGGCGAATTGGTGGTGACGAAATGAAGGCCGGCAGCGTTTCGGGTGGGGTCGCTGTCGTGGGAGTCTATCAACACGCTGGCATTTTTCACCGTTGCCTGAAGCTGATCGAGTGAAGGGAAGGTGCCGCTGCTGATCGTGGGTTGGTCCACCGTCGCGACGAACTGGCTGGTCGCGCCAAAGACCTGATCAAAGTGGCGTTCACCGACGATGGCCTGCCGAGAGTCGGCGAGGGAATACGATGCGGGAACGGCCCAGTTGGCTCCGGCCCCGGGAATGTAGGTCTCGAGAAAAATCTGGAAATCCGGCGCGGCGGTAATTCTTCCCACTACTGTAGTCTCGCCGACGCGCGACCACTCGAGGGTGATCAGTGCTGCACGCGGAGGGACTTGCCACGAAATCCGGCAATAGGAAGCGTCGGGTGCATGCGGCCCGACTTCGCGGACTGCGTCATAGATGGCGGGACCGTCGATGAAACTGTCGCCGAGCGAGCCGAAGCGGAGCGCAAAGGCGGAGGTTTGCCCGAAAGCTTGTGCGGTGAACACAACGCCATTCCAGGCGTCGCCGTCGAGCGCGTCAACCTGCACGTTGGAGTAATGCGGCGAAGCGGCGGGGGTGGTGGCAGAGTTCTGCGGCACCGCAGGCGCTGTTGTCAGGAAAAGGAAAGCAGATAAGAGCAGTGACAGCGGAATCGGAGAATTGGAGCTGCAAGACTGAAGTTCCGGTTTCACGCGCGACACCTCGAGGAGAATGGCTGCGCCAACGTCGCGCAATACCGTGTCGCAGCCGATTCCGCCCCTGGGCAGATAGCAATTCAATATGCGGCACAGTACATGGTGTCGCAAAGCAAGGCTGCGGGACAAGCCCTTTCGGATTGATTTCGTCGTCCCGAAATGCAAAGCGGGCATCCTCACGGATGCCCGCTGGAGAACACTTTACTGGAACTCACGACGCGAGTTGCCGCCGTGAAAAAACTTACGCTCTCGCGCCGATGGCGGCCGGCTCAGACGCGGAAACTTTCTCTTCACCGTTGGCCTTCTGCTGCTGCGGCTGACCGCCCTTGCGGATATCAATGCCGCCCTTGAAGAAGGCGCCGTCTTCAATGGAGATGCGAGCAGCGATGACGTCGCCGGTAAGCGAGCCGTCGCTACGGATATCCACGCGGTCGCTGGCGGTGAGGTTGCCGCGAACTTTGCCCAGCACGACGATCTCGCGGGCGTTGATGTTGGCGGCGACGACGCCATTGCGGCCAATGGTAACGCGGTTGCCAGAGAGATTGATCGAACCCTCGACGCGGCCGTCAATGTAGAGCGACTCGGAGCCGGTTACTTCACCTTTGATGACGAGCGACTTGCCGATAGTGGCCTGATCGGCGGTAGTGGTGGTCACCGGACGCGGCGCAGCCGGCTCGGGAGCGGTCATAACTGGGGCACTCGGAGTGGGGGTTGCTGGGCGCTCCGGCTCGCCGGGGCGCGCGGGAGTCTGAGGCTGATTCGTCGGCTTCCACATGGGGGTAAAGGATTCCTTTCCTGGTTGGGATTAGGGGTCACAAGCCGCACGTTCGTGACCAAAGGAAATTGTACTCCGGCGTCTCAAAGTGAACCCTGTGGAAAAGCCTTTATTTTCAATCGATAGTTCCTGTCTGGATTCGGCCTTTCGTACAATCCCAGCCCGGGCATTCGGCCGGGGCCGACAAGTCCTTTCTTCCTGGCCTGTGTAAGGATTGCTGGAAAAAATCTCCCGACCATACCCTTCCACAGGGGCGGAGCGTTATGCTTTCAGGGTCGAAGATTTATCGAAAACGGAAGTGCGGGTGGGACGTCTAATTCGAAGAGTCTCGCCACCCAGGGGATTTTGAGCACAATTCTGTTTCGATCCGGAGTCCAACATGTTAGAGCCAGCTGTGGTTACGCCTGCTGGGTTGACCATCGCCCGGCCAGAGCCGGGTGAGTATGCGCCTTACTATGAGGGCTACATCTCACTGATAACGGGATGCGATATTTTGGCGACGCTCGATGGGCAGCGCCGCCAGATGATGTTGCTGCTTTCGGGCCGCGACGAGAGTGATGGCGACATTCGCTATGCACCTGATAAGTGGAGCGCGAAGGAGGTGCTGGGCCACGTGTGCGACGCGGAGCGCATCTTCGCCTATCGCGCGTTGCGGATTTCGCGTGGTGACCGGACGCCGATCGAAGGCTTCGAGCAGGACGACTATGTGAAGAATGGTCCGTTTGCTCGCGCCCCGCTGGCGGAGATAATTGAGGACTACATTGCGGTGCGGCGAGCCACACTGACCCTGCTACGCAATCTGGACGAAGAAGCGTGGGCGCGGCGGGGCGTGGCTAACAAGAATGAAATCACGGTGCGGGCGCTGGCCTACATCATTGCCGGGCACGAACTGCATCACCGGAGGATTCTGGAGGGGAAGTATTTTTCAAGGCGCTAACTCCACACTTCTTCGCCGCGGATTCACGCGGATGAACGCGGATTTTTCCGAATGTCGCTGCGCGCACTGACGGAACTGCTTCGCGGCAAAGGCGCGCACGCCGATCCTCTCGCGTGCGTGGAGGATATTTCCGCGGAGCTGGCGGCGCGGCAGGTGGCGGGGTTCCCGCACTCGATCGGGCAGATCGTCTTCCACATGAATTACTGGATGAACTACGATCTGCGGCGCATGCAGGGGGAACGGCCGAAGTATCCCGAGCACAACGCGGAGAGCTTTCCGGCAGCGCCTTCGCCTGCGGACGCCGAGGAGTGGGACCGGCTGCGAAGGGATTTTGCCTGGTTCCTGGCGGAGCATGCCCGGCTGGCGGGATCGTCGCGGGCGGAACTTGAGCACGAGATTGAACCCATGCACGAGCGGCACCGGGAACTCGCGGCAACTTTGGAAGCGATGTTGTGGCAAACGGTGGCGCACAACAGCTATCACGTAGGACAGATCGCGATGATCCGGCGCGCGCTGGGGGCGTGGCCGCCACGGGCGGGCGGGGATACGTGGTGAGTGGAGAACGCTGTCGTTCGTGGTTGGTCGTTCGTCGTTGACCACTTCTCTCGTTCCTAGCGTGCTTGGGGTATGCTGACGCTGACACTCAGTTGAATCGACTGATGGCCAACGACTAGCGACCAACGACCACCCAATGCTCTCCGACTCCATCATTCTCAAACACATTGCGCGGCAGGCGAAGCGCACGGCGGGATTCAAGCAACTGGTGCGCGAACTCGGAGTGCATGGGGACGAGCGCGGCGAACTCGACGAGCGCCTGCGGAAACTTGTCGCCGGCGGCGCGCTAATTTCTGTCGGTTCCGACCGGTATGCGCTGCCGCAGGCGGCTGGTGATAAGAATTTCGTCGCTGGGCGGCTCACCATGCATCGCGACGGGTTTGGTTTCGTAATTCCGGATGCGAATTCCCTGCCCGCGTCGCTCAAAGCGCGGCTGGCGGGCGATATCTTCGTTGCGCCGCATCTGATCGGCAATGCTATGCACGGGGACCGCGTACTGGTCGAGATCACGAGCGTCCGCCCTGACGGTCGTGCGGAGGGCCGCATTGTGCGGCCAGTTGCGCGGGCGCATCCGACGGTGGTGGGAACTTTCCACCATGGTGGGCGGCGGAATTACGTCAGTCCGATGGATACAAAGATCACGCAAGAAATCGTGATTCCGGTGGGGATGGAAATACCCAAACCCCACAACGCAGAGGGCGCAGAGGACGCGGAGGGACGGAAGGGAAGGAAGAAATCCTTGGATCGTGTGCTGGGCGAGGAGGCGGCGCAGCAGACGGAATGGGACGACCTGGAAGGCGTAGTGGTGGATGTGGAGATCACCGACTGGCCTTCGCCGACGCAGAATCCGCGGGGGAAGGTGATCGAGATTCTGGGACGAGAAAATGACTTTGGGGTGGACGTCGAGATCACGATACGCAAGTTTCACCTGCCGCACCGGTTTCCGACGGCAGCGATTGCCGAAGCCGAGGAGGCGCCGGCGGCAATCACGGGGCGGGAACTGCAGGGGCGGCGCGACTTCCGGGTGTTGCCGATTGTGACCATTGACGGCGAGACGGCGCGCGATTTCGATGATGCCGTTTACGTAAGCCGGCTGGAGAACGACAATTTCGAGCTGCAGGTGCACATCGCCGACGTGGCACACTATGTGACGCCGGGATCGGCGCTCGATCAGGAAGCGCGGCTGCGCGGCACCAGCGTTTATTTTCCCGACCGCGCCGTGCCCATGCTGCCGCTGGAACTTTCGACCGACCTCTGCAGTCTGCGGCCGAAAGTAGACCGGCTGGTCATGTCGTGCCTGATGGAAATTGATCATCGCGGCGAGATCGTGGGCTACGAGTTGTGCGAGGGCGTCATCCGGTCAGCGGAGCGCATGACGTACACCGCGGTGAACGCCGTGCTGGAAGGCGAAGCCGCCATGCGCGGGCGCTACGCGCCGCTGGTGGCGACGTTTGAGCTTATGCGGGACCTGGCAGAGAGCTTGCACCGCAAGCGGGAGCGGCGGGGCTCGATTGACTTCGATCTGCCGGAGCCGGTCATTGAATTCGATGAATTCGGGCTGATGCGGAGCATTGCGCGTTCGGAGCGGAACGCGGCGCACCGGCTGATCGAAGAATTCATGCTGGCGGCGAACGAATGCGTGGCGCAGCATCTGGAGTCGAGGCGGATTGCGTCGTTGTACCGCATTCACGAGAAGCCGGATGCAAAGCGGGTTTACGACTTTGAAGTGATCGCGGCGACGTTTGGATATTCGCTGGGCGTAGGCGCGCTGCCGATTCACCGGGTGCAGATGAAAGCCGACCGGCGCGCGGCCTATGGAACAGGGAAGCGGGTGCGCGAGATCGAGGTGCCGCAGGAAGTGCACATCACGCCGCGCATGTACCAGAAATTGACGGAGAAGATCGCGGGGAAACCGGAAGAACGGATTTTGAGTTATCTGATGCTGCGTTCGCTGAAGCAGGCGCAGTATTCGGAAGAAAACTTGGGGCACTTTGCGCTGGCGGCGGCGTGTTATACGCACTTCACATCGCCGATCCGGAGGTATCCGGATTTGATCGTGCACAGGATTTTGAAGGAAGTGCTGAGTCAAAACTCCCGCCCTGTCTCGCCAAAGAACGGCGAGACAAGGACGGGACACCCGCGGATTGATGATGACACGCCTTCGCCCTGGTCGAAGCGGCGCGATCATGCGGCGCATCGTGAAGCACACGAACCGCTGGGCGGGCCGATTGCGCTCGAGGAACTGCATGACCTTGCCGAGGAGTCGAGCCAGTCGGAGCGGCGGGCCGATG
>OMOD01000052.1 GCA_900290255.1 Candidatus Sulfotelmatobacter kueseliae
CTGTTACAAGCCACCACGTCGTCGCTCGACGCCCTGAAAGCATACAGCCTTGGCTGGAAGGCTCTTGATGAAAAAGGCCCTGCCGAAGCCCTGCCTTACCATCAGCGCGCCATCGAGCTTGATCCGAATTTTGCTATGAGCTACTGGGCAGTGGGCGAGCACTACCGTGTTCTTGGCGAGTCCGTGCGAGCCCGCGAGTACTTCACCAAGGCATTTCAGTTGCGCGAGCATGCCAGCGAACGGGAAAAACTGTTTATTACCGGCGTCTACTATGCGGGGGTGACCGGGGAACTGGATAAGGCGGCTCAGACATATCAGGAAGCGACTGAGAGCTACCCACGGGAATTGATAGGGCATATAGCCTTGGGCGGAGCTTTCGCCAGACAGGGGCAGTGGGAGAAAGCTGTGGAGATCGCGAGGCAAGCCTCGCGCCTTGTACCGGATAACCACGTCCCGTACGCATGGCTCGCCATGGACACCCTTGCCCTACAGCGCCTAGACGAGGCGCGGAAGATCATCCACGACGCGCAGGCGCGAAACATGGATTATTTTGACTTTCACATAACTTCCTATGCTCTTGCCTTCCTCGGAGCGGACTCCGCGGCGATGGCGGAACAGCAACAATGGTTCTCGGACAAGGGGGAATTTGGACTGGCGCTGGCATCCGATACCGAGGCATATGGCGGTCATCTGGGCAAGGCGCGTGAACTGACCCAGCGGGCTGTGGACTCCGCAGTACGGGCTGACAACAAGGAACCTAGGGCAATATTGCAGGCGATTGCTGCTCAGCGGGAAGCTGCTTACGGCTATCCTGCGGAAGCGCGGCAGTCAGCGGCAGAGGCTTTGAAGCTGGCTCCCGCAAGTCAGGGCGCTGAGGGCGAAGCCGCGCTTGCGTTTGCCATGGCGGGCGACACGGGACGAGCCGAATCCTTGGCGCAAGACTTGGGAAAACGCTTCCCGCTGCATACCCAGATGCAGTCCCTTTGGCTGCCTGCGATTCAGGCGCAATTGGCACTGGACAGGAAGAATCCGGCTGCCGCCCTGACTGCCCTGCAAGCCGCTTTGCCCATCGAGTTAGGGTATATTGACTTCGCCAACTATACTTCCTGTCTCTATCACGTCTATGTGGGTGGAAATGCATACTTGGCAGCCGGACAGGGCAGTGCCGCCGCTGCCGAGTTTCAGAAGATTCTCGACCATAGCGGGATCGTCGTGAACTGCTGGACGGGAGCGTTGGCGCATCTCGGCCTGGCCCGCGCCTACGCACTCGAATCTGGCATAGGCCATGTAGGGGCGGACGCCCTCGTCCGCCCCGCCGAGCAAAGCTCGGCACTTGATCCCGCCGCCCTCGCCAAAGCCAAGGCAGCGTACCAGGATTTCCTCACCCTCTGGAAAGACGCCGACCCCGACATCCCCATCCTGAAAGAAGCCAAGGCGGAGTACGCAAAGCTGCAGTAGCCGGTCGGTAGCCGGTCGGGCATGAAGCCGCCGGGTTGTGTTGGCTCGGCGATGGCCGGTCCAGCGACCTCCAAAGTACTGCCACAAAGAACGAAGGCCGGGCATTCCGGAGACTGCTCTCCGGTTTGCCCCGCCTCGTCTTCCCTCAACTTGGAGCGTCAGTCCTGCCCAGTCTCCAGACTGGGAAGGATCTATGCTGGCGGCATAGATCCTTCGCTCAGGATGACGGTTATGAATTGTCTAACGCGGACCCTGGGTTCCCTGGTTAATTGCCCGCGTTCGAATTCGTGGCCGTGGTGGTCGGCGCCGCAGCCGGAGCGGTTGTGCCGTACCGGGTCAGCCGCGGGAAGAACGGCGTAACTTCAAACGGCATCTTGTCCCGCGCCGAGGTGATGGCGACCGGAGCCGTCTTCACCATTTCTGCCTTGTCGTCCCACGGATTGATCTTCACGCGCCCGCCCAGAGGCAGGGCCGCGATCTGGTCCAGCTTGTTGTTGTCGAGTGCCGGCCCTTGCGTCGACAGCGCCGACAAACGAGTTATCTGGCCGCCCTCCGTCAGGGGATTGCCCAGGTGCGTGGTCAGCAGCGCGTTCAACTGCGTAGCGCGCGCCTGCAGCGCCTTCAGGAACAGTCCTACGTTGTCCAGCTTCTGCGCGTAAGGAGAATTCTTCAGCAGTTCCAGCGCCTTCTTGTCCGCCGCCTGCTCCTCTTCCGGGATGTGCTTGAAGCCCAGGTTCTGGTAGGTGGCATCGTCAGAGAACAACATGCGGTCGTTGAAGGCATACTTCGAGCCCAGGTTGTGGCCGAGCACGATGTGCGCCAGTTCATGCGAGAGCACAGCCGCCAGGCTGGCCTCGTCGGGCAGCACATCAATCAGCCCGCGGCTGATCACGATGGTGTTGCCCACGCTGAAGGTTTCGAGCGGCGCCGTCAGCAGCACGCGCGTGCGCACCGGCCGCGGCAGATCAATGTTGTTGGTGACTTCCAGGTTGTTGACCACGGTCTGCAGAATGTGGTCGACGTCGCCCTCGGGAGCCAGCAATCCCGCTTCGGTCAGGCGTTCCACCACGTTGTCTTCCGCCTGCTGCTGCCATACCCGTTCGGCCTGCAGCGGCGAAGCATCCTGCGCGGTCGGACTGTCGTCTTTCACGCTGTCCACCCGGATCTGCGTCAGTTCGTCGTCCTTGCTGCCTTTCTTCAGGTCGTAACCCCAGATGCGGGTTTGCGCCTTGAACGCCATCTTGTTCTTCACTCCCGCGCTGAAGTCGCCCTCTTCGCTGTAGATGTAAGCCGGCACCCAGTAGCCCGGAATCAGGTTCAGCCGCCAGCTGTCCATGTGGAAGAAGTAGGAATTGCGCGGCGCCGGATAGTAGGTTCCGTTCAGGCGCACGATGTTGAAGTTCTGGTCTTCCACCCAGATCCGGCCCAGGAAACGGCCGCGGCCCGAGTTCTTCTTGGGGGTGACGTCAAACACCAGGCAGCGCACTTCGCCCAGGAACTCGCGCCGGACGTAGCGGAAGTCGTAGTGTTCGCGGTCGAAGTCGGTGCGGTCCGCATACACCATCCAGGAAAATCCCAGGGGCTGGTACTGGACCTTGTAGAGCTTCTCGAAGCCGCCCAGCAGCCGGGTCTGCATGCTCTTGGACTCTTCGTCTTTCAGGTAGTCCTTGCGGTCCACGGTCTCGCCCATATCCATGCGGCCAAGAAAATAATGATCCTCGCTCGGAACCGGGCCCAGTTGTGCGTCGCTGGCCAGATTCTGCAGGTAGGTCTCGACCACCGGCGTGCGGTTCGAAAGCATCTTGATCAGGCCGTGCTCGCGTTCGATGAACAGATTTACCACCTGGTCCATCGTAGTCGGAGCCGGCGTGGCCGGGACCGGTTCGGCGGCTGGCTGCGGTGCGGGCGCCGGGGCTGGTTGTGCGGATGGCGCCGGCTGTGCCGCCGGTGCTGCCGGCTGTGCCGGTTGTGCCCTCTGCGCCGCGTCCGGCGCGGGCGGCTGTGGCAGCGGCTGTGAATCCGCCGCCTGCTGCGCGGCTGCGCTCATTGATCCGATGAAGAACATCCCGAGCAGAACCGCCGTAAGAACTGAATTCCAAGTACGCATAACCCTTATCTCCAGGTTTCAGTGACCCAAGTTCGTGTCTGACTCACTGCTCAACTGCACTGTCTACTTCGCCAAACTTTTTTCGCGCTGTCTTCGCGCTGGCCTCAGTAGGCCATCTGGAATTTCACGTGCACGATCGCGACTGAATCTACCGGCTGCCCGCTGCGCAGCGCTGGCTTAAAACGGATCAGCTTGGCCGCTGTAATCGCAGCCTCATCCAGCCCGTGTCCCAGGCCGCTCACTACGCGATTCACCTGCAGCGTTCCGTTCGCTCCAAAACTCATCTCCAACACAACCTCACCTTCGATCTTCAGACTGCGGGCTTCGGCGGTGTAGACCGGATTGGGCTTGAACGTGATCTCTACTGGCATGGTTGGCCCGGCATCCACCGGCACGATCTTCGGTCCCTGATGCACTACCTGTTCCGACCCAAATCCGCCGGTCTGAACCTGGCCGCCACCGCCCTTGGGCGCGGTTGCGACCCCGGTGCCAAAATCGGCGCTCGCCACCGTACCCTTAATTCCTTTTGCCCCGCCGGATCCGTTGCCTTGTCCCGGACCTGCGGGCGCGTCAAACGATCCCAGCGAGGCGGCGTAAAGTTTCGCCCCCTGTTTGCCCGTTCCCGGCAGTCCATTGGGATCGCCAAACCCTCCCGTCTGCACTTGATCGATCGGCGCCTTTACCGTCGGGACCTGTGAGCTTCCGGTCGGCTGAAAATCTCCGGTATGAACCAATTGCGGGCGCGCCGCGGTCGCAATCTTGATCTGCGGCGCCGCGAACTGATTCACCACGACCTTCGGTGCCTCTACCGGTTGCGGCGCTTCCCGCCGCAACTCGTGCGGTACTACCAGTTTGGGCTGCTCGAACTCCGTCGCCTTCACTATCGGCAGCGGCCGGGGCCTTTCCTCGACGGGTTTCGGCTTGATCGGTTCCGGCTCCGGGCGCAGCGACGGCATGGGGATCAGTTCCGTCACGTGGTAGGTCTCCAGCTGCAGCTTTTCCGGCAGCAGCAGGCTCAGATTGATCAGCATCAGCACAGCCAGTGTCACCAGACCGTAGCTGGCGGCCATCGCCCTCTTGTTGACCTTGCGTTCAGGCAGTAGTCCGAGTTGAAATCCGCGGTAAGCCGTCGCCATGCAAATTCACTCCAATTGGGACCCGGCAGGGGACTACGCCAGGGCTTGGAGATTTAAAAATACGGGAGTTAGGACAGGGGGTAAACGTGTCAACGGCTCTTGACCTTCGGTAACTGAAGATACGTCCTTTTGTGAAACTGGCCCAGAACGGGCGCCGGAGGCGACATTCCGCCGATCAATTTCGCGCCGGCCGGACGAAACAGGCAAGAAACACAAAAGTATCGGGAGAAAAAGTGGCTCAACGCTTGTGGAAAATTCCCCTGCGCCGTGCTCCCGCTGGGTACCGGCAAATGTCGTTACGAAAGCGTTAGACGGGAGGGGGTTTCTGAACGTCCTCGGGGACTTTCTTGGCGTCCTTCGCGGCTTTTCTCAGCGCCCTTTGCGGTCAATCGTTCTTGCCTACCGACCGCCGTCGCATCCGCGCGAAATGCGCAAAAACCGGAATTCCCGCCAGGATGACCAGTACGCCATACCCCGAGTTCGGCCAGTCGTTCTTGAACGTGTAGCACAGCAGCGCCGCCGCCACTGCCACGAACACCGCGGGTACCACCGGATATCCCCACATCCGATAGGGCCGCGCGGCGTAGGGCTCGCGCCGTCGAAACACAAAAATCGTGCTGCCCGCGATCATGTAAAACAGCCACTCGGCAAAAATCGCCAGCGAAAACAGCTGCCGGAAATTTGCCCCCAGCAGCAACAGAACAATCGACAGCGCCGCCTGCACCATGATCGCGACCGACGGTGTGTGAAACCGCGGATGCACCTGGGCCAGCGCGCGAAAGAAGTATCCGTCACGCGCCACCGCAAACGGCACGCGGGCTCCGCTCATGATCGTGCCGTTCAGCGTAACCAGCATCGAAAGCGCCATGCCTGCCGACACGATCCCCGCACCCATGCGTCCCATCACCAGCGCCACTGCATCCGAGGCCGGCCGAGGCGAAGCTGCAATCGCGCTCGCTGGCAACACGTACTGGACCGCCGCATTCATCAGCATGTAGAGCACGCCCACTGCCGCCACGCCAGCAATCAGCGCAATCGGAATGTTTCGCTCCGGGCGCTTCACTTCGCCCGCCACCATGTTCAGATCGTTCCACCCGTCATAGGCCCACAGCGCCGCGACCAGCGCTGCCATGAAGCCGGCGATCCCGCCTTTCGCGCCAGCGAACGTGCTCGCGAAATTGCTCCATCCTCTGCCTGCGACATTTCCCGCTCCGCTGAAGCACACCAGCACGATTCCCAGGATGATCGCGATCTTCAGCAGTGTGAACACCAACTGGAACTCTCCCGCCCTCTTGATGCCGAGATAATTCAGAAACGAAATCAGGATGGCGGCGGCGATGGCAACCAGTTGTCCCCAGGTCACGCCAAGTGGCGCAGAAATAACGTTGGCCGAGAAGAAAGAGAAAACGGGAAACGTCGCCAGAATCCTTACCAGCCCGGTGACCACCGTCGCCACTGAAGCCGGTTTCGCCACCACGAACCAGGTCCAGCCATAGAGAAACGCGGCCAGCGGCCCGTACGCGTCGCGAACGTAAACATACTCTCCGCCCGCCTGCGGCTTCATCGCCCCCAGTTCGGCGTAAGTCAGCGCCCCGAAAAAAGAGAGCAGGCCGCCCGCGATCCATGCCAGATAAACGAGTCTGGCCGACCCCACGGCCTGCATCATCTCCGAGGGAACGAGAAAAATCCCGCTGCCGATGATTGTTCCCACGACCACGGCCGCAGCGTGACTCGCGCCCAGTTCGCGGGAAAGCTCAGGACGAGAAGTGGCGATCTGGGGCATGGTGGAAGTCAGCTAGTATACGCGAGGGCAACGCTCTTACAGCAGAGTCAGCAGGTTCGGAGCGGCGGGTTCTCAGGTCCTAGGCTTAAGCTTGCCTTTGGTGGAAATGGCTGTGCCACCTCGAGTAAAGTGGCTTGCTATGGAGCAGCCTGTTATGTCGGACCTGTTTCCTCCAGGTTTTCCAACTGAGTTGGTGACCACGGCATTTGTGGTCGCTAAAGAAGCGGCATGGCGCCCAGCCCTGGCGGTTCGCTCAGTCGAATGGTTCGGTGCGCACGGGTACGCCGTGCTCGGAACGGAACTTTGGCTTCCCAAAGGCGCGTCGATTCAGAGCTTGCCCTGCTTCCAGAGCGTGAGCCGCAAAAACGATGAATTGTGGGATTCGTTCGTGGCCCGGGCAGCGACCGAGACATCGGCCTATCTTAGATCCTTTGCGCATAAATTCGCCCAGGAAGGTGATGTGTACGTCAACGTGACCTGGGTGAACGAGACGGAATTCCTGAACCTCGATGTGAAATGATCTATTCTCGCGTTTTCGTCATAAGCAGACTTACCCCATATCCCACCCCAAACGTCACCGCCGTCCCGATGAGCACCCACCACGTCCACGGCACGCGGGTCCATTGCCACAAATACAATTCCACTGCAAACCCGCACACCATCCCCGTCATCGCCCCCCGCTGATTCGCCCGCCGCGTCAGCACGCCCAGCAGGAACGCACCCAGCAGCGCTCCGTAGGCCACCGACGCGATCTGCAGTCCCACTTCCACGACGCGTCCCGCTTTGTGCAGGGCAATAACCGCCAGCGCGAACAGAACGCACGCCCACAACACCGTCGCCAGCCGCGAGAGCCGCATCCTGGCTTTTTCATCGACCGCGGGCCGCAGCCAGACATAAAAATCCAGGATCGCGCTCGACGACAGCGAATTCAGCGCCGCGCTCAAGTTCGACATGGCCGCCGCGAGAATCGCCGCGATCAGCAGCCCGGAAACTCCATGCGGCATGCGGGTGACGATGAACGTCGGATAGATCCTGTCCGGTTTGCCAAACACCGCCGAGGGTACGCGGTAATACGCCCACAGCAAGATGCCCACAGTCAGAAACAACGTAAACTGAGCCAGAACCGCCACGCCGCTCGAAATCAGAGCCGCGGCAGATTGTTTCCGTCCGCGCGCTGCCAGCAGCCGCTGCACAATGAGCTGATCGGTGCCGTGACTGGCCACCGTGAAAAACGTCCCGCCGATCACTCCCGACCAGAACGTGTAAGGAATCCAAATGCTTCTCGTGAAATCGAATACCTGCAGCTTGCCCGCGCCGGCGGCCGCCGCATGAATCGCCGCCCATCCTCCGGGCACGAGGTGCAAAATCGTCGCCATCCCCACCAGCGTGCCGCCTACATAGATCACCGTCTGCACCACATCGGTCCAGATCACCGCCGCCAGTCCGCCCTCAAACGTATAGATGAGCGTCAATAAAGTGATCATGGCAATCGATGCCACCTCACCCGTCCCCAGGGCAATCGAGACCACAATCGAAACCGCATACACGCGCACGCCTTCCGCCGCCGCCCGCGTCAGCAGAAATAAACCGGCGGTCAGGGACCGCAGTCCACGCCCGAAGCGCCGCTCGATCAGCTCATAAGCCGTGTAGAGATCGCCGCGGAAGTAGTGCGGCAACAGCACCAGGCTGATGATGATGCGCCCCACCACGTAACCCATGACGACCTGCAGGAAGGTGAAGTTCGTGTCATAGGCCAGCCCGGGAATGCTGATGATGGTCAGCGTGCTGGTCTCCGCCGCGACGATCGAGAGCGCGATAGCCCACCAGGGAATGTCACGCCCGGCTAGAAAGTAGTCGCGCAGCGAACGCTGCCGTTTGCGGAAGCTCAACCCGAACAGCGTGATCCCCGCCAGATACAGCGCGATGATGGCAAAATCAAAACGGTTCAGGCCCATGCGTAGTGTTGCGCAAAGAATCTCCAATTATGCAGGGATTTCATCCTTTGCGCGAGTGCGACTGACACTTAGCCGGATTGCCCCTGCAAGAACCGGCCACTGGCCAGTGATCACCGATCACTGACCACTGGCCCCTGACGCTTGACCCCGCTGTGTTACAACTAAGCCGTGCCCTACTATCTAGGCATTGATGGCGGCGGTACCAAGACGGCCTGCGCCGTGGGCGATGAATCACGGCTCCTCGCCACGGCCATTGCCGGCCCCAGCAACATTGTCCGGGTTGGCGAATCCCAAACTCGCGCGTCGCTTGAACAAGCGGTCCACCAGGCCTGTGCTGCCGCGGGCATTACGCCCGCCGAAGTCGTGCGTACTTGCATCGGCGGTTCCGGCGCGGCTCGTCC
>OMOD01000009.1 GCA_900290255.1 Candidatus Sulfotelmatobacter kueseliae
TCTCAGCTTTGGCAGCGTGACCGTGGGCAGCAACCAGTCCCTGTCCGAGACCGTGACCAACACCGGCGGATCGAGTGTCACCATCTCGCAGGTGGGCATCAGCGGCACCGGATTCAGTCTGAGTGGGATCACCGCTCCGCTCACCCTGACGGCGGGACAGAGCACGACCTTCAGCGTCTCGTTTGCACCCACCTCGGCAGCCGGCGCCAGCGGCACGGTCACCCTCACTTCCAACGCTTCCGATCCCACCCTGACCATCGCCTTGTCCGGAACCGGCGTCAGCGCAACTGGACAGCTCGCAGCGAGTCCAGCCACACTGGCCCTGGGCAGCGTGGTAGTCGAGACCAGCGAAACGGCGTCAGGAAGCCTGACGGCCAGCGGTGCGAGCGTCACGGTCACGGCCGCGACCACGAACGATTCAGTATTTAGCGTGGGCGGACTATCGCTGCCGGTGACCATCCCGGCAGGCCAGAGCGCTTCGTTTACGGTGACCTTCAGTCCGCTGGTATCCGGAACCGCGAATGCCACGCTCACCTTTACGAGCAATGCCCAACCTTCCACCACCACGGAAGCACTGACGGGAACTGGCACGCCGGCGCCCACCCACACGGTCAATTTGTCGTGGGACGCAAGCACGTCGCCGAACATCTCTGGCTATAACATCTATCGCGCGGTGTATTCGGGATCGTGCGGTTCTTACTCGAAGATCAACTCGCTGCTGAATACCACTACCCTGTACACGGACTCGTCGGTAACGGACGGCACATCGTACTGCTATGCCGCCACGGCCATGAATTCGAGTGACGAAGAAAGCGGCTACTCGAACACCGTTTCGAACGTTCAGATCCCTGCGCCGTAGTCCTGAAGTCGGAAGGGACGCACAGCGACCTTCTTGCCCTTATTAAGAATCAAGCCAAGATCATGCGCTCCAGTCGCTATCCTGTGCAGCTTGTTCCGTCTTCCGTTTATGTCGGAACTTCTCGGTTGCTCTCCTTCTGACGGCCTGCCGCTTGGAGGTGGGATGCCCGTGTCGCTCCATCCTGCGGAAGATTAATTTCCCGATGTAGACTCCCCAAAGAAACAGTGCGCCTGAAATCGCCATCCGACCGCCGGAGCCACCGTTAGCTCCGTGCTCGACCGCTCACTGTACGAGGATGATGTTCTCAACTTCGATGCGCTAAGCAGGACACCATGAACCCACTTGCCTCTCAGCCGTGGCGCAATGCGCGAATGTCCTACCGGCATCTATGCGCCCGCGATGCGCAACCCTCACACTTAAGGCGATGCGACTCCCTCAGTCGAGTGCTGAGCCTCTCTCCATTCGTCTCGCTTCCGCCTTTACCATCCTCGTCGTCTGGGCCGCGGCGCTGCCGTTGTGCGCCCGCGCCGCCACGGAACAACTGAACTGCTCGCCGACGAGCATTGACTTCGGCAGTGTCTTGGTCGGTCAAAAACAGACCGAAGTGATTGCGCTCACGAACAGTGGAACAACCAGCGTACGTATTTCGGCGGTCAGTGTGAGCAGTTCCGAATTCAGCGTGTCCGGCATAACTTGGCCCGTGACCCTGGCGGCCGGTCGACGCACCACGCTCAAGGTGACGTTCGATCCAACCAAGGCCGGGTCGATGTACGGCACAGTCGTGGTGACAAGCAGCGCGTCGAATCCCCGCCTTTACCTTGCGCTGGCGGGCACGGGTTCGAAGTTCGAATGGCTGAAAGCTACACCGCCGTCCGTTTCGTTTGGAAACGTGACCGTCGGAACCAAGGCGACGGTTCCCGTCGTGCTTACCAACGTGTACTCCGTGAGCGCGACCTTGACGGCTTTCGCCGACTATGGCGTCGGCTTCTCCGCCACTGGTCCGGCGCTGCCTGTAACCCTGCCCCCGGGAGCAAGCGTTACCATCCACGTCAGCTTGGCCCCACCGGGGCCCGGCGCTACTGGAGGCAGTGTTCTGATCAAGGGCCCGTATTTGAACATACCTCTCACCGGTACCGGCACAACGATCGGCGAACTCACCATTTCGCCGGCGACGCTGAAATTTGGTAGCGTGGACGTAGGAAAAACGGAGAAGGAAGTGGCCACCTTGTGTGCCACCGGCGGCAACGTCACCATCTCTTCGGCGAAAAGCAACTCTGAGTTCGAAATCTCGGGGCCGTCGTTTCCGCTGACCATCAGCGCAGGGCACAGCGTGGAGCTTGACGTCGTCTTCGCCCCGAAGGAAGGTGGTGTGGCCTCGGGGACGCTGACCCTTACGAGTAATGCCTCCAAGAAGCAGACTACCGAGTCCTTCGACGGAACTGGTATTCTCCCGCGATACAGCGTCGAGCTTTGGTGGAGTCCCAGCACCTCTTCAATTGTCGGCTATAACGTGTATCGCCGTACGGCAGCAGGCTCTTATTCCAAGATCAATAAAGCCTTAGACCCGAACACGGCATATACTGATAGCACGATTGTTTCCGGGACCACTTACTACTACGCAGCCACTGCCGTGAATGCCAGCGGTAAAGAAAGCAGCTATTCCAAGCCGCTGGAGGTCGTGGTTCCGTGAGAGGGAGAGTGGCCCCTTTCATTTTGGTCTACACCCGTATCCAAAATCTTGCCGGATGCGGCTGCTCGCAATATACTTTTCCTGACTCATAAAGGCGCTCCTTTTCGCTAGGTTGGCGATG
Source organism: Candidatus Sulfotelmatobacter kueseliae (assembly GCA_900290255.1). GTDB lineage: Bacteria > Acidobacteriota > Terriglobia > Terriglobales > Acidobacteriaceae > Sulfotelmatobacter > Sulfotelmatobacter kueseliae. The sequence goes on from OMOD01000009.1 coordinate 2,671, forward strand.
CGAACCAATCACAACCTATCGCAAAAGTGGGCGCCTTTTTATATTGCGTGTAATAGGAATGTTTCACAACCTACGGTCGCTCGTCGCGTCCGCGCCACGTTGCCCCTCTGCTAAAGTAGCTATATTGACGTTATGAAGCTGACCTCTTTCTCGGCCCTGCCCTTGACGCTGACGATAACCCTGGAGCAGGGATATGGGGCCGAAGGCAAGAGCAAGCGAGTCAATCTGATCTTTCATGCGAAAGACGCGATAAAACCCCGAGTCGATAGCTCGCGAAATGCGATTGAGAGGCCGAACGGCATCGTCCGCCGACCGAGGATAGGGAGGCCAGTCGGTTCCGTAGAGTTGATGCCACCAGGCCACATACTTGCCGATTCTTGCGCTCAGCGCGGGACTAACGTGTTCCGGTCGGGGCCCCTGAATGATTTTGTCCCCTCTGATGTAGGCATGATGCTGGCCCTCGTAGATAGCGGACCGATCTGCGCCTTCCAAATTGGAAAGCGAGTTGTCGTAAGGAATTTTGAGAAAATTGCAAACCTGACGCATGACCGATGGCGTGTCTGAAATGAGATCCTCATAGTTGACTTGGCAGACCTGCTTGCCACGATCCAACAGTCGGTCGCACTCTTTCTTGAGCGTCTCATAGCCGAGGAGACCGCGCAGAACCGCTCCCCGGCGCCTGAAGTAAGCGCTACCCGCTGCCGCTGCGCGCAGGACGGCGTTGGCGGTGTCTTTGGGGTCGCGCCAAACGATGATGAACCGAGCCTCAGGAAAGTCGTCTGCGATCCGATTGAGCCGATTCGGATAATTGGGAGACTTATCGCCCCAGATCGTAGCTCCCTTCCGCCGGGCGAAGAGCTGGTGCGTGGCGGTAAAGGCACGGACGAAGTTTGTAGGTCCACCGGTCACATCCGCCGCGCTCAACCCGTGTCGGTGAAAAACATCGTTGAAGAACTCCCAGCGCTCTGCCCAATCGCAAAACATCTTCGGTTTGAGAAATACAGATCGCAGGCATGCGAGATCGGCTTCAAACATCAGGGCGACCTGCGGATGCTTGTTTAATAGCGCGTAGAGCAACGTCGAACCACCACGCGACATGCTCACAAGGAAAAGCGGGCCAAGGGCTGGACCGGTCCCAGAAGTTTGCCTTGGAACTTGATGATTTGCGCTCATACGCGCGCCTCGGCGAGCACGGGCGCAACAACAACCGGGGACTTACCGCTATGCGATTTCACCTCCCAACGCCCATTTTGCCGTTCCACGACAAAGAGCGTTCCGGTAGGAGGCCCACCACGTACTGGAACTAGATCCGGGTTGCCTTGCTCGATTACAGTTTGCGTAGCCAGCACGTTGCGAACGTGAGTCACGGCAACGATGCACCCGGCAAACTCCGAGGCTAGGTTCAACAGATCTGTGAGACAGCGCGAGTATCGCCCATAAAACTGATAGAAGGATTCCCCGCTGGGGGCGGGCACGTCGGGATGCCGGTTCAACAAATTGAGAAATGGCAGGACGTCCATCACCCTCTGTCCGCAAAACACCCCCAGGTTCCACGGGCGGAGCTCTTTCATGGTAGTGACCCGAGGTGCGCCGACGCGGCGGCGCAACACCTCCGCGGTTTGTCGAGCGCGACGCAGGTCTGAGGAGTAGATGGCATCAACTGGGTATTCCGCCAGACGCTCGGCGATTTCTTCCGCTTCGCGCAGTCCTTGATCATCCAGAGGCAGATCCATCCAGCCGCGCAACCGTTCGTCCCTGCCGGGAATGTTGAGGCAGGTATGTCCGTGACGCACAAGAATGAGTTTTCCCACGTATAGAGGCTCCTGATTCGCAGTCGTGCCGGTGGGAGCTCAATTCTCCGGAGCTTTCCGGTCGGGGGGGGATACTCGACTATGCGAATAGACATACTATCTACTGTAACAATACGACGGAACGCCGCTATAGTCAAGCCTTCTACGAAAGAAAAAAGTCTCTAATGATCGCGCTCGTGCCGATAAATTCTTGACTGATGTTGTAATCACATATCACAAGCTTGCCCGTTTGTTCGCCGAAAACCCCAGTCGATGAGTGATATCAAGAGTGGGTGTTGAAAAAGTCCATTTTCGTCAAAACACCCAACATTTGGGGGATAGAAAATGTCTACCAAAACAGAGATCGTCGTTTGTAGGGCATCCTAGCGCAAAGTTTTTCTGACCTTTTTCCGGAGGTCGAGTTTTTCAACATCTCTAACGACAGTCGGCGCTGTCAAGATACATGGAACTTTGTTTTTGTAGCCCTGGGGCATAACTTTCCCTCAGCGCGCTGGCACTGGTTTGGTCGAGACAGTAGCGATCTTTCCTTCGATGATGCTTTATCCAACCGCATGGCTCGGGCCCCGTTGCTTCATCACTGTGGTGGCGTAGCCCACCAGACATCTCTTCGGTCACCTTTGATCATGATGTGTTATGCAAACTCCCCTCCCTGTGAGGAGGCGGGTAGCCTATTCAGTTGACCCGGTCACTACTCGCGCAGGACCACTGTTGAAATCAGGCATCCCCGCATGGGCTTTCCCCTTCTGCGGCAACT
>OMOD01000031.1 GCA_900290255.1 Candidatus Sulfotelmatobacter kueseliae
AATACCAAGATTTCCGAGGTACCAGCCGCAGCCCAAGGCGCAGCCCGCCTTGCAACTTAGTGGGCAAACCGGGACTGCCCTCGATCACATGACGCGACAGTTGAGGCAGCCGCCTACAAAGGCTTCCTCACCCTCTGGAAAGACGCCGACCCAACATCCCCAACCGGAAGCAAGCCAAGGCGGAGTACGCGAAAGTGCAGTAATACCGACCTTAATAGCTGACGGACAATCGCCGACGTGGACACCAGCCGGGGGGGTAACCTTCGCAACCTATGATCGACGGTTCTCGGGTTCTCACGATTGGCCCCGAGTTAGGGGCAATCTGCTCAGACGCTCTGAGCCCCCGCAGTGCATCTTCGCGGGATGCGCCTATTTGTCCTCGGTCGGATTAACGGGCTCCCCGACAATGTTGTAGTAGACCTCTTTGGGAGGCTGGGGCTTCGCTGGCTTGGCCGGGGCTACAACCGTCGTCGTCGGTTTCGACTGTTGCGGTGCCAGCACCGGAGGAGGGGAAACGGGTGCCTGCGAAATCTGCGGTGCTGGGGGCGGAGTTACCACTGTTTGGGTTGGGAGGGCGACTGGCTCTGGAGGAGCCAGAATGGAAAGCGGTCTGGCAGCCGGTTGCGAAACCTTCTTGGGCACCCGCATCATTTTCACTCGTACCGGCGCGGGCTTCCTCTGTGACCACCCGTGCAGCAGGACAAACACAATCCATGCAAGGCAAAACGCCAAAAACGAGTTGAACAGCGCTGGAACGTTCAACTCACCTTTGCCGAGGTACGACGGAGACTGAGGGTCTCCATCCATCACCCTAGCCAGCAGCGGCACCAGTAAATTGCTGGTGACCGAAGCAAGCAATCCCCAAATCCCCTCGGCCAGAATTACGGCAGCCACCAACTGAGCAGCCCATTTAGCGGGGTTCAGGGTCGATTTGGGGACGGAAGTCTGGTTTTCGTCCATACCTATGTGATGCAGTTTGTAGCATATCGACGCCGAACCCGACATCCCCATCCTGAAGCAAGCCAAGACTGAGTACGCGAAGCTGCAATAGCCTGTCTTGAAAAGTTCGCTGTTCTTGCGGATAATCGCACTCGCCCATGCCAAGAAGCACAATTGACTTCGACACCGTACGGAAGATCGGCTTGGCTCTGCCCGGCGTGGTGGAGAGCACAGCCTACGGGTCACCCGCGCTCAAGGTTCGCGGAAAACTTTTGGCAGGCGTGCCTGCTCATCGTTCGGCTGAGCCGGGTTCGCTTGTGGTTCGCGTCGGCTTCGACGACCGCGCCGAACTGCTCGCCGCCGCTCCCGACGTTTACTACGTCACCGACCACTATCTCGACTACAGCGCGGTGCTGGTTCGCCTGTCCCGCATCACACCTAATGTCCTACGGGACTTGCTCGGCATGGCTCATAAGTTTGTGACCGCTCATAAGGCACGCCGTTTGCCATCGCGCAGCCGACGCAAGCCTGTCTGATTCTGGCTGGCTTCCGAGCAATCCGAGAGCAACAGACCTTTATTGCTACGATAGGCATTGATCGTTGGGGAGAGGAACCATGACCGTCGCATCCACTACGAGCGTTAACGTCAAGCAGGCGGTGCCCTTTTTCGGCGTGACCAACATGGAAGCCTCGTCCTCGTTGACTCGGCTTCCTTACATCCCTAGTATTGCAGCCTGAGTTCTTTCGCCATTCATGATCGACCAGACCATCTCTCACTATCGCATCGTCGAGAAGCTAGGCGGCGGAGGAATGGGCGTAGTCTATAAAGCTGAGGATACGCGCCTTGACCGCTTCGTCGCTCTCAAATTCCTACCCGAAGACGTAGCCCAAGATCGCCAAGCTCTGGAGAGGTTTCGGCGTGAGGCCAAAGCTGCATCCGCGCTCAATCACCCCAACATCTGTACCATCCACGACATTGGAGAGCAGGACGGGCAGGCGTTCATCGCCATGGAGTTTCTGGATGGGTTGACGCTGAAGTACCAGATTGCGGGGCGTCCACTTGAAACCGATCTACTCCTGTCGCTTGCCATTGAGATCGCCGACGCGCTCGATGCGGCGCATGCGGCGGGGATCATTCATCGGGATATAAAACCCGCCAACATCTTCATCACCAAACGTGGACACGCCAAGATTCTGGATTTCGGATTGGCCAAGAGGACAGATCGGGACACCAAGCGAGAGTCTGACTCGGGCTCGGACGATCCCACGATTGCGGAGAAAGACCTCACCGCCAGAAACATCGCTCTGGGCACGGTGAGCTATATGTCACCCGAACAGGTCGCAGGCAAGCCTCTGGACGCACGCACCGATCTGTTTTCCTTCGGTGTAACGCTTTACGAGATGGCCAGCGGTCGCCTGCCCTTTGACAGGGAAACCACAGGAGCGACGTTTGGGGCTATCCTCCACGAGGCCGTGGAATTACCCAGTCACTGGAACCCGCAGCTACCTCCTCAGTTCGACGAGATCATCCGCAAGGCTCTGGAGAAGGACCGCAACCTGCGATATCAGAGTGCAGCCGATATGCGAGCCGACCTGCAACGACTGAAGAGGGACTCCGAGAGTGGATACCGTCCTACGACAGCAAGCTCAGGCACGGTGGCCGTGCCTGAAGCTCCTGCGGCTCTGGATGCGAAGGTTTGGAGGGTTGCGCTCCCCGTTCTGCTGGTCGCCTTGCTCGTCGTTTTTCTGTTCGCGGGCGGGCTTTACTATCGTTCGCATCAGCAAGGCGAGCGCCTGACCGAGAAGGACATCATCGTTGTCGCCGATTTTGCCAACAGCACAGGCGATGCAGTATTCGACGACACGATGAAGACGGCGCTCAACGTTTCCCTGCGGCAATCGCCTTTCCTGAACGTGCTTTCTGACAGCACAGTCACGAAGACCTTGCAACAGATGACCCGTCCGGCCAGCACGAAGCTCACGCCCGAGGTAGTCCGCGAGCTTTGCCAGCGGGCGGGCAGCAAGGCATACGTTGCCGGATCGATTAGCAGTCTGGGCAGCCAATATGTGCTGGGCTTGAGGGCCGTCAATTGCCAGAGCGGAGACACGCTGGCGCAGGAACAGGTGACGGCGGCGTCCAAGGAGAAGGTGCTGGACGCGCTGGGCGAGGCTGCGTCCAAGCTGCGCGGCGAACTGGGCGAATCCTTGGCGACGGTGCAGGAGTTTGATGTTCCGCTCGCCCAAGCCACCACGTCTTCGCTCGACGCGCTAAAAGCGTACAGCCTTGGACGAAAGGCTTCTAATGAGAAAGGCTCCTCCGCAGCCCTGCCGTACCATCAACGTGCCATCGAGCTTGATCCGGATTTTGCCATGGGCTACGCGGTAGTGGGCGACGACTACTTCAGTCTCAGCGAGCTAGGGCGGGCCAGCGAGTACTTCACCAAGGCGTTCCAGTTGCGGGACCATGCCAGCGAACGGGAAAAACTGGAGATCACCGCCAACTACTATGACACTGTCACCGGGGAACTGGATAAAGCAACCCAAACGTATCAGGAGGAGATTGCGAGCTACCCACGGGAATCCGCAGCGTACAACCGGTTGGGCGTGGTGTTCGCCTTACAGGGACAGTATGAAAAAGCCACGGAGATCACTAGACAAGCCGTGCGCCTCGCGCCGGACGCTCTTAGTGGGTACACAAATCCCGCCAACTATGCCCTTGCCTTGCAACGCTTCGACGGGGCGCGGCAGACGATCCACGACGCGCAGGCGCGAAAACTCGATGATCCTATATTTCACGAGGCTCTCTACGCTCTTGCCTTTCTCGGGGCGGACTCCGGGGCGATGGCGGAACAGCAACGGTGGTTTGCGGGCAAGCCCGAAGAGAACTGGGGACTTGCGCTCGCATCGGACACCGAGGCGTATGTCGGTCATCTCGGCAAGGCACGGGAACTGACCAAACGAGCGGTGGACGCGGCCATCCGGGCTGACAGCAAGGAAAATGGGGCCATCTTTCAGACTATTGCCGCTCAGCGGGAAGCTGCCTATGGCAACGCCGNNCGAGCCGAGTCGTTAGCACAGGACTTAGGGAAACGCTTCCCGCTGGACACCCAGATGCAGTCGCTTTGGCTGCCAACAATTCAGGCGCAAATGGCGCTGGACAGAAAGAATCCGCCTGTCGCTTTGAATGCCCTGCAAGCTGCTTCCCCTATCGAGTTGGGGGAAATTGCGTTTGTCCTCAACATTTCCTGCCTCTATCCGGTGTATGTGCGCGGCGAGGCATACTTGGCAGCCGGTCAGGGCAGTGCTGCCGCTGCCGAGTTTCAGAAGATTCTCGACCACAGCGGCATCGTCTGGAACTGCTGGACGGGAGCCTTG
>OMOD01000014.1:0-195 GCA_900290255.1 Candidatus Sulfotelmatobacter kueseliae
GCAACCGCAATGACCGATTGCTCTGTGATGCGAATCGGCAAGAAGTCGATGATGGAAGTGCTTCACCGGGAACACGAGTTCTCCGATATGTTCGTGGCATATTTGCTGACACGGAACATCCGCTACGAAGAAGATTTGGTTGACCAGCTTTTCAATTCCAGTGAAAAAAGACTAGCCCGGATTCTGCTGTTGCTG
>OMOD01000014.1:205-764 GCA_900290255.1 Candidatus Sulfotelmatobacter kueseliae
TTTGGTTGACCAGCTTTTCAATTCCAGTGAAAAAAGACTAGCCCGGATTCTGCTGTTGCTGGCCCACTTCGGCAAGGAAGGTAAGCACGAAGTTGCTGTTCCCAAAATCAGTCAAGAGACTCTAGCTGAGATGGTGGGTACAACCCGTTCGCGGGTGAGCTTTTTCATGAACAGGTTTAGGAAATTGGGATTCATTGATTACCACGCTGGTGATGAACTACAGGTTCACAGCTCGCTTCTCAACATCGTTCTCCACGATTAGCTTCTGCGCCGAAATCCGTAGCTCCCCGCAATGTTTCCGGCTCTGCGATCTGTGAGGTTGCCAAGCGAATCGTCAGGACTGAGCGGTTTGGATCAGCGGAGCCATGCTTCTCCAGCCTATGCTCTCCTTAACGAGCAAATGAAACAGGCGAAGCAAAGCCTCTGAGGTAATGGAAAATGGGCCGTATCAATAAACTGACACCCAAACTGCGCAAAGCTCCGCAACCGCCTCTCCCGCATGCTGGAGCACCTGCTGATTCAGACCGAGCCAAGAGACCACCGCTCGTCCAGCCCTCTG
>OMOD01000014.1:774-17406 GCA_900290255.1 Candidatus Sulfotelmatobacter kueseliae
GCAACAAAGCTCATCCCCTTGCCAAGCCAGCAAGTGCGTAGTTGCCGAAGGATACTGCGCGATCTTGACTACGAAAAGAGCCGATCCTGAATCTGGTCAAGTTCCACGGGCTTCGAGCATTCCTCGTCGTCGTGAGCCACGTGATTGATCCGGGTGCTGATCGGATAGCAGGGGCTAAGAATGCCCGTCCGTTGCCGGATACTTCCCTTCAACGTAATCCTCAACCGCATCAAGTAGCATTTTGAATTGCCGTAGGCGGAACTCAAGATAACGTTTGATGGCTTCAGGTTTGCGGTTCTGAATGTGAGGCAAGTCCAGCATCGCGGTTTCAGTATCGAAGTCCGCAAATGCGCTATCCAGCGAGTCAAGCACCCTTGTGAAATAACGCTTCTCCTCCGGGATGGCTGCAATCCGCCGCTCAGCTTCCTTCGTGCTCTTTCCTGAACAGGCAGCGGCGAAGTATTCAAGATAGGAGGGGTCCAAAGACGCCGTGAGCGCATCCGCCAGCCCCGGCGTCAATTGGAAATCGCTCAAATCCTTCACTCGCACGCTCGCAACTTCGAGTTGCGGCGTTCCACAACAGTCTTTGTACTTCTTCCCCGAGCCACACCCGCATGGATCGTTACGTCCTGTCTGACTGCTCATCCTTCCCCCCCGGCCCGGAATTGTATCCCTCTCACAACCTTTGCGCCATTTCCCCTCTAGGCGAGAGTCGGTAGCGTCCGCACATGTGGGAATTATGGCATGAGTGGGAGCTTCTCCAGTTCTTAAGCGATGGTTGTCCCTGCGTCGCGCTCCCATGCGTTAGGCTCAGCAGTCTAGTTTCTTTCCCGCAGCCCCAGTGGTTCAGTTCCCGAACGCGCCATCAATCTTCCGCATGATCCGCTCTGCCCACTGGATGCTTGCATCAATCAGCTTGTCCGTCCGTGGGCTCCCCTGTGGAGTCCCAAACAGGTCGTCTGCCGTCTGCATGTGCAGGCTCGCAAGAATCGCAGCCATGATTCCAATCACCCGTTTTCGACCTTCGTCCATGGGGCTTAACACCAGACCGTGATGAGAGTGGAACCTCACGGCGATGTGTCGTGAGGTTCCGAACGTGAGCCTAGCATATTCGCTTTTTGTTCGCTATAGCCTTATGAAGTCAGCCCCTTCGGCCTACCGTAGCCGAGGCTCCGCTGAGCGAGCTATGTCATCGAGATCGAAACAATGGCGGCCGCGTCACGGCGTACCACAGAATTGGGACTAAGTAATGGGACTAGCCTCAGTAGGTTTCCATCGGGATCTCGTGTGCTGAAGCAACGCCGAATCAATGGTTTAGATTTGAGATCCTTGTGTTCCGTAGTGTCCCGAACCAGGTGCTCTACCAGGCTGAGCCACTCCCCGACACGCGCGACGGCGACAAGAAACAATATCGTGCTCGCTCGAGAAAACGCTGAAGCGCAAGAAAATTATAACATTCTGGCGCCAATTGAAGACAGCCATCGCCGGCGCGCCTTTGCGGTAAGGATGGCAGTAGCGGAGTTCAGGCGCCACGGCGGGGCGGTGAACCGGTTTCGGCGGATACGGAGCGGCAAGCGATCCGCTTCGTGCCGCGGTTGTGGGAAAAACGGTCAGCGACTACGATGGTCTTTCGCCGGCCCCCGTCGCCGGACCCCGTTTATGAGAACCGCATTCACTGCAAGCCGCCTTTACACTCCGACCGAAGAAATCCTGCATCCGCTAGTCGTCGTCGAAGACGGACGGATCACCGATGTGGTCTCGCGATCCGGGAAAGAAGTCCCGGGCAACGCTCCCTTGGTGGATTTCGGCGATGCTGTGCTCGCGCCCGGCTTTCTCGACATTCACATGCATGGCGGAGCCGGAGTGGATCTGATGAGGGCGTTGCCGTCCGATCTGCCGCGGTTGGGCCATTTTCTTACCACCCACGGCGCGACAGGATACTTCCCGACCACGGTGGCCGCGCCGCTCGACGCGACCTGCGCGGCGCTGGAGCGCCTGGCCGAGGCCATCGAGAAGGATGAGAGCCGACCGCCCAGCAATGGCGGCGGGGTCCAGGCGCGGCCTTTAGGCATTCATCTGGAGGGGCCGTTTCTGAGCCACAAGCGCCGGGGAGTGCATCCGCCGGAATATCTGGTTGCGCCGACGGTAGAGATTTTCGATCGTCTGTGGCAGGCGGCGCACGGGCGCGTGCGCATGATGACGATCGCGCCTGAAATTCCGGGAGCAATGGAAACGATTGTGGAAGCGGCTCGGCGACAGGTCTGCGTAAGCATTGGCCACTCCGATGCCGAAATGACGGTGGCGCAGAGCGCCGTAGACGCTGGGGCCCGCCATGCGACGCACACCTTCAATGCCATGCGCCCACTCGATCATCGCGACCCGGGCATCATTGCCGAAGTGCTCAGCGACGACCGGATGAGCGCCGACATCATCGCCGACGGAATTCATGTTTCGCCTCCGGTAGTGAAGCTTTTCCTGCGGGCGAAAGGAATCGAGCGGGCAGTGCTGATTACGGACTCTATTTCTGCGACTGGCATGCCCGATGGACGCTACCAGCTGGGACCGATCGAGGTGGAAGTCAAGGACGGCAAGTGCACCTCGGGCGGCGGCTTGGCCGGAAGCGTGCTCACCATGGATCGCGCGGTGCGCAACATAACGCAGTTTGCCGGCTGGAGCCTGAAAGATGCGATACGGGCAGCCACGTTGAACCCGGCTCGGGCGGCGGGTTTGTCGGGGACTTACGGAATCCTGGCCAGCGGCGCGAACGCCGATTTCGTGGTGCTCAGTCCTGATGGAGAAGTGCGCAAGACGGTTGTGCGCGGGCAAGGGTTCTAGAGCGATCGGCACTGCGGCGCTGCACGCCGTCGGACGGCCCTTCGGCTTCGCTCAGGGCAGGCTGAGGCCGGCGTCCCGACACGGGATTGTTAGTTTGGCTTGCGCTGCTTGGCTTCGGCCAGATGTTGCAGGAGCAGGAGTTCGTCGGCGCGGGAAAGCTGATCCAGAAAAGTCTTCTCGACCTTGGGGGCCTCATCCGTCGCGGTTTTGGCCGCGGCCGACTGCCGCAACTTCTCGCCAAATTCCGCTTCGTTGTTCATCACCTGCGAATAGAACCACAGGAAATGACGCATCTGGTCGAGCGCCATGCGCAACGTGTCAATGGGCTCAGTCTCGGCGAGAGAATTGAGCGCTTCCATGAGTTCCGGATCGCTCGGCGCCTGCATGGCCGCGCAGTTGAGCTCCCGCTGGATCGTGCGCAGATCGTCGGTGACTCGTGCGATACGGAGGTGAAGATCGTCCATGTCGTCTTGGGCCATTCTGGTCGCCGTCCCAACATCTCATCGGTAAAGCTCAGCGAACAGATGTCCCACGGGCATAGGCTTTGGTAATTCTCAGATTACTTTGGTCTGCCGGGGAGTCACTGCGGTCAAATGCCTTGATTGGCACGGCTTTTCGCGCGGCCGGCGGAGTTCATTCCGAGCTGTTCACGGCGCCTGTCGCTGGGGATGAATTTGCCGGCGGCAACCGTTGGTGCATGCGAGATCTGTTCTAAGGTCACTACACCGAGTCGAGGTGCGAGTCGCTCGGTTGTGCTGGAGCCGGCTTTCAGATCGGCTGGGCTTAGTTCGTGTAGAGCCGCACGTAGTCCACCAGCATCTCTGACGGGAACGGCGTGGATGAGTCGGGCGGCGGCCGTACTAGATCCCCACGCCGCTCTCGATCTCCAGCAATGCCTTTTTCCGTTCGATGCCCCAGCGATAGCCGCCCATGCTGCCATCTTCGCGAATCACGCGATGGCACGGGATCGCCACCGCAACCGGGTTCGTGGCGCAGGCCCGGGCCACGGCGCGCGCGGCACGGGGCTTTCCAATCGCCTGGGCGATCTGGCGATAGGACTGGGTGGCTCCAAAAGGAATGGACTGCAGGTACGTCCAGACGCGGCGTTGGAAAGCGGTAGCGCGAATATCGAGCGGCAGCGAAGAAGCAGGCTCCTTATCGCGGCCGTCGATGTGGCGGAGCAGGGCCTGGACCCAGGACTCGATTTCGCCGTCATCCCGCTTGCGGACCGCAAAAGGGAATTCGCGTTTCAGGCCTTCGATCAGTTCGCCTTCGGATCGGCCGAACTTGATGGCGCAGAGGCCGCGCTCGGTGGCGGCAATGAGCATGCGCCCCAGCGGCGAATCGGCGCAGGTGTAGCGGATGGCGGCGGCAATGGCGCCGCGGCGATACTTGTCGGGAGTCATGCCGAGCTGCGAGGCGGTGCGTTCGTAAAGCCGGCTGCTGGAGCCATATCCGGCGTCGTACATGGCGCGTGTCACCGAGTCTCCGGCCTGCAGGTTGCGCTTCAGCAGGCGCAGGCGGCAGGAGTCGGCATAGGCGCGCGGCGTAATGCCGAGAACCGCCTTGAAGCGGCGCTGCAGGTGAAACGGGCTCTGGTGAAATTCCCGGCCAAGACGAGCCAGAGTGAGGGGCTCGTCGAGATGCTGCTCGATGTAACGGCAGACGGCTTTCACGCCGTCGGACTGGGCGCCTGGCAGGGATTTCGGGCAGCAGCGCAGGCAGGCGCGATATCCGGCCTGCTCGGCCGGCTCGGGCCCGGAAAGGAACCGGACGTTTTCCCGCCTCGGGCGGCGCGCCGGACACGAGGGGCGGCAGTACACTCCAGTGCTCGAGACAGCAAACACAAATTCTCCGTCATGAGCGGCGTCGCGGCGAACGACCGCGCTCCAGCGTTCGTCGTCGGACGGTGTGGCCGCAACACGATCAGCAGGAGATTGGTCACCGGACGACGGGACGGCCGGGTTGGGTTGAGGCGTGGGCATTGCCTTCAGGCTTTCTGCTGCGAGTATGGCATTGGTCGTCATGGTAAGGAAAGCCTATGGCAAAGCATGAGAGTGGACTATCCGAATCTTGCGGGCAAAGCGAAAAACCGGGGCCAGGGGTCAGGGGTCAGCGCCAGCTCACGCTCTCGGGTTGCGCCTGACGGTGGGAATGAGTAGAGTTCCCGTGAGCTTCTCTCCACACTCAAACTCGAGGTCCCATTGTCATGAGAAACATGATCATGAAAAACATTCGTCTGGCTCTTCTGGGTGTTCTCGGCATAGCCCTGTTGTCGACGGCTGTGGCGCAGCAGGCTTCGAAGCATGTGCTCAGCGGTGATGAACTGAAGAAGGCAATCCCGGCGGAATTCTTCTTCGCGGGGCAGAAAGCGACGGTACAACTGCGCAATGCGGCTGGATTTCAGCTAGCCGGCAGCAAAATGGCGCTGGCTGCGCTGGTGGATGCGTCGGGTTACGCGACCTCGATCCAGCAGAAGTATCAAGGCCTGCTGATCACGGAAGTGAAACTTAACATCGGAGGATCGGAACTGGCGCCGGGGCAATATGGCTTCGGTTTCACAGAAGGCGGCAAGTTTGTGGTGATGGACGTGGCCAACAACGATGTGCTCAGCACCGCCTTTCAGACGGACCAGGAACTGAAGCGTCCCGTCCCGTTGAAGCTGGTGGAGGATGGCGAAGGCTACAAGCTCTACGCTGGCAGGAAGTGGGTCGGAGTGAAGGCGGAGTAAGCGCCCGCCTCGCCTACTGGCTCCGGCCGGACTCCTTCATCAGCTTGAGCAGTTCTTCGCGGCGGGCGCGGTAGAGCGGCCGCTCGGGATCGAGCCGGGCGGCTGTTTCCAGCTCCGCCAGGGCCTCGTCATAGCGATCAAGGCTCATCAGGCAGGCGGCCAGGGAGTAGTGATTGTCGGCCGAAGGATTCAGGCGCAGCGCCTCGCGGAACTCCTTCTCGGCGGCCTGGAGCTCCTGCTGCTCGAACAAGGCCGTGCCCAGCGTGTGATGAGCCAGGTCGGAGTCAGGGTTGAGAGAAACGGCGAGACGCAGTTCCCGCAAGGCATCTTGCGGCTTGTTGTCGAGCAGCAAAACCTGTCCCAGGATGCGGTGTTCGGCCGATCCGGTCGGATTCTGGCGGAGGGCCAGCCGCAGTTCTTCCACGGCAGCGTCGTAGTTCTTCTTCGCCATGTAGGCGCTGGCCAGGCAGGCGTGTCCCTGCTGCCACTCCGGATGCTGGCGGTAGAGTTGGTGTAATTCCTCAGCGGCGGCGTCGAAATTTCCCTGGTCGCAGTAGGTGTTGCCCAAGTTGTTGCGGATCGAGGCCTCATCCGGGGCGATCTGCTTGGCGCGGCGATATTCGGCCACGGCGCGATCGAGGTTGCCTTCTTCGTGCAGAACTAATCCCAGGTTGGAGTGAGCCTCCCAGAAATCAGGCCGCAGGCGGATGGCATGCTCGTAAGCTGCCATAGCGCCGGGAAGGTTGCCATCGGCGTGCAGCGCGATTCCCATGTCGTAGTAAGTGTCGGCATTGTCGTGATCCCAGGTCAGCGCCTCGCCGTAGGCATGGACCGCTGCCTCATATTGGCCAGTCGAGTACAGGCCAAGGCCCAGGTACTGATAAGCCTCCGCGTTCTTCGGGTCAAGGCTGAGGGCGGTGCGTGCCTCGGCCACGGCATCCGGGCCATCGTCGCTGCGGTAGAAGATGTAAGCCAGGGCGCTGTGGTTCTCGGGGAAATCAGGCATCAGCGCGGTGGCCTGGCTGATCTCGTCGAAGGCGTCGTCCCATTGCTCCTCGAAGCGGAGCACGGTTCCGAGGGCGAAATGCAGGGCGGAGTTGCCCTCGTCTGTGCGCAAGGCCTCGCGCAACTGCAGTTCGGCCTCATGGTAGTGCTGCCGGCGGGCTTTTGCGGCGGCCTTCAGCAAGGTTGCCGGAATGTCAGGGCCCACGCTGGCGGACCGGGCATTTCCCGAACTAAGAGCCCGCAGCAGGTCCTTGCCGGCTCCGGCCGACTCAAGCTGGCGGAGTTCATTCCTGGTCGGGAGGGTGGCAACTCCGCGTTCCGTAGCCAGACGGGCCAGACGGTCACTGGAGATCCCCCCGGTAAGCCAGGCTGCCAGCTGGGTGGTGCTCACGGCTGGGGTCGCGGAAGAAGGGGTATCGGTGGAATAGGCGGCGGTGACGGCAAGAAGGAAGAAAGCGAGCAATAGTGACGCCTTGATTCTCACAGGACTCCCCGACGCGTGATGGGCCCGCTCGACAACCTCGCCTCAGCTCGGTTGCGCCGCCAAGCCTTGCTGGTGGCGGCTTTTCAGGCAGAAGCCCCTGCCGAAAGCCCCTTGGAAACATAGCCCGCCGGCGAACTCGGCGGTAAGGTCACGGAAGTAACAGGAAAAGGTAACTTGATTGCCCAACTGCCAACCGGCCTGGCGTATGGTGTGATCGAAATCACAGCTAACTGTGGGGTCGTTCACCGAAGGGGAGGACGGCGTGGGGTAGAAAGAGAACACGACGACTAGAAGGCCCAGGGAGAAGGTTCGCTTGACCTTCCCCCCGGGACGTTCGATAGCGTATGATCTCGACAGGTAATAGTGCGCCTTGGAGGCTGCAATGCTTGAAGGTCTATTTCAACCGATGCACCTGGTAGTGATTTTCTTTATCGCCCTGCTGGTGTTCGGTCCCAAGAAACTGCCAGAACTCGGAAAGGGTCTGGGCGAGGGGATTCGTGCCCTGAAGGAGGGTATGAAGGATAATCCCCCGGCACAGGGTTCCAACGAGCAGGGCAAGAATACTGAAACCAAGAGCTAAACCGGCCCGCCGCTGAAAAAGGCGGGCGCTATCTTCGGTTTTCATTTCCTGGTTCCTGACTCCGCTTCGTCCCTGTTTCTGGTTCCAGCTTCAAAGGTAACCCTGGGTCCCAATTGCACCTGTATTCCAAAAACTCTGAAAGGTGGAGGTAGGCTGTGCTGCGTAAGTTCGAACGGTTCACTCTAATCGTGTTTCTTGGACTGTCGGTGGCTGCGTTTGCCGATCAGATTACGTTGAAAAACGGTGACCGGCTCACCGGTACGGTGGTCAAGGGAGACGGCAAGACGGTGGTCCTGCACACCGATGCGGCGGGAGATGTGACCATCCAGTTCTCCGCGATCCAGGACATCAAGACCGACAAGGAGTTGCACGTCAGCCTGAAGGACGGCAAAACGGCCGTTGGTCCGGTCACCACGGCTGACGGAAAGATCGAAATCGCCACGGCGACCGCCGGTACGGTTGAGGCGGCCAGAGAAGACGTGACCCTTATCCGCAACGACGCCGAGCAGGCGGCCTACGACAAGTCGCTGCATCCCGGACTTCTGCAGGGATGGACTGGCGGAGCGAACGTGGGTTTCTCTGTGACCCGGGGAAACAGTGAAACGGAGAACCTGGCGCTGGCTTTCAACGCGGTCCATACCAGGCTCGCCGATAAGCTCACACTGTATGCGACTTCGATCAACACCCAGAACAATCTCGCCACGCCAAGCATCGTCGCGAGTCTGGAAACCGGCGGCCTGCGCTACGACCGCAACTTGAATCCCCGGATGTTTGCCTTTGGCGCCGCGGACTTCATGGCCAACGCTCTCCAGTATCTGGATTTGCGCGCAGTCTACAGCGGCGGCCTCGGCTGGCACGCCATCAAGTCCGACCCCACGACACTGAACATCCTGGGCGGCATCAACTACACACATGAAACTTATTCGGACGGGGCTGAAGTCCCACCGACTCCGCCTTTGACTGCGCCAACCGGCGTCTACCAGTCCTATGGCGTGACCAACCGCTTTGCGGCTTTGACTCTGGGCGAGGAACTGAGCCGGAAGCTGGGCAAGAGCACAGTGGCGACTCAGAATTTCTATTTCTATCCCGATCTGCAGCAGACGGGTCAATACCGGGGAATCTTCAACTTCGGTACCGTGACCAAGATCAGCAAATGGCTGGGCTGGCAGAACCAGTTCGGCGACATTTACGTTTCCAACCCTCCGATTGGGGCCAAGAAGAACGACGTCCTTTTCACGACCGGACTGAACTTCTCGTTCGCCCGCTGAACTCGAAGCCAGAGGCAAAGCAGGCCGCCTGTCCAGGCGGCCTTTTTCTGGACCGCGGCTCACACACCAGACGCGCGGTAGTGCCTCAGTTTGAGTCTTGACTGTCCTCACCTTATTCGACGGCGTCATCCCGAGCGCAGCCGCTTTTCAGGCGGAGCGAGGGATCTCGCGCGGGGCGTCTCGGCGGTATGCGCCAGATCCCTCGGCCCGCTGGTGAAAGCGCGGGCCTTCGGGATGACGCCTCACTGAGTCGCCAGCCAGACGCGCTCGAAACGTGCTCTCCGGGCCCGGTTCCGGTAAACTAGGAGACCATTCCTCCTCCTAAGGATCCCGACCATGTTGCATAAGAATCGTCTTTTTACTCCCGGGCCGACGCCGTTGCTGCCGGCGGCCCAGACGGCCATGGCCTCGTTCGCGGCGCATCACCGGACGGCCGACTTCAAGGCGCTGTTTCAGCGCGTTCTGAGCGACATGAAGGAATTCATCGGCACGAAGAACGATGTGCTCGTGCTGGCGTGTTCGGGCACGGGCGTGATGGAAGCGGCGGTATCGAATCTGACTTCGCCGGGTGACAACGTGCTCGTGCTCACGGCGGGCAAGTTCGGCGAGCGCTGGGCAGCTCTGGCCAAGGCGTTTGGCTGTCACGTGGAGGAGCTGAACGTGCCCTATGGCCAGACTTTCCAACTGGAAGACATTCGGGCGCGAATGGCGTTCGATGTGCGAGCCGTGTTCGTGCAGGCGACCGAGAGTTCCACCGGGGTGCGGCATGACATTCAAGGGATCGCGAAGATCGTGCGGGCCCACGGCGGGGCCTCAGGAAATGAGACCCTGCTGGTCGTCGATGCGATCACTGGCCTGGGCACGACCCACCTTGATGTGGACGGCTGGGGCGTGGACGTGATCATCGGCGGGTCGCAGAAGGCGCTGATGATGCCGCCGGGGCTGGCGTATTGCGCGGTGAGCGAGCGGGCGTGGAAAAGTATGGAAAAGACGACCTCGCCGCGCTATTACTTCGATCTGCGCAAAGAACGCAAATCGGCGGCCAAGGGCGAGACCGCGTACACCCCCGCCACTTCGTTGTTTGCGGCGTTGGGAGCGGCGCTGGATTTCGTGCGCGCTATGGGCAAGGGCAATCTGGCGCAGGGACGCGAGGAACTGGTCACGAACGCCGAGCAATGCGCGGAGATGACGCGTGCGGGAGCGAAGGCGCTCGGATTGGAGTTGTATGCGTCTTCGCCCGCGGCCGCGCTGACGGCAATCTGTGCGCCGGAAGGAATCGACTCGGGAAAAATCGTGAAGGAATTCCGCGAATCCTTCGACGCGGTAGTGGCCAACGGACAGGGCGAGATGAAGGGCAGGATTTTCCGCATCGCGCACATCGGCTATTACGATTACCTCGACACCATCGGCATTCTGGGCGCACTGGAACACGTGCTGGCCCGCGTGACCGGGAAGAGTGTAGCGTATGGCGCGGCGGTGCGGGCGGCGCAGGAGGTTTACGCCCGCCATGCTGAGACAGCTCTGGCCGTGCGTTAAGGCTTAGGTGGATAGCACTGTAGCAGCGCAATCATCCTGATTCGTAAGGAGGCGCATGATGAAACTCAGATCCATTGGAACCACGCTGGCAGTGACGATCCTGGCAGTCGCCACGAGCCGGGCGGATTTCAAATACACGCAACAGAGCAAGGTAACCGGCGGCACGCTGGTGAGCGTGACCAAGACACTGGGAGTGTTCAGCAAGAACGCGCGGCAGGTGACGGAACCGCAGCTTTCCACCACGATGGTTCATGGCAACCGCCTGCGGACCGAACGCCCCGACGGAACCGTCGAGATCATTGACCTGGACGGCAAACGGTTCATTCACATCGACACCGCGAAGAAGGCCTATTGGGTTCAGACCTTTGAACAGTTCCGGCAACAGGTGGAACAGGCCAGGGAGAGGATGAAAGAGGAGCAGGCTAAGGCGGCGGCCAAACACGATAATGCCCAGAACGTCACCATGGTTCCGAAGTTTGATGTGCAGGCCACGGGCCAGACCACCACGGTGCTGAACGTTCCTGCGAAAGAGATGAAGATGCGCATGGACATGACGTTCAAGTCCACCGATCCCCAAACCGAAGCGGACCTGGAGAAGTCCAACGCGTCCACCTGGATGACCGCCGACGCCTGGTATGGCTCGATCCCGGGTTACGAGGAGGTCCGACAGTTCTACGTCAAGATGGCAAAAGAGTTGGATTGGCTGCCGGGCTCAGTCGGAATCTCCAATTCGCAGATGACCCAAGCCTCCGACGAGTTCCGGAAGAATGCCATCAAGATGGATGGCATGCCGCTGGTCGAGTACAGCAGTTTAGGGATGTCGGCAACGGGGCAAGGCGGGCAGAATGCCGGCGCTCAGGGATCCAGTGGACAGGCATCCACCGGACAGGCGCCGCAACAACCGGACCAGGGATCGCAGACTTCCTCGAGCAACAACAGCCCGCCCACCAGCGCCCACGACGCGATCACCAAGGGCCTGGGCGGACTTTTTGGCAAGAAGAAGCAGCAACAGCCGAGCGACAGCGGCAGCGCGAGTGGCAGCAGCGGTACAGCTGGACCTCCGCCGCCAGCCCCGGCGCCCGGTTCGATGATGGACATGAAGATCGAGGTGACGTCGTATTCCCAGGACAGCCTCGACGCGAGCTTGTTTGATGTGCCGACTGGATATGCGGAAGTGCAGCCGCCGCAGGGTACCAGCGTGCACTGAGATAGGCAAAGGGCGGCGGCGCAGGCCGAGGGGAGGGCGTGAGCCTGCGCCGTGGAATGCCTTTCCGTGGCCGCGCTTGCCAGCGACGTGTCACTTTCCGGTCATTTGGTTGTCTGGCGGATTTCTAAGAAAGGCTCACGCTGAAAGAGAAGCGTGAGCGAAGGAAATGGTTCGTGAAAATTATCGTAGCGGAGAAGATTTCTCGATCGGCGGTGGCGGAACTGCAAGAGCCCGGGTGGACCGTTCTCACTGCGGATCAACTGGAAGGCAAGCTGGCGGAGCATCTGGAATCCGCCGATGCGCTGATTGTGCGTTCGGCGGTGCAGGCGGACGCCAGGCTGCTGGAACACGCGAAAAAACTCCGCGTGATCGGGCGGGCCGGCGTGGGCGTGGACAATATTGACCTGGAAGCGGCCACGCGCAAAGGTATCGCGGTGATGAACACGCCGGGTGCCAACGCTGTGGCCGTCGCCGAGCAAACGCTGGGCATGATGCTGGCCATGGCCCGCCATTTGTGCCGCGCGGACGCACTCATGCACGCCGGCAAATGGGAGAAGAAATCGCTGCAGGGAACCGAACTGCGCGGGAAGACGCTGGGCATCATCGGGCTGGGACGGATTGGATTAGAAGTCGCGCGGCGGGCGCAGGCCTTCGGCATGGAACTGGTGGCGCACGATCCGTTTGTGTCGGTCGCGGTGGCCAAGGAGCAGGGAATCCGGCTGACGGGACTCGATGAAGTCTACGGCGTCGCGGACTACATTACGTTGCACGTGGGGCTGACGCCGCAGACCGTGGGGATGATCAACGCGGCGTCCATCGCAAAGATGAAGAAAGCGGTGAGGCTGGTGAACTGCGCGCGCGGCGAACTGGTGAATGAGGCCGATCTGGCGCAGGCGCTCAAGCAAGGCCACGTCGCGGCGGCAGCGCTCGACGTTTTTGCCGAAGAGCCGCCAACGGGCTCGCCGCTCGTGGCGCTCGAAAACGTGGTGCTCACGCCGCACGTGGGCGGTTCCACCCATGAGGCGCAAGAGGCCGTAGGCGTGCAGATCGCGCGGCAGGTGAAGGAGTATTTGAAGCATGGCGTAATTCAAAATGCAGTGAATGTTCCCTCGGTTTCGGCCGAGGAGTACGCGCTGATGCAGCCTTACATCGTGCTGGCGGAACGCATGGGAGCGTTTCTGGCGCAGGTGTCGGAAGGAACGATTGAAGAAATCTCGATCCGCTATAGCGGCCACATTGGCGAATGGAAAACGGAACTGATCCGCAACGGGGCAATCAAGGGCATTCTGAACCAGGCGCTGGAGGAAAAGGCGAACCTGGTGAACGCGGCTGCGATTGCTGATGCGCGCGGGCTGCGGGTGCATGAGTCGCCCAAAACGACGGCCTCGACTGGGGGCGCGGGCAGTGTGCTCTCGATTTCTCTGAAGAGTTCCAGGGAAGAGCACATGGTGAAGGGAGCCGTGCTGCACGGGAACGCGCCACGGTTGCTGCATGTGGATGGAATTGATGTGGAAGCACCGCTGGAGCGCAACCTGATTTATCTGCGGAACCGCGATGTCCCGGGCGTGATCGGCAGAGTGGGAACGATCCTGGGCGAGGAATCTATCAACATCGCGGATTTTTCCCTGGGGCGGCGCAGCGCCGACAAAGATTCAGACCAGCCGCGGGAAGCCATCGCCGTGGTGCACGTAGACGGGAGCGTGCCGCCCGAAGTGCTGGCGAAGCTACGGCAGATTCCGGCCGTGCAAACAGCGAAGGGGGTGCGGTTGTTTTAGGAATGCGATTTCAGATTGTTGATTTTAGATTGCAGATTTGACATTCGCTTGGAGCGTGCTCGAATGAAAAATCTTAAATCTAAAATCTTCAATCTGAAATATGCCGCCCTTACGACTCCGTCTCGTCCCGCTGCAGCTTGCGGCTCTCGGCCAGCAGGGCCATGGAGTGCATGAGGTTCTGCAGGGTGACAATGCCGATCAGGCGCTGATCCTCGACGACCGGGATGATGCTGGAATTTCGGGCGGTGAGTTTTCGGAAGGCCGAACTGAGCGACTCCTGGCGCATGGAGACCTCGAAGATCTTGTTCATTACCGCCTGCACGTAGCCGTTGCCTTCCGCCCGCAGCGCGTCGAGAATGCGCTGGCGTGAAATCACTCCCACCATATCGCTGCCCCGAACCACGGGAAAATCGTCCTGGAGAGAATGAACTGCCTTTTCCAGAGCGTCTTCCAGAGTGTCGGCGGGCGAGAGCGTGGCGAAGTCGGTGAGCATGACTTCTTCCAGGCGGACGTTGTCGAGCACCGACTGGAACACGAGCGCGCGCTCCTCCAATTGAGCCGCGAAGAAAATGACTACGCCGACCATGGTTAGCCAGAGGTCACTGAAGGGGCCGGCAAAGATCAGCACCATGGCGATCGCGGTGCTGATCGAAACGGCGCGCCGGGTGGCCGCGGACAAGTCGAGCGTGCGCGAGAACATTGCCCGCAAGACGCGGCCGCCATCGAGCGGATAGGCGGGTATGAGATTCAGAATGGCCAGGTAAAGGTTGGCCCAGACCAGGCTGCGGGGCAGATTGCGTGCGGACAGGAAAGGCCACTTCCAAAGTTCGTAGTCGCGGCCGGTGCCACTGATGACAGCTGCTGCCAGACATGCGAGGGTGAGGTTCACCAACGGTCCGGCCAGAGCGAGACGTATCTCCCGCTGCCAGAGCAGCGCGGGCGTTTGTGATTTTTCGGAGCGCGGCTCGTCGTAGAGAGTTACGCCGGTGAGCGGCAACAAAATCACCGCCTTCGGGATCAGGCCAAAGCGGCGCGCGGCGAACATGTGGCCGCATTCATGGGCGGCTACACAAGCCAGAATGATGCCGGCGAGAGCGAGGTCACGCGAGCCGTTGGCGTTGCCCTTGTTTGCCGAATACTCGGTCCAGTAAATGAACATGGGCAGGAGGAAAAAGGTGAGGTGCAGGCGGACATCAACGCCGAACAAACGTCCCACCGGCATGGACCAGCTTCGCATAAGGGCTTGGCTGCTTTTATTCTACATGGGCGGATATATTAGTTGCGGGAACCGAAGGTTCACAGCCATGCGGGTGATCGCGGGGAAATACCGGAGCCGGCCGCTGCGCTCGCTGCGCGGCATGGACATCCGCCCGACCTCGGACCGGCTGCGGGAAACCCTGTTCGATGTGCTGACTGCGGGGAATCCGTCTGCACTCGAAGGCAGCGTCTGGCTCGATCTGTTTGCGGGCACGGGCGCGGTGGGTATTGAAGCCCTCAGCCGGGGCGCAAAGCTGGTGTGCTTTGTCGAGTCGTCGGCAGCGGCAGCGAACCTGATCCGGCAGAACCTCGAGAGCCTCGACCTTCGCAGCGGATTCAAGCTCTACCAGGAGGCATTGCCGCGCGCCTTCTGGCGCATGGCGCGCGAACACGTGGCCGCCGACGTAGTGTTCGTTGATCCGCCCTACCGCATGAAAGAGGCCTACCGCGAAACCTTGCGGGGGCTGGCGGAATCGCCCGTGGTGTGGGCGATGTCGATGGTGATTGCCGAGCACGAAAAGAAATTCGATCCGGGCGAAGAATTCGGCCCGCTGCGCAGATTTCGCAGGCTCATACAAGGCGATGCGGCGCTGAGTTTCTACCGCATGGCCAGCGCAGGGGACGTGCGCGAACGGCCGGCCTTCCGGTAAGGCGCTACATGATCAAATCGTCGGCGCGGCGGACGATGGGATGCTGCATCTCTTCGAGGTCGTTCTTCACCATGTTCAGTCCGTAGACACAGCTTTCGAAATTTCGCGAAAGACTGGCGAACAAGGGTGCGACCTTGGCGTACTCGAAGTGCTCAAACTGGGAGACGATGTAGTAGCTTTCTTTTCCGGCCTTGATCCACTCCACGAAATTCTCCAGGCGATGACGGCGCAGCCGGAAATGATTGATGCTTTCGGGGAACATTCCCGCGAAGAACAACGTGTAGTCGCCGATATGTTTCCGCACCTGGCGCTCGCGGTCAAACGATGGCGCGGGCCCGTAGACCGGGTCGGATTCCACGAGCATCTCGCCAACGTCGGTAAGTGGACGGTCGGCGCGGTCACAAATCTTGTAGAGCTGGTCCGCTTCGCAGAACTCCGCCAGCAGATGCGAGACATAGGCCACTATCTGGGGATCGCGAATGCCGATCTCCTGCGCGTAGTGCCGCCCCACCAGATCCTGAAACAACTGCTGCAGCGGATGCGATTCCGGAATCATAATCCCAGGTTCCTCGAACTCCGCCCCCGGTGCGGAGTTTGATCACTGCCGAGTAGATATCACCACTTCAGAGCACGACGCAAGTGACTTTTGTTTATCGTTCCAATCGATTCTGCTAATCAGATGGAACCCGCTGCTGGCGGGAGAGTTGTCGGCGGTTTTCTGCTGGCACTAGGGCAAGATGGCTGCTAATAAACCGCAGGCGGCTTCAGGTCTCTCCCGGGATTGTTGAGATACCCCCCCGAAGGGGGACCTTGTAGAATCAACCGCCACGGAGGAATCGTGATGGAACGGCAGAATATTTCGAGCGGTACGCCCTGGGAGCCGGTTGTGGGTTACTCTCGCGCGGTCAGGATTGGGCCATACGTGCACGTCTCAGGGACGACAGCGACGGGGCCGGATGGAAAAATTGTCGGCGTCGGCGACGTTTACGCCCAGGCGGTGCAGACGCTCAAGAACATTGAGAGCGCTTTGAAAAAAACCGGAGCTGGCCTAAAGGATGTGGTGCGCACGCGCATGTATGTCACCAACATTGCGGAGTGGGAGAAAGTCGGCAAAGCCCACGGCGAGTTCTTCCGCGATGTTCGTCCGGCGACCTCGATGGTCCAGGTCAGCGCGCTGATTTCACCCGAGATCCTGGTGGAGATCGAGGCCGAAGCGGTGGTGGGAGGATAGTTAAGACCGCGGGCGATGTAGGGGCGGACGCATTCGTCCGCCCCGCCGAGCACAGCGAGGCGTACCCTCGCCA
>OMOD01000015.1 GCA_900290255.1 Candidatus Sulfotelmatobacter kueseliae
GCGCGGGAGCCGGTGCGGACGGTGCTTTCAGGGCCGGCGGGCGGCGTGGTAGGAGCGGCTGCCATGGCGCGGCGTAGTACTCCCACTTCTCGCACAAAGAACGCGCGAGAAATGGGGCACTTTGGGTTCGTTAGGATTATTTCGTTCGACATGGGCGGAACGTCGACTGACGTGGCGCTGGTGGAGGGCGAGGTGCGGGTGAGCGGGCAATCGGAAATCGCCGGGCTTCCGGTGGGAGTGCCGATGCTCGACATTCACAGCGTTGGAGCAGGCGGAGGCTCGATTGCGCGCTTCGACGCGGCGGAGGCGTTGCGGGTGGGACCGGAATCGGCGGGGGCTGATCCGGGGCCGATCTGCTACGGACGGGGAATGCAGCCCACGGTGACCGATGCCAATCTGATTTTGGGGCGGCTGCAAGCCGACTGTTTTCTGGGTGGAGATTTCAGGCTCGATGTGGAGCGCACACGCAGGGTGGTTGCGGAATGGTTGAAGAAGCAAGGCCCCAGACTTTCAGTCGAACGGTTTGCGGCGGGGGTGGTACGCGTGGTCAATGCGGAAGAAGCAAGGCCCCAGACTTTCAGTCGAACGGTTTGCGGCGGGGGTGGTACGTGTGGTCAATGCGACCATGGAAAAGGCGATTCGCGTGGTTTCGATTGAGCGAGGTTATGATCCACGTGAGTTTGCACTGGTGGCTTTCGGCGGGGCGGGGGGTCTGCATGCCTGCGAATTAGCGGAAGGTCTGGGCATCCCGCGGGTGATTGTGCCGGCGCTGCCGGGGGCGTTGTCGGCGTATGGAATTCTGGTTAGCGACGTGGTGAGAGATTATTCGCGGACCGTGCTGTGGCGAGCTTTGGACAAGTTGCCGGGGGCAAGGCTGGATAAAGAGTTCTTGGCGTTGCGGCGGAAGGCGCAGGAGGACTTTCGACGTGAGGGGTGGAAAGGAACAATCAGATTTGATTTGAGCGTGGATGTGCGCTACCGGGGGCAAGGATACGAGTTGAATGTGCCGCACTCTCGGGGAATGATCGAGGCGTTCCGGCGGGAGCATGAGCGGAGATACGGATACAGCTACGCGGGGCGTGAAGTGGAACTGGTTACTCTGCGAGTGCGGGCGAGGATTAAGTCCAAGAACACCGAGACGACGAATTTTGCGACGCCTGGCAAGTCAGGCAAGCAGGAGTTACGTAAGGCCCCGGTGGTCTTCGGCAGCAAGAAAGTCGTCGCCACGATTTACGCGCGGGAGTTGTTAACGCCGGGGCGGAAGTTTCGCGGGCCGGCGATTGTTACCGAGTACAGCGCAACCACCGTGGTTCCTCCGGGGAGACGGTTCGGGGTGGATCGGGCGGGGAATTTGATCATCGAGATTTGAAGCTTGCAGGCGCCGCCCCTGCGGGGCTCCGGTCGATGTTCGCGAATCGGAAGATTTTGAGTGTAATAGGGATTTATCAACAGCTATCTCGGGGTAGCTCATTCTCAAGGCAGTGCTTCTAAATTCGCGATCGTCTTCTTGGCCGCGTCGGCAACTGTCCCCGAGCCGTCAAAATGGATTCTCTCGTCGTCCTCAGTCAAGAGATGCAATTGCGGCAACGCTTCTTTTGCTTTTAGCCTCTCCAAAGCATAAATCGCGAGGACACGCATATCTGAACTCTTGTCACTAAGCGTTTGAATCAGAGGAGGGATTGCGGATTTGTCTCCGATCTCCCCGAGGGACCAAGGGACGATCCAATTGACTTCCCTGTCTTGAAGCAGAGGAATGAGGATGGGGACCGCTCGCGAATCCTTCAGGTCTCCAAAGAGGTGGACGGCGTAGTAGCGATCACTCGCGATTTGTGCTGGCACAGACCAATTGCCCCCAGTATATTGACCCTTTGGACGGTCGGATCGGTCCTTCAGAATACCCTCTATGACCCCGAATCCACGGTCATCGCCTAGCGCCGCAAACACAAACGCAGCATTCCCTCGCACATGTCTGTCGTCATCTTCTAGGTAAGGTCTGAGCTGCTCAAGAACCGCAGTGTTTTGGAGTTTCACAAGTTTCTCGGCAACCTCAAACTGTTGCCAGCAGACGCGATTCGTTTCGAATTGCAGCACCAGATCAGCAGCAGCCCCATTTTTTGGAGCGTCCGCAAGGGCAGATGTCCAAAGAAGTACGAAAGCCATGAAAATCAACCCGACGCGACTCGGACTGTGATGAACGGAGTTCATCTTCACACTATCCTGTACAGACGAACAAAATTCAAGGATATA
Organism: Candidatus Sulfotelmatobacter kueseliae; assembly: GCA_900290255.1. Classification (GTDB taxonomy): domain Bacteria; phylum Acidobacteriota; class Terriglobia; order Terriglobales; family Acidobacteriaceae; genus Sulfotelmatobacter; species Sulfotelmatobacter kueseliae. Next base: position 2,248 of record OMOD01000015.1, read on the forward strand.
TGACGCAATCAGGCGTTAGCACAAGCTTGGGCCGGTTGTTCGCCGCACCCAAGAATCTACCTGACGGTGGTGTCCCCATCCGACGACAGCACGAAGTGCAAGGTCAAGTCTTGGCTATTACAAAATCATCGATGATGTGCCGCACCCAATTGTTTCAATCCTGTTACAAAACGATGAAATTGGCGCACGTGCGGCTACAATACGCTTGTGAAGCCAAGCATCTTTGTGGTGGAGGACGATCCCGATATTTCCCGTCTGGTTCGGCATCATCTGGAGGGAGCGGGATTTAGCGTAAAGTTGTTTGCCACCGGGAACGCGGTGGTGGCGGACTCGGAGCGGCAGCGGCCGGCGCTGTTCATTCTCGACATCATGGTACCGGGGAAAGACGGGCTGGAATTGTGCCGCCAGATTCGCCAGACGCCGGCGCTGGCCCCGATCCCAGTCATTTTTCTGACCGCCAAGAGCGGCGAAGCCGACCGCATTCTGGGACTCGAACTGGGCGCGGATGACTACATCCCCAAACCCTTCAGCCCGCGCGAACTGGTGGCGCGAGTCAAGGCGGTGCTGCGGCGTTTTGAGCGGCCGCTTTCGCAGTCGCCGATGCGCATCGGCGAAATTGAAATTGATCCCGGCGCGATGACGCTGACCGTGCGCGGCCAGCCGGTTACGACTACGGCCACGGAGTTCCGCTTGCTGGATTACTTTGCGCGCCACCTGGGGCGAGTGTTCACGCGCGACCAGCTTCTCGATTCGGTGTGGCGCGACACGGCTTACGTGACGCCACGGTCGGTGGATGTGTACGTGCGCCGCATCCGGGAGAAGATCGAGCCCGATCCGGAAAATCCCCGCTACTTGAAAACGGTGCGGGGGGCCGGATATCGCTTTGAGGCTGCCAAGTGAGGAACCGGATTTTCTTTAAGCTGCTAGCGGGTTTTGCCCTGGTCATCGCAACCGCCGCAGTCACGTTGAATTTTTCCCTGGTGCCCGCGTGGGAAGATTCTGTCCGGCAGGAAGTTGAACGCAATCTCAAACAAAAAACGGTGATGCTCGCCCACCGGGTCAACACTGACCACGAACACGGGATCCAAGACATCGTTTCGCAGGAAGCACAGGCCGCGGGAGCGAGAGCAACGGTCATTTCTTCGACCGGCAAAGTGCTGGCGGATTCTCAGGTCTCGGCCGATGCGGTGGAGGACCCTGCACAGCAACCCGAGTTTGCGGCGGCGCTAAGGGGCGAGGCCGGCGAGGACATCAGGTCCGGCAGCAATCAGGGAGTTCCCTATCTTTATGTGGCGGTCCCGATTCCGGGAGGAGCGGTGCGGTTGGCGTATCCGTTGACGGATTTGGAAGCCGTTGCATCGCGAAGCCGGCGGATGTTGCTGCTGGGATCGGTCGCGGGATTGCTGGTGGCGATTCTGATGGCAGGAGTTGTGGCGCAATCCCTGGCGCGGCGGATGCAGAAGATCGTGCAGTTTTCTGAACGCATCGCCGGGGGCGATCTGACGGCGAGGATTGAGGAAAACGCAAGCGATGACATTGGGCGTGTAGCGGCTGGGCTCGACCAGACGGCACGCCACCTGCAAAAAGAGTTCGCCGCACTGCGCACCAGCCAGCACGAGTTGGAGACTTTGCTCAACAGCATGGAGGATGCAGTCATTGCCATCGGCCCCGATTACCGGGTGCAGTGGGCCAACCAGAGCATGGATGCGCTGGTTCCGCAGGGCACGCGGCTGGGCTCGCCGGTGGTGGAGACGGTGCGCGACCCGGATTTTTTGCGCGCGGCCCGCGGGGCCAGCCAGACCCACAGCGTGCTGACGGCACGAGCTACTTCGATTCTTCCCGGGCGCAGCTTTGAAGTGACAGCAGCTCCCTTGCCCGGAGGAGGCGCAGTGGTGGTGCTGCGGGACTTGACGGAAACCGAGCGGGTGGAGAAAACTCGCCGCGACTTCATCGCCAACGTGTCGCACGAACTGCGGACGCCGCTCACCTCGATTCAGGGTTATGCCGAGACCTTGCTGGACGGATCGCAGGAGAACAACCATTCCCGCGAGTTTCTCGACATCATCCGTAAGAATGCCAGCCGCATGTCCCGGCTGACAGAAGACCTACTGACGCTGGCCCGGGTGGAATCTGGCGAGCAGCGGTTCGACGTGCAGCCGGTCCTGCCGGGGGAGCTGTTGCACGAGGCGGTGGAGAGCTTCGAAAATCTGGCGCGCGCTCACGGGGTTGAACTGCGGGTGGAAGACTCGGCGCCGGAGGCGGTGAGCGCCGACCGGGAAGCCATTCATCAAGTGTTCTCAAACCTGATTGACAATGCGTTGAAGTATGCGGCTTCCGGCGGTCAACTGGTGCTGGGAGCGCGGCCGGCGGAGCAGGGCGTGGAATTCTATGTACGCGACTTTGGCGGCGGCATTGCTTCGGAACATCTGCCACGGCTGTTTGAGCGCTTCTACCGGGTGGACAAAGCGCGTTCGCGGGAATCGGGGGGAACGGGGCTGGGGTTGGCGATCGCCAAGCACATTGTGCTGGCGCATGAGGGCGCCATCCGAGCGGAGAGCGAACTGAACCATGGCTCGGCATTTTTGTTCACTTTGCCGCTGGCGGGCGCGGAAGAACCTCGGGCATCGTGATGGACTCGGAATCCGTCGTCAAAATTCACGCGTTGTTAACAACTCGGGCGGAAGAACATCCTATGCTTGGCTCATGTTCACCACTCCAAGCCGGCGGCCCAAAAGAGTTGTGCTGGGGCCTCCGCCGTTGCCCGTTCGGAGGGTCAATTCCATGACTGCCGCTCCCGCCAATCATCGCCTGCCGGAATACGCTTATTCGCATCTGGTGACGCGCACCATTGAGGCGTGCCAGGTGGCGAAAGAAGCGGCTGCTACCGCGGCGGAAGGCATTGCCACCGGGTCAGCTTCCCTGCTGAACACGCTGCGCGAAAAAGAAAAACAACTGGACACTCTGGACCGGGAGATTGACGACGGGGTGACGCTGGCCATCACCCAGGTAACCGAACCGGAAGCCCGCGAGCTGCTGGCTTGCATGAAGTTCATGATCTCTCTGGAGCGCATCGGCGATCTGCTGCTGAGTTTTGGCGGCAGTGCGCAGGCCGCGGGGGGACGTGTGGATCCGCAAGACACGCGCGACTTGACCCACATGGCGACGGTTCTCGAGAAAATGCTGGCGGATGTCGGCTTAGCGTTTTCTACTCGGGACGTAAAGAAAGCGGTCGAGGTGCTGCGCGCCGACGCGGAAATGGATCGATTGCGTAATCTGCTGTTCCTGCGGCACATTGAGAACCCGGAGGGGCAGCAACGCCAGGCCAGCCTGCAAGTGATCTTCATGACCCAGTCGCTGGAGCGGGCCGGCGACCACGCCAAAAACCTGGCGGAGGAAGTCTGCCATTTCGTGAGCGGGCACACCATCCGGCACGTGATGATGGGATACGACAAGCCGCTGGAGCAGATGTTTCTGGAATACCTGCGGCGGCGCGACGAGAAGCAGTAGTTTCTGGTTTTCCCACCTTCTGTTGGTATTTCCTTTCCGGCATTCGCCCAAACCGACATTTTCTTCTTGAACTCTGTAACTGGTCGTATGATCAGGCTGAATGCAAGGCGGAAGACAATCTTGCCGGCTGTGCGTGGGGATGTGGGCACTGGCGGTGGCCGGTCTAAGTCTGGCGCAAACAGGCGCCAAACCCGCAAAGGAAACGCTGAACTTCGGCGGCGAGGGTCGGACTTATTACGTGTTCGCTCCGAGCGGACTTTCCGAACCAGCGCCTGTGATCCTGCTACTACACGGCTCCGGTCACGACGGCCTGTCGCTCATCGACTCGTGGCAGGAACTTGCTCAGCAAGAACGGATGGTTCTGGTGGCGCCCGATTCCAGCGATGCTGGGGAGTGGGATGATCGGAACGATAGTCCGGATTTCCTGCATGCGGTGCTCAAGCAGGTCGAATCCAAGTACGCCGTCGACAGGAGGCGGGTGTACCTGTTTGGGCAATCAGCAGGCGCCGTGTATGCACTGTACGTCTCGATTGTGGAGTCGGAATATTTTGCGGCGACTGCCATTCAAGGCGGATACTTGCCGGCAAGCAATTTCAAACTGATCGACTCCGCGAAGCGGAAAATTCCGATCTCCATCTGGGTGGGTACGAACGATGCTTCCTTCCCACTTTCGCAAGTGACAGCCACCCGGGATGCTTTCAACGCGCGCGGTTTTACCGTGGAACTTCATGAAATTCCGGCTCATGATGGCAACTACAATGCAGCCGCTGGTGAAGTAAATGGCGCGGCGTGGAAGTTCCTAAGTACAAACAAACTTGGGAAGGATGCCATTTTCGTCGCGCTGGCCCAGTTGCAATACCCACTTCTGAAGATCGACTCACAAGGCAATGTGGAGCTGACGCCGCAGACCTTCGACCGTTCAGTGTGGGCGAACGCCAAGCCGTATTTGGACGATCCCTTGCCGCAATTGACCGCGAACATTCCCGAGCTGCAAGGGCTGGATCCGGCGCCAGACCAGCAGCGGCTGGCGGAGCTTCTCAAGAAAACTGGCGATAAGAGTCTGGACCTGCTGAGAAGAATGCCGAATGTAATCTCCCACGAGAGTGTGGTCACCAAGATCGAGCCACGAGGTCCGACGTGGCACCAGCAATTCGAGTACCTGGTGCTGCGCCACGAGGCAAACAGTGACGTCACGCTCGATGAGTTTCGTACCGACAAGGCAAAAACCGGTGCGGCTCCGCTCTCGCAAGGAGCGGCCAACGCGTGGATCGTGTTTCATCCCGGAAATCTGGCTGAGTCACGGTTCCGCTACCTGGGCCGCCAGCGTATGGATGGACACGCTACCATCGTTTTGGCCTTCGCCCAAATCCCCGACAAAGTAAAATTTCCCGGGCAAGTGGACTTTCAGGGAACCAAGGTTCCAATGCTCTTCCAGGGAATCGCGTGGATTGACGAATCCGACTTTCGCATCGTTCGCTTGCGAAAAGATCTGCTGACACCCAGGCCGGATATCTATCTGCGAACGTTCACCTCGGAAATTCTCTTCTCTGAGGTTTCCGTGCCTAAGGCGGCGGAAACCCTTTGGTTGCCGCAGGAGGTAAAGGTCACTTGGGACTTTAAGGGGCAGGTAGTGCAGGAAACCCACCGGTATTCAAATCCTCATCTCTACCAGAGCAAGGCGAAGATCATAATGTGAGCCATTGGTCTTCGAGATCGCAGAGAAACGAGAATCAACCACAGAGGGCAAAAGTGTCATAGAGGGAGTTGCTTATGCGATTCAGGATAACGTTGGTGATGGGAATTTTCATGGGTTCGACGGCGTTTGCGCAGACCGTGGTGAAGTATCAGGCTACGATCGACAACGTGAAATATGTTTATGCGTCAGCGGCGCCGGTGGCACGCTTGAAGGCGGGTGAAATCCTCGATACCAACACCCTGGATTGCTTTGGCAACGCCATTCAAAAGCCGGGCGATACGCTCAGCATGTCGAAGGGCGATAATCCGCTGACGGGGCCGTTTTATATCGAGGGCGCGGAGCCGGGTGACACGCTGGCGGTGAAGATTCTCGACCTGAAGGTGGACAGCAATCAGGGCGTAGGTGCATTTGCGCCGGGGTTCGGGGCCATCAATCCTACTAATTACACGCCGATGCTGATGTCCCCCTGGCCGGAGAAAATCTGGTTTTATCCCATCGACCACGCCACCAACACGGCGACGTTTCAGGCGCTGGATTCCAAGTTTTCTACCCGGATTCCGCTGCATCCGTTCTTCGGCTGCATCGGGGTTGCGCCGGCCAACGGGGAGGCGCGCAGTTCGATTGTGCCGGCCGAGTTTGGCGGCAACATGGATTCTCCCGAAGCCAGCGTTGGCAACACCGTTTATTTTCCGGTGAATGTTGCCGGGGCCTTGCTTTATATGGGCGACGGACATGCGGCGATGGGCGATGGCGAAATTGCGGGCACGGCTATCGAAGTGCCATTGCACGCGCGTGTGCAAGTGGATGTGATCAAGGGCCAGAAGATCAACTGGCCCCGTTTCGAGAATGACGATGCGATCATGACCGTGGGGGCGTATCGTCCGCTGGACGATTGCTTGCGGATCGCCTTCACTGAGTTGGTGTCTTGGATTCATCAGGATTACGGATTGTCGGAGTTGGATGCGTATGAGCTGTTGTCTGAGGTGGGGAAGATTCATCTGAACGAGATGGTTGATCCTAACTATGTCATTGTGGCTTCGATCGAAAAGAAGTATTTGCCCGCTAGAAAGAAGTAAGGAGGGTTTCCGACGCCAACACTTTAGTTTTGACACTTTGGTTCCGGGGTCAGGCTTCTGCTTGACTCTGGGTGCGTGGGAAGCGAAACTTCTGCTATAGCGCGTTTCATGGACAAATACACCATTCTTGACCAAGCGCCGCCGGACAGCGCAGTAGCGCCGGTACGCGACGGCGACTCTGTGGCCGAAGGCTCGCAGCGTGATCTGGATGCCGCGCTACAGTTGTTGGCGGAGCGGGCGCAGTATCTCACCGGCGCATCGGGGGCTTCGATTGCATTGCGCGAAGGCAGAGAAATGGTCTGCCGCGCCAGCGCCGGACGAGCCGCGCCTGAGGTGGGAGTGGAAATCGAAACCAGAGCCGGCCTAATAGCGGAAAGTCTTGGCACACGCCAGCTTGTACGCTGTGACGACGCGGACAGCGACTCGCGGGCGAATCGCGACCGTTGCGAGGAGCTTGGAGTCAAATCGGTGATGGTGATGCCGCTGCTTCGCGAACAAGAAGTGGTGGGAGTGTTTGAACTGGTCGCGGACCGGGCGTCGGCTTTCGAAGAACGCGATATAGCAGCCTTGACGCGCCTGACGGAAATGGCGCTCACCGCGGTGGAACATGCTGAGGCTGCACAGCGGGCATTGCCGGAAATCGTGGAGGCAGAACGCGACGAGGCTTTGCCCGCGAATGAGTCGGCGGCGGTGGAAGCGGCAAAGCCGAGCGAGGCGGATCAGGAGTTGCCTTCCTCCACAGTGGAACCGTTGGTGGCAGTCCCGGCGGAAATTGCGAAGATCGGAAGTTGCGAGGCGTGCGGGTTTCCGGTTTCCCAGGGTAGAGCGTTATGCGTGGATTGTGAACAGGCCGGACGATCTGCCGAAGCCACGCCACTAGGTGCATTGGTTCAGGAAGAAACCTGGTTCCAGGCCCACAGCTACACCATCGGCACGCTGGCGATTGCGGCCCTGACGCTGGCCTTGCTGGCCCTCAAGATGCGGTAGGATTCCGGGCGCTGCCTTCTTTATTCAGGTGGTCCAACAACACATCGCTGCAACGGAAAAGCCGCCCCGAGGGGAGGCTTGGCATGCTTGCTGCGTCCGGCGCTACTGCGTGACGGTAAACATCCCCGAACTGATGGCGATGCCACCTTGAGTCTCGATGCCGACTGGGCCGGTCTTTGCGCCGGTGGGCACCGTCGCTGTCACTTGCGTATCGGATTTGACCGTGAAGCTGGCAGGCTTTCGGTCGCCAAAGCCGACTCCCGTGGTCTGTGTGAGGCTGACGCCCGTGATGGTGACTTGTGTGCCCACTGGACCGCTGGGCGGACTGAAACTCAGAAGCTGTGGCATCACCCGGAAAGGTACGTTGCTGGTGAGCGTACCGCTGGATGTGGTCACGGTGACAGGGCCGGTTGTTACTCCAGCGGGAACAGCGGCCAGAATCAACGTATCGGATCTTACGGTGAACTTTGCCGGAGTTCCGTTGAGAGAGACGCTAGTCGTTCCGGTGAGTCCTTGCCCGAGAATGCCGAAGGATCCTCCCACCTTCGCCGGATTGTGCACGAAGCTTACGAACGGGTTAAGGCCCATAGACAGGCTGAAGATCGTGCCGGGGTAGTTGGCCGCTGCTCCGTAGAGGGTTCCGTTGGTGGACTGGATCAGCGCGCCCCATGGGTAAGAGCCATCAGCCTGGCCACCAAAGCTGTAAAGCGTCGTCAGTATGCCATCCGGCGTAATCTCGAACACAGTTCCGCAGCCGTGGTTGTAGCTGCAGTATGGGTTTCCACCGGCCGTGGCCGTGCCGTAGAAATTGCCATCGGTGGCCTGAACCAGCCCTGCCTGGGGATGAGTGCCGTCAGCGCAGTTCGCTTGGGCGCAAGAGCTGTAAAGTGTGGTTAGCGTGCCGCTTGGAGTCATCTTGAAAACCGTCCCATCGCCATTCGCCCCGCCAGTGGATGTCGTTCCGTAGAAGCTTCCGTCGGTCGCCTGAACCAGCGCGCCCATGGGCTTGGTGCCGTCGTTGCAGGTTTGAGTGCAGAATCTGTGCAACGTGGTCAGCGTGCCACTCGGGGTGATCCGGAATACAGTCCCGCAACCGTTACCGGAGCCACACTTGGGGTTTCCCCCGAATTGAGTTACGCCATAGAAGTTCCCATCGGTGGCTTGAAGCAGAGCTGCCCACGGAAGTGAACCGTCGGTGCAGTTCGTCTGAGCACAAAAAGAAAACAGCGTAGTCAGCGTACCCGCGGGGGTGATTCTGAAGAACGTGCCCTGGCCGGCGGCCCCTCCACCTCCGGTGGTTCCGTAGATGTTCCCATCGGTGCCTTGTATCAGACCTGTTCCCTCCGATCCGTCAGTGCAGTTGGTTTCAGAACAAAAGCTATGAAGCGTGGTCAGGGTGCCATCTGGGGTGATTTTGAAGGCCGTACCTTGGCCGTAGGCTCCCCCGAAGGTGTTCGTCCCGTAGAAGTTCCCGTCAATACCTAGAATCAGCCCGAAGTTAGCCCAGCGGCCGTCACTGCAACTACCGGCGCAGAAGCCGTATATCGCGGTTAGCGCGCCCTCTGGGGTGACCTTGAAGGCTGTGCCACCGCCGTAGGCGCCCTGAGTCTGCGTGGTCGAGTAAAAGTTCCCGTCAGTGCCCTGAACGAGAGACCAGGGGCCAGAACCATCGTCCCCGGCGAAATCTGCCAGCGTGGTAAAGACTTGTGCGTTTGCCGCCGTTACAGCAGTTACTATCAGCATGAGCGTTGTGAGTATGAGTGCTGCCGCACGAAATGATTTCATCTTGTTCCTCCCGTCACATGAAGTGGCTCGTCAGAATTTGTCTGGTGGGGTTTCGCGGCCCGGAGAGCGATGACAGATGCAGAAGTCGAGTCGGGGGGAAACCCGATATTTCCGAGTGGCCTCAATTTGAACGCACTTGCGCGCGAGGCAGAACTCGACACTTCAGATCCAGACTAGGCCGCTCTGGATGCGGCCTCCTATGACCGGCATCACCGTTCAGTGTGATGAGAAACCCGGCTCTTCCCAGGGCGATGGTACGCGCGATTCTCCGCAAGGATTGGATCAGTTGGAGCGTGCTGGTTCCAAAGAAATCTCCGGTTACGGTAGTTTGGCCTGCTTCCGCAAAATGTCGCCTTCCTGAAATGGCACCGTAAGTCACTTTCTGCTTTGAATCAGTCCCACTCTCGCAATGCTTTGGCGGTTGCAGTCCGATGTAGCAGGTAGCTGGAGCGGGCGCGAATGAGCGGAGCGACAAAGAGCGGGAATGGCAGCGGGCGGCTGCGAATTTTGCTGGCGGGTGAGGGACAAGCAGACTTAGCCGATCTGCGTGAACTGCTGCTGCGCGCCGGGGCCGACCGGCTCACGATTGATTGTGTCTACACCCGGGAAGAAACCCGGTCGCAGCTGAAAAAATCGAAGTATGACCTGTTGCTGGTGGACTATCCGGAGGGCGATGGAGGCGCGCGCCACTGGTTGGGCGAACCTGACGGGAGCGAGATTCAAGTTCCCGCGGTCTTTCTGGGAGAGTACTTCAATAACGGGGGAATGGAGGCTGCGATTCAGGCTGCGGCTTGCCAGCCCGGGGGATGCAGCCGGACGGTTCCGTGCCTCGGTCTTTATGTTTTGAGCGGGATTGAGACCTACCTCAAGCAGCGGCAAAACCGGAACTCGGAAGAGATGCTGCAAAAACTAAGGCACAGTGTGGAACAATCGCCCGACCTGGTGATGATCACCAACAGCGCAGGCGTCCTGGAATACGTGAACCCGGCGTTTGAAAAGCTGACCGGATATGCGAGTGCGGAGGTGCTGGGGCAGACCCTGGGAATCCTGAAGTCCGACCAACAGTCGGGCGAGCTCTACGAAGAAATGTGGAACACAGTGCTCTCGGGAAAAGTGTTTAACGGGACGGTCATGAACCGGAAGAAGAATGGCGAGACTTTCGTGATTGAAAAGGCGATCACGCCGCTGCGTAACCGGGAGGGACGAACCACGCACTTCATATCCACGGGACGGGACATTACCGATCAGAGGAAGCTGGAATCGCAGTTGCATCAATCGCAGAAGATGGATGCCATCGGGCTGCTGGCGGGCGGGGTGGCGCACGACTTCAATAATCTGCTGCTGGTGATTAGCGCCTACGCCGAATTAGTGCTGGATTCGCTGGGGGCGGAGGATCCATCCCGAAGGAAGATGGACGAGATCATCACCGCCACGCGGCGGGCGGCAGACCTGACCCGCCAACTGCTGGCCTTTGGGCGCAAACAGATGCAATCGTTGCGGGTACTCGACTTGAACACGGTGGTGGGTGAGATCAGCCGCATGCTGCCGCGCTTGATCGGGGAAGACATCCAGGTTGTCTTCGTTCCGGGACAAGACCTGGTGAAAGTGAAGGCAGACCCGGCGCAGATCGAGCAGGTAGTGATGAACCTTGCGACCAATGCGCGGGATGCCATGCCAGGCGGCGGCAAGCTCACCATCGAGACGTCGAACGTCAATCTCGACCAAGCTTACGTGCAACGACACGTGATCGTTCCGGCGGGAGAGTATGCCCTGCTGGCGGTCTCAGATTCCGGTGAGGGAATTGCAGCGGAGCATCTGAACCATATCTTCGAACCGTTCTACACCACCAAAGAAGCGGGCAAAGGCACCGGTCTGGGGCTGGCGACGGCGTATGGAATCGTGAAGCAAAGTGGCGGATTCATTTGGGTCTACAGCGAGCCCGGACAGGGCACCACGTTTAAGATCTACCTGCCCCGGGTGGTGCGCGCGGGAAAAGTGGAAAGCCCTCCTCAGGTGGCGCAGAGTTCTCCCCACGGAAAGGAGACGGTGCTTTTGGTGGAAGACGAGGCCGCGGTGCGGGCTTCGACTTGCGAATTTCTTGTCCGCTGCGGGTACACGGTGGTCACGGCAGAAAATGGAGAAGAAGCGTTACGCGTCTCACGGGACTACAGCGGGCCGATCCATTTGATGATCAGCGACGTGGTGATGCCGAAAATGGGAGGGCCGAAAGTGGCGGAGCAACTCATGGCGGAGCGACCCGGCATGAAGGTGCTATTCGTTTCTGGATACGCAGAGAACACGGTATTGCAGCATGGGAAAATTGATGTCGCGGCGCAGTTTCTGTCGAAGCCCTTCAGTCTGAGCACGCTGGCGAACAAAATCCGGGAAGTCTTGGAGACCTCGGAATCACTGGCTTACGCTACGAGTTCCTTGTAGATGGTGCCCTGCCGCCTGAGATGTTCCGTATAATTAGTTTCCCGAGTAAGTTCATTTCTTGCCTAGCGGCCAGGAGGATTAGCGTGACGGTCGTTCTGCTCGCGTTGCTCGCCTGTGCACTCGGGTACTCGGTGCTATCGATTGTGGCGGCGTTGCGCTACCTCTCGGTAAGTCCGCCGGTTCCCCGCGTGCCACCGCCGATCAGCATTTTGAAGCCACTCTCCGGTTTGGACCTGGAACTGGAATCCAACCTGCGCACGTTCTTTGAGCAGGACTACCCTAACTTTGAGATTCTTTTTGCGGTGCGCTCTGCCGATGATCCCGCGGCGGCGGTGGTGCAAAGGCTGCGCCTGGAGTATGCAGACATCCCGTCGCACCTGCTGGTGACGGGACAGCCCCGTTATTCCAATGCCAAGGTTTACAGCCTGGAGTTGATGCTCGAAACGGCCGCCAATGATTTGGTGGTGATGAGCGACAGCGACACGCGTGTGGGTCCGGATATGCTGCGGACGCTAGGAGCGGAATTCCAGGATTCTCGACTCGGCGTCTCCACCTGCCCCTACCGCGCGGTTCCCGGGCCAAGTTTCTGGTCACGGTTGGAAGCCACCGGGCTGAATGCCAATTTCATGGCCGGAATTCTTGTGGCCCGAATGATCGAGGGGATGCGCTTTGCGGTGGGGCCAACCATTGTGGCTCGCAGGTCGGTGCTGCAGTCGATTGGCGGGTTCAGCCGGCTCAAGGATTACCTGGCGGAAGACTTTGTGATGGGGAAGTTCGCGGCGCGGGCCGGATATGGAGTGATGTTGTCCTCCTATGTGATCGAGCATCACATTGGCGGCAGCGATTTGACCCACAATGCCGAGCAGCGCTTGCGCTGGGCGCGGAGCACCCGCCGCTCGCGGCCGCTGGGTTACCTTGGCCAGTTGCTCACCATGCCGCTGCCCTTGGCGCTGCTGGTGTGTTTGGCGCATCGGGCGTGGTGGCCGGTGCTGCTTTTGACTCTGGTGGTGCGCATCCTGGCGGCCAGTGTAGTTGCAGGCAAGGTACTCAGAGCGCGGCTGGACTGGGTCCTGTTGCCGCTCGAGGATCTAGCGGCGCTGTGCTTCTGGGTGGCGGGATTTTTCGGCAATACCGTGGTCTGGCGGGGACACCGCTATCGCCTGCAGGCCGACGGGCGTTGCGAACCGCTCACGCCAACGGAGCCGGCGACCACCGAGTTCGCGACCAACTAAGGACTAGCTTTTCTTAGTTTGCCATCCCGCAGTTTAAAGACATCCCCCCGCCACGACACCGTGTGACCTGCGAAACTGATCAGCCAAACCAGCGTGGCGATGGCATCGCGGAGAGGAATCAGCGGGAGCCAGCGCATTGCGTGCCGGTCACGCAGCGTTCGCCCGCCGATGAAAATAGCGACCGCGAGACGCATGGCAGCGGTGCCGAATAACAATTCCCAAGCCCAACCCGCACCACCGGCGAGAATCAGCGTGAGCAACGCCCATACCAAGCCGAAAGTGATCCCGAGGCCCAAGTAGCCCCAGGGGCGCGAATCGCGCACAGCGCGTGCCCAGCGTAACTGGTGAGCGAGAAATTCACGCATGGTATAGCGAGGAAGAAAAGTCTCGACCACAACGTTGGATAGTTCAACCTTCAGGCCGAGCGCGGCGATGCGATTGCCGAGACGATAGTCGTCAGACAGGTAATCCGCGAGCGCCTCGAAGCCGCCGATGGCGGCGAGATCACGGCGGCGGAAGGCCATGGTGGATCCAAGAGCGAACTTGATGCCTTCCAGTTGGCGGGCCACCAGCACTCCGGGGCAGAAATCGGTGCTGATTCCGAGTGATTCCAGACGAGAACCCAGGGTTGAATTCGCTGCACCGCGATACAGGCAGGTGACCAGGCCGGTTCGGGAATCAGCCAAGGGAGCCAGCACGCGGCGGAGGTAGTCCGGCTCGACTCGAATGTCGCTGTCATTCACAATCAGGTGGTCGTAGCGCGCCTGCGGCAGCATCTGAGCCAGGTTGCTGACTTTGGTGTTGGTGCCGAGTTGCTTGGGACAGACGATCAACTGGATGGCACGCTGCGGAAATTCGGTTTTCAGTTGCTCCACCAGTTTGACGGCGGGATCGTCGGGCTCGCTAACCCCGAAGATGATTTCGTATTCCGGATAGTCTTGCACACAATGGCTGCGGAAATTCTCGTACATTTCGGGATCGGTGCCCTTGAGGGGCTTGAGGATGGAGACGGGCGCCATGCTTGCGGGCGCGGCTCTCTTGGGTGTACGCAGGAAATTGGCCGCACTCCAGAGACCGAGAGCGTAGTAGACGAGGCTTCCTGTCGTGGCCAGGGCCGCAATGATTTCCAGAGCTCGGACGGTTTGATAGATCATTGAGGCGGACTTACGGCGCGGCTGAAACCGCGCCCCTTCAAAGCACTGCTGCCTAAGAGTCTATTCGTAGCGCAGCGACTCGATGGGATCCAGGTTCGCGGCTTTCCACGCCGGATAAATTCCGAAAACCAGACCCTCCACCGCCGCTGAGGCGATGCCAAAGATGGTCCAGAAGAGCGACATCTGGGCTGGCAGCGAGCTCCAGATCGCCGGGATCGTCCAGGTGATGATTGCGCCCAGCAGCACGCCGAGAATTCCGCCCATCGCGGTTAAGGTGATGGCTTCCAGCGTGAACTGTAAAAGGATATCCCGCTTGCGCGCGCCGATGGCTTTCCGCACTCCGATCTCGCGGGTGCGCTCGGTCACCGAAACCAGCATGATATTCATCACGCCCACGCCGCCGACGATGAGCCCCACGCTGGAAACGGCAAACATGAAAATAAATACCGCTCCGGTGATCTGGTTCCAGACGTCGGAAAGCGAATCTTGGGTGAAGATATCGAAGTTGTCGGGCGCGGTGGGCGCCACTTTGCGGCGACGGCGCAGGAGTTCGCGCATCTCATCGATGGCCTTCGGCATGTCGTCGTGTGTTGTGGCTTTTACCGTGATCCAGTACTGCTTGATCTCCGGATGCAGCTTGCGGAAGGTCTGCAGCGGGAAATACACGATATTGTCATTCGGATTGCTGCCGCTGTTGAACACATTCTTCTGGGGTTCCACCACGCCGATCACGGTAAATATCTGGCCTTCGATGTTGATTTCCTTGCCTAGCGCTTCGCTTTTCGGAAACAGCGCCGCCGCCGTTTCAGATCCCAGAAGAATGACCGGAGAGTGGTGCTCGTCATCGGTTTCGTTGAACCAGCGGCCTGAGGTCAGGGCGAGATCGTAAACGTTTTTCAGTGAGCCGGAGTCCCCTTCGAGGATGGTATTCTTGGCGCGGCGGTCGCCGTATTTCACCACGTAAGTGCCCTGGCCAAATTCCAGTTGAATGTATTGCAGAGTGGCCGTCACATCTTTGACATGAGGCAGGTCTTTCATGGCCATGGCATCGTCGAAGGTAAGTTCGCGGCGCTTGCGTATCTCTTCGGTGGGCCGTCCGAAGGCAAGGGGCTGATGAAAAGCGAAAATCATATTCGAGCCGAAGCTGGTGATGGCCTGTTGGAACTGATTGTTCATGCCGCGGACGATGGAAGAAATCCCGATGACGAC
>OMOD01000030.1 GCA_900290255.1 Candidatus Sulfotelmatobacter kueseliae
CGCCTTCGCCGCTCTTGCGGCACAGGTGTTCTTGAAAAGAATGGGACGGACGACGCGAATAGCGGGGGAAATGGCGGGGGCCCTGGCATTGACCTTGACCGCGCCCGCCGCATACTCCGTTTGTACAGGGCGGCTCGATGCCAGAGCGTGGGCGCTGTGGCTGGTCAATTGGCTGTTCGCTGCCGACCAGATCCACTTCGTGTGGCTCAGAATCCGTGGGGCGCGAGCGGGCGGGTTGGGTGAGAAGCTCACAATAGGCTGGAGTTTCCTGGCCGGACAAGTCTTCCTCGGCGGGATTTTGGCGCTTGCCTATCATTTCACCTGGTTACCGGGATTAACCTTGATTGCCTTTGGTCCGGTCTTGTTTCGTGGTTTCGGTTGGTTCGGGCAAAGGCCTCAGCCAATTGTGGTCCGCCGACTCGGCTGGACGGAACTGGCCCACGCGGTGGCCTTCGGCATACTCCTCACCGCCAGTTTTTGCCTCATTTTGTAGCTCGATGGAATGAAGTCTATCGTCCCAAAGCTGCGACAGTCACTTCGCTTTGTGCCAAAGCGCACCGCGATGACAGTCATCCATCACTGCATTTGTAAAACCGCTCGTGGTAAATTTCCCTCGGCCCGAGCTCCCGGCGTCCGGGAAGCGCCCATGCCTCTTTAGACCGAGGGCCCCTGCCTAGACCGCGTTCTGATCCCACAAAGAGAGGAGTATTGCCATGTTTGCCCGTATTCTTGATTTCGAAGTCAAAATGGAGAAGAAAGAGGAGTTCGTCAAGACCATGAAGAACCAAGTCCTGCCCATCCTCAAGAAGCAGACCGGCTTCATGGAGATTCTGCCGTTTTTCCCGGAGAAGATGAGAGAGGAGAGGGTGTTTACCATCAGCCTCTGGGCCACCAAGCAGGATGCCGACCGCTATGAGAGGGAGTTCTATCCCAAGATCAACGATATGCTGAAGCCATTCCTGACCTCGCCGGTTGAGGTGAACTACTACAAACTTGAGACCACACTCTGCGAGCACTTCATGGAGACAATGGCCGCTTAAGGCCGTCAGCATTGATGAGATGAACGATTCGAAACCCCGGGGCGAATGCTCCGGGGTTTTTCACACGTCTGCTACTGCTTTGCCACTTCAATATTTTCCGTGGGCACTTGTATGTTGATGGGTGCATTCCAGTCGTAATAGGTTGTGACTACGCCGCCGGTGCCCATAACAATCTGCCGGGGTAAATGGGTCCCTTTATCGAGGCAAATGGAGTAACTCATTTTCTTATCGGCTGGGGCTTTTCTCTCGGTGCCATTCTTGTCGGGATGGCGGAACTGAACTGCCCATTCCTGGCAGACTCCACCGTCAAGTCGGACCAACGGACCACGCACTGCGACGGCATTACCCGCGTCCACCAGTTTAGAGAGTATGGAGGTCAAATCGCGACCTTCATTCATGATGGCCCAAGGTGCGCGCATTCCCGGACTGTCTCCGCAGGGATAGAAGTCCGGCGTCGCGGTTGATTTCTGCCAGCTTTCTTCATTGGCCTTCACGAACGCCTCTCCGCCAACCCGGATGGTCTCGTAATGACTCTGTCCCAATTTACCGGTCATGCGCTCGTGATCCGGGCAGAGGACTTCCGACGTGGTAACCAGGGGCTCGCCGGGATGCATGCGCATCTCAGTTTTCATGCGCCAGCTCTTGGCTGCGTTCTTAACCGTCACCGCGCTTTGCAGCTCGGACTTGCCGCTCACGAATACTGCCCGAACCGAAGCCCAGACACGCGGACCGATACCGACGTCGAAAGAGGCGTTGGGGAATGCCGATTCCTTGTTGCCGCACCCTGTCATAAGGGCTAAACCCGCCACAATTCCGATGAGTACGATTTTCCTCTTCATAACTCTCCTGTCGTCAGATGAACCGGCAAACGCCGCATCTAGCTGCTGTTACTCTAAGGCATTCAATATGCCAAATTCGCGGAGTAGAACTCGCTTCTAGCGGGCTGTGTTTTCAATGGGTTACCTCAAACAAAGAGCCGGTTTCGAGGTTCATTTTGGGCCATATTGCGCGCTGGTAGCGTGGTTTGACACCTCAGAACCTGAGGTTCTTATGGTCGGTGCCATGGCACATCAAGTTGCAGGTTCCATGTCCGACCCCGGTCTGCACGTAGGATAACTGGCCCGCACTGTTGGGGGCGACGATACTCAAATCAAAATTCATCAGCATGGGCGACGATGATGCGTGCGGGTCATGGCAAGTGGAGCAGGCCGCGCCCGCCTGCTGTACGTGCTCCCGATGTTTGAAGCTGCGGTCCTGCATGATGCTGCCCTGAACGTCGTGGCACTTGTCGCACAATCCGTAGTTGTTGGGCGTGTACGCAACCCCTGAGGTTGACTTGCCAGGCATCGCCGGGGGAGGTTCCAACATGCTCTGGCGCTCCAACAGGTGAGGGATGTTGGAAGCGTGCGGTCCCGAGGCTCCGTTGGTACCAATTCCCAGATTGCTGCCGGTGTCGTTGTTGTGACAGTCCGTGCAGTATATGTAGCTTGATGACGAGAGCGTGCGATTGGGCAAGGCAGTTCCGCCCGGCGAGATGGGAGCCGGACGCAGGCTGGGTACTTGTCCGCCCGGACCACCGGAAAGGTTCCCCAGCCGTACCACGGGATGGTAGGAAGCGCCGAATGCAAACTCGATGCGGGTATTGTTTCGATTGGGATTCCCCACATAGAATTGCCGCTGCGGATTTCGTCCGAAGCCAGTGCCGCCGGTTCCAGTGTCCATGGCTTGTGGCTTGTTGGCGCTGTCCCCGTGGCACTTGAAGCATATTTCATATTCATTGTTGGCAGCCGGCATGAAGGAATTCGCCTGGGACTGGCCCTTGACACCAAGCAATGCTCCACTCACCAGCGGCGGTTGACCAACGGCGTTGTTGGAATAATGCGCATTGTGACAATCCACGCACTCAGCGTGCCGGATGGTTCCGGGACTGGTCTCCGGCATGGGGTACAACGCCGAGGTTGGGCTCTCCGAGGCATCATGGATGCCTGACACAGTCTGAACCGGATGGCGATACATCTTTACGAATTCATTTCTAATATTGATGTTGGTCACCGCTCCGTCGTGGCACTGGTAGCAGGTGTTCTCTTCCGGAAGTTTCAAAAGTCGTTGAGCGACTTGGGCCGAATGAGGGCGATGGCAGCTCTCGCAGCCATTTCTGCCCACGCCCACATAGCCGGTATGGGCGCCCTGGGTGCTGGTATAACGCAGATCCTCGGCCAGATCCGGAGGCCGGGAGTGCGCCGAGGTCATCCATCCCGGCGTCTGATGACAGCTTTGGCAGATGGCGGACGACTCGTTCGATTTCACCAGGAACTTGTCGACCGTGGGATCAATGGATTCCTGATGGGGGTCGTGGCAGCTTGTACATTGAACTTTGCCGTTTGCATCCAGATGGACCGCGTCACCGGGCGGCGGTTTGTGAATGTCAGCGGTTAGCTTGGGTATGAAGCCGAAGGGATGATCGTCAGCGAATCCTTCCCCGGCTCCCACCAGGTTGGATGGCGAACTGGCCGGCAAGGCGTAACTGTTGCCCTGAACGAATTGAATCAGCCCATCGTTCTCCGTATCGCCCAGCGCGATGGTCCCATCATGACAACTCAAACACAGCTTGGACGAGTCCTGTGGGCCGATAGGAGTGATAATCGCCTGAAGCGTGCTGCTGCTGTACGTGGGAAAGCTCCTTTCCGAAAGCTTCTGATTCCAGATCATCGGGCCGGACACGGCGTTATGAGGGGTATGGCAGAACATACAGACATCCTGCTTGGAAACGGAGTGGATGGGGGCGGATGATGCCGCCCGGAAATCGTGCTTGCTGTTGATGATAAAACTTTTTCCTTTAGCCGCCCGAACCTTAACGTCGCTAGCGGCGGCTAAAGCCAGCACCAACAGGAGGGTAATTCGCCACCGCATCAGTGCCCCCCTCCGGCTCCGGACGGCGGGACCAGAGTGATGCCTCCTTCAGGCCGGGCATGAAAGATTTCCACGCGCCGGTTGTAGGCGTCCGCTACATAGATCCGGTTGTCGCCATCCACCGTGATGCCGGTGGGCAAAAAGAACTCGCCGTCCGCGCTACCGGTGTGGCCGAAGAAAAACAGCAGGTTCCCCTCCGGGCTATAAACCTGCACGCGATCGTTGCGTCCTTCGACCACGTACACCCGGCCCTGGCGGTCGAGCGAGATCCCTTTGGGCTTATCGAACTCTCCAATCGCATCTCCCAGCCGGCCGAAAGCGGAGATCACGGTTCCGTTCGGGTCCAGATGCTGTACCCGGAAGTTCAACGAATCCATGACCCAGAGCATTCCGTCGGGAGCCACTGTGATTTGCGTGGGATAGTTGAACTCCAGCGGACCCTCTCCGGGCCTTCCCAGGCGATTGATGACTTTGCCATCCAGCGTCATCGCCACCACATTCATTGCAACCGTGTCCACGACGTAGAGCCGGCCCCGCTGCTTGTCAATCGCCAGTCCGGTGCAGCGTTTGAAGATGCTCTCTTCTTTATCGATTGCACCGATGGTGCGCAGGAACTTGCCTTCCGAGGTGAACACAAAAATGCGGGCTCGAACCGAATCGGAAACGTAAATCCTGCCATCAGCGTCGGTATCGATGGCGATGGGAGCCGCAAACGGATCCCGGTCAGGAGGGTGGAAGGTCTTGTATTTTCGGCGGACAGGGTCGAAGACGTGAACCACGCGCTGCCGCGTGTCGGCGACCAGGACCCGGCCCCGGGCATCGACCGCGATCCCATAGGGCATCATCATGGCCTGCTTGCGATCGTCCAGGCCAACAATCCTCTTCACCCATTTCTTGAAAAAACCAGGCTTGGGAGTTACATCGGCTGCGCTGCGCAGCGTACCGACCCATTCCAGTTGTGGAGGAAGGATAACTTGAGGAGGTTTGGATTCCGCGTCGCTCGCTGGCCACGACCAAAGGGCAACAAAAATAACCAGGATGCTGCCTGCCCACAACAACCGCGTCCTCGAGATTTTCAATGGGTTCACAGCTCTCGCCATCAGAAAAGGTTGAAGCTCCTCCGGATGCGGAACCAGTAGCGATTGATTCCCAGTCCACTCAGACTATCATTCTGGTTGATCGAACTGCGCAGGTTGCCAACCCCGCCGTCAATGCTGACTCTGCCGATCCGGTACTGTGCCCGAACTTCCCACAGCCGATAATTCTGGGTCGAACTGATAAGCAGGTCGCTCTCCTTACGGTAATCGGCATCGAGCTCAAGGTTTCTCTTTACGCGTCCGAGCAGGTTTATACCTGTGCTCCGGCTCGTCAGATTCAAGAGGGGTGTCGAAATCAACTGCGCAATCGGCAGTGGCACAAAAAAACTGGACTGGCCGGTAAGGGCGGTAGGGAAGATCAATCCTGACCCATCGTTGAATCCCCTGCTCGCACTCAAATGAAATCTGCGGTGCTCTATCTGAGCGACGTAATTATTGTATGCACGTTTGGTTTCGCCGGAAATACTCAACAGGTCGATCTTGCCACGGTCCATGCCGCCGCTCAAACGGACGCCCCAGAATCGGGTGGTTTCCGCTTGTGCGCCATAAGTGTTGAACTGGCTAAAGCCGCCAATTTCCTGCACCAAGTTCAAGTGTTCGTAACGGTAGTCTCCCGTCAGGTGAACTTTCTGCACATTGCCCCAGCCCACCCGGCTGTCCACATTATTGGACCAGCCGTTTCCACGGTTGCTGAAATTCGTCGCCATGGTCTGCATCACACCGGTATAGGTGCCGGACAGATCAAAGCCGCGCCATCTCTTGGTCACCGCGACACCGGAGGAAGATTGGAACAATGATGTCTCGGACTCCGCCGTTGGCGAAAGTGGGCTCAGATGGTCGTATTGCACGTCTTGAAAAATGCGGACTGGCTGTGCCACCTGGTAACTGACTCCGGCATCCACGCCCTGGGTGTCCAGCGTAGGGGGATTCAAAATCGTGACTCCCTCCGAAGTGGCCGCGAAGTTGTTCTGCTCGTTCAAGTGCGACAGGTAATACGTGTAGTGCGAGGAAAGCTTCTGCGTGTGTTGAACCTGCAGACTGGAGGAAAGCAGGAAGTTGTCACTGGTGGATGTACCCGTTCCGGGAAAGTCGTAGGAATAGTGTTGGTCTCGTACATCGGTGCTGAACACTGCCTTGTCGGCCCAGAACCGCCGGTAAGCTCGCGCGTTCAATGTCCGGTAGTCCTCCCTGGCGCCGCCGCTGCCGAAATCCAGGCCGCCCAGACTGGTCTCGTCGAGCTTGCCCACGTTGAAGCCGGCGCTCCAGTGCCACTCGAGGGTACTGTCATTGGCCTGTGCCGACCAGTCAGATTGCTTGTATCCCGCATTGGATAAGGAATCCGCCCAGTTCACAGCGTTGCTGTTGTCGCTATACCCAAAGACCAAGTGTGGGACGCTCGGTAAATTGATCGTCCATTGTGCTCGGAATTGCGTGATGGTCGTGTTCGACCCGAAAATGCTGCCCGAAGTGTCCGCCCCCGTGTGCTGGTAAAAAACGTCAAACGGACAATGACTGGCCGGCAAAATATGGGCGCTTATTCCGCCTCCGAGAAGATCGTTGCTATAACCCAGCTCACTCACCGAGCTGGCCCCGCGTTGAAAGTTGAAGTTCGAATCAAAAGTGATAAACCTTGGGTCCTTCACGATGCCACTGATGTCCATCCCAAAGTCTCCCCCGAAAAAGCTGCTGGGGGTCGTAAGCGAGGATTCGCCCAGCGTGTTGTTCACAGGTGTGAAGCTGTTACTGGAAAAGTCGAAGCCAACCGTACCGCGAGCATGCAAGCCTTCCAGCATCTCTTGAGCAGTGCAGGGGAGGATCGAGAATAGCCCGAGTGCCGTTAGGGCCCGGATTTTGTTTGCCCACCTCATATCTCTAACTCTTTCCGGTTCCCTCGGCGAAAAAACTGAGAGAGGCGCGGGGGCGCCTCTCTCCTCTCACTTTATAGGTGGCAATAATTGCAGAAAACCCCGCCGGTGGGGATGCCGCTGGTCGGGAAGTTCTGCTCGAAGATGCCGGACTGGCCGTTGTGTGCATCATGGCAGGTCCAGCATTGCATTTTGCCGTTCTCCAATGGCACGGAGCCGGCTGCATCGACCGAGGTCATACTGGCGGGAGCCAGGACTCCGGCTTGCGGAATCCAGGACGCGCCGTAGTAGGTGAAATTCACAGGGTGGGTGTTCGTAAGATTGCTGATCACGTAACTATTGTTAAGTGTTGCCATCGTCTCAGTGTTGGTAGCGCCTGACACGCTCACGTAGAACGAGTCGATGGCGACCGTGCCGTCATGGCAGCTCAAGCACAGGTTGCTAGTCACGTAACCCGGGCCGTTGCTGCCGCCAAGATCGGCGATGTTGGTTCCATAAGCGTTGAAGGAGTTGCTGGAGTACACGCCGTAGGTGGTCACAGAAGAAAGCGTGTGGTTCCAGAGCAGCGGTCCATTCCAGGTCTGGAAGGTATCGCTACCGCGCTTGTGCGCAATGTGACAGAAGTTGCACAGAGCGTAGCTGGACGATGTATTGCCCAGCGCGATGCCGCCCGTCTCCCCAGCGCGCAGGTCATGATCTGAGTTGATGATGTAGGCCTTTGACGGCTTTTGGGCGAAGCCCATCGTGGTCACGATGGCAACCATCAGCAGGATCAGGCCGATTGTTCTTGCGGTTTTCATAAAACCTCCTGAGTTATGAGTTGTACAACCCTTACCTCTATGAATTACTTGCACTTCAGCAGTACTGCTTTTCTGCAGAGCACGATCGTGCACAACAGAAGTCATTTCAGTCCCGGTCACGTTACTTGCCTCCCAGGAACTGGAAGATCTGAACCCGGGCGTTGAGGTTGTCGCTGACATATACGCGGTTATTCCGATCAATGGAAATTCCCAGCGGCACCTCGAATTGACCAGGGTCAGACCCCTTGGTTCCAACAAACATCAGAAAGTGGCCTTGCGCATCAAAGATCTGGAAGTTGTTGAAGGCTGCATCCACCACCCACAGGTGCCCTTCACTGTCGTACGCAATTCCTTTGGGCCGGACGAAAGCTCCGGGCCAGTATCCCTGCTTCCCGAAGCGGCGCACGAATTTGTAATCCGGCGAGAAAATCTCGACCGAACAGTTGCCGGTGTCGGTGACCGCAATGCTGCCATCGGGACCGACCGCAATGCCCACCGGGAAATTGAATTCCCCATTCTTGGTGCCACGCTTTCCGATCTTTGTCTCCAATTGCAACGTGTCCAGGTTGTAGACCAACACCTGGTGCAGATGAGAATCCACGACGTAAAGGCGTCGGCGCTGCTCGTCAAGAGCCATAAACGTCGGGTTTTTCATCCCGGTATCGTTTCCAAGGCTGGCTTGGATGTGGTTATTGGCGTCGAACTTCATGACCATGTGCAGAGCCGCATCGGATACGTAGAAGTTGTCCTTTGAATCGATCACAATCCCAACCGGCGTCTGGAAGACCATTCCCTGGTCGCCGCGGAAGCGAATGACTTCGTGCTTCTCTTTTTCCAGGATGTAGACGGTGTGTTTCTGGGTCGAAGCAATGAAAATGCGTCCTTTCGAATCCGCCGCTACGCCGGCAGGCTTTTCGAACATTTCCACTTTGTTGGGGTCGCCATTGCCCACCAGCCTGTCGACCCAGCCCTGCTTCTTTCTGGGCTCGATGTCGAAATTGTTGGAGTACGCCTCCAGGAACTTGACTCGCGGCTTGTCCGGAGGCAGAGGCCATATCAAGTTAACCGGCGCGGCGGGTTGTGGTTTGTCCTTTGCCGCCGCAGGCGGCTGGACCGCGGATCCCATGGCGAAGAGCAGGATCGTAAGGATTAGCGATTTGCAAGATCTCTTAGTCATGACTAGTTCGACCCCTTGGGAGATGGTGTTGCCGGCTGTTCATTTACCACTTTCTTCTGCCGATCTTGTACTTCCTTCCGGTTCTTGTCTTCGATTTCCCCATACTTCTTCTTGCTTGCGTCTTCCTGCTTGGTCTCAACCGCTTCGTGGCAGGCGGCGCAAACATCGCCGTTGTGGGTTTTGGCCACGACGATGAGCTTGTCGGCGGGTGAGGAATGAGGTTGGTGGCAGCTCAGGCAGGACATTTTCCCGCCGCTTAGAGGATCGGTAATGTCCGCGATGGGATGTTTCGCAAAGGGATGCCCCGCCTTCACGCTGGCATTGGGCACCACTTTCTCGATTTGCTCAAAACTGTCCTTGTCCATGGTCTGGCTGCCGAACAGGCTGACGGTAGCGTCCAGCTTGGCCCGGTCCGCGTGGCATGCCATGCACAGTGCATTCCCTTCCGCCCGCAGTTGCTTGGGATAGTCGCTGGTGTGGGGATCGTGGCAGGTGACGCACTGTCCTTTGTCGTAAGGCCCGTGCAGGTCTTCTTCTTTTGATTTCTCGTGGCAGCTGAAGCAAAGCTGTTCTTTCGGAGCCGTCAGGTTTACGGTCGTCGTGTCGCCGACCGTCTTGACCTCATGGCAGGTGGTGCAGCCCATGGCGATTGCCGAATGCACGGCCTTACCCTTGGTTTTGTCGTCGTGACAGGAGGCGCAGTCAGCATCCTTGGGGAGTGGAACCGGATGGTCTGCCCCGACCGAACGTAACCCGCAGGCCAGGACTATCAGGAGAAGCCCCAAAATCGTCTTGTGTCCGTGCCTCACATCTGCCTCTGATAGTCCCTGGTGCACGGCAACCGCCCAAATCGGGAAGGAATGATGAATTCGTAAACATGGGTGTAATTGCTTGCATCACATAGGTTTGCGGTAGTTGTGTCCGTCAGCTCCCACCGGTCAAGTTTGGCGGGATTTCCGCAAATGGGCCTTCTTCCACAATGGGATTGGTGAAATGACGCATGCGATCCGCTAGTCGATGTAGTGTTTTTCAGCAGTCCCGAAATGGAGGTTTGACGTAGCATTCCCGTTCTGGAACTAGTTGACGCCTTTGGCTCCGAGCTCTCTAGGACTGGGATCACCGTTATGGGTGATCTTTCTCACAGCCCACTTCTAAGTTGCTGTCTTAGCGGGCAGATCTACTAGCTGGGCAGCCGCCGGAGATGCGCCAAAACCCCGCGTACTCCAGTGAGCTTGTGCGATATGACCCACGCCGGGCCATTACGGCAGGTCTTGGAGTGGTCCATCTGTATGAATCTGAACGCTCTTTCTGATTTCCGCTGGTGTGGCGGGGTACGTGCTTTCCTTTACATCCGAACAAGGGGAAGAGATATGGCTGGAAACCTCACCTCCGTACCGCGCAAGACCTGGCAGACTCTCAGTTCGATCAAGACGGGCGTGATTCTGCTGATCATGGTCGTGATCATTTCCGCTGCGGGCACAGTCATTCTGCAACGCCCGGTGACCGAGGCGGACGAAATGCAGCGCGCGTATTCCCCTCAAGTACTGCGCACCCTCGACGGACTCGGCCTGACCGACATTTTTCACGCTTGGTGGTTCGTTGCTCTGCTGGTGATGGTGAGCCTGAGCATCGTGGCCGCGTCGATTCAGCGTTTCCCGAACTCGTGGCGCTACTACTCGCGTCCTTATAAGAGTCCCGATGAGACCTTTCGTAAGGCGCTGGCGACACAGGCACGGATTGTGATCAAGGACGAAGATAGTGGCCTGGCAGCGGCCGAGCATGTTTTCCAACGGGCGGGGCTCAAGCCAGAGCGCATGGTGCGTGAGAGCAGTTTTTCTGTGTTTGGCGAACGCAACCGGATTTCAGAGTTGGCCGTTTACATCGTCCATGCCAGCCTGCTGCTCATCTTTCTGGGTGGGATCGTGGATGCGTTGTACGGATGGCGTGGATATGTCGCCATTGCGCGCGGAGAGCAGTCGAGCCAGTTGGAGTTGCACAATGGAACCATTCGCACTCTGCCGTTTGCCGTTCGCTGCGATGCCGTCGGCCAGGATAATTACGCGGATGGAACCCCCAAGAAATGGTGGTCGAACCTGGCCGTCCTGGAAGACGGTCGCGTGGTGATGCGCAAAGAGATCGTAGTCAACGATCCCCTGGTGTACCACGGCGTCCGTTTCTACCAATCCAGTTTTGGAAACACCGGCAAGGTCGACAAGATTATGTTCACGGTTGGTCCGGCGAACGGGCCGGGTGAAACCAGAGAGATCGCACTGGCGCCGGATGAAACCCTCACGCTTGATGCTGACACCACGGTCCGCATTGCTGAATTCATTCCAGACTACGTGGTGCGTGACGGCCAGGTTTACACCCGTTCCACCCAGGTGGGCGACCCTGCCGTGCACTTGGTAGTCGAGTCCAAGAAATCGGGGAAAGCAGTAAATTTCTGGATCCCCCCGATCCCGGGTTTCGAACAAAATGCATCTTCCCCTTACAAGTTTCAAGCCACCGACTTGCAGATGGTCCACTTCACCGGCCTGCAAGTCTCTCATGAGCCCGGGCAGTGGGCGGTTTGGGCGGGTGTGATTGTGATGGGTCTCGGCCTGGGCATTGTCTTCTATCTTGTCCATATGCGGTTCTGGGCGGTACCGGTGCGCGACGCTCAGGGACGGTTGGTGCTTTGGGTCGGCGGTACTGCAAACAAGAATAAGGATGTGTTTGAGCAACGTTTCCGCAAGCTGGTGCAAGACATCGAGTCGGAAGTCAAAGTGCAATCGCAATCGTGCGCCGCGGCGCATGCTACTTCACTGGCCGGCGATTAGAGTCCGGTAACGGAGGATGCTTTATGGCGCGTGCAAGAGTTGAACAGCAACCGGCGGCGACCGGCATGACCTTGGTGGTAATGGTCGGCCTGGGAGTTGCCTTCCTGCTGTTCATGGCGTTTCTAAACGTAGTCAAGAGTGGCAATCTGCTCAACGAATCCAACCTGCTTTATGCAGCCCTCATTTTTTATGCAGGCGCGGGGACGCTTTATCTGGGATTCGGAATCACCGGCATTCCTTCTTATGTGCGTTTTGCCTCACTATCGACGTGGGCTGGCGTGCTCGCCAATACCGGGGCCATCGCGCATCGCTGGTATGAAGCTGGACACCCACCGTTCGCCAGCATCTACGAGATGCTGCTCAGCTTTGTGTGGACGCTCGCGGTACTGACGTTGATTGCCGAGAAAAAGTATGGGGTGAAGGTCATCGGTACCGTGACCATGCCGCTCGCGATCGTGGGGGTTGTGCTGATGCAGTTGCTGCGGACGGAAGTACATCCGCTGGTGCCGGCACTGCAATCCACCTGGTTGCATGTCCACGTCACCCTGGCCATGCTCGCCTACGCGGCATGTGCGCTCAGCTTTGCGCTCGCGATGATGTTCCTCATCCAGGACAAGGTGAGAACCGAGACCTTCCTGGCCGCGACCAGCCTGTTCGGCATCGCGACTTACGCGGGCGTGCTGACTCGCTTCGAGAAATGGGGTGGTCTGAGCGTAGCCGCCTGGAATCCGGAAGAAAAATCGGAAGTGTTTCTGGCCAAAGGTGTCCGCCTGTTTGTTGTGATCCCCGATCTTGGTTGGCTGATGCTCCTGGTGCTTGCGGCGATCGCTACGCCGTTGTTTCTGTATCTGATCTGGCGCAAGACTGGCAATGAAAACTCCATCGACATCGCGAACCGCGCGGTATTTGTCAGCATCCTGCTGCAAGTGCTGGCGCTGGTGTTTTTTCTATTACGCGCCCGTGATGGCCGCTACGGTTCGCTGGATGCTGAGGGCCTGTTCCCCACCAGCTTGGCTGCCAGCCCGTTCATTCTTTCGGGCCTGGTAGGAGGGATTTTTGTGTCGTTGCTGTACCTGTTACTGCTGTGGAGGCGCGAAGATCTGGAGCGCATGTTGCCCAGTGCAGAGGAACTCGACCGCATTACCTATAAGACCATCAGCATTGCATTTCCGTTACTCACCCTGATGATCGCGGCGGGCGCTTACTGGGCCAATCGCACCTGGGGTTCTTATTGGAGTTGGGATCCAAAAGAAACCTGGGCGGCGATTACCTGGTTGGTGTACGCCGGTTATTTGCACATGCGTATCACTCGGGGATGGCGTGGCCGGCGTGCCGCGTACTTCGCCATCCTGGGCTTTGCCGTAGTGATGTTCACTTTCTTCGGGGTAACTTACTTGCTGCCCGGACTACACGCTTATGCCTGACCGCCCTGAGTCCGCGGCGAAGGCCGCCGTGCCTGTGGCAGAGATAGCCCGCACCACGGCTGTGCCGTCCCATCCTTCGGGCTGGCCGGGCGGCGCCGGGCCTACCATGTCCGCAGGAACGACGCAGGAGGAGTTCGGAGTGAGTTCTGTACGGGTCAATTGGCAGCTCAAAGCTATCTTGCCGGTAGGGTTTGTGCTGCTGGCTGGGTTGTTGTTCTTTACCCTGGCAACCGTGTCTTTGCAGGACCCGGAGCGCCACGCGGTGCTGATGGTCGCAGGAGCGGGAGCGATCGCCATATGTGCCGTGCTCATTGGCGCCCTTGCCTATTTGATTCAACAGCCGATGGTCGAGTTACAGGAGAAAATCGGGTTGGTCAGTGAAGGCAATCTGAACGTCGCGGTCAGCTTCTCCCGGCGCAACGACGAAATCGGAGACCTCGGCCGCAAGTTCAACCACATGATGCAGCAGTTGCGAGAGAGCCGGGAGGAAATTGAGCGCCTGCATCAAACCCAAGTATCTCGCGCTGAGCACCTGGCCACGCTCGGCGAGTTGGCTACGGGATTGGCTCACGAGATACGCAACCCGCTCGCCGGAATCGCAGGAGTCATCGAAATCATCGGCCGCGATCTGCCTTCGACCAGCCCGGCGCGGGCAGTGGTGAAAGACGTTCGCCTGGAAATCGCGCAGATCAACCGCATCTTGACCGATCTTTTGGAAACCGCGCGTCCTCACCCCCCGCAGGTTCGTCTGAGCAACCTCAACACCACGGTGGAACACGCCGTCATGTTGGCTCGCCAGCAGGTGCTTTCAAAGCCAATCAAGATCGAACTGCAACAGGCGCCCGAGCTATCTGAAGTCGAGCACGACAGCGACCAGATCCACCAGGTGCTTCTGAATCTGCTGCTGAACGCAGTGCAAGCCATGGAGGCAGGCACCGTACGCGTCGAGATCTCTCGACAAAGTAGTTACGCGAGTGTGCTCGTCAGCGACACCGGGCGCGGCATTGCTCCTCAGCACCTGTCGAATATCTTCAGGCCGTTCTACACCACCAAGGGCAATGGCACTGGTCTCGGACTCTCTCTCGCCCGCCGTATCGTGGAAGAACATCATGGCCGCATCGAAGTCAGCAGTGTCGTGGGCCAGGGAAGCAAGTTCACAATGCTGCTGCCCTTTCAGATGCCCGCCGCCCGGACTGTCGCTTCCTAGCATTCCGGTTCAGCCCCCCTTTCCAATAATCAGCCACTTCGGCCATGCCCAAGGCCGCCAAAGCAGGCTGCTTCCATTTCGTAGTAAATTAAACACCGATGCCTGCGCAGAAAATCATGATCGTGGACGACGAGCGTCTGGTGCGCTGGTCGCTGCGCCAGAAGTGCGAGGAGTGGGGCTACCACGTGATCGAGGCCGATGCCGGGGAACCCGGGCTCAAACTGGCGCAGCGTGAATCGCCCGATCTCGTCCTGCTCGACGTGCGCATGCCTGACCTTACCGGGATCGAAGTGCTTGATCAACTCAAGAAAAGTGGCGACGCCCGCGCGGTCATCATGATCACGGCCGACCCGCAACTTGACGATGTCAAAGCCGCACTCAAGCTCGGGGCTTACGACTTCGTGGGCAAGCCGATCGACTTCGACGAGCTCCACATCACCATCAAGAATGCGCTCGAAGCCACCAACTTGCGTGCGGAAGTCCAGAGCTTGCGCGGTGAGGTACGCCGCGAAGCCGGTTATGCCAACGTGGTGAGCGTTTCGTCCAAGATGATCGAGCTCATGAACTTCGTCAAAAAGGTTGCGGCCAGCGAAGCCACCACCATTTTGATTCAAGGCGAAAGCGGTACGGGCAAGGACCTCATCGCAAAAGCCATCCACTACGAAAGCTCCCGTCAGGAGAAGCCTTTTGTCGCCATCAACTGCTCGGCCATTCCGGAGACGCTGATGGAAGCCGAGCTCTTTGGTCACGAAAAAGGCGCGTTCACCGATGCCAAGCAGATGAAGAAGGGGCTGTTCGAAGCCGCCGATGGCGGCACACTCTTTCTCGATGAAATCGGTGAACTCTCTCCCCTGTTGCAAGCGAAACTGCTGCGCGTGCTCGAAGACCAGGTCATTCGCCGGGTTGGGGGTATCCGCGACATGCAGGTGGATGTGCGCGTGATCGCCGCTTCCAACCGCGATCTCGAGAAGGCAGTGCGCGAAGGTCAATTCCGTCAGGATCTCTATTACCGGTTGGCCATTATTGCGATCTTTATCCCGCCCATACGGGACCGAAAAGAAGACATCCTTCCTTTGGTGGACTTTTTCATCGAGCGCTACAACCGCAGATTCAAGAAGTCGATTCGTGGCATTACCGAT
>OMOD01000162.1 GCA_900290255.1 Candidatus Sulfotelmatobacter kueseliae
CCGCGATCCTGGGTAAAAAAGGTGACCCGCCGAAGCCGGTGCAGCACAGGAACAATCTCTGAATCTTTCGCGCCAAGACGGGCCACCTCGTGCCCGATTCTTCGGACTGGAACCCGCGCGGCGCGGAGGAGCAAGGCCTGATCGTCGGGAAAGTTTTCGTCCAGCAGGTTCACGCCGCAGCCAGCTCGGGACGCTTTCGGAACGCCCGGCCGCCTGCAGGCCTCCGCCCTGCGAGCCAGGCCTGTTCAGCCAGTTTAACAGCCTCGGCCACTGCCGACAGTGGAAGACGTCCACCCCAGCGGGCGTTGCAGATGAAATCCCACGAGCGGCCCTCGGCCACGTCGTCCAAGACCTGCCAGACCATAATGCGTGTGCCCTTGAAGGTTGGCTGACCGTGGCAGATCGCCGGGTCGGCGACGATATGCCGGCCTAGTTCAGTTCTTTGCGGGCCGCGGCTCTTCGCATTTTTCATGGCACCGAAACTATCGTGCCGGGGGGGAGCTGGCAAGCCGATTGCGCGTGGCCGTAAGAGAGTAATGCGTCAGAAGACAGTTATGAATCAGTGGATTAGTGGGTCAGTGAGTCGGCTAGATTAGCGCCCATCAGCGGTTATCAGCGGTTGAAAAAACTCCCTCCCCTCCGTTCTGAGTTCCCCACCTCTTGGGCCCCTTGCCCCGATCAGCGTGCCATTAGCGTGCATTAGCGGTTAAAAAAACGGTCGGATGTTTGTGGTCTGTGTACTACAATCGTTCAAATTGTTCGCAGGCTGCGATGAAATTTTTCGTGGTTCTTTACTCGCCAAGACGTGCATAAACTGGAAAACTCGGTTGCGGCTTTGCCGCGCTGGGATCTTTGCGGTTAAGTAAACCCCCTCGCCCCCCATGATCCGATCCGGGAATTGGCTGTCCTTGAGGGTCTTGCGGCTGATGGTGAAGGCGGCGTGTGCTTCCTGAAGGAGGCGGGCGGAGCTGCGCGCCGGGGGAAAGGCCACCACAATGCGTTTGGCCGGGAAGAGCTGTTTGATCTGCAAAACCGGCCCGGTCAGGTCGCTGTCGCCCGAGACGAGAAGAGCTGTGTCGAACTGGTCGCGGAAGGCGTCAGAGGTGAGCGCGATGGCGATGTTCACATCCGGGGCTTTGTGGTTGCATTCGGGTCGTTTGCGGCTAAATTTCCCTTAACCCCTCCGGGGATAGTATCCCCGGACCGACGCTCGGTGTAAACCGGGCGTTTCTTTTTTCCGCCGGTGTGTGGTTACGCGCCGGGTATATCCCGCGAATCTCCGGTGGGTGTAGAGGCCGCGGGCAAGGGGATTGGTGAATCGGAATCGGATCGAGGCCAGCATGCGGCGTAATTCCGGCCGGTAGCCAACGTTTTTGCATAAGCATTCGTGTCCGTGCTGTTGAGGTGGGGCGTCTGAAAAAGGGCGCCGTTGCGACAACAGAATCCCCTTCGCGAGCCCGTCGGGCCCGCGCCTGGAGACGTTCTATAATCGAGCGGAGGAGGAGGCAAGCGGTTTCTTTAACCGTGAATGGACGCGAATGGGAGGGGAAGGGGAAGGGCCGGAACAGAGGGGCCTCCTCTCCCCAGCCCTCTCCTCCAAGTCCTCCGAGGAGGAGAGGGAGAATATTTATTTTGGTTCGTTTACCCAGGACGGCGACTGTCTTTGAACGGGCAACTAACTCGAAGCCCTGGAAGGGCGACAGGATAATAGCCCAGGACAAGCGGGAGCGTGTGAATGAGTGAATTAGTGAGGCAGTGAGGGGGGAGGGGCCAATGCAAAGGCTAAAGGCTGAAGGCTAAAGTGGGGAAGGGGTTGAGTTGTGCGGGCGACTGTGCGTCGGCGGCCTCTCAAACGCAGAAGCCCTTGGTTCACGGCTTCACCGTCAACCCCTCAGATTTCGCCACGGCGCGCTGCCGTTCGTCAAATGTCACGAATGTTGTCACACCCAAGCTCAAGGCCACAGCAACGTGAAGAAGATCAAGTGTCCGGCAACCGATCTTGAGTGCGTGACGGTCGGAAAGCTCGCGTGCGAGCTTCCAAATGGTTGCTTCCTGGTATTCGGGTGTCTTCCAGCGACCGGATAAAATGTCCTCATCGAAGGCATCCAATGAAGCTTGCATTTCTGCGGGCGTGATTTCTTCCCGAAAGGCTTTGAGGCGTAGCGCGGTTCGAACCTCGATTTCCTGCCACGGCGTCAGGAGGTAAGGAGCCGGGGACTCATTGGCGAGACGAAGGGCATCGGGGCTTGTGGCTTCCTGAACGTAAAGCTTGAGGATGATCGCCGTATCGAAGTAGGCGTCCATCACCAGTCGCCGCGCGCGTAAGAAATCACCGCTTCGCTGGCGGGGACCACCTTGCTGCCGTAAATGCGCTTGAGCCGCGCACCAAAGTCAGGCCAGTTGCCAGAGGCGGAGGCGCCGTTACCCTTGCCCCCCACCGGGAGACTCGGGATCTCCAATTCGTGAAAGAGGCGGGCAAACGCTTCCCGCTCCCTGGCGGGCAGCGCCTTCAGATGTTCGATCAGTTCGGTCGCGCTCATCCTCGACAACTATACTACGTAGCGAAGTGAAGCGTCAAGAAAGGCGTCATTGAGCTTGCTGACAAACGCGGCGGCGTAGCGGCGTTTTCGCCACGCCTCGGAGATTTGAGCCGGAGTTGAACGGGAGGACCGCCGCACCTGGTCGGTCAATGAAAACCTCTCCTCGGATGGGAAATCCTTTAACCGCAAAGATCCCAGCGCGGCAAAGCCGCAACCGAGTTTTCCAGTTTATGCACGTCTTGGCGAGTAAAGAACCACGAAAAATTTCATCGCAGCCTGCGAACAATTTGAACGATTGTAGTACAAAGATCCGACCGTTCTTTTAACCGCAGATAACCGCAGATGGGCGCTGATGGGGGCGGGGCCGCCGCCGCAAATCAACCGGAGGTAACGGAGGCAACGGAGAAGAAATTTCCTCTCCGTGCCGAAAGCTTTCGGCACCCCGAGCACAAACCATTCGATTTAGATCGGGGTTAACTCTGTTTGCTCCTGTTAAATTCTGGTCTTCGTCGGAAATGGCAGGATCATGGCGAGGCAGGATCATGGGGAATGGCCTCAAGGCTAAAGGCTGAAGGCTTAAAGGCGGCCAAGGCTACGGGGCGGGTCTCCAGGTAGGATCAGGGGGAGGGGGAATTCTTTAACCGCGAATGGACGTGAATTGACGCGAATGGGAGCGGAAGGGGAAGGGCCGGAACAGAGGGGCCTCCTCTCCCCAGCCCTCTCCTCCGAGTCCTCCGAGCAGGAGAGGGAGAATATTTATTTTGGTTCGTTTACCCACGGCGGCCATCCAAGTGCAGAACGCAGAGTGGGGAATGAAAAATGAGGAATGGAGATTTGAAATTTCAAGTTAGTGCGGGGCGCACGGAGTGTCCCCCCTTCGCCGAGCTACGGCGGGGCAGGCGCGCCCTA
>OMOD01000018.1:0-18626 GCA_900290255.1 Candidatus Sulfotelmatobacter kueseliae
ATCGAAGCCGAAGTGCTGCTGCGCGATCATGGCGATGAAACTGGTGCAGGACTTGAACGCCGGGTCGTAGAACTTACGGTTACTCTGGTTCTGCTCGAAGTGCTCGGCATCCGCGGCCGACAGGAAAGCGCTCTCGTGATGATCGAACCACCAGGTAATTTTCGGCGAACTGGAGTACTTGAAATCGACGATGGCGTTCTCGTCACCGTCGAATTGCCTCTCATCGAACAACGCCCCGGCGCGATGCACCAGGCCGCTGAAGACAAAGTCGGCATCGTCCCGGATGCGCTCGCGGTAGAAACGTGAAAACAGCGCGGCGGAGGAGGCCCCGTCAAAACATTTGTCGTGATAGAAGACTCGTACTCGCAATGATTCCCTCGATCGCACCATTAATTCCCGCCGCCTGAAAGCCACACTTACGGCGTGAATTTCCGGTGCGAGTAAAAGCTAATAGGATTGACAGCTTCGAGGAAGAAAGTCAAGTAGCAGAATCTTGCCTGAAATGGCCAACCGCCAGTCGAGCGAGTTCCCGCTCCGCCAGGGAACTCGCCGGACAGCAGAATTCCTGAAACCACACGCGGCACGGGTGCTCTACACTGCGTTGGCTTGCTTCTCGGCCAGATCCCCGATGAAGGGCAGTTTGTACATCTGGCCGCCATTCGCCTTCATCAACAGGATGATCCAGATCACGATTCCGCCAATGGCTAGTGCCATCCATAGGAGAAACGCGACCAGATGCCCGAGCACCGGGATAAACGCCAAAACAGCGGAGAGGATCATCAGGGCAATCCAAACCACGATCCACGCCCCGTGGAAGAAAATGTTCTGCCACGCGTGGAAACGCACAAACCGGTTCTTGTTGTAGGGTTCCATCACCAGGAAGATGATGGCCGGGATGATGGTCACATAGGCGAGCATCCCCCCGCCACATTGTCGGCCATGCCACCGGTGCTGGCGGGTGCTGAGGCGGCCGGGGGTGCGGCAGCGGCGCGTCCCGCGCAGGCTGCGCAAGTGGTGGTTCCGTCGGGAATCTGTGCACCGCACGAGTTGCAAAATGCCATTGCGGTTTCCTCCTCTGCCGTCATGGCAAGCAAGATACCAGTCTCGCGTAACGGCGTACGCGGCAAGCTACCAAAAATGGCCAGGCAAAGCAATGAACATTTTTTGAAGGCCAAGGCTAGGGTTCCGACTCGCCCGCATACTCCGCGGCAAACTCTCCCAGCAACGGCAGCTTGAATCTCTCCCCCTGGAGAGCCTTAACAACGAGCACCAGCCAGACCAAGACGACTGCCAGGACGACCACCGCTGAGATCAATAGCCAAAGAAGCGGTCCAATTGCCGGGATCAGGAAGAGGAGGTCGCTCACAAGTTTGAGCGCGAGGGCAATAATTATGCCCGCTCCCCATAGCAGCAGGCACTGCACCGCGTGGAAACGGACAAAGCTCTTCTTCTTGTACGGCTTCAGCACGAGGAAAAGGATGGCCGGGATGAACGTCAGGTAGGCGAGCGCGCCGGCGGCGTTTTCGGCAAATAAGCCAGCCTCTGGGCGTGCGTTAGGGACGGGCTTCTTCATGGGCCGTCCGCAGCCCGGGCAGAACGCGGCCGTGTCCGGCATCTGGGCAGCGCAATGGGGACACGCGAGCAGCATGATTGGGTTCGATCCCTTCGTGGCGAACCTTATCAAAACCCGCGGCCGGCAGCAAACGGACGGGCCAACTTATTGCGTTGACGCGGCATAGTGCAAAGAGTAATGTTGCGTCCAAATTTCCAGTAGAACCAGCGGCTCGGCGCAGGTATGTCTGCAGAACGGCGCGTTCCTGCAGTGAACAACTTAACGAATCTTAGAGCGATCAGTCTCAGATCGACCAGTCTCAGGAGGTAGCGAATGTTCTGTCCTCAATGCGGGGCCAGTACTCCGGACAACGCAGTGGTGTGCATGCAGTGCGGCCGGAACCTTCAGGCGGCGCCTCCGCCGCCGTTGCAGGCTACGCCCTACCAGGGTGCGCCCTTGCAGACTCCGGGCGTCATTTTGCCCCCGGGCGCCACGGTGCCCAACTACCTGGTATTCGCGATTCTCACGACCGTATTCTGCTGCCTTCCCGCGGGCATTCCCGCCATCGTGTACGCAGCTCAGGTGAACGGCAAATTGCAGGCCGGGGATCTGGCGGGGGCGCAATTGGCCTCGAAGAACGCAAAATTGTGGTGCCTGATATCGCTGGGACTTGGTCTCGCGGTTGTGGCGATTTGGGGGCTGCTCGTCTTGGCAGGCGTCCTGACCGGGATCAGCCACCAGAATTAGATTGGAGAAGGCTTGTTGGAAACGCGGAATCGTCGGTTGCTCGCCGCCTTGTTCGGGGCCGGCGCGGTCGGCGTTATCCTGCTGCGCGTTTTCGATCCCGCAACGTCGCGAATTTTCCCGCCGTGTCCAGTGTGGTACTTAACGGGCTGGTACTGCCCGGGATGCGGTTCGTTGCGGGCCATCCACCAACTGCTGCATGGCAACCTGCAGGCCGCGTGGGCGATGAATCCGTTGACGGTAATATTGCTGCCCTTTATCTGTTACGGTTTGGTTTCTCATGCCGTGATCGCAATTCGCGGGCAAGGGAATGGATTGCCGCGACTGTTCCTGCCCGCGGTTTGGATCCGCGCCCTGTGTGCTTTGATTGTCTTGTATGGTATCGTCAGGAATCTGCCCTTTTATCCGTTTGACCTACTGGCCCCGGGTGCGATGCTGCGGTTCTGAGGGCGAGGTCTCAGGTCGTCGGCGGGAGCGCCATTCCTAAGACCCACCATCTAAGCCCTAACTCCCGTTCTTTAGAAACCTAACCCCTGTTCTTCTTGCGGCAGTCTTCGCATACGCCATAAATCTGAAAAGTGTGGCGGGTCGTGAGGTAGCGGTATTTGCTTCCGATCTCCTGCTCCAACTGGCCTACTTCCGGAGAAAAGAACTCTACGGAACTGCCACATTCGGTGCAGACCATGTGGTGATGGCTGCGCCGGTTGTACTGGTGTTCGTAGCGTGCGATGCCGTCCTGGAAGGCGACTTCACTGGCCAACCCGCACTCGGCCAGCAGCTTCAGAGTGCGGTAAACCGTGGTGTAGCCGATGCGGGCGTCCTTCTTCTGCACCACGCGATGCAGTTCGTCGGTAGAGAGATGGTCGCGGGTCTCCAGAAAGGCGCGCAGGATGGCGTCGCGCTGGCCGGTCTGTTTTAACCCAACCCGCTTCAGATGGCGATGCAGGATGTCCTGCGCTTCGCGCACCATCTGGCGGGAGATGGTGGGCTGGTCGTCAATGCGTTTCTGCAGCATGGCGAAGGAAACCGGAAGTCAGGATATCACCCGTTAACTTGAAAATGAAATTCAGTTTCAGCCCCAAGCCGGCGCGGCGTGGAATACAATTCAAAGACTCTCATGAGTAGTTTGGCAGAAATCAGCGCCCCCAGCTCACGCCGTTCGCCCCTTGCCCGCGTTCTCCTCTGGCTCCTGTTCGCTGTCCTCGCGATCCTGGCCGGGGCCGCGGCTTATGCCTGGTTCGTAGCCTACTCTGCCCTTCCCCAACTCGATGGCCGCTTACAGATCAGCGGACTCTCGGCTGCGGTCACGGTCACGCGTGACAGCCACGGTGTGCCCGATATTGAAGCCAGCTCTCTGGAGGATCTGTTTTTCGCGCAGGGTTACGTCACGGCCCAAGACCGGCTGTGGCAGATGGACGTCATGCGCCGCTATGGCGCGGGAGAACTCTCGGAGATTCTGGGCGAGGACACGCTGAAGATCGACCGCGAGCAAAGAATTCTGGGGCTGCGCGCGGCGGCAAGAAAATCGCTGCAGATGGCTGGCCCGCGCGATCGCGCATTTCTTGAGGCCTATGCGCGTGGTGTAAATGCCTACATCGGAACTCATGGCCACCGCCTGCCGATCGAGTTTCGCATTCTCGGCTACGCGCCGAAGCCATGGCTGGCCGAGGACTCCGTGGTCATCGCCAACGTCATGGTCAAGGACCTGAACTATCACTATTTTTTCGACGCCCTTGCGCGCGAGAAGATTCTGGCCAAGCTCGGGCCGGAGCTGACTGCCGATCTTTACCTCAATCGCTCGTGGCACGACCGCCCGCCCACCGTCATGCGGGATGATCTGGCCGAACCGCAAAACAACACCGGCGACTCGGATGACGACGATGATGACGATGACTCCGGTCCCGACAGTTCGGTCACGCAGACTGCATCCCCCCCCCACGCTCCCCAGGGTCTGCCGGTTGAAGCCCAACCGGTCGAAGATTCGCCAATCAATGGGTCGAACGATTGGGTAATCTCTGGCGTTCACACCGTCACCGGCAAGCCGCTGCTCGCGAACGACATGCATCTCGGCCACCAGATGCCTAACCTGTGGTACGAAGCCCACCTGCACGCCGGCACGCTAGACGTGGCGGGCGTCACGCTGCCGGGAATGCCCTACGTGATCGTCGGCCACAACCAGCGGATCGCCTGGGGATTCACCAACGTCGGTCCGACGGTAACTGACGTCTACATCGAGAGTTTCAACCAGCAGGGCGAGTATCAGACACCGGGCGGCTGGATGAAGCCGGAACAGCGGGTAGAGATTGTTCATGTCAAAGGCAAGCCCGACGTAACTGTGGATGTGAAAAACACGCGCCACGGGCCCATCATCGCGGAACTGGTTCCGGGCGAAACCCGGCCGCTGGCGCTGCGTTGGACGCTCTACGACGGGCTGCGCATGCCCTTCTTCGACCTGAATGCGGCGCAGAACTGGGAGGAGTTCCGGCATGCTTTTTCGCAATTGGATGCGCCGGGGCAGAACGTTGTCTATGCCGACATAGACGGGAATATCGGGTATCAGGCGACCGGTAAGATTCCAATCCGCGCGGCCGGCGATGGCAGCCTTCCGGTAAGCGGCGCCGACAACGCGCACGAATGGGTTTCCTACATCCCGTTTGAAAAGCTGCCCAGCATCTACAATCCGTCCTCGGGCATCATTGCCACGGCAAACGGCAGAATCACGCCCGACGGTTATCCCAACTCCATCAGCATGGAATGGGAGGCCCCCTGGCGCACCGAGCGCATATACCACGTGCTGGAATCGGGGCGGAGGTTTTCTGCGGCAGATATGCTCGCGCTGGAGAATGATATCCACTCCGAAGCGGACTTGTTCGCAGCCGAGCGCTTGGTGTATGCGGTCGATCACGCGTCCAAGCCGTCGGCGCGGGCCAAGCAAGCGGCAGATCTGATGCGAGGCTGGGATGGAAGAATGCTGGCCTCGTCCGCCGCGCCGACGATCACTGAGAAGTCCATGCGGGAATTGCAGCGTCTGCTGCTCGAACCGAAGCTGGGCAGCGCGCCCGCCGATCCTGCAAAGCAAGACGAGGTCTTAAGCTGGAAGACTTATGCGTGGGAAATGCAATCGGTGTGGCTGGAGAACATCCTGATACATCATCCCAAGAGCTGGCTGCCGGATCAGTTTGCGAACTACGACGAACTGTTGACTGCCGCGGTGGAAGCCACGGTCAACAGTCCCCAGGCTCCGAAAGATCTGGCATCGTGGCGCTGGGGCGCGTTCAATGCGGTCGAGATCCAGCATCCCATTCTGGGGAAAATCCCGGTGCTGAAGTATTGGGCGGGACCGGGCGTGCAGGAACAATCCGGCAGCCGATACACAGTCAAGGCTGTGTCCCGGCATCATGGACCGTCGGAGCGCTTCATCGCAAATCTGGCCGATCTGGACCAGTCGACACTGAACACCGTTACCGGCCAGAGCGGGAATTTCCTGAGCCCTTCCTACATGGATCAATGGAACGCCTGGTATGAAGGAACGACCTTCAACTTGCCCTTCAGCAAGCAAGCGGTGGAAGCGGCCAAAACGCATCAGTTATTGCTGGAACCAGGCAGGTAAAAGGAACTTCGCCAGCGCCGCTAAAAGAAATCAATCGCTTTGACGTCGCCGACGTAGCCGACCACATCGATGAACCCATCCGGTATGTAATCGGTGATCAGCGGGGCATCAAACAGCGTGTCGTAGACCACCAGGTTCCCGCCCTGGGCCACATACTCAACATAGCGGCTGGTAAAACTCTGCAGCCCATTGACATCGCCGTTTTCAGCAGGAGCGATCACCTGGCCGTTCATCGTGTTCAGAATGGAGAGGCAGCCGCGTACCTCGCCGCTGGGATTATTGGCGTTGCCGATGTTGGTGCAGTCGTATGATCCGATGAACAGTTGGCCGTTCACGCTCATGTCCATGCGGTCGTGGTAGCCGTCCGTAATCTTATAACTGCTCTTCACCGTCAGCGAGTTCAAGCCCACGGTGTCGAGGCGCCCGCAGTGGGTGGCCGATGTCGGCTGGGGAGGAATTCCCCACGTCTGGCCGGTGCAGTCGTTCTTGGTGGGTGACGTACCGGCGACGTAGAGCGTGGAGCCGCTGAGGTAGGCCCAGGTGGCCGCATCCACCGGGATCGCGTTCGTGATGGTGAGGCTCTCCAGGTTGAACACCGCGACGCTGGCCGGTTGGGACCCGCCACACTGGAGACCGCAGTTCATGATGTACGCAGTACTGCCGCTTATGACCGCGTAGACGGGCCGGCTCAGGCGGGAGTCCTGCACCATGACGCACACAGCATTGGGCGGATTGGTGAGGCAACTGGTGTCCACTGGGGGAACCGCAACCCCTGGGAAGAGCACGGTCACAGAATCCGAATCGTTGCTGAAGACCAGAAGTTCGGTGTTGGCTGAGTTCGAGACGACGGTCTGCGCGTTGGTCACCGCGATCGTGGTAGTGATTGCCCCCACGGAGAGATTCATGACCTCGACGCCGCCTACGAAAGAGTAGCCGTTGACTGAAGCCGCCGGGACTGCGGCATAACCGATCGGACTTGCGGTGGGGATGACCATGCTCGAGGTAGCGCCGGGAAGTTGCACGTGTCCTAGACTGGTTTCCTTGGTCGTGTCCACTGCATAGACGGAGTTACTGCTCTGATCGAAGGCCGCCAGAATGTTCCGAGTCGGAGAAATGGCCATCAGGCCCGGGGAAGTTCCTGCACCCAGTGGAGGAACCCGTACCAAGGTATCTTTCTCGCCGTTGATGTACACCAGGGAGCCAAATACTTGGGTTGCAGAAGCCGATTGCGAGGCCAGCACGCGCTCCGCCAGGCCGCTCGGTGGTCCGCTCTTTTTGGACGATCCGCAGGAAACCAGGCTCAAGCTGGCCCACAAAGCCCAGACCACAACCAGAATTCGTCTCTTCAACGGCAAGCTCCTAACAACATGAAAAAGGAAGTTTTAGGTGCGAAATGGTGGATTATAGCAGACCCGGAACGCATCCTCATTTCCCTTTCGTCGAACGGGTGCCCAATCGAAAAGCTTTCCCACTTGGCAACACTTAAGATGCGCGACCCCGGACTGATCCTGTATTCTCAACAGACATATGGCGGCTGACTTTCTTGCCCGGCTCAAGCAGTCCACTGTGCTCTGCGACGGCGCCATGGGTACATTGCTGTATGCCAAGGGCGTTTTTATCAACCGATGCTATGACGAACTTAACCTGTCGCAACCCGACCTAATTCGCGGGGTTCACCACGAATACCTGCAGGCGGGAGCCGAGATCATCGAAACTAACACGTTCGGGGCCAACGTTTTCCGCTTGGCCCGGCACAGCTTGGCAGACAAGGTGGTCGACATCAATCGAGCGGGAGCACGTTTGGCCCGCGAGGCCGCCAAGAGCTTCGATGTGTGGGTGGCGGGATCGGTTGGCCCGCTGGGCACAAGAATTGAGCCCCTGGGCAAGACTTCATTCCAGGAGGCTCGTGACGCGTTCCGCCAGCAGATCGAGGCGTTGGTGCAGGGCGGAGTCGACCTGCTGATCCTTGAAACCTTCGGATATCTGGAAGAGATTCACCAGGCGATGTTGGCGGCCAGGGATGTGAATCCGGCGCTGCCCATCGTTGCCCAGGTAACCATCGATGAGGACGGCAACTGCCTGGACGGTTCCGATCCGGGGACGTTTGGCCCCAAACTGGCGGAGTGGGGCGCGGACGTAATCGGTTGCAACTGCAGCGTGGGCCCGGTCGCCATGCTGGATGCGATCGAACGCGTGCGGGCGGCGACTTCCCTGCCGCTCTCGGCTCAGCCCAACGCTGGCGTTCCGCGGTCGGTGGAGGGCAGAAACATCTACCTGTGCTCGCCTGAGTATATGGCTAGCTATGCGCGCAAGTTTGTCGCTGCCGGAGTACGCGTGGTAGGCGGATGTTGCGGGACAACCCCGGATCACATCCGTGCAATGAAGTCGGCGCTGCGGGTGGGAGAGGCCAGAGGGAAGTCCACACTGGCTCCGGCGGCCAGCGGACCGGCTGCGGCAAAGGCAGTTCCGGCGGTGCCTCTCGGAAACCGATCGGCGCTGGGCTCCAAGCTGGCCCGCGGCGAATTCGCGACCATGGTCGAGATCGTGCCGCCCAAAGGTACAGACATTCGCAAAGAAGTCGAGGGGGCGCGGTTCTTGAAATCGGTGGGTGTCGATGCGGTCAACATCCCCGACAGTCCGCGCGCCTCCGCACGCATGAGCAACCAGGCGCTGTCGCTGCTCATTCAGCGCGAGGTGGGCATCGAAGCGGTCCTGCACTATACCTGCCGGGACCGCAACGTGCTGGGCATCCAGAGCGATCTGCTGGGTGCGGCCGCAGTCGGCATCAGGAACCTGATTTGCATTACCGGCGATCCCCCGAAAATGGGCAACTATCCGGATGCCACGGCTGTCTTCGATGTGGACGCCATTGGCCTGGTCAACATCGTGCACAACCTGAACCGGGGCCTCGATATTGGCGGAAACCCGATTGGCACCGGCACCGGCTTTGTGATTGGCGTGGGAGCCAACCCCGGCCTGACTGATCTGGACGAGGAGATTCGCCGTTTTGAGTACAAGGTGGAAGCCGGGGCCGAATACGCCGTGACCCAACCGGTGTTCGACCTGCGACTGCTGGAGAACTTCGTGCGCAGCATCGAGCATTGCCGCATTCCGGTGGTGGCCGGGATATGGCCATTGGTTAGCGTGCGCAACGCTGAATTCATGAAGAATGAGTTGAGGGTTTCGGTACCGGATTCGATTCTGGAACGCATGGCGCGGGCGCAGTCTCCCGAGGCGGCCCGGGAAGAAGGCGTCGCTATAGCCCGGGAGATGCTGATTGCCGTGCGGCAAATCGTGCAGGGGGCTCAGATCAGCGCGCCCCTGGGCCGTTACAGCTCGGCGGTTGATGTTTTGGAAGCACTGGGAGTACGGGGCCCGACGGCGTCAGTTTGAAATCCTTCCCGTTGTGGGTCCGGCAACCATTCACTGTGGATATTCTTTCAAAAAAGACTGGACACCCTGCCCGCGAAGTTGCATTAAAATAGACCAGGAGCGAAACTCGTTGGCCAAGTTTGAAGAGTGCCTCCAGCGACTGGAGAAAATTGTTCAGGAACTGGAGAAGGGTGAGGTCTCTCTGGAGAAGTCGCTCACGCTCTTTGAAGAAGGCGTACAACTTTCCTCCGCCTGCCGCAAGGAACTGGAGCAGGCGGAAGGGCGAGTAGACATTCTGCTCAAGAAGAACGGGAAGCTCCAGGCCGAACCGTTTGAGCCGCAGGCGGACCAGGCACCAGCACGGCGCTAGGTCTTCCGCTTTCTGCCGCGGCTTGCAAGTCGTGATGCCTGTGGAGTTGTGGACTTTTT
Organism: Candidatus Sulfotelmatobacter kueseliae; assembly: GCA_900290255.1. Lineage (GTDB taxonomy): Bacteria > Acidobacteriota > Terriglobia > Terriglobales > Acidobacteriaceae > Sulfotelmatobacter > Sulfotelmatobacter kueseliae. The sequence continues at coordinate 9,708 of OMOD01000018.1, forward strand.
GCCCACCCCGCAGCCTTAGTCTCGCCGTTGACGACGGTTGAAGATCGGGGGATATATGGGTCAAAGTGTAGTCGTGCTCGAGAAAGATCCGAAACTGGCCCGGTCCCTGGCCGGTGGACTGCGTCCTCACTTCTCGGTACAAGTCATCCAATCCCGGGAGGAACTCCGGGAAAGGCTAGCCAAGAACCATCCTGAAGCCGTAGTTCTCAACATCGAGTACTGGCGGATGACCGACGTGGAGAGTCTGCACCACGACTTCCCCGAAGTGTCGATCGTGTGCACCCATCGCATACCGGATGAGGAGATGTGGATGGCCGCCCTCGAAGCTGGGGCCACGGACATGTGCCCCGCTGATGATGTGGAGAACGTGCTGACTTCAGTTCGCCGCGGTATGGCGCTGTCGCGGGGCGCCGTCGCCGCGTAGGAAATCAATCTTCCGCCAAGAGGACGCCTCCGTGGCGTCCTTTTCCTTTTAGTCGAACCTTGCATCGTGGCGCGGCCATGTGGGGACAGCCGCCCAAGCCTGCCCTGAGCGCAGTCGAAGTGCCTGCCCTGAGCTTGTCGAAGGGGGCTGTCCGGCGGAGCGAAGCTCCGCGGCGAAAGCGCATATAGTTAGTCAAGGGCCGCTACGCAAGGAAAACGGCAGCAGGAACTACTCGGCGCGCAATTCCCACGTGCCTCTCGCTTGCTATACTCACTCTTCATGCTTAAGGAGACTCTCGCACGTACTCTGGAAGAAGGCCAGCGCCTGACCGACGCCGCCCTGGACCGCCTCATTCCGCTGGAAACGCAGCCTCCCGTCTCGATTCACAAGGCGATGCGGCACAGCGTGTTCGCCGGCGGCAAGCGCCTGCGGCCCGTGCTCTCGATGGAAGCCGGCCGCATGGTGGCCGGATCGTTGCCGGAAGGAATTGAGGAGCTCGGGGCAGCGCTGGAAATGCTGCACACCTATTCGCTGATCCACGACGACCTGCCCGCGCTCGACAATGACGACCTGCGCCGCGGGCGCCCGACCTGCCACAAGGCGTTCGGCGAAGCCATCGCGATTCTGGCTGGGGACGCGTTGCAGACGCAGGCTTACGAGGTGCTGGCGCGGCTGAAATGTGCAGCGGAAGCGCGGGTTCGTATTATTGAAGAGATTGCCCGCGGCACCGGCACGGTTGACGGAATGATCGGCGGGCAAGTCGTGGACCTCGAGGCAGAACATACCCACCCCACCGCGGAAATGCTCGAATACATCCACCGGTCGAAGACTGCCGCGCTGATCACGGCGAGCCTGGTGAGTGGCGGCTTGTATGCCGGGGCAAGAGACAGCCAGATTACGCATCTGCGGGCTTTCGGACTGGCCATCGGTCTGGCGTTTCAGATTGTGGACGACGTGCTCGACGTAACCCAGACTTCGGAGCAACTAGGCAAGACTGCGGGCAAGGATACGGCCTCGGAGAAAGCGACGTACCCGGCGCTGTTCGGGATTGAAGCTTCGGTTCGCAAGGCGGATGCGCTGGTGAACCAAGCCTTCGCGGAATTGGACGGCTTCGGCGACCGGGCGGACACGCTCAAGGAACTGGCGCGGTTCCTGGTGGAGCGAAAGAAGTAAGCCGGTGCGCCGCCATTTCCTTTAGCGTGGGAAGCACGCGGCTCACGTGCTCATCCGTACTCAGTCCTTCGCCAGAGCTGGCCACTTCGCTTGCCGATAGGTCAAGTGCAGCCAAACGATCGCGGCGGTGGCCACCAGAAGACAAAACCAGCTGGCTTCCGGTCCAAGCAGCCCTCCGGTTACCCTTATCGAGCCCGGAAACTCCGCGTTCAGCAGCCGCCCGACGGCGAACTCTCCGCCATTCATTCCTGAGAAGACATAGATGAACATGAAGTCAAAAGCGGCATGCATGCCGATCGAAAAAGCCAGGCTCCCGGTTCGCCGCAGGGCAAGCGTGATGAAGATTGTCAGCAATGTCACCGCAACCCAGTCCTCCCAGCGCTCGTGCGGCTTGGTGTAATAGTGCAACGCCCCGAACCCAACCGCGTTGATCATGGCAGCCGGCCAAAAACCGATGCCATCGGCCAGCGTGTAGAGGAAATAGCCGCGGAACGTGATTTCTTCGCTCAGCCCTATGAGCAGGTTGGCAAGCAGCCAGAGGCCTGCGAATTTTAGAAGGCCGGTACCCGTTACGTTCAGCCCGTGCACATGGTAGCCACCGCTGAGGAAAATCAGCAGGATAATCGCCGACGGCATGACCAGACCCCAAACCACACCTGCCCAGAACAATCGCCCAAAGAGTTGGCGCACCGGGGGAATGCCGTATGCCGCAAGGCGGCGGTGTTCGAAACGTCCCATGATCGCCGTTGCAATCAGCGCCACGACCAACATGACGGCGTCAAAAACGCCAATGGACACCGGATGGAGGCCGTCCGGCAGAACCAAGCGCTCCATCCCTTTTCTTGCAGCGTAGCCGAGGGCAAATATCAGAAGGAAGAATATGAGCAGCCGCCATCCTGAACGCAGCTCTCGTCCGTTGTGGAAGATTTTGCGCAACATGACGCCTCCTGTTGCCGAGTACGCAAGTCCAAGGCTCCCGGTTCCGGTCTCGTGCCGGTTGCGTATGCTACAGCATACTAGTACCCTTTCAGATTCATGCTCTCCCCGTCCCTCGACATTCTCGCCATCGCCGCTCACCGCGACGACGTAGAGCAAACCTGCGGCGGCACGCTGCTGAAAGCCGCGCAGCGCGGGCAACACACGGGCATTCTCGACTTGACGCAGGGCGAGATGGGCACGCGGGGTACGGCGGAGGATCGGGCCCGCGAGGCGGACGACGCGGCTAAGATTCTCGGGGTGAGCTGGCGGCGCGCTCTCGACATCCCTGACGGCCGCGTCGAGAACACCTGGGAGAACCGGCTGAGAGTTGCAAGCGTGATTCGCGAGACGCGGCCACGGGTGGTGATTCTGCCCTATTGGAAGGGACGGCATCCCGATCACTATACGGCCTCGGTGCTGGGATACGAGGCGTGCTTTCTGGCGGGACTGGCCAAGCTGGACCTTGGACCTCGGACGTCAGACCTCAGCCGCCATCAACAGGCGGAACTGAGGGCGGGACGCCCTCAGGAGAGCCGGCAAGATGCCGGCGCCACAAAGATCGCTCCCCATCGTCCATTCAAGATTGTCTACGCGACCCTCTACTACGACATCCGGCCGAGTTTTGTAGTGGATATCAGCGACCAGTTTGAAGCGAAGTTTGCCTCCATTCTCGCCTACAAATCGCAGTTCAGCGACCAGGAGGCAGGCAAAGACCTGTTTCCCGCCCACGAGGAAATTCGCGCGCGCGTGGAGGCGATGGCGCGGTTTTACGGCATGCTGGGCGGCGTGAATTACGCTGAGCCGTTCTTGCAAAAAGAAGTCGGGCTGGTCGAGGACTTGCTGTCGATCCCGGTCAAGTCCATTTAGATGTGTTCACAAACCCGCGCTTGCAGGGATATGTTTTGAAACACACTCTACCGTCGCACAACGCCGCGTGATTCGGACCCTCCGTAAAATGCCCAGAACTGGTTTCACAAATGGTCTTGCGCGCGGCCAGTGCCAATCCCTCAGGGGCTAAAGCCCAGCGTTTATGCGGCCCTGGCGGCCCGGCTGAAGCCGGGCCCTACCCAAAACCCCTATTTGTCAAAACAGTTCTAGAAGATCTTCCGGAAGAGCCAGAACAGCGATCCCGACAAGACCATCGCCACCGGAAGCGTCAGCACCCAGGCCAAGGCGAGGTTGCGCACCGTGCTCATTTGAATGCCCGAGTGATTGGCGGCCATGGTGCCAGCGATGCCCGACGAAAGCACGTGCGTGGTGCTGACGGGCAGGCCGAAGCCGTCAGCCGCACCGATCGTAGCCATAGCCGTGATTTCCGCCGCGGCTCCCTGGGCATACGTCAGATGCTCTTTGCCGATTTTTTCGCCCACGGTGACCACAATTCGCTTCCAGCCGACCATGGTTCCCAGGCCAAGCGCCATGGCCACGGCAACCTTCACCCAGGTGGGAATGAAACGAGTGGAGCGGTCTACGTGTTTCTTGTAGTTGGCCAGAATGGCAGCGTCGGCGGCCGAGAATTTCGGCTGCCCGGATTTTTGCGTAAGCCGCAGGGCCTCACTCACAAGATACAGATCGTTGCGGAAATTGCGCACACGGTCATTGGGGACATTCTTCAGTTCTCTGTAGATTGTGGTTTCATTGCCGATATCGTTGACCAGGGTGCGCATGGCCAGCATGGTATTGGCATTGAACTGCTTGGTGCGGATGTAGTCGGTGACGTCGTCGCGCGCGTCGCCGATGACCGCATCCGGCTCAACATAATGATCGAGTGCATTGGCGGCTTGCTGCGAGACGGCGATGAAGTCCTGCGATTCTTTGAACGTGACTGCGTGGTTCAGGGCATAAGCGGTGGGGACCGTCCCAATCAGGATCAGCATGATCAGCCCCATGCCCTTCTGTCCATCATTGGAGCCGTGGAAGAAACTCACGCCGGTGCAGGTCAGTACCAGCAGACAACGGATATAAAAAGGGAGGAGGCTGGGTGTCTTCCGGCGCGCGATACAGTTTTTCGTCTTTGATGAGGGATTTGGCTAGAAGCAACAGAAGCGCGGCTACGCCGAACCCTACCAGCGGCGAAAGCAGCAGGGACTTGCCAATGTTCGCTGCTTGTCCCCAATCCACGCCCGACGTACCCGTTTTGGGCGACATCATCTGGTTGGCAATGCCCACACCGATCACCGAACCAATCAGCGTATGGGAACTCGAGGCTGGCAGCCCGAAGTACCAAGTACCCAGATTCCAGATAATCGCCGCCACGAGCAGGGCAAAGACCATCGCAAACCCAGCCTTGTTCCCTACCTGCAGAATTAATTCCACCGGCAGCAACGAGACGATGGCAAACGCGACCAACCCGGAGGAAGCCATGACCCCGAGGAAATTCCAAAAGCCCGACCAAACTACCGCAACGTGAGGCTCCAGCGAATGCGTGTAAATGACCGTAGCCACGGCATTAGCGGTGTCGTGGAATCCGTTGACAAACTCAAAAGCGAGCGCCACCAACAGGGCTACCCCGAGCAGCACATAGGGGAGCACGGACTCGTTGTGTATGGTGGAAAGGTCGGACAGCAGGTGCGATCCGGCGTAAGCGAAGCCGATGACCAACACGATTCCGAAAACGATCATGCCGATCTTGCCGGGCGAACGGGAGATTTTGGCATCAAGCACAGAACTTGCAGTGGCCATAGTGATCCTTAAGTGTGGTGTTGAGAAACCTGAATTCGAACGAGGGCGAATTGTGGAAATATAGTGAAGGAATGTTACAGCTGCGTTAAAACGTGGCCAATTGCTCGTGGTTTCCGCACGCACCCAGGTAGACGTATAACGGACTGCTGCCAAACTGAGCCGCGTCCTATTTCTTCACTGCCACCGCGAGGCCGTCGCGGATGGGAAGAATCGTCGTGTAAAACTCCTTCGAGTCGTAGAGTTTGCGGTTGAATTCGAGGATGGCCCGGGTGTGGGCATCGGTCGCGTTCTTCTGGGCAACTCGCCCGCTCCACAACACATTGTCGGTGATGAACAGCCCGCCCTTGCGCAGGCGCTGCGGGACCAGCCGCAGAACTCGCGGATAATCTTCTTTATCAACGTCGCAGAAGATGACGTCGAATTCCTGCTTCTGTTCGGAGAGAAACTCCAGCGCGTCGCCAATGTGGATCGTGATGCGGCTTGTCACCTTGGCGCGATCGAAATAGCCGCGGGCACGTTCGGCGTTTTTCCGGTCGCCGTCAGTGTAGATAACGCGGCCATTTTCACCTACCGCCTGCGCCCACCAGATCGTCGAGTATCCGATGGCTGATCCCAGTTCAAACACACTGCCCGCGTTGACCATCAGCGCCATTTGCTCGAGGACGCGCCCAACTGCCGGCCCGACAATGGGTACGTCATGCTGGGCGGCGTATTCCTCCATCTCGGCCAATACCGCATCGCGCGGCGGCAGCATGGAGTAGAGGTAATCATCAACGGGGCCTGCAGTGGTGCAGTTGTAGTGGCGCCAGTTGGGTTTGCCGTCTTTCTTGTTCTGAGTCACACGTTTCCCTTTCGGATTTGCGATGCTCTTGAGGAATTAACCGCCGATCGTAATGCCCGGTTTCATTTCTAACACCGCGACCGCGGGCGCCAGCTTCTGCAACTCGCTGGGGCGTCCGGTCAGCACGGGGAAAGTGCCGAAGTGCATGGGGATCACAGCCTTGGGCTTCAGAAGATTGCAGGCGTAAGCGGCTTCGCGCGGCCCCATGGTGTAGTGATCGCCGACCGGCAGCATGGCGATTTCCGGTGCGTACAGTTCGCGTATGATCGCCATATCCCCGAACACATTGGTATCGCCGGCGTGATAGATCTTGACGCCGTTCGAAAACTCAACGACGTATCCGCAGGCTTCGCCCCCGTAGACAAGCTCGTCGCCATCCTGAATACCGCAGGAGTGATCGGCGTGCACCATGGTGACTTTGATGTCGCCCACGGTCTGTGTGCCACCTTTGTTCAACTCAGCGAGTTGTTTGGCGCCTTTCTTCCCCAGCCATCGGCATAACTCGGGAATTCCGACCACGACCGGGTTGTGCTGCTTGCAGATTTCGACGGCATCGCCGATGTGGTCGCCGTGACCGTGGGTGCAGAGGAGAATATCAACCTTCCTGACTTTCTTGTCGGCTTCCGGGCACATGGGATTACCCATGATCCAGGGATCGATGATGACGGTCTTCCCGCCCGGAGTTTCGATGCGGAAAGTTGCGTGCCCTAACCAGGTGAGTTTGATGCCTTTCAGATTCATACCCGCTCCTAGCTCATAGCTCCTTGCTCTTGCCTCTTACAACTGGTTTCACAAATAGGCTTTGGGTAGGGCCCGGCTTCAGCCGGGCCGCCAGGGCCACATAAACGCTGGGCTTTAGCCCCTGAGGGATTGGCCCTCGCCGTCGGCTGAATACTCAAGTCTGACTGCTGAATGGTCAGCCCAATTGCTTCAAGTCTTCCGGCAATGCTCCCGCTAGTTTAATATGAAACGCCATGGCTGAACTCAAGGTGTTGATTCCGCGGGAAGAGATTGCAAAGCGGGTGAGCGAGCTGGCGGCGCAGATTACGCAGGACTTTGCCGGGCAATCCGTCATTTTCGTCGGGGTGCTGAAGGGAGCGGCGATTTTTCTCTCCGATCTGGCTCGCCAGGTCAAGCTCGACGCGACGTTTGACTTCATCGGTGTATCGAGTTATGGCAACCGGCCGACCCCGCAAAAAGAATTGCAGAACGGTTGGGACTCCACGGGTGAGGTAAAGCTGACCAAGGACGTGGATCAGTCCATGCAAGGCAAGAACGTGATCGTGGTCGAAGACATTCTCGATACCGGACTGACGCTCACCTATCTCAAGAAGCTGCTGCTGGCGCACCAGCCGCGGTCTTTGAAGATCGCGGCCTTGCTCGACAAACCGTCACGGCGCAAGCTGCCCTTGGAAGGCGATTATGTCGGGTTCAAGATTCCCGATGAATTTGTGGTGGGCTACGGGCTCGATTACGCTGAGAAATATCGCAACCTCGCCGACGTTTGCATCGTGCCGCGGGAGTGAAGCACAGCGCAAACCACAGGCTGATGGTCATTCCGCCGCCGACCCTGGCAGTACCGGGCGCCGCGAATGCGGCTCTTATCAGCTGCTATCATACAAAGAATGAGTTCTGTTTTGTCCAAACCGGAGCGCTTGCCGGTCGAGTCGCTGCTGCTCGACGTGGCCGACGTGCTGGCCACCTCGCTCGACCTGGACACGACTCTGCGCCGCGTCGCCGAAGTTGTGCGCAAGGTCATTGACTACGAAATCTTCGCCATTTTGCTCCTCAATGAAAAAACCCAGGAGTTGCGTTTCCGCTTTCAGGTGGGCTATCCGCCGGAATTCGCGGAACGCAGCCGGGTGAAGGTCGGGCAGGGAGTGGTTGGCCAAGCCGCTCAACTCCGGCAGGCGGTTCTGATTGACGACGTGACCAAAGACCCGCGCTACATCGAAGCGGTGCCCAACGTGCGTTCGGAACTGGCCGTGCCCCTGATCACCAAGAACCGCGTCATCGGCGTCATCGACCTGGAAGCGCGGGAGCCAGGCTATTTCACCGAAGAACACCGCCGCCTGCTGACGCTGGTGGCGTCGCGCATGGCAGCCGGCATCGAAAATGCGCAACTCTACACCCGCACCACCAAGCAGGCGCGAATTCTGCTGCTGCTGAACGAGATCGCCCGTGAGCTGAGCTCCATCCTGAACGTGGACGAATTGCTGGGCCGAATCGCCGAACTGGTGCGGCGTTTGATTGACTACCAGATGTTCAGCATCCTGCTGCTCGATTCCTCCGGCGAAAAACTGCAGCACCGCTTTGCCTTGCGCTTCAACGAAAATATCCACCTGAAGCATGAGATCCCGCTGGGACGCGGCCTCGTGGGTACCGCGGCTCAAAGCAAGCAGGCTGTGCTGGTGCCGGACGTCAGCAAGGACCCACGCTACGTGGAAGCCAATCCCGAGACCCGCTCGGAACTGGCTGTGCCCCTGATCTACAAGGACAAAGTGATCGGCGTGCTCGACCTGGAGCACACCCGGCGGGGATTTTTCACCGAAGAACATCAGCGCACCATGACCACGCTGGCGGCGCAGATTGCCATTGCTCTGGAGAATGCGCGGTTGTATGAAGAGATCGGGCGGCAGGAGCGGAGGCTGGAGCGCGATCTGGCGCTGGCGCGGGAACTGCAATTCCGGTTGCTGCCCCAGGCCCGGCCGAAGCTTGCCCACCTGGATGTGGCGGCGAAGTTCGTACCCGCCCGCGCCATCGGCGGCGACTTGTATGATTTCATTCCCTACTCTCTATTGCGGCTCGGGATCGCGATTGG
>OMOD01000018.1:18636-22556 GCA_900290255.1 Candidatus Sulfotelmatobacter kueseliae
GGCGACTTGTATGATTTCATTCCCTACTCTCTATTGCGGCTCGGGATCGCGATTGGTGATGTCAGCGGGAAAGGCGCGCCGGCAGCTATCTATGCGGCTCTGGTGAGCGGGATCCTGCGCTCCCACGCTCCCATCGAACCCGGTTCGGCCGAGATGCTCTCTGCAGTGAATCTGTCGCTGGCGGAGAGGCGCATTGAAGCGCAGTTTGTATCACTCATTTATGCTGTCTGGGACGACGAGCACCGCACCATTACGGTGTCCAATTCGGGTCTTCCCCGCCCCATCTATGTACATGGCGGAAAGAACGAAGTCATCGAAGCGACCGGCCTGCCCCTGGGCCTGTTTGACGATGCAGAATACGATGAGTTCAAGTTCCGTATGAAGCCCGGAGAGATGTTCGTTTTCTTCAGCGACGGCATTCTTGACGCTCGCAACCGAAAGGGCGACCTTTTCGGACGACATCGGGTGGAAAAGATCATTGCCGAATGCACTGACAAAACGGCGGATTGCGTCGTGGACAGCCTCTTCAAAGCCGTGGCCGAGCACTCAGCCGGCGTAGAGACCTTCGACGATCAGACTGTAGTCGCGATCCGCGTGAGAGGTGGCGCTCAGACTCCTGCCAGAAAAAAATGACCCCCCGCCGGCAGAACTCAACCACAGGACGTCCTCCGGGCTTTGTCTATCGTGAGAGCAAGCACGGGATGTTACGCCGCAGCGGGCAGTTTGTGCTGCACGCCGAAGGCGTTGCCCTCACGAAATTGGCCGCGCAATACGGGACACCCGTCTATGTCTACTCGCGGGAAACCATCGATTCACGTTACGACGTGTTTGATGGCGCATTTCGCGCAGTGCCGCACACCATCTGCTATTCCGTCAAAGCCAACTCTAACCTGAGCATCCTGCGCCTTCTGGCCAGAAAGGGCTGCGGCTTCGATGTGGTTTCCGGCGGTGAACTGGAACGCGTGCTCACCGCGGACCGCAAGGCTGCCAGAAAGGTGGTTTTCTCCGGTGTGGGGAAGACGCGTGAGGAGCTAACGGCCGGCCTTAAGGCCGGAATCCTGCTCTTCAACGTGGAAAGCGAATCCGAGTTATCGGCGCTGGCCGAATGCGCGGGCCGCCTTCGCAGGACAGCGCCAGTAGCAGTAAGGGTGAATCCCGATGTCGCGGCTGAGACTCATCCTTACATCTCCACCGGGTTGCACCAGCACAAGTTCGGTGTCCCTATCCGCGAGGCGCGAGCGCTCTACGCCAAGGCGTCGGGTACACGCCATCTCAAGGTGGGCGGGGTGAGCGTGCACATCGGTTCGCAGATCACCGATGTCGCCCCGTTCGGTGAGGCCATGACGCGGATCGCAGAATTAGTTCGCGCGCTGCGCGACGACGGCCACGGCATCGCATACGTGGATGCGGGCGGCGGGCTGGGAATCGCCTACGATCAGCCGGAGCCCGCCGACTTTTGTAGCTACGTTGAATCGTATGCGCGAGCGCTCACCACTCCTCTCCAGGGTTTGGACGTGCATCTGCTGCTCGAGCCGGGGCGTGCGATCGTTGGTCCGGCGGGAGTTTTGCTCACCTCCGTGGTTTACCGCAAAACGAATGCCGGCAAGCGATTCCTGGTGGTGGACGCCGCGATGAACGACATGATCCGGCCCGCGCTGTATGGCGCATATCATGAGATCGTTCCGGTCACGATGGACGCAGGGAAATCCGAGGTCGTTGACATCGTCGGCCCGGTCTGCGAGACAGGAGACTTTTTCGCTCGCGACCGCGAGTTGCCCATAGTCGCCGAGGGCGATCTGCTGGCAATTCTCGATGTCGGCGCTTACGGGATGGTATTGTCGTCCAACTACAACACGCGGCCTCGACCGGCAGAGGTGCTTGTGGCCGGCAAGTCGGCGAAAGTGATTCGGCGGCGGGAGAAGGTTGCGGACCTGCTGCGTGCTGAGGTGTGATAAGGCCTTAGCCCCAACTTAATCCTGTCTCTCTCTTTCTCCCCATTTCAGCTTGCTGCGCAGAACGTGGAAGAAATCCAAACCGGTGCGAAACAAAGTTACTTGATGCTCAGAGCGGCGGCAGCGCACGCGGTCGCCGTCGCGCAGGTCGAGGCCCGGCTGGCCGTCCAGGCTGAGGTAGGCGACCTCCTCTTGGCTGCGCAGCAGGATTTCAATCTCGACCGAATCCGGCACCACCAGCGGGCGGTGCGTGAGTGAATGTGGGGCAACCGGAGTGATCACGAAGGCATTGACAGTCGGCATCAGGACCGGCCCGCCCGCCGAGAGAGAATATGCGGTTGAGCCGGTCGGCGTGGCCACGATCATTCCGTCGGCCCGGTAGCTGGAAACGAAAGTCTTGTCAACATAGAGATCGTAGTTATTGAGGCGGGCGAGGGCGGTTTTGTTTACGACCGCGTCGTTGAAGACAAGGTAGCTGCCGCGCACCGTGTCCCCGCGCAGCAACTCACATTGCATCAGCGAACGACGTTCAACAGCAGCGCGGCCTTCGGCAATCGCGTCGAGCATGGAGTAAAGCGACTGTATGGGCACCTCGGTCAGGAAGCCCAGCGAGCCGAGATTGACCCCCAGCAGCGGCACGTCAATCGCCGCCGTTACTCTCGCTGCCGAAAGCAGCGTACCGTCGCCGCCCAGCACGACCGCCAGGTCCAGCGGACGCGCGCCCATTTCCGGCCGCGGAACAATTTCCTGCCCCGTCGTATACTTTGCCGTCTCCTCATCAACAACCACGCGATAACCGTGCTCAGCGAACCACGTGAGGAGTCCGGGGATGACTTGCGCTACCTGGGAACGATCGGGCCGCGAGATGATAGCCGCGGTTTTCTGAGGGGATGCTTGCGGGCTGGGCATAGCGTTAACGAAAGAAGATTGTACAGAATTCTACGGTTTAAACCACACCGGGCCCAGGGAACACACGATCAGAAAACGCCATAAAGCAGGAACTCGCGGTTGCCTTCGGCGCCGAGGATGGGCGACTCGATCGTGTCGGTTCGCACCGCTCCGAGACTCTGCACTGCGTCTCGGACCCGATCCACCGCTGCCTTCTGCGCTTTCGCGTCGCGCACGATGCCGCCTCTGCCGACCTGCTCCCTCCCGGCTTCGAACTGGGGTTTGACCAGCACGACGATCTGACGTCCCCGACGTTCGTCTGGCGATTCAGGCAGGGCAGCCGCAAGCACGGCCGGAAGCACCAACGTCGCCGAGATGAACGAGACGTCCATGACGATGAGATCTGCACCTTCACCGAGAACTTCACGCGTCAAGTAGCGGGCATTCGTCTTTTCCAGAAGCCGAACGCGCGCATCCTGGCGAAGCTTGAAATCCAACTGCCCGTAGCCGGTATCCACGGCAATCACGCGCTCCGCGCCACGCTGCAACAGGCAGTCGGTGAATCCTCCGGTTGAGGCACCAACGTCAAGACAAATCTTACGGCTCACATCAATCTTCCAGTGATCGAGCGCACGTTCGAGCTTCAGCCCACCGCGGCCGACGTACCTCAAGTCTTCGCCGAGCAGGCGAATCACAGACTCTTCCGCGACTTGAGCGCCTGCTTTCTCCAGTTTCTGATCGTTCACCAGCACGTTTCCGGCAAGAATCATCGCCTGAGCGCGTTCACGCGAGGCCGCCAGACCACGATCCACGAGCAGCTTGTCGAGTCGAACTTTCAAGTGAGGATTTGCCCGCCGCGTCACCACGAAAGTGCCAGCACCCGCTCCAGTGCAAAGTGCTGAAGCGTCTCCCGATGAATCACTTACGAAGATACTGTGCCCCTTTTCCACAGAATTTTCCACGGACATGTTGAAAACTTTTCGGCCCTCGTTTGCCGACACAAAAGCCGCCCCCGCAGAGTCTGTTACGAAACACTAGGCGGCCCAGAAAAGTAAGGAGAAGATGCCCTCGGGGAGCGGG
>OMOD01000101.1:0-48537 GCA_900290255.1 Candidatus Sulfotelmatobacter kueseliae
TCGAATGCAGGGAGACGCTGGCATCGGCGGGCACCAGGATTTCGTAATCCACGTGTCCCGACTGCTCGTTCGCGCCCGGCAACAAGTGAGACTGGATGTCCACACGATTGCCCGTCTGGTTGCTGTCGATCTCGACTTTGTCGGAAGACAGCACGGCATTGACCGACACGGTATTGCCGGCGGAAGGTTTCACCGAAATGGATCCGTAGGGGTTGTTCACGGAAACAACCGCCCTGGCCCCCACGTTGAAGTGAAGCTCCTTGCGGGTTTCCGCGACTAGCGTTCCTGCCATCATGGCGCCGATTGCTGCCAGTCGGATTGTGCGCCCGCTCATATGATTTCCCAAGCTCCTAGATTATGGCAGAGAACGGTCCAGGGCCAACTCAAAAAGCATGGCCTTTTGCTGATAGGCCGCCAACAGTGAGCGATGAGCCTCCTCGTCGTTCGGGTTGGCGGCGACGTCGCTCTCCGCGTCCTGAATGTACTGGTTGGCGTGGCGGAGATTGTCTTCGTATTGTGCCCGGAGCGCGGGCGCCTCTTGCGAGATTTCCTGCAAGAGGTCGTCATCGGTCAGCCCCGCGGTGTCCAAGCCGGGCACGACCGCAGAAACCGCAGGCGGAACGGTATTCGTGGCGACTTGCACGGGCAAGGAATGCTGGCGAACGTAAATGCCGACCGTGATCAGCAAAGCGGCCGCCGCAGGGACTGCCCAGCGTGTCCATCCCCAGCGGCTCCCGAATGACGGGATAAGCGAACGGCTGGGACGCGGCGCCCGGATCAGTCCTTCCTGCCGCAGCGCGATTTCAATGGAATTCCACACCCGGGGACTGGGTTCCTCGGCCTCGCGCAGTTCGATTGCGGAGGATGCAATCAGGCTTAGTTCGGCCTCGGTTTGCCGCAGGGCAACCGCAATGGAATTCCACACCCGGGGACTGGGTTCATCCGAAGCGCGCAACTCGATCGCGGCGGACGCAATCCGGTTCCATTCCGTGACCAGAGCCGAGCACTCCGGGCACGATTTCAGGTGAGCCTGCTGTTCGGCGCTGCCGCCATCTTCGACCTCCGCCAGGCTCGTTCGCAGCTCAATGCAATTCATACTGCTCTCCCCAAGCCCCTGCTGAATCAGTGTACTTCTGCTTCCACTCAGCTTTCAGCACTTACTCATCCGCCAAAGGTTACTGCTATTACCAGTCTTTGCTGGCTTAAGGCTTTACCCTTGGCTTCGTCGTTGCCGTTTTCTCCGTGCTCAGGATTTTTCGGCCTTTCCGGCCCGATTCATCTTGAGCAGATCGCGCAGCTTCATTCGCGCTTTGTGCAACTGCGATTTGCTGTTGCCGATAGAACAGCCGACGATCTCGGCAATTTCATTATGTTCGTAACCTTCCACATCGTGCAGGACGAAGATGGTGCGGTAACCGGGAGGCAAGTCTTCCACTGCCCTCTGCAACTGCAGCCGATCAATGGATCCGGCCAACGCCAGGTCTTGCGTCCCAAAATCCTTCTTCGGCGAATCTTCTTCGGTTCCCTGCGTGGTCTCTTCCAGCGAAACCACCGGGAGGCCTTTCTTTCTTAGATGCATCAGCACCACGTTCACTGACAGCCGGTGCAGCCAGGTCGAGAACGCCGATTCGCCGCGGAAGGTCGCGATCTTGCGGTAGAGCTGCAGGAAAGCTTCCTGTGTCAAATCCTCGGCCTCGGCGACGTTCGCAGTCATGCGCAAACACAGCGAGTAGACACGGCGTTTGTGCTTATCGTAGAGAGCCTGGAAGGCTTCCGCATCCCCTTGCTTGGCTCTCTCGATGGCATCGGCTTCGTTAAGCTCGTTGCCCTGTCGCTGTCGTTCCTGTGGCTCTCGGTCGGTCAAGTCGCCTTTTCCGGCCGCACTCCTACAGATGCGGCTAACTATCTTTACGTTGTATGGCTTGCGGGCCGTGGCATCGGCACGAAAGTAATATCCCCATTCACAATATCAGAGCCTTTCTACCGTTCTTGGGATTCCCCGTCTTGCCGCTGCGCCGCCGGAAATCCTTTGCCCACTCAAGGTTGAACGCTTCGAGCATTCCCACTCGCACCGGATTCCGGATTTTGCGTCGCACTCTCCGAAAATTGGTAAATCCATTCCGGTCTAACTGGCATGCGTGGCCGTCGTAATAGTTTCCAATCCGTGTCCGTGAGGGGACAGTTCCCGCTGCCGCAGCAGGAAAGCGAAGCCCAAGCCCAAGAATCCCAAGGTTGAGAAAATCCACATGCCCAGATGGTAGCCGCCTGGATTGTCAGGGCCGGCGTGGCTATAGTCATTCGCCCAGCCGACCATCAGGTTAAAGCCAAACAACCCGATGTTCTGAATCATCGTCATCAGCCCATACGCCGT
Source organism: Candidatus Sulfotelmatobacter kueseliae (assembly GCA_900290255.1). Classification (GTDB taxonomy): domain Bacteria; phylum Acidobacteriota; class Terriglobia; order Terriglobales; family Acidobacteriaceae; genus Sulfotelmatobacter; species Sulfotelmatobacter kueseliae. The sequence goes on from OMOD01000101.1 coordinate 2,372, forward strand.
TCCCAGCTTGGACTGATCGACGATGTAAGCGACCGAAGGCCACATTACGGCCGGGATCAGCGAGAACGCCACACCCATGAGCGCCATAGGTACGTACAGATTCACATGGGTATACGCCATCATCAGGTAGACCGGGACCAGGAGCAGGGAGCCAAACATCATTAGCATGGCGCGCTTGCCCACACGATCAACCCAGAGGCCGAATAGCGGCGTGGCAATCATGGCGAAAAGCGTCAACATGCTGGACAAAAATCCTCCAAATTCCCGTGAGGTACCATGCGCCTCGATGAAGAACTTCACGGCGAAGGTCTGGAATGGAAAGATGGCCGAGTAGAAGGTGACGCAAAGAGCAACGATATACCAGTAACTCACGCCAAACTTGAACAGGTCGGCAAAGACGACTTTGTCGGTGGAGGCTTCTCCCAAGTGGAAGTTCTTCTCCGCTTGCGCCTCCATGATCCAATAAACGATGGCCCCGACGACGCAGAAGACAGAGAGGGCAAGGGCAATCAGGAACGGCCAGCGCCAGTTGGCATAAGCCGCGCGCGCCCAAGTTGGGGAATTGAGCGCGGCGAACGAGCCCAATCGGCAGATGGTCAGGTTGATCCCGAAAGCGAAGCTCAGTTCCTTGCCCTTGAACCACCTCGCCAAAGCAGCCGTGACCGCAACGTTCAGCGATTCAGCTCCCATGCCGAAGATAAGCCGTCCCGCCGCCATGACCGAGAGGTGACCCGACGATGCGGTAATGGCAGGGCCGACCAGGCAGAGCACGCCGAAAATCATCAGTGACTTCCGCAAGCCGAGGCGGTCGATGATGAAGCCACCGATCACGACGGTAAAAATGTTGGGAAAGCTGTAAATCGCCTGGAGCAGGCCGATGTTTTCGTCCGAGAACCGGAGTTGCTGCTTTAAGACGTCGGCCAGTGGACTGAGAGCGTCGTAGGCATAGTAACTGCCAAACATCGCCAGGCTGAGGAACAGCAGCACCATCCAGCGGTAAAGGCGGCTGGGCTCAGGACGAGTGGTTGCGTGCATTAGGGCCCTTTTGCGAGCAGATTGAACTCCGGGGAGTCACGAGCAAAGAAGATTAGCAGAGACAAGTAGTGGATACCAACTGCGTCGCTTGGCCGCTGTCATGCTGAGCGCAGCGGTGAGGATCGCTTCGCTCTGCCCCCCGCTCCGCTCAGCATGACAAGCGGGCGAAATAGTGCTCAGCTTCCTACGTACCTCGCGTACAGGCTCCGCGCGACCGCCGTGTCGGTAGTGCCTTTGATGATTGCGCGGCCGTCGGGGAAGAGCGTCATCTCGTAGGGATCGTGCCAGAACTTCAGGACGAAGTCGTTGTGGCGAACCGTACCGTGGGGCTGCAGGCGGCGGTCCATTTCGGCGAAGTCGATGGGACGCTGGCGCTCGTGGATTTGTACCGAATTTCTGCCGCACAAGGTGATGTGCGGTCGTCCTTTGCCCGCCAGATGAATGAAATCATGTTCGCCGCAGGCGCGGCAGCCGGGGCGGGGTTTGGCGGCCGAGATCTCGGCATGCTCGTTGGTCCAGACATCGAAGGAAAACAGTGTCTGGCGCAGCGGCGGCGCAAGGGCAGCCTGCTTTTGGGTGGCGGGGCGCTTCAGCGCTGCGATTGCGTCTTCCTCTTGTACATGGGCTTTAGCCGCTGAGGTTGGCGCACGGACCAGCAGTTTGAGCGCTTCCGTCGCCGCGATTGACGCCACCAGGTTCGCGGCTGAATTCAGAATCCCGGAAGTCTCGCAGGTCTCGACCATCCCTCGCGGCGAATCCGGAAAAATGCAGGCCAGGCAGGCGGTTTGGCCCGGCAGAACGTTCAGGGTGACGGCATAGCTTCCTACGGCGGCCGAATAGACCCACGGCAGCGCGCGCTCGACGGCATAATCATTGATCAGGTAGCGGGTCTCGAAGTTGTCGGTGCCGTCGAGGATCAACTGCATTCCCTCCAGCAAGCCCTCAATGTTGGCGGGGACAAGATCGTCGACCTTCGGCTCAACCACGATCTGAGAATTGAAGGCGGCGATCTTGCGGCCCGCGGCGATGGCCTTGGGCAGGGATTCCGCCGCGTCTTTTTCGTCGAACAGCGACTGGCGCTGCAGGTTGCTCGTCTCAACGTAGTCGCGGTCAATGATGCGCAGTGTGCCCACGCCAGCCCGAGCCAGAAGACCGGCCAGGGCGGAACCGGTGGCGCCGCAGCCGACAATGGCCACCCGGGCTGCCGCCAGCTTCCGCTGGCCTTCTTCGCCGATGCCGCGGAACAAGATCTGGCGCGAATAACGGTCGTCTTCGCGAGGATAACGCTCCATGAGATCGCGGTCTGAAGAGCCGAACTGCTGTTCGCGTGCCAAAGAGGTCACCAGTTCCACACTCCAAAACCTTTATTATAAGTGACGGTTTTGCTGAGGATGAGCGCCGCTCGCCTGGAAGGACGTGATTGGTACAACAACGAGCAGGCGCTTACCATCAAAGTCAAGCAGCCCCTGAACCCAAGGAAACCTTTGAGCAGAACGTACGCGCCATTACTGACCATCGCACTGCTGCTGTCGGCGACTTTGCAGTTGCCGGCCAGGGAATGGCGTATTCAGTCGCTCTCAGCCCTTGCCATGGGAGCTTCTCAAGCGGGGCACGGGTCGGCCACGGGGCAGGAACCGCAGGCGGCATCACCCGATGCGATCTCACGATATGAGGGGAAGGTGGTCCGAGCGATCCAGCTTCCCGGAGTCCAGGACCGCGACCGCGACCACCTGCTGCAATTGCTGGCGCAGAAGGCCGGGGAGCCGCTTGATCGCAATCGCGTTCGCGACAGCATGCGGGCGCTCTTTGCCACCGGACGGTTTGCCGACATTCAGGCAGAAGTCGTGCCATCCGGCGAGGGCGTCGTACTTACGTTCACGACCTCGGCGAACTTCTTCGTGGGTGCGGTTGAGGTGGAAGGCGGCCCCACTCGACCCACCTCGAACCAGATCGTGAACGCCGCGAAGTTGCAGTTGGGAGAACGCTACACCCAGGACAAGCTGGACCGCGCCCTTGAGGGCATCCGGCGACTCATGCAAGAGAACGGTTACTACCGGGCGCGCGTCACCGCCGAGAGCACGTCGGATACGGCCACTCAACAGGTGAACATTTTGTTCCACATCACGCCCGGTGCACCGGCTCACGTGGGCGAGGTGAAAGTGACTGGCAGTTCGGGCCTTTCGTCCGGTGATGTGCAGAGCATCGCGCACATGGATAGCGGTAACCGCGTCACGGGCACTCTGGTCAGCAATTCACTCCAACGCCTGCGCAAGAGATTTCAGAAGCAGAACCGCGCCCTGGCCCAGGTTTCCGTTGCCGAGCAGCAATACCACGCGGAAACCAACGCCGTCGATTTCACTTTCCAGATTGATCCCGGTCCGGTGGTGGTGATCTCGACGCAGGGATACCACGTCAGCCGTGGAGTTTTGAAAAAAGAAATTCCTGTCTACGAGGAGGACGCGGTTGACGATGACCTGCTGAATGAGGGTAAGGGGAACTTGCTCGATTACCTGCAGACGCGCGGCCATTTCGATGCCACGGTCGAAATCCGAAAGGAGTTTGATCCGAAGACCATGCGCGTGATTTATCAGATCAATCCCGGCCCGCTGCACAAGCTGGTGCTGGTGGAAATCAGCGGCAACAAGGAGTTTCTTGATACGGCGAAACTGCGCTCCTATCTGCAGATTCAGGAAGCGAGCCGCTTCCTGAGCCATGGGCGCTTTAGCGCTGCTCTGCTCAACAGTGACGTGGCGACGCTGGAGGGCCTGTATCGCTCCAACGGATTTCGTCAGGTACAGATGCAGACCAAAGTGGACGACGACTACCGGGGCGTGGCGAACCATCTGGCGGTGCACCTGCACATCGAGGAGGGACTGCGGACGCGTGTGGGCGCGGTGCAGGTTGTGGGCAACGAGAATTTCACGACCGAGCAACTGCCCGAACTGAGCACGCATCCGGGCCAGCCCTATTCCGAACTAGACTTGGCGAATGACCGGGAGCGGATCCTCAATTACTACTTCAACAACGGTTTCCCTAACGCCACACTGGACCTCACCACCAGAGCATCTGCCAGCCAGCCCAATCGGGAGGATGTCACCTTCACCATTCATGAAGGCGAGCGTTTTACCGTAAATCGGGTGATGGTGGCCGGAACCGAACACACCCGTGATTTCATCGTCGAGCGCGAAGTACAGGTGCGGGAGGGGCAACCGCTGAGCCAGCAAGGGATGCTCGATACCCAGACGCGGCTCTACAATCTGGGAATTTTCAATCAGGTGGATGCGGCAGTGCAGAATCCCGAGGGCACCGATCCGCAAAAGAATGTTCTGGTGCAAGTGCAGGAGGCCAAACGCTACACCTTTACTTACGGCCTGGGATTGGAATTCCAGACCGGCCAGCCCTCGGGGACAACAGCTCCGCAAGGTGCTACAGGAGTAAGTCCGAGGGTAGGCTTCGACGTAACCCGGCTGAACTTCCTGGGCAAGGATCAAACCCTGACGTTCCAGTCGCACGTTGGGCGATTGCAACAGCGTGGGCTGATCAGTTACACGACGCCCAAGCTGTTCGACAGCGACAAGTGGAAGCTGGTCTACACGATCTTCTACGACAACAGTCTGGACGTGGCCACCTTCACCTCGCAGCGGCTGGAAGGAAAGATCGACCTGCGGCAACAGATCGGAAACCCCGGAACCGAGCCGGGGTCGCGGCCCGGACCGAGTTCGACCAGCTACCGCTTTGAATTTCGGAGGGTGAAGGCCAGCAATTTCGCCAGTGGTTTTGATCCAAACCTGATCCCGCTGGCATCGGCACCGGCAAGAGTGGGCGGACCGGGTTTCACGTTCATCCGCGACAAGCGCGATAATCCGCTGGAAAGCACCAAGGGTAACTACTTCACTCTCGATGGGTTTGCCGCTTCAAGGTATTTTGGATCGCAGGCCGATTTCGGCAGGGTTCTGGCACAGAATTCGACTTACCAGGCATTTGGAGGCGAGGGCAAGGCTGGGCACCAGTTTGTCTTCGCGCGCTCGACCACGATTGGCTTGCAGCAACTCGTGAGCGGGACCCGGATACTACCTCCGGGTGCTTGCCTGCCCACCGCGACCGTCGCGGATCCCTGCCAAGGCATCTCGCTGGTTCCGCTGCCCGAACTTTTCTTCTCCGGCGGCGGCAACTCTCATCGCGGATTCGGGTTAAATCAGGCAGGACCTCGCGACCCGGATTCCGGTTTCCCCGTCGGGGGCACAGCGCTGTTTGTCAATAACCTCGAACTGCGTTTTCCTCCGATGACCTTGCCCTATCTGGGAGAAGGGTTTGGCTTGGCCATTTTTCACGATATGGGGAACGTCTTCACCGCTCCGCACGACATGCTGAAGGGATTGATGCGCTGGCATCAGCCCGATCCGCAACAGTGCTTGTCCGGTGGTACAACGAACCAACAGTGCTACACCTACTTCAATAACTCCGGGTATGATTACACTTCGCATGCGGTTGGAGTCGGGGTGCGTTACAAGACCCCGATCGGGCCCTTGCGTTTTGACTTTGGATATAATCTGAACCCGACCAGCTACTTCCAGGTGTTTACGTATCCGGCCCTGTTCGGGCTGGGCACGACGAATGTTCTGGAGACCCAGCGTCTGCACCATTTCAACATGTTTTTCAGCATAGGCCAGCCGTTCTGATGACAGGAATCTTCACCAAGAATCGGGTTACGATTGCCGCCCTCGCGGTTCTGCTGGCCGCCTTTTCGGGGTCAAAGACAGCGCAGGCGGAGGTGGTTGACCGCATCGTGGCCACCGTAAACCGGCACGTCATCCTGCAGAGCGATTGGGACGAGGCGCTGCGTTACGAGGCGCTGCTCAACGGGCGCGCCCTCAGCGAGTTCACCGATGAGGACCGCCGCGCGGTCCTCGACCGCCTGATTGATCAGGAATTACTTTCCGAGCAGATGAAGTCTGCTTATTTCCAGCATGCCTCGGAGTCGGAGGCCGCCGCGCGCGTGGACGAGGCACGGAAACAGTATCCGGAAGCTGCTACCGACGAAGGCTGGCAGTCGCTCCTGGCCGGCTTTCGCTTGACGGGGAAGGATCTGATCGCGCACGTGCAGCAGCAGATGGACCTCATGCGCCTGGTGGATGCGCACCTCCGTCCCACCGTGCAGATCGATTCCAAATCCATCGAAGCGTATTACCGGGAGAAATTTGTCCCGCAGTTGAAGCAATCCGGCGCGGGCGAAGTTCCCCTGGCCGATGTCGCCGCCAAGATTCGTGAACTCCTCACCCAGGAAAAAGTCAGTGAACTGCTGGTTTCCTGGCTGCAGACCCTGCGTTCGGAAAGCAAGGTAAGCATGCCTGGGGTGACCGAATCTGGGGGCGAGGGAGTACAGGAGTAGTGAGCGAACCCGCCGCCAGATCCCGGCGCTGGTGGATGTATGCACTGATTGTGGGCGGAGCCGGCCTGCTCGCTTTGATGGCCGGGTTGTGGTACACCACCACGGATTCCTTCCAAACCTATGCCCGCCGCCGTCTGGTCTCCGAACTGGAGCGGATTACCGGCGGCCGTGCCGAAATCGGCAGCTTCCACATCGTTCCCTTCCACATGCAAGTCGAAGTGCGCGACATCACTGTCCACGGGACGGAGGCGCCGGCTGACGCACCCCTGCTTCATGCCGACCATCTGTTTGCCCAGATCAAAGTCATTTCATTTCTGCGCACGGAATTTGGTTTCTACTCCCTGAGTCTCGAGCGTCCGGTGGTCCACATTGCGATTGCCCCGGACGGCACAACGAATATCCCCGGCACCAGGGTGTTGCGGTCGTCCTCGGAAAAAACTCCCATCGAACAGCTTTTCACACTTTCCGTTGACCATCTGTCCGTGCGCAATGGTGAGCTCCTCTGGTCTGACCGGAAGATTCCTCTGGATTTTGCTGTGGATGACGCCGGCCTGCAAATGGATTATTCCTACCTGCGGGGCCGCTACGAGAGTCATCTCAAGCTGGGCAAAGTGGATACTGTGGTCGCCGACTTCCGCCCATTTTCCTGGATGACTACAGCCGAGATCAGCCTCGGGCCTAGCTTCGCCGAAATCAAGTCTTTCCAGTGGAACTCGGGCCGGTCGCGTGTGGAGGCGAATGGACGCGTCAGCGATTTTCGCAACCCCCACGTGGATGGAAAGTACGATGCTCGGATTGATCTCGGCGAGGCCGCCGCGATTGCCCGTCAGCAGGATCTGCGCGCGGGCGTCGCCGAGTTCAAAGGCAACGGCCGCTGGTCGCTGGATGAGTTTGCGGCTACGGGCTCTATGGCGCTGAGCGACCTTAGCTGGAAGGATGTGCAGTTTGTGCTCAAGAAGGCCAGCGCCACCACCGATTATTCGGTAACGGATCAACAAATCAAGCTGTCGAAACTGCAGGGCAAGCTACTGGGCGGAGGCTTCGCCGGCGATGTGCAGGTGGATAACTGGTTGCACAGTCTTCCGGTTTCGCCGTCGGGCCAGACGAAGAAGGGTGGGGAAGACATTCCCGTGATTACGGCTGCGCGGCCTGCAACCAAGAAAGGCGAAAAGGAAAAGCTGCCAGGCGTGCAGATCGGTGCGGTGCATCTGCGTCTGCATGATGTCTCGGCCGGAGAGACCACGGCCGCCTTGGATGTACCCGAGCATCGGCTGGGCCGTTTTCACCCGGCGGGGTTGATGGCAGGTGCGGTGGATGCCGTCTGGAGAGGTTCGCCCAAAGATGCTGAGGTGGCGTTTGCCATCGATATGAACCCGCCGCCGAACGCGGCCCCGGGCGAGTTACCGCTGACGGCTCATGCCCAGGGGCGGTATCTTGCCGGTCCTCAGGTAGTGGAACTTGCGCAATTCAGACTGTCCACGCCGTCATCACGCATTCAAGCTGCGGGGACACTTTCGCCTTCTTCCGCTCTGCATCTTTCGGTTTCGACGTCCAATCTTGAGGAATGGCGTCCGCTGGTCACGGCACTGGGAGGGCCTACCAACGTGCCTTTCCGCGTGGATGGCATGGCCACGTTCAATGGTTCGGCTGGAGGCACTCTCTCTAACCCGACGCTGGCCGGGACCGTGGTCGCGCAGGATTTCGAATTCACGGTGCCTGCGACTTCGCGCACACGCGAGCAACAGGTTCATTGGGATTCCCTGGCGGCCAGCATCCAGTTCTCCCCGTATGAGGGTAACCTCCGGGGCGGCACGCTGCGGCGTGGCGATACCAGCGCCGACTTCGACGTCAGCGCCAGCCTGCAGCGGGGACAGTTCACCGCCGACAGTCCCTATACGGCACGGGTGAGTCTGCACAATGTGGACGTTGCCTCAACCGCTGCTTTGGCGGGCTTCGACTACCCGGTTTCAGGGAACGCAGATGTTTCCTTGCACGTCAGCGGAACCCGCGCCAATCCCGAAGTTCAGGGACACGTCCACGCCACCAGGGCTTCGGCCTATGAGGAGCCGATCGAGAACTTCGATGCCGACCTGCGCATCGCTGAAGGCGAGACGGCTCTCAACAACATTCGGCTCACGCACGGGGACGCGGATGTCAGCGGCAACGCCGCCTATACGCCGGCGACACGTGGGTTCCGGCTCGACCTGCGGGGAACGAATTTCGATCTGGCGCGCATTCGCCAGATCCATCTCGAACGCCTGCCCATCGAGGGCCGTGCCGATTTCACTCTGCAAGGTTCAGGAACGGTCGATGCGCCGAACCTCAATGCCGCGGTTCAGGTGCGTGATCTGACGCTTGATCGCGAACTCTCCGGCGGGGTCGAACTGGAGGCTGTGACCCAAGGTGGCGAACTGCACCTCAAGGGACACTCCGAGTTTCCTCATGGCACGCTCTTTGTGGAAGGCAACGTCGGGATGCAGGGCGATTATCCCGCGAACATCTCCGTGCGCACGGATTACGTTGACCTCGACGCCCTGTGGCGCGCCTATCTGGGCCGGCAACTGACTGGGCATTCCGCAGTCGGCGGGACGCTGACCATGCAGGGGCCGTTACGCTATCCGCGACAATGGGCGCTGAACGGCGACGCGACTGACGTCTATGTGGAAGTGGAACACGCCAAGTTGCACAATCAGGGCCCGGTACGGTTCACCTATGTGCAGCAGGTCGCACACATCGAGCCGCTGCATATGATCGGCGAGGGAACAGACATCACCGGGCAAGGCTCCATCAGCTTCGCGGGCGCGCGTGCGCTCGATCTCACGGCCGACGGACAATTTGACCTCAGGTTGCTCACCGGCCTGGATCCCGACATCTCCTCCGCGGGGCTGGTAAGCGTTCATATGACAGTGGGCGGGAGCCTGGATCAGCCGCTGCCCCACGGCAGCATCCAGGTGAAAAACGGAGCCCTCAACTATGCTGGGTTGCCAAGCGGGTTGAGCGAGATGAACGGCTCGCTGGCCTTTACGCGCGACCGTCTGCACATTGAGACCATGACCGCCCGCACTGGCGGCGGCACGCTCGACCTGAAGGGCGACGCTACCAACTATAACCAGCAGCTCGCTTTCAATCTCACGGCTGTGGGCAAGGATGTGCGCTTGCGCTATCCGCCGGGCGTCAGCTCCACTGCCGACGGGGAATTGCACTGGGTGGGAACCGGTTCGAGTTCGACCGTTTCGGGCAACATCCTGGTGACGAAGCTGGCTGTCACGCCGGGTTTTGATTTCGGATCCTATCTGGAACGCAGCCGTCAGTCGGCCGCGATCGCGCCCGCCAACTCTCCGCTTTACAACGTGAAGCTGGATGTCGGCGTCCGCACCGCGCCTGAACTTCAAATGAAGACCGCCGTGGCGCGGCTCTCCGGCGACGCCGATCTTCACCTGCGCGGCTCAGCGGCGCGTCCCAGTGTCCTTGGCCGGGCTGACATTCTTGAAGGGGACGCGACCTTCAACGGCATCAAGTTCCGCCTGGAGCGCGGCGACATCACCTTTGCCAACCCGGTCGCGATCGAACCTCAGATGAACCTCCAGGCCACGACTCACGTTCGCAACTATGATCTCGACGTTACGGTTACGGGAACCGCCGACCACCTGGCGGTCAACTATCGCTCTGAACCGCCGTTGCCCAAGTCGGACATCATCGCTCTGCTCGCTCTGGGACGCACCGGCGAGGAATCCGCCCAGTTGCAGCAGCAGTCCGGCCAGCAGCCTTTCACCGACGAAGCAACCGCCATGATCATCAATCAGGCGATCAACTCCACCGTGAGCACTCGCCTGCAAAAACTGTTCGGCGTCGGACGCATCAAGATTGATCCGCAAGGCCTGACCACCGAGACCAACCCCACGGCACGGGGGCCGCAAGTCACCATCGAGCAGCAGTTCGCCAACAACCTTTCTCTTACCTACAGCACCAACGTTTCGCAGAGTTCAGAGCAGATCATTCAGGCCGAGTACTATTTCACCCGCAACATTTCCGCAGTCGGCACGCGCGATCAGAACGGGGTGGTCAGCTTCGATGTTCGCGTTCGGCGCCGCAAGAAATAGAATAAGCGTTGGTGGAGGTGTTCAACGCCTTGACCCAGATGACTCCCGCTGCCGAACCTGCCATATACGTCACCTTGCGCCTGCGCATGGTTGACTCTCAAATTCGCGCACGCGGCATCGAGGACGAACGCGTGCTCAGCGCCATGTCGCGTGTTCCGCGCCACGAGTTCACCGCCGGGCGCTATCGCGATCAGGCCTATGAAGACTACCCTTTGCCGATCGGCGAAGGGCAGACGATCTCGCAGCCCTACATCGTGGCGTTGATGCTGGAGGCGCTGGCGCTCACTCCGTCCGATCGGGTTCTCGAGATCGGGACCGGCTCCGGCTATGTGACTGCGTTGCTCGCCGAACTGGCGGCGGAGATAGTCTCGCTGGAGCGCTACGCCGTCCTTGCTGATGAGGCCCGAGGTTTGCTCGCCGACTTGGGGCACTCCAACGTGAAGGTGATTGTGGGCGACGGGACGTTTGGTTTTCCGCCAGGAGCGCCCTACGACGCGATCATCGTCTCTGCGGCAGGCCCCGAGGTGCCGCGCCCATTGCTGGCGCAGCTCGCCGAAGGCGGGCGCATGATTATCCCCGTCGGCTCCTGCGACTCACAGCAATTGCAACTGATCCGCATGCGCAATGGCCAGCCGCATACCCAGTGGCGGGAACTCTGCCGGTTTGTGCCGCTGGTGGCGGGCGGGGCGATTGGGTCTTAGGTGTCAGGTCTCAGGTCTTGGGCCTGAGGTCTCGGGGTTCGGTTCAAGCTGCTGACCCTGGAATGAGGAAGCGTGACGCCCAAGACCAAGACAGGAGACCTAGGCCCCAAGACCCAAGTCCCAAGACCTGACCTTGCATTTACAATCTACCGAGTGCCTGTCCTGCACAACCTGCGCGTGACCCTGGAGATGATCAAGTGGGAGCACTCCGTTTTCGCGCTTCCGTTTGCCCTGTGCGGGGCCATGCTGGCGGCGCGAGGACTGCCGACCGCGCATCAACTCATTTGGATCGTGGTCGCCATGGTCGCGGCTCGTTCGGCTGCGATGGCATTCAATCGCCTGGTCGACGCTTCCATTGATGCTGCCAACCCGCGCACCAGCGCCCGCGCCTTGCCGGCAGGCCATCTCAGCCCCGCATTCGTGGCCACCTTCGTCGTCGGGTCGAGTGGCGTCTTCGTTCTTGCCGCTGCCCAATTGAACCGCTTGGCGTTGTGGCTCTCGCCAGGCGCGCTAGCGGTACTGTTGCTCTACTCCTATACCAAGCGCTTCACTCGCTGGTCGCATCTGGTGCTCGGCTTCGCGTTGGGTATGGCTCCTGCCGCCGCGTGGATCGCGGTGCGCGGGTCGCTCGACGCTCGGATTCTGCTGCTCACTGCCGCGGTCACATTCTGGGTGGGCGGCTTCGACGTCCTCTACGCCTGCCAGGATTTCGATTTTGACCGGCAAACCGGCCTGCATTCCATCCCGCGCCATTTGGGCATTCCTGCGGCTTTGTGGATCGCGCGCAGCTTTCACCTGGTGATGGTGGGCCTCCTCGTAGCCCTGCTGATCGTCTTTGCCATGGGGAAGTTGGCGGCCTGCGGCATTCTGGTGGTGATTCTGCTTCTGCTCTACGAGCATTCCCTGGTTAAGCCCAACGATTTGTCGAAGCTCAATGCTGCGTTCTTCACCATGAACGGGGTTATTTCGGTGCTGTTTTTCTTTTTTGTGGCAGGGGATTTGCTGCTGCGGAAATGAGTGGTCCCCTGCTCTTACCTTGTTCCTACGTACCGTGGCATAATCGCTGACACCTTTGGAGGTTCTATGCTCCGTGTGACCTGCGCTCTTTTCTTGCTCGTAACTCTTTCTTCAGCCCAGCAGCCGGCTCCGGCTCCAGCGCCCGCTCCCGGCAGCCCGGCCGACCTGGTTCAGCAAGGACAGAAGCTCAGCCGCGAAGGCAAGCAGGACGAGGCTCTTGCCCTTTTTCGCCAGGCGCTTGACAAGGATTCCAGTCTTTACGAGGCGCATCTCGCGGCGGGCGCGGCGCTTGATTTAAAGGGCGACTACGCGGAGGCGCAAGAGCACTTCACCAAGGCGATTGAGGTCGCTCCAGCAGATTCGAAGCAGCAGGCGCTGCGCGCGATGGCATTTTCCTACACATTCGCGGGCAATGCCGATAAGGCTGCGGCGGCAGAGACCGAGGTTTTCAATGCGCGTATCGCCAAGAACGACCTGGTTGGCGCTGCGGAAACTTGCAACGAACTTGCCCGCATCTATCTTGAGTTGGGCGACGTCGACAACGCCAACAAGTGGTACAAGACGGGATACGAGACGGTATCGCGCAAGCCCGATCTGAGCGAGGCCGACAGAAATCTCTTCCTCTTCCGCTGGGAGAATGCCCAGGCGCGCATCGCCGCCCGCCGCGGCCAAGCCGGCGAGGCCCAGCAACACGTGGCTGCGGCAAAAGCCGCACTAGATAAGGCGAATAACCCGAATCAGGCGCGTTTCTACCCGTATCTCACCGGCTATGTGGCTTTCTATACCGGAGACTACAAGACGGCGATTGCCGAATTGCAGAAAGCCGACCAGCGCGATCCATTTATTTTGGTCTTGCTGGGCCAGGCTTATGAGAAATCCGGCGACACGGCCCAGGCGAAGGATTACTACCGCAAAGTTCTCGAGATCAACACCCACAATCCCACCAACGCCTTCGCCCGGCCGCTGGCCAGGAAGAAACTCGAAGGGAGAGCCTGAAGCGCGGTTGGAATCATGTTGCTGAGCCTACACGAGGGGGAAGTTCAGGGAGGGGCGTTCGAATTTCTCGGATGATTTCTTTGCGCCCTTTGCGATGCGTTCGCGTACTTCGCGGTTTCAGATCTTTTACCGCAAGGCCCGCGAAGAATGGCCGCGAAGTCCGCAAAGCAGGGGGCACCGCCCGCAATAGACTGCATGCGGTATCATGAAAATGATGTCAGCGACGCGTCCTTTTCAGACCGATGATCCTCGCCTCGCGCCCATCCACGCCAAGGTCATGGCTGGAGTGCGGCTCGATGCTGACGACGCTCTGGCTTTTTATCGCACGGGCGACATTCTCGCTGTCGGCTGGATAGCGAACTCCGTGCGCGAGCGCTTGCACGGCAACAAGACATATTTCAACGTCAATCGCCACATCAATCCCACGAACGTCTGCATCGCCGCCTGCCGCCTGTGTGCGTTTGGCCGCAAGAAGGACACGGCCGGCGCCTACACCATGGCACTCGAAGAAGCTTTCGCGACGGCGGCTTCCGGATATTCCGAGGCGGTCACGGAATTCCACATCGTTGGCGGGCTTCATCCCGACCTGCCGTTTCAGTATTTCCTCGATCTGTGTTCCGGCCTGAAACAACGCTTTCCGCAGGTGCATCTCAAAGCCTTCACCATGGTCGAAATCGCTTATCTGGCGCGGCGGGCCAAGCTCTCGATCCGAGAGACGCTGGAACAACTCAAAAGGTCAGGCGTGGATTCTCTCCCCGGCGGCGGTGCCGAGATTTTCGCCGACCGCGTGCGCCACATCATTTGCGACCATAAAATCGACGGCGACCAGTGGCTCGATACCGCGCGGCTCGCTCATCAGATCGGCCTGAAATCGAATGCGACCATGCTCTACGGTCACGTCGAGAACGACGAAGACCGCGTTGACCACCTGCTCAAGCTGCGCGCCCTGCAGGACGAGACCGGAGGCTTCCAGACCTTTATTCCGCTGGCGTTTCATCCCGAAAACACTCCGCTGCAGCACCTCCCGAAGACCACCGGGATGCAGGACATCAAGCAAATCGCGGTCAGCCGGCTGGTGCTCGACAATTTTCCGCACATCAAGTCTTACTGGCAGATGATGACGCCGAAGATCGCGCAGATTTCTCTGCGTTTCGGCGCCGACGACATGGATGGCACGGTGATCGAAGAGAAGATTTACCACGACGCCGGCGCCACCACGCCGCAAGGCATGCGCCGCGAAGAACTGGAGCGGTTGATACGCGAGGCGGGACGCGAGCCTGTCGAACGCGACACGCTCTACCGCCCGGTCACGAGGACGGAGACCTCGGTCACTGTCGCGGTGTAGGGAACTCCTGCCTCTATGTTAGTAGTACGTACGGGGCCCAGACTCCGTATAGGGGTACTGATCTCTTTCCGTGACACCCAAAGCATTCAGCAGTTGCTCGGGTGAAACAGCTCTGCAGCGAAAATCAAGCTCATGACAGTTTCGGAGAGCGTTGACGAATTTCTTGTCGATCATGAGAAAGAAGTCCAATCCGTTAGCCTCTGCCGTCCAAAGGTGGAATGCGTCGGGATAATGTGTTCTTGCGAGGTGTCGGCACAGCGACTTAAATCGCCCTAGCTGAGTTAGGTTCGTCTGCTCGGAAGCAGGCAGCTTCGCCCAGAACTCGCGGGCGCGCGGTAGCAGGGGTTCGGGTAGGTTTAGGAGGAAATCACAGAACTCAAGCAACTCTTCCTTCTTCAAATAGTAGTCAAAGTCTATGTTCTGGCGAAACCTTGGCCTGTTTACGGCAGCTTGGCATTTCTTAATCTCAACATCCAAAAACAAATCTCCGAAGGTATTAGCCATTCCACGGCTAGCCCTCATCTCCTCAAACTCAAGCTCCGAATAGGTGTAGGGTACAAGTGCACCCTCGTGAGTCATCCGCACTATCGTTGGTAAACACTCGACCTGCTGTCGAAGCCACGGATCATGCGGTAGGGGTTTCGGTTGCCACGCTGCAATGCGACTGACGAGATCACGGTTTGCCCATCTGATTCTCCTTTCGATCTGTGCCTCGTGTGTGAACACGCCACGACGGAGCACGCTCAGGTCTATGAGCACTGTCTTAGCGCGGGTCACGTGCCTTGCCTCGCCGCACAGCACGGCTTCCAATCTCCGCGCTTGCCATCGCATGCCTCAGCAGGAAGTTAACTCTCGTCTGATAGCCTCTGCCGTACCCCTTCAGCCATTCCAGAACGTCGGCATCCAAGCGCATCGTCACGGCCTTCTTTGGCGGACGGTAGAACTTGCCCATCTCGGCCTTGCTCCAGTCCACCACCTCCGGCATATCAGTGAGGTCGATATCTTCGTCTCTGATTGCCGCAAGAGCGGCGATGTCTCGTTTTTGTTCCTTGCTTAGCTTCCTCATATGCTCTCCTTTCACGCGGAGTCGCCGCGCGGGCCGAAATGATTCTTATGACTTCTTCGTTACCCCGCTCAGAGGATTTGTGAACCACAAAGAGCACGGTACCCGGGCTCACTGACCCAAGCGTGATCCAACGCTCTTCCTCGCTTGCCGATTCGTCGCGCTGGGTTAACGCATGCAGATCGTCGAAGACAAGGGTCGCCGTTTCGAAGCGAAATCCATGTTTGAGTAAGTTTCGCCGGTCTCTTTTCGTCGTCCCATTCAAAACGCATAGCCGTTTCCGGCGTCGCAGTAGTTCCAAGATACCCTGGAATCGTGCGCTATGTCAATACATGTGTATGTACAATCGTCGGGCTGTCGCGGCTCCTGCCTCAGTGAGATGCCTGTTCGGCAGTCAGCTTCCGCAGTTCCTTCGCCGACGTATTCAGCAGATTCCGCAGAACCGTGACTTCGCCGATGATTCCCGTCCGCAGCGCAGGGTCCGCGGCAGGAGCAAACAGCGGCGAATGATTCGACGGCAGCATCGTTCCCGTGGCCTTGGCTTGGGCGAACTTCTCGGGATCGGCCCCTCCCAGACTGAAGTAGAAGCCCGGAACACCCTGCGCGACAAAAACCGAGAAATCCTCCGAGGGCGTGATCGGCTCTGCCGTGACGACGTTGTTCTTGCCCAGGGCGGCTTCGAGCGGTATGCGCAGGCGCTCGGCCAGCGCCGGATTGTTGTAGACCGAGTCTGTGCCCTCATAGCGGTCAGTTAAAGGCTCGCGCGGAGCGCCGGCAGCCTCAGCCTCCGCCTTGGTGATGCGGGTGATGGCGGCGAGCACCTGCTTGCGCACATCCTGCTTGAAGGTTCGCACCGTCAAGCCCATTTCCGCCTGGTCGGGGATAATGTTGTTTTTTGTTCCGGCTTGGACATAGCCGACCGTCACTACCGCCATCTCGCCCGGGTTGACCTCGCGTGAAACGATGGTCTGCAGCGCCAGAATGGTCCGCGCTGCAATCACCACGGGGTCGATGGTCGTGTTCGGCTTCGCCCCGTGCCCGCCCTTGCCGTAGATCACGATGCGTACCGAGTCTGCATTCGTGTTGTAGGTTCCAGGAGTGATGGCCACCATCCCCGCGGGAAGTTCGTTGCCTACGTGCAAGGCCACGGCCACATCCGGCTTGGCGAAGCGCGTGAACAAGCCATCGCGAACCATGCCCTCCGCCCCGCCGATCGTCTCTTCCGCGGGCTGGCCAATTAACATCAGGGTTCCGTGCCACGTGTCCTTGCTGTGTGCCATGATCTCGGCGGTACCGAGAAGCGCCGCCATGTGCAAATCGTGGCCGCAGGCGTGCATGACCGGGACATCGTGTCCGGCGTCGTCTTTCGTGCGCACCTTGCTGGAGTAGGGAAGTCCGGTTTTTTCTTCCACTGGCAGGGCATCCAGTTCGGTGCGCAGCATGATGGTGGGGCCCGGACCGTTCTTCAGAATGGCGACGACTCCGGTGCCTCCGACATGCTCGGTTACGTCATAGCCTGAGCTGCGCAGTCGTGCCGCCAGCTTCGCCGCCGTTTGTGTCTCGTGCGCCGAAAGTTCGGGATTCTGGTGCAGGTCGAGGTACAGCGCATGCGCGTCAGGGTAAACGGGTTCGATTTCCTTGGAAGTGGGAGCCTGGGCAAACGCCGCGGCGGTGAACAAAGGCAGCAATAAGAGTCTTGACCGGATCATGGTCCCGGATCATACATTCCGCGCTCTGCCGCCTGCAAACTGGTTGCCAGACAAAAAGGTTGCCTTATGCCATCAATTCCGGAAAGGAACTGTCATTCTTGACGGTCCCCCAATTCTCCAGTTGCGTTTTTTTGACCGGGTGTACAATCGGCCTTAGAAAGCACTTGGTTGCGCACTTCGTAAAGCAAGGCCGAGGCGCTCATGAACGTCCACGTCAGTTACCGGGTTCAAAAAACTCCCAGCGTAGAAAAAGACATCCAGTACCAGATCGAGAAACTGCGCAAACGCCTGCAGGTCTTCCGTCCCGAACTGATTCACCTGAAGGGAGTTGTGGAAGAAGTATCCGCCCGCGAGGGGACCAGTGTTTCGCTGAACCTGCGCTTGCCTTCGGGCCAGCTGGCGGTGCAGACTTCCGCGCCGACCGCGGCCGCTGCGGTGAAGAGCGCATTTGAAGATCTGCTGGAGCAGGTCAACAAGCACAAGGAGATTTTGCGTTCGTCCCACAAATGGCAGCGCGGACGCCGGGGCGACAGTGCCCGCCCCGGTATCACGGTGTCCGAGGTTCCGTTCGAGCAGACGTTAGCGGCAGTCTACCCCCCGATGGTCTCTGCCGACGACATTCGGTCCTACGTGAACGTGAATCTGGCACGCCTGGAGCGCTTTGTCGAGCGCGAAATCTACTTCCGCGAGGCGCTGGAGGCCGTGCCGCCCGACACGCTGATCAAGGATGAAGTGATTGATGAGACTATCGCTGCGGCTTTGGGCAATGGTCAGGAAAAGCCTGAGCGGCTGGCGCTTGAACCCTGGCTTTACCGGCTGGCCCTGCAGGCCCTCGACGAGCTTTCCCGCACCGATGAAAGCAATAGCAACGCGGTATGCCTGGAAGAATCCACGCGCCGCCGCAACGTCAAGGCCAGCGACGAAGCCGAGCTGCAATTTCATCAGCCCGACGAATCCATCACCGGCGAGACGGTGATTCCTGACGCTCGCGTGGCTACGCCCGAGCAGATCCTGGCTTCCGATGAGATGCTGCGCCTGATTGCGTCCGCGCTGCGCGATGTGGGTTCCGGTCCGCGCGAGGCCTTCATCCTGCACGCCATCGAAGGCTTTACGGTTGACGAGATTACGGTGATTACCGGTCATCCGGCCGACCGCGTATTCCAGTTCATTTCTGCTGCGCGCGAGCACCTGCGCTCAGCACCGGGCCTGGCTGGAGAGTTCCGGGCCCGCCTCGCCCCGACCGGCGCCGCTTAGACACAATTTCAATTTCTGGGGGATATCCATGAGTATTACTCGCGAACAAGTCCGAGAGTTGGCCGAATTTCAAGATGCACAATGCTCAGCTGTGAGCTTTTATTTCCAACCTTCCACACCCCGCAACAAGGCGCACAAAGAAGACACGATTCTGGTCAAAGACCTGGCCCGCGAAGCGGTGCGCAACCTGGAAACCAAGAGCAAGAAGGAGCCTGCCCGCGCCGACATTGAACGCATCCAGCGCCTGTCGGGAGAACTGCGCAGCAATGGCGCCCATGCCAAAGCCGTGTTCGCCTGCGCTGCACAAGATATTTGGCGGGAGTATGATTTGCCCGCCAGCCTGCCGGGCACACAACTTTTCGTAGACCGGCATTTTCATTTGAAGCCGCTGGCCCGGCTCGTGGGCGCATTTCCGCGGCTGGGCGTGGTGCTGGTGGACCGCCACCGGGCGCGCATTTTCGACCTTCGCCTCGGCGAGTTGACCGAGCGCGAAGGCCTGTTTCAGTCGCTTTCCCGCAAGGGGCGCAGCGATGGCTATGCCGGCTACGACGGCGGCCACGCCCAGCGCAGGGTCGAGGACGAAGCGCGCCAGCATTTCAAGGCGGTCGCCGAAACGCTGAAGGAATCTCTGGAAAAAGGCGTATTCGAAAAGTGGATTCTCGGCTGTCAGGATGTTCACCGTTCGCAATTGGAGCCACAGCTGCACCCCTATGTGAGTCAGACCCTGCTGGGCCGCTTCCAGGCCGATATGACTCGCGTCACCGCCGATGAGATCCGCACTCGCGCCCAGCAGATCGTAGAGCAATGGCAAGCGGAGCGTTGCCGCGAACTGGTCAGCCAGGTCTTAAGCCAGGCGCGCAGCAACGGCCGCGGCGCGACCGGACTGCGCCGCGTATTGCGGTCGCTCGAAATGGGAGAAGTGCAGGCCCTGCTGATTGGCGAGAATCTTCAGGCGCATGCTGTGGAATGTTCCGGTTGCGGCCACCTGGATGCGCATATCGTAAGCTTCTGCCCGGTCTGCGGCCGGACCACGCAGGAGATTGTAGACGTCGGCGAAGCGGTTCTCCCTTGGGCGATTCGCCGGGATATCGAGACCTTCTATGTGAAGGATGATCCGGAGTTCGACAAGGTCGGCAATATTGCGGCGCTGCTGCGCTTCCGGGCAGCCAAAGTGCAGCCAATTACTTCCTCCGCCGCGGACGATCTGGCCAGAGCAGGGGCGGCGTATCCGGGACGTCTGCGAAGGTTTGCCAGCCGGTGAAAGTAGCGGGACGACCCGGTGCTTAACACGGCCTGGCAGACTGCGCTGGCGTTCCATCCTCGATTTATACGAGCGTAGTGCCGCCGTGGGCGTTGGCTGAGGTGCCCGTGGATTCCTTCGTCCCTCACCCTGCCAAGCTACCTGCGCCCAGCAGCATTACATTCGCCGACATGCCAGGTGTGACTTCGTCATCGGGCGTGAACCTTGAGCAGGCTCGCTGCTCCGGAACCAGTTCAAAAACGGACTTGAGACCCGCGATGGAGAAGCCATAGAATAGGCCCGCTTTCAAATGACCGATCAGTCAGTCGGAAAGGGTGCCCATGTCTGCCTATGATCTCCGCCGTACCGCCGCGAACTCCTCCCGCTTGTTCTGGATGATCTTCTCGGCTGCGTTATTGATCTCGCTGCTATTGTGCATGCCCGTGTTATCCCAAACGACCGCCAGTCAGGGCAGCATTCAGGGAACGGTGAGTGACCAGACCAACGCGGTTGTAACCGATGCGATTATCACGATCGCCTCTCGCACCACAGGACAGGTCGTTACCGTCAAGACATCCTCCGCGGGTACGTACAACTCCGGCGGGTTGCCCGTCGGCGACTACCTGGTGCGCGTGCAGGCCAAGGGATTCAAGACGGCGCAGCTCACTATAGCGGTGCAGATTGCGGTGACCTCCTCGGGCAACGTGAAGCTGGAAGTTGGCCAGGAGACCACCACGATCGATGTGCAGACTTCGGCGATCGTAGTCAACGCCGAGCAATCCACGGTGCAGGGGGTGCTCAACGCCGAACAAATTGACAATATGCCGGTCAACGGGCGCAGCTTTCTCGACTTGGCGCAACTCGAACCCGGCGTCCAGATGCAGGATGGAGGAAACTTCGATCCCACGAAGGTCGGTTACAACTCGCTTTCCATCAATGGCGATTACGGCCGAACGCCACGCATCGAGGTAGATGGTCTCGACGTCAGCGACGAGACGGTGGGCACGACTACGCAAAACGTTGCGTTAAGTTCCATTCAGGAATTCAATATTGGCCGCTCTTCGTTCGATATTTCCTCGGAGATCACCGGCACCGGAACCGTCAATGTGGCGACACGTTCTGGCACGAACGACTATCATGGCCAGGCTTTTTACCAGTTCCGTGACTACCGCGCCGGCTTCGCCAACCTTCCCGGAGGCATCTCTCCACAGTTTCAGCGCAACCAGTTCGGCGGCCGTTTTGGTGGCGCGATCATCAAGAACAAGCTGTTTTTCTTCATCGATTCGGAACGGCTCAAGCAGGATACGGCTTACGACGTGGTGGTGGGGCCTCCCTTCCAGGCCTTGACCCAGGGCCTTGACTCTCCCTTCAAGACCTCGCAGGCCAGCGGCCGGCTGGATTGGCAAGCCACGGATAAAATCCGTGTGTTTTACAAATTTGCCTACGACTGGAACTACTCGACGAATTCGGCCGGCTACGGATTCTCGCTTTACGCCAACCGCGACTACACACCGACACATGCCGTCGGCATCGACATCAATGAGGGCAACTGGTCGCACACCATCCGCATGGGGTTCTTCAAGTTCCACAACCAGATCATCGGCGCCACCAACGGCCAGCCTGCCAGCATCAATCCTTTTCCCTCAGTCGAAGTTGGTTTCAACGACGTCAGCCTGACCACGGGACCGAACAACCTGGCGCCGCAGCAGACCCTTCAGACGAACAAGCAACTCAAGTACGATGCCAGCCGCGTCTGGGGAGCGCACATTATTCGCTTTGGAGCCACGCTCAACGGCATCGTTACCGGCGGATTCGCCTCGTTTAACGGCCTGGGACCCTTCCTGAATACCTATGTCAACGCGGCGGGTTTGTCGGCAGGCGTCCAGCCTACGCCGTTCTATTCGTGCGGTCTTACCAATTTCGCTGGTTGCTCCACCAACATCGGCGACTATCCCTTGACCAGCGCCTACATCGGCAACGGGCAAGGCTTCAGCGACGAGTTGCCAGCCTTCGGCTATCCCGCGGGTGGTTTGTTCGATGACCGGTTAGAAGCCTACGTTGGAGATTCCTGGAAGATCAAACCAAACCTTACGGTGAACTATGGGCTGCGCTACCTGCGCGATACCGGCCGCACCGATGCTGACTTGGCCCCCATCCCCTGCTCGGCTGTGACGCAGTCAATTCTGAGCGACGGCTATCCGGGCTGTACGGGCAACCTGCTGGATCAGTGGGGGCCGGGATTGGGCAACCGCATTCGCCAGCCCAACCTCAACTTTGCTCCGCAGGTTGGATTTGCCTGGGATCCGTGGCACAACGGGAAAACGTCGATCCGCGGCGGAGGGGGGCTCTACTACGAAAACAACATCTTCGAAAACGTGTCTTTCGAGCGCGAAAACAAGCTGGCGACAGGTTTGTTCAATCAGATT
Organism: Candidatus Sulfotelmatobacter kueseliae; assembly: GCA_900290255.1. Classification (GTDB taxonomy): domain Bacteria; phylum Acidobacteriota; class Terriglobia; order Terriglobales; family Acidobacteriaceae; genus Sulfotelmatobacter; species Sulfotelmatobacter kueseliae. The sequence goes on from OMOD01000101.1 coordinate 24,647, forward strand.
CCTTTCCTCTATTGCGACCCGAACGCTGCCGGTACCTCGCCCAACCCGTCGAATCCCTATTACCAGTCGCTGCCCTTCCCGATGCCCGGTGGCCCTCCGGTTACCTCCGTTGATGGCTATGATTTGGCCACTCAGGTTTGCTACTCGCCGCTAGGGCCGACCGGCAGTTACGAGGGCGCAGCCAAAGCGATCGCCGATCTACAGGCCGAGTATGTGGCGGCAACCAACGCCGTTGGTACTAAGGGTCCGAATCCGAATTTTGTGGGCAACACTCTGACCCTTGGCTACCCCTACTACCCGAACTTCCGCACTGCCCGCTCTTACCAGATGAATCTTGGTTTTGAGCGCCAGATCGGCAAGGGGGGCGTGTTGAGCGTGGATTATTTGCGCAACATTGGCCTGCACTTTCAGGTTGGCATCGACGTGAACCGCATTGGTGATTCCCGGTATTTGAATCTGGCGGCGGCGCAGAACGCCATTGCCAGTACGCTAGCGGCTTGTCAAGTTTCCACCATTGACCAGGCGATACAAGGTTGCCCAGGGCTGTATCCCGCGACTCCCACCACCCCGGCCGGACCCGCCAGCATCACCGATTTCGCCAACAACGGCTTGGACTCCGGGAACGTCTACAACGCGGGATACTCTGTTTACTATGCGTGGGGTGGACAGTTTAACCCCGATACCGGCGCGGCTTTTGCTGGCGTGAACCCCAGTCTCGGCAACTTGAACATGAACTATCCTATGGGCCGCTCGGTTTACGACGGCTTGCAAAGCGAATACCGGTTGCAGGTCGCGGATCCTTTCCGCGGGGTTAAGAATCTCAACCTCCAACTCAACTACACGCTGTCCCGCTTCGAAAGCAATAACGGTTACGATCAGCACTTCACCACCAACGCCTGGGACTACCGCAATCCCACGGCCTTCATGGGCCCCACGCTGCAGGATCGCACCCACCAGTTCAAGTTCGGAGCCATCTTTGACATTGCCCATCACGGCCCTCGCCTCAGCCTGATTGGCAGCTTTGCCTCACCCCAGCCCTCTGACCTGAGAATACCGGTGTATACGAGCACGGGAGAAATCTTCCGTTCCGACCTGACCGGAGATGGTACAACCGGCGACTTCCTGAACACCGCCAATGGCATCGGCCATCCGGGAACGTTTATGCGCTCGATTACTCCCAAGAACCTGGATGCTTACCTCCAGAACTTCAACAACACCGTGGCTGGCACGCTCACGCCCGCGGGGCATGCGTTGGTCAACGCTGCCTTGTTCAGGCCGGATCAGCTGGTCTCCCTGGGGGCGGTAGTTCAGCCCATCCAGGTTCCGACCGGGAGCAATGCCGGGAATGGCTACTACAAGGATGTTGATACTGTTCTGAGTTGGCCTTTCAAGATTCGCGAAGGGATCTCCATTCTGCCCAGCATTTCGTTCTTCAACGTATTCAATTTTGTGAACTACGGGACTCTGGGCGGCGTTTTGTTGGGAGGGCCCGGGGCCATCAATGGTACGCCGGCCGGGGTGAACGACGCGACCAACACGATCCGCATCGGCCGCGGCAGTGGCGTGTTTGCAGTCGGCGCTCCCCGGGAAGCAGAATTCGGCCTGCGCATCGATTTCTAGAACACAGAGTGTCAGACACAACTGATTGCCCGAAGGAGGAATCGTGACTGTTTCGCGCCGTGATTTTGTGAAGACGTCAGTTCTCGGTGCTGTCGCCGCCGGAGTTGGCAGACCAGCGGCGCTCAGCGCTGCAACGGAACAGGCGTCTCCGGCGAGTTCCCCGAAACGTCCGGTCATCATCTGCGCGCACAACGGGCGTGCTTCCATCGAGGCGGCCTACGATTTCCTCAAGGGCGGCGGCGATACGCTGGACGCCGCCATCCGAGTGGTCAAGGGTCCGGAGGACGATCCCAACGACGATTCCGTCGGCCTGGGCGGTTTGCCCAACGAAGACGGCGTGGTCGAACTCGATGCCTGTTGCATGCACGGGCCCACGCGGCGAGCCGGTTCCGTGGGGGCCGTTCGCAACATCAAGAACGTGTCGCTGGTGTCGAAGGCCGTGATGGAGCACACCGGCCACGTCATGCTGGTCGGCGAAGGCGCGGAGCGGTTTGCGGTGGCGGTGGGATTTCCCCGCGAAAATCTGCTGACCGAACATTCGCGCAAGATCTGGCTGCTATGGAAGGAATTTCATTCGGATCGCGACTGGTGGGGGCCGGGCCTTGCCGATCCGCGCTGGCGTCCGCCGGCTCCGGAGTCCAAGCCGCAATCCGAGTTGTGGCAGGATCGCATTGAGCAACTCCGGCAGCGCGCCGCCGATCTCGGCATTGAACCTGAGTTCCAACTCGCGGCTGTCCGCCGCGTGCTGTTTCCGCCTACCGGCACGATCCATTGTTCGGCGCTGAATGAGAAGGGAGAAATCTCCGGCGTCACCACGACCAGCGGTCTGGCCTTCAAACTGCCCGGCCGTTGCGGTGATTCGCCCATCATCGGCGCCGGATGCTATACCGACCAGGATGTAGGTTCGGCCGGCGCGACCGGCAGCGGGGAAGAGAACATCAAAGTCGCCGGCGCCCATACGATTGTCGAGAACATGCGCCACGGCATGTCTCCTCAGGAAGCAGGAATGGATGCGCTTAAGCGCATCGTGCGCAACTACAACAACGACATGGACCGGCTGCACTTCGTCTCCATGACCTACTACATCCTGCGCAAGGATGGAGCCTACGCCGGGGTTTCGCTCTGGCAAGGCGCCGAGGGACGTCCGCACCGCTTTGTGGTGCACGACGGTACCGCTCGCTTTGAGCCTGCCGTCGGGTTGCTCAAAGGCGAGGCGCAGGAATGGCCGCCGTTCCCGCGCATTCCGGAAGAATTGAAGAAGGATTCGGAGTATCTGAAATAGGGGATTGCCCACGGGTTCAGCGCCATAGCGCTGCACAGGCTATAATTGCGCGCACGCATGGCTCTGACCACGGGCACCAAACTCGGGCCGTATGAGATTGAATCACCCCTCGGCGCCGGGGGAATGGGTGAAGTGTATCGGGCGCGCGACGCGCGGCTGGGGCGCACTGTCGCGATCAAGATCCTGCCGGCGCATCTTTCTTCAAACGCCGAAGCCAAACAACGCTTAGAGCGCGAGGCGCGTGCCATCTCATCGTTGAATCACCCCAACATCTGCACGCTGTACGACGTCGGCCACCAGGATGGCGCCGATTTTCTGGTCATGGAGTATCTGGAGGGCGAGACGCTGGCCGACCGGCTGGCCAAAGGTCCGCTGCCGCCGGAGCAGGTATTGAAGTACGGCATTGAGATTTGTGAGGGATTGGAGAGAGCGCATCGCGGCGGGGTGACGCATCGTGATCTGAAGCCGGGCAACATCATGCTGACGAAAACCGGCGCGAAGCTGATGGACTTCGGCCTGGCGAAGGCAGCGACGGCGGGTGCGCCGCCGTCTTCCAGTTTGACGGCCACGCTTTCCGGTCCCTCGGCTGATCAGCCGCTGACGGCGCACGGCATGGTGGTGGGGACGTTCCAGTACATGTCGCCGGAGCAGGTGGAAGGAAAGGAAGCGGACGCACGCTCGGATATTTTCGCGCTGGGCGCGGTGCTGTATGAGATGGCGACGGGGAAGCGGGCGTTCACGGGGAAGACGCAGGCCAGCATCGTGGCGGCGATTCTGGCGTCGGAACCACAGCCGATCTCGGTGGTGCAGCCGATGTCGCCGCCGGCGCTGGATCGTGTGGTGAAAGTTTGCCTGGCGAAGGATCCAGACGAACGCTTCCAAACCGTTCACGATCTGAAGCTGCAGTTGAAGTGGATCGTGGAAGGCGGATCGCAGGCTGGCGTGCCCGCTCCCCTGGCAGCGCGCAGAAAGAGCCGCGAGCAGTGGGCTTGGGCCCTGGCGGGGCTGGCGCTGTTGGGTGCTGTGGCGCTGGGTTTCCTGTACTGGCGGGTGCCGCGTCCCGAGGCGCGACCGGTGCATTCCAGTATTCTTCCGCCAGAAAAGGCGACTTTTGCTTTTCTGGGACCCAACGGTTCCGCTGTGCTCTCGCCGGACGGGCGGAATGTCGCCTTTTCGGCCAGGCTGGAAGGCATCCAGCGGCTGTGGGTGCGTCCGTTGAATGACTTTGTCGCGCGTCCCCTGGCGGGTACAGAGGACGCTTACGGCGTGTTCTGGTCCGCCGACGGCCGCAACCTGGGATACTTCGCGCAAGGCAGGCTGAAGCGGGTGGCGGCGGCAGGAGGGCCGCCCTTGACTGTCTGCGATGTGGAGCAGGCTAGGGGTGGGAGTTGGAGCAGTCAGGACGTGATTATTTTCGCCAAGTATCCGGGCGAGATTTATCGTGTCCCGGCGTCCGGGGGCACGCCGCAAAAGCTCACCTCATTCGATCCAGCACGCCATGACACAACCCACCGCTGGCCGTATTTTCTTCCCGACGGAAACCACTTCCTTTACATGGCTTCGGTGTTCGGATCGGCCAACGAGGACAATGTTTTCGTTCTGGGTTCGCTGGACGGAAAAGTCAATCGCATCCTGTTTCATGGCAGCTCCAACATTGCCTACGGTGATGGGCATCTGGTCTATGCTGTCGACAAAACCCTGCTGGCACGTCCGTTTGATGCGGGAAAGCTGGAATTCACCGGAGACGCGGTCCCGATCGCGGAGAGCGTGCAGTTCGATCCAATTTTCAGCGACGCGGTATTCTCGGTTTCTGAAAATGGCGCGCTGCTCTACCAGACCGGCACTTCTTTCAGCGCGCGCACCGTGGCGCTGTTCAGCCCGGACGGCAAGGCGCTGCAGAGCGTAACCACAGGGGGCACGTACTTCCCCCGATTTTCTCCCGATGGCAAACGCCTCGCCTACACGTTGATTGACACCACCAATGGGAAAGCCGATGTCTGGATTCAGGACATCGCCACTGGCAGCCGCATCCGGCTGACCGTGGATCCGGTACGCAGCTATCGGCCGATATGGTCCCGCGATGGGTCGCAAGTGGCCTACTATTCCACGCGTTCCGGAAAGCCGACCGTGTATATCAAGGCGGCGAATGGGATGGGCGTGGAGCAGAGGCTCTGGAAGGGATCTGCAGCCATCGCCGTCTGTGATTGGACGCCGGACTCGAAGGCTCTGGTTTTGGAGGATCGTTCCGCGGCGACCGGAAGAACTGGTCTCAAGCTGCTTCCGTTGGATGGCAAAGAACCCACCCCTCTGCTCGAGGCGCCGAATGCCAGCATATACTCCGCCGAGATTTCTGCGGATGGACGATGGATTGCCTACCAGTCCGACGAATCGGGCAAGTACGAAATTTACATTTCGCCCTTCCCCAAGCTGGTGGGAAGGCTGCAGATTTCGCTGGCGGGTGGCAAAGAACCGCGCTGGCGGCACGACGGAAAAGTTCTCTACTATGTTACGCCCGACGGGAAACTAACAGCCGCCGAATTGAAGGAGTTGAATGGTTCGCTGCAGGTGGTGTCGCTTCGAACTTTGTTCCAAACAAAGATCAGCTGGTTCAACGACACCTACGATGTCTCTCCAGACGCAAGCAGGTTCGTAGTGGATTCGTTGTCAACCGATGAGACCCCAGCGCCGATCAGCCTGGTCCTGAACTGGGCGGCGGAATTAAGGAAATGACTTCCGGCCCGGCTGCTTACGAGAACCTCACCTTCACGTCCGGTTTTTTCTCCAGGTGGATGCTCTCCACGAAGCGCACTTTACCCGTACGGAGTGTCATGATGACCGACGAGGTTCGCGTTCCTTCGCCGAAGAAACGCACGCCCTTGAGCAGCGCGCCGTCGGTGACGCCGGTAGCGGCGAAGATCAATTGGCTGCCGGGGGCAAGATCTTCGGCTTTGTAGATGCGGCTTTTGTCTCGAATGCCCATGCGGGCGAGGCGCTCTTCCTGCTCAGGCTTCACCACCAGGCGCCCGAGCATGAACCCGTTAAGGCAGCGGATGGCAGCGGCCGTGATCACACCCTCGGGCGCGCCGCCTGAACCCATGACTGCGTGCACGCCGGTGCCGATGACGGCCGCGGCAATGCCAGCCGAAAGGTCGCCGTCTCCAATCAGGCGAATGCGCGCTCCGGCCGCGCGAATGTCGGCAATCAGCTTTTCGTGCCGGGGGCGGTCGAGCACGATTACGACCAGATCTTCCACATCGCGCTCCAGACGCTTCGCGATGTTCTTCAGATTGTCGGCAACAGGAGCGTCGAGTTCGACCGCGTTCTTGCATGACGGCCCCACGACAATCTTCTCCATGTAGCAGTCAGGCGCGTTGAGCAGGCCTCCTCGCTCGGAAGCGGCGAGCACGGTGATGGACCCGGGTGCACCGGTAGCGCACAGGTTTGTGCCCTCCAGCGGATCGACGGCAATGTCCACTTCCGGAACGTCGGAGCCGTCGGGAAATTCCGCGCCCACTCGTTCCCCGATGTAGAGCATGGGCGCCTCGTCACGTTCGCCCTCGCCGATCACTATGGTGCCGCGCATGGGGATGGACTCCATGATCTTTCGCATCGCTTCGGTCGCCACCTGGTCGCTCAACTTGCGCTCGCCTTGCCCCATAGTGCGGGCCGAGGCGATGGCGGCCACTTCCACCACCCGCAGGAAGCGTGGCGACAGGTCGCTCTCAATGTTTTCTCCGAAACTGCGGGCTTTGCCTTCCGGACGAGTCCCCATGAGGTATTCCCCCCAGGCGCGGTTGATTGGCGGGCGCGCCGGGTTGAGACTATAGCGCAGTTTGACGATGAATGAAAAGAACCGTTTCGGTTCGTCGGAATCGCCGATACCATCGTCCGCGTCTTCCGTGGTATTCTCCTAGCCCTGATCCAGAACTCATCCTCCATGGCCGACCCTCGCCCGCTGACCTTTCTCTGTATCACGACCTACGAGAAAGGGCAGGAGTTCATGCGCGAGTGCAAGCGCCAGGGCTGCCGCGTGATTTTGCTGACGGCAGAGAAACTGCGCGATGCCAACTGGCCCCGCGAGAGCCTCGAGGATAGCTTCTACCTCCCGGCTGAAATTCCTCTTGCCGACATCGTGAAGGCGGTGACGCACCTTGCCCGCACGCGCAAGCTAAACCGCATTGTCGCGCTCGACGAGTACGACATGGAGACCGCCGCGACCCTGCGCGAACATCTGCGCGTCCCGGGCATGGGCTTGACCACCATGCGCTATTTCCGCGACAAGCTGGCCATGCGCATGCGGGCGCTCGATCGCCACGTTCGCGTGCCGGACTTTGTGCCTGTCGTAAATCACGATGACATCCGCTACTACCTCGAGCACGTGCCCGGACCCTGGGTGCTCAAGCCGCGGCAGGAGGCGTCGGCAATCGGAATCAAGAAAATTCACGCCGCTGACCAGTTGTGGCCAGTGCTCCATCAACTGGGCGACAAGCAGTCTTCGTTCCTGATCGAGAAGTTCGTCCCCGGCGAGGTCTATCACGTCGATTCGGCGGTATCAGAGAACGAGATCGTCTTTGCCAACGTCAGCAAATACGGTCAGCCGCCGATGAACGTGGCGCACGGAGGAGTCTTCACCACTTTGACCGTGCCCCGGGGAAGTGACGCTGACAACGGACTGCGGGCGATGAATCGCGATCTGATTGCAGCGCTGGGCCTGGTGCGCGGAGTCGCGCATGCAGAATTCATCCAGGCACATGACGACGGCAATTTCTACTTTCTGGAATGCGCCGCGCGCGTGGGCGGAGCCTACATCAACGAGATGGTCGAGGCTGCGACCGGCATCAATCTGTGGCGCGAGTGGGCGCGCATCGAAATCGCCGGCGGCGACGGCAGCTATAAATTGCCACCGGCGCGCGAGGAGTATGCCGGAGTGATTCTTTCGCTGGCGCGGCAGGAAGATCCCGATACATCAGGCTACAACGATCCGGAAGTCTGCCTGCGGATCAGGCGCCATCATCACGCCGGGCTGGTGTTGCGGTCAGCCGATCCAGAACGGATTCCCGCGCTGCTCGCCGATTACGCGCGACGCTTCGCCGAAGAATTCCTCGCCGTCGAACCCCCGCGCGACAAGCCAACTGCTTAGGTTGTGTGGGGCGGGCACTCTTGCCCGCCCCGGCAGTTCACTGCCGCGTGCAGAGCCCGGGCGAGAGCGCCCGCGCCACACGTTACTAATCAGAAAATGTACCTCATGCTCAACTGAATCTGCCGCGGCGGTTTATCGCCGTAGCCATTCGCAGAGAGCACCTTTCCGAAGCTCCCTCCGCCATAGGGTTCGCCGCAGCTCTGTGAGGTGACGGGGCAATTAAAAACGTGCCCGGGAATGTCGAAATTTGGATGATTGAACAGGTTGAAGAAATCTCCCCGGAACATGAGACGGTGGTTTTCGGAGCGCAGCGCCATGCTCTTGGCCAAACCGAAATCAAGATTTGTGAATCCCGGGCCAGTGAGAATGTTCCTGCCCTCATTCCCGTATAAGAATGTTCCGCCGACCGCGCCCGCCGGAGGATTCACGAAAGCGCACGGATTGAACCAGCTTTGCGGCACCTTCACCTGACTGGGCGCCGGGCAGCCAGCATTCGCCGCCACGGTTCCGGGTTCAAACGGATTGCCGACCAAGTCGGGCCGAGCCGGATTGCCAAACGCCGCGTCAGCGGACGAAGCCCCGCCAGCAAGAACCACGGTAAACGGCGATCCCGTCTGGGCGGTTGCGATTCCGCTCGCCTGCCAGTTGCCCAGAATTCTTGCGCTCCACCCTGGACCATGGGCCCATAGCTTCTGCAGAGGCAGGTCATAGACGAAGCTGCCGATGAAGCGGTGCACGGCGTTGAAGTCGGATGGTCCGCGGTCCGCCGGCAGATAATACGAGTTCTGCGGCAAGCCGGAACCCACGCTGCCGCCAAAGACCGACGAAATGTCGTCAAAGGACTTGGAGTACGTGTACGCCAGTAGCAGCGACAGCCCACTGCGGGTTCGCTTCTCGGAGCGTAGTTGCAACGAGTTGTACGAACTGGCCGCGTCCGATCCCACATAGAGGATCGAAGCAAACTGGGGGTAGGGGTACAGGCCGGTCGCGGGATCCTGCTGGTTCAAGTCAATCACGTCGCTCAGATGCGTCCCCTTCGACCCGACATAGGCCGCGTCCACCATCCAGTCGGGCAGCACCTCATATTGCAGGTCAGCGTTCCACTGCTGCATGTATCCGTTGCGGAACTTGGGCGAAATCATGTTGTCCTGCACCACGCCTCCCGGCTGGAGAAGGATGGCCTGCGGCGTCCAGAGAGGCGGGGCGTTCGCATTCTGTTCATACAGCCCCAGGTCGTAATACGGCGGATTGATGCGTGGGAAGACATTCATTTGGGCAATGGAAGAATCGTAGAAGATACCGTAAGCGGAACGGACCACCCAGCGCTCCGTCCTGAGCGGCCGCCAGGCGATGCCGATGCGGGGCCCAAAGTTGGTATAAGTTGGCGAGTATGTGGCCCGGGAAACTCCATCGGTGCCGGCCTGGATGAACGTGGCCGGCGTGGTGCATGGAAGCGGGCACGGGACCAGATCCGGCACGCTGAAGCGGTTCAGCGCTTCGATCGGCGGGCTGTCGTATTCGTAGCGCAGCCCAACATTGAGCAGGAGCCGCGGAACCACGTGGATGTCGTCCTGAACATACGAACTCACGCCATGGCTGCGCAGGCTGTTAAAGGTATTGCCCTTCGTCGTCGAGCCCGGGTTGGGAACGCCGCCCAGCGTGGCGGCGTCCGGAATGGCGGCGAGCAATTCACTCAATGAGTACGTGGTCGGGTCACAGCCGGGTGACGTGGTGTCGCCTTTTTTGCAAAAGGCACCGGCAGCCCCAGCGCCGACATATCCCAGATAAAGCCATTCGCCACGTGCCAGAAAGTCGAGGTAGTTGTCCAGCCGGAGATGGTGAACGTCAGCGCCAATTTTGAACTGGTTGCGCCCGACCGTCCAGGCTACGTTGTCGGCGACTTGCAGAGTAGTGTCGTGACGGTCCTGCGGATAGTTGACCGGTTCGCCGATGCCGTCAAAACCTTGCACTTCGAGATCGGGATATCCCAGGTCCACCGGGTTCGTAAGAACAGTGGGGAAACCCAGCGCCGCGTTATAGTCCGTGCCATGATTCTGCTGCAGCACGTTCGCGCGCATCCGGATGAAGCCCAAACGCAACTCGTTGAGCAATTTGGAGTGGAACACTCGTGTCCATTCCAGTCCCGCGTTCTGACCATGATTCAGCGTGTAGCTGCCGTAACCCGGCAGGGACGAGAAAGCATTGACCGGATCGAAAGGACTGAAAATGTCGTTATCCACCAGCGAATAGTGGGCCGACAGTGAGTCGACCGAACTGAAATGGTGATCCAGCTTCGCCGAATAGTAATTTTCCGTCTGGCGAATGACTGGAGCGGAAAGATACGTATTCGAACTGCTGGGGTCCCCGACGTTGGCCGCGGGATAAAGGTTGCGAACGTTCTGTCCGGACTGGCATGACGGATCGGAGGCACTGGGACAACCGGCGATTCCCGGCAGGCGGGCCAAGATTGGGTTCATCGGGGTGTCGACCGATTTCCACTGATTTTGCGAAGGCACGGTGGCTTGCCGCGTCTCGGCCTGCCGCAGGCGCAGTCCCTCATACGAGATGAAGAAGAAAGTCCGATCTTTGATAATCGGCCCGCCCAGCGTCCCGCCGAATTGATTGCGCTGCAGAGCAGGAACGCCTCCGCATGTACCGGGCACCGAATCGGCAGTGCAATACGGGAAGTCGAAGTAATTCTTGGCATCCATGCTCCGGTTGCGGAAGTACTCGAACAGCGTGCCGTGGAACGCGTTGGTGCCGCTTTTCAACACGACGTTGATCTGGGCGCCGCCGCCCCGGCCATACTCTGCCGAGTAATCGCTGGATTCAACCTTGAACTCCTGAATTGCATCCACCGAGGGCAGAGCCACGTATTGGTTGATGTAGGGATCGTTATTGTCGACACCGTCGAGCAGGAAATTGTTCGATTGCTCGCGGGCGCCGTTGACGCTGAGTGATCCGCCCTCGGTCGAGTTCTCCGACCCTTCGGCCGGCAGTTGGCTTCCCGGAACCAACAACGCGAAACTCAGGAAGTTCCGTGCGTTCAGCGGCAACTCTTGCACCAACCGATTGTTGACCACCTGGCCCAGGGTCGAGGTGTCAGTCTGGATCGCCGGAGGAGTGTCTTTGACTCTTACCTCCTCGGTCGCGGCGCCGATCACAAGCGCGAAGTCCACCCGCATAGTCTGGTCCACATCCACGGTGACATCGCTGAAGATGCTTTTGCGGAAGCCCGCACTTTCGGCCGTCACGCGATACCGGCCCGGCGGGAGCAACGCGACCGTGTAATCGCCATCGTCGTTGCTTTCCGCATTGCGGATGGCGTTGGTCGCCTCATTGACCACGGTGATTCGCGCCTTTGGAACAACCGCCCCGGATGGATCCGTGACGGTTCCTGTGATCGTCCCCGTGGGACCGCTGGCGAAGACAGTAGTAGTCAGAATAAGAACAAGTCCCAGCGACGAGAATAGCAACCAGCGACGAGCCATGTAGTTCTCCTCGAGAGATCGCCGTTCGGGATGAAATCCGGGCGATCGAAAACCCGCATTCCGGGATCTCACCATGGTCAGCAGGATTCCCCTCCCGTTCCAGGAACTGAGAATCTTACCGACACTAGATTGTTTCTGGGCTTCTGAAAGCATATTGAAGCCGCGACGGGGCGGGTGTCAACCGCGCCTCGAGTTTCCTGCGATGACCGACTCCCTCCTCTGCTACTATTTGCCCATGAGCACAACGATTGCCGAACACTCCCTGCCAGAGCAGGCAACTCCCGAGCGTCCTGCTCCAGAACGCAAAGAGCCGACTTACGTGTTTACCGAGAAGCAGGTGGCCGAGAAAAGCGAAATTGCGCGCCGCTTCCTCGAGACCCGGGCGCGTCTCAACGCCAACGTAGAAAAGGCCAACAACTTCCTGGTAAAGCGCTTCTATAACCTCGATCACAACGCGTACCTGGAAGGCACGCTACCAGCTAAGACGAAGGAACTGATGGGACTGGTTGCCTCGGCGTGTCTGCGCTGTGACGATTGCATCGTCTACCACGCGATCCACGCCTACCGCTTGGGCGTGACCCGCGCCGAGCAGGAAGAGTCGCTCAACGTCGCTTTGGTGATCGGTGGCAGCATCGTCATCCCGCATCTCCGGCGTGCCTACGAGTTGCTGGAGGAGTTGTACGGCTGAACATGTGGGGACAGCCGCCCCCGGCTGTCCGGCCGGGCGCAGCCTGGCAGTGCGGATAATCGGCGTCAATCCAGACTTAGCGCACCTTCGAATCGGGTGCGCCCTCGCCCATTCTGACCAAACGGTCGTTGTCGAATTCTGGCCTGGATCCGTAGCGGAAATCCGAAAGGAATTTGGTGTAGTCTCCTAGAACCCGTCGATCCCCGTCACGCTCTGCGCGATGATCAGCGAGTGTATGTCGTGCGTGCCTTCGTAGGTCTTGACCGACTCCAGGTTCATCAGGTGGCGCATGACCGGGTAATCGTCGGCGATGCCGTTGGCGCCAAGAATGTCGCGCGACAGCCGTGCGCACTCCAGCGCCATCCAGACGTTGTTGCGCTTCGCCATCGAAATGTGCTGAGGTTCGACCTTGCCCGCATCCTTCAGCCGACCCACTTGCAGCACGAGCAGTTGCGCCTTTGTAATCTCGCTGATCATCCACGTGAGCTTGTCCTGCACCAGTTGATGGGAAGCGATCGGCTGATCATGCCATTGTTTGCGCAGCAGCGAATATTGCAGCGCGCAGTCGTAGCAAGCCATGGCGGCGCCGACGGCTCCCCACGCGATGCCGTAACGCGCCTGGTTCAGGCACATCAGCGGCGACTTCAGCCCGCCGCTCTTGGGCAGCACGTTCGACTCGGGCACGTGCACATCCTGCAGCGACAGTCCGGAGGTGACCGACGCGCGCAGCGACCACTTGCCGTGAATGTCGTCGGCGGTGAATCCGGGGCGGTCGGTCTCCACCAGAAATCCGCGGATGCGGTCGTTCTCGCTCTCGACCTTCGCCCAGATGATGGCCACGTCGGCGATCGAGCCGGAAGTGATCCACATCTTCTCGCCGTTGATCACATATTCATTGCCGACTTTGCGCGCGCGGGTGCGCATGCCTCCGGGATTCGAACCAAAATCGGGCTCGGTCAGGCCGAAGCAGCCGAGCTTTTCGCCTTTCTGCATCGCGGGCAGCCATTTGTGTTTCTGTTCTTCGCTGCCGAATTCGTAAATCGGGTACATGCACAACCCCGATTGCACGCTCACAAAACTGCGCACGCCCGAGTCTCCGCGCTCCAGTTCCTGGTTCATCAGTCCATACTCGACGTTGCCCATGCCCGCGCAGCCGTAGCCTTTGAGCGACGCGCCAAAGAAGCCCAGTTCGCCCATCGGCTTGACCAGTTCCCGCGGAAAGCGCCCGGCGCGGTTGCACTCCTCGATGATCGGAACGAGATTGTCTTCAATGAACTGGCGCGTGGTGTCGCGGACGAGCCGCTCCTCGTCCGTGAGCAGCGAGTCGAACTGCAGAAAATCAACGCCGCGAAACTTGATAGCAGGCATGAGAGGTCTCCATGACTGTGAACTGGGCCCCAGACCCAGCAGAGTGAGCTGCCCACAGGCCGGTCGCGCGCCGCAGGGCAAACAAATGACGGTAGCAGGGGCAAGGGAGGGGGGTCAACGGGCATATCGCTCAAAGTCAATTTCCCTTTTCAATAACAGCCAGGAGCCGTTCGGTGTATCCTTGTCTGCTTCATCCAGAATCCGAGTCGTTCTGCCGCGAAGCGAAAAGTTCAAGCGAGCGGCGAAGCTCCAGGAGGCATCATGACGTCCTTCATTCGGGACAAATTTGTTGCGGTTTGTACAGCCGCCATCGTTTTAATTTGGTCGGTAGACGCAGCCCACGCCCAAAAAGTCGTCGTGGACGCCGATCCTTCCCATGTGGCGAACACCTTCAGTCCAGTTCGCTCCCTCGGCGCGGCGATTGACCGACTGCGCACCGGGACTCCCGACAAATTGCTTCACGATCCGCTGCTGAAGGAAATCCTTGGCGCGGGATGGCAGAGCGTGACTTATCGACAGAACACCGAGCTCATGGTCGAGGCCTGGCACTGGAATCCGGCAGGGAAGTGGAGCAATCCCGACAAGCAGGAGGGCTACTTCGTCGGCAACGCCGAGCCGGCCGAAGAGATTCACAGCTCCTGGGCTTACCCGTTGCCGCATCGCGGATTCAGCCGCGGCGACGGCAACGGCTGGTCGCGGCTCACCGACGGCGATCCCAAGTCCTACTGGAAAAGCAATCCATACCTGACCAAGGCCTTCACCGGCGAGGACGACTCGCTGCACCCGCAATGGGTGATCATTGATCTGGGCAGCAAGATCGACGTCAACGCCATTCGCATCGTCTGGGCCGATCCCTACGCGAAGCGCTACGCGGTGCAGTTCTGGACTGGCGAGCTGGAGCCTTTCTACGACGGCACGACCAAAGGCACGTGGCAGACGTTCCCGCTGGGCAACGTCAGCGAAGGCAAGGGTGGTACGGTCACGCTGAAGCTCGTCTCCTGGACGATCCCGGTCCGCTGGATCCGCATCTGGATGACCGAGTCTTCGAATACCTGCGACAGCCACGGTTCATCGGACATTCGCAACTGTGTGGGCTATGCCATCAACGAACTCTACGCCGGGGCGCTCTCGGCTGACGGCTCCTTCAACGACTACGTCACACACTTCCCCAGCCGCCATCAGACGGTCACGTGGCCTTCATCCGTGGATCCCTGGACTGCCGCTTCTGATCTCGATTACGGCCGCGGCGATCAGGTCGGTTTCGATTTCTTCTTCAACTGCGGCGTCACGCGCGGCCTGCCCACCATGGTGCCGATCGCGATGCTCTATGCCACGCCCGAGGATGCGGCCAACGAAATTGCCTACCTTTACAAACGGCACTATCCCATCTCCTGGATCGAGATGGGGGAAGAAGCCGACGGTCAGCACATGCTGCCCGAGGATTACGCCGCTCTCTATATTCAATTTGCTGCGGCGATTCACAAACTGGTTCCCGAGGCCAAGCTAGGTGGCCCGCCGTTCGAAGGCACGCTCGGCGACGTTGAAGTCTGGCCCGACGCAAACGGAAAAGTCTCGTGGCTCGGCCGCTTCGTGGATTATCTGAAAGCCCACGGCCGCCTCAGCGACTTCGCGTTCTTTTCTTTCGAGCATTACCCGTACCAGGACATGCCGACCTATTCCTGGGCTGATCTTTATCCCGAGCCGCGCTACGTCAGCCACATCATCGAAGTCTGGAAAGACAACGGCCTGCCGCCCAACATTCCGTTCTTCATGACCGAAGGCAACATCGGAGGCGGCGCTCCCCCATCGACCGTGAAGAGCGGCCTGTGGCTCGCTGACTACGTCGGCAGCATGATGGCCGCAGGCGCCGGCGCAACTTACTACTTCCATTACATGCCGTACCCGGGAGGGGTTGGGGGCTTCGGGAATTTCTTGATGATCGACCAGAACTATAAGGTGGTGGGCTATCCCCCGCAATACCTGGCGGCGCAGGTCATCACCAAAGAATGGGTGCAGCCAGTCGACGCGCCTCACAAGCAGTTCAAGGCCGCGAGCGATGTTAACGATGCTGCTGGAAATGTGTTGGTCACCGCTTATGCAGTCGAGCGGCCGGACGGGCAGTGGTCAGTGATGCTGGTCAACCGCGACCAATACAACGATCACGCCGTGAAAGTCGCATTCAACACGGGCAAGCAGGAGCGCCATTTCGCCGGACAAGTCGACCGCATCACTTTCGGCTCCAACGAATATCAGTGGCACGAGGAGGGAACCAGTGGACATGCCGACCCCGACGGTCCGCCATCGAAGTCAAAGGTAGACGGAGGTGCCGAAGCGCTCTACCAGCTTCCGAAAGCGTCGATTACCGTGCTGCGCGGCCACATCGTACCGTGAGAGAAAACCGGCTGGGACCGCGAGAGAAATAAGACCGTGTCGTGCCCGGACAGCCGTCTCAGTACTTCGAGTGAAGATACACGCGCAAGAAGAAGTATTCATTCTGAGGGCGGTCATCGTGCAGGGCAGGCGTGCGCGGCGCGCCTGAAGTCATGAATTCCAGCGGCAACTCGCGGCCAAGAATGATGGCAAACTGCTGCGCTGCGCTCGGGGCAGGTCCCCACTCGATCAAATCCTGAGCAGCCCCGGGGGGCATGCGCTCCGCTAACTCTTGCGCAGTGCGCTGCACGATAGGGTGTTCGCTCGCCAGGATGTGGAAACCCTCGTTGTCCAGGGAGTGGAACACGCGGACGTACGGGAAAGACTCTTGCACCGCGCGAGCGACCGCAGCCTGCAGCACAGCATCGCCGCGGGGCAGCCATTGTTGCAGAATGCCGCCGGCGGTCAACCGGCGCCGCGCAGCCGAATAGAACTCCTTCGAGTAGAGCAGGCTGATGCCCGCCCCTGATACCGGAGGTGGAGGGTCAATCGTGATGACGTCATACTGTGCGGCCGTGCGTTCCAGGTAGCGTCGTCCGTCGTCGATCACGACGTGCGACAACGGCGATCGCAGCAGTTGTGGTCCGTCCGCATGAAAATACCAAAACAGCTGCGGAACACTGGGCACCAATTCCACTGCGGTTGTGGACGTATTCCAGGACATGAGCGAGCGATAGGTCGTGCCCATGCCAAAACACACAACCAACGCGCTAGAGGGTGGGTGATCGAGGAAGGCCATCGGCAAGTGCGCCATAAGCTTGGTCATGGGAGTCAAATAGGTCATGGCGGTTCCATTCACGGCCAAATGCTTCAGCATGCCTTCTCCGCTGGCGACGACGGTCGCAGTATTGTCACGAAGCACCTGCTGACCGGAAGAAGTGTCTTCGTAGTAGCCCCGCACGGTAAAGGCCAGGATCAGGGCTGCTGCCGCCAGTCCGTAGCTGGCGTAACGCGTGCTTGGCTCCGGTCTCCGCAAACCCGCCGCCCACCCAGGGTTGAGCCCGATCGCCAGCCAGGGCGCAGCGAAAGCCAACAGCACCCAGCGGTCGCTGATCAGAGGCAACAATACAAAACCTGCGAGCAGAGGGCCGAGTATGCAGCCCACCACGTTGACCGCATAAGCCCGTCCGGCTCGGTCGGGGTCGCCTCCAGACCAGTGGTCGACCAACATAGGAGTCACAAACCCGAGAAGGCCTGAAAAGGGTGCGATGCCGAGCACCAACCGCATGATCTCTAGCAATTGGTACCCCGGCAACACGAACTGTTGGCTGGCCGCAGCCAACGGCAACAGCGTCGCAAACGCAAGAAAGGCCCAAAGCAGCGTTCCAGATTGTGCGCCAGCCCGACTCCGGTAACGGTAGATCCGCGATCCAACAAAAGTGGAAGCCAGGTAGACTCCGAGAATCAAGGCAAAGGCATATACGAGGGTACCCAGATATGGCGTAAACAGCCGAATCCACACCACCTCAGCTCCCATGCTGGTCAACCCTGTTGTAAACAGCAGCAAGAGCGGCCTTCGCGATCGCTCCGTCACTGCGCTTCCCGGAGCAGGCTCAGAAGAGGGAGTAGGACGGGTGTCCCTCGGCGTGCTCGAGAGGCGATACGACAGGGCCAAGGCTGAGACAAACAACAGACCATTCAACATGGCACCTATTCTCAGGGTGTGGCGAAATCCGTAGACTTCGACCAGCAGCGGAGGCAAGGTTGCTCCCGCACCCGCGCCAAAGACATTGGCGAGATAAAGAAAACTGAACGATCGCTTGGTTCCCTGGCTGAAGCTCCGACGTATGGCCCACATCCCGATGGGAATTGTCGCACCCATGCAAGCGCACCACGGGATCAGCGTAAGCGCGATCCATGCTCCGGAAACGGCGTAGTAGGCGGGGGAAGAGGGAACCTCAAGCCAGTTGAGCAGGCGTCGTCCTAGCAGCAACTGATAGGGCACGATCAGCGCTGAAATGCCGATCATCAGTTCGACGACCGCATAGGCGCCTAAGGCCGAGGCCTTGATGCGTTCGCCGTATCTCCTTATCGCGACGCCGCTTCCCCACGAACCCAGGCCCAGACCCGCCATAAACATCGACAGGACAATGGAGACGAGCGCACTCGTAACCCCGAACTGCGCCATGCACAATCGGAGCCAGATGACTTCACAGAGAAGGCTGCAAAACCCTGAGATAAAAAAAAGATGAACAACCAGCCCACAAGACCTCCAAGAACTCGTTTCCGCGCTGCGATTTTAGGATTCCAGCAAGCGCCTATGTAAGCATAGTCGCGACGAACGGCACAATAGGCCGATGTCCGCTCACTCGATTTCCTGTTGTTGGACTTTCAGTTTCGGGATCCAGCGCGCGACCCTGCGGCGGTATTCCTCGTACGATTCGCCGAACTGGCGGCGCAGCGTGGGTTCTTCGTAGAGGAAGACGAAGAGATGGAATGCCACGCTCTAGAATGCGGCATATTCCACGAGCACAATTGCGCGATTGGCTCGCTTCCCTAGTAGCAAGACAGCCGCCCTAGCCTTACTGTAAAATCAAACCCGAAGGAAGCAAATCAAGACGCAGCCTCAGAGTCTTCCCGAGTGGATTCCGCGAGTTTTCGGGCGAAGGTTTCAGAAACATCCCATCCACAATCGTCTGCGGTAATAACGACGCAGATTGCGCTGCGCAGATATTCGAGCCATCAGGAGACATGCAACTATGGCAATAGGGGCCAAGATCGCAAAGACAGCCGACCGCAAGAAGGTCATGGACACCACCAAGAGCACGGATTGCCCCAAGTGCGGCAAACCCACGCGCATCGTCAAGCGCGTGAAGGACCGCGAACGCGGCATCCCCGGCGGGGTTTACATCTCCTGCTCGGCCTGCGAGTTCTTCGAAAAGCTGTAGCGGAGACTAAGTTCGCAGATCAACCGGAACGACGCCCCTTCCGACTCCGGCTTGTCTTGTTGTCTTGCTGCTGGGGGCGTCGTTCCTCGTCGGCATACAGATCGGCCTGATATTCGAGGCAGTCCAGCACTTCCACGTTGAGTTCGCCCGCGTACCGATTAATTAGTTCGACATCGCGTGCGTCGCGTTCTGATTTGGCGGGATCGGCCTTTCCAGCATTTCTCACGTTACCGGCTGATCTGGCCCAGAATCGCTCTCGCCTCGGCCGCCGGATCGGCGGCCTCCGTGATCGGCCTTCCCACCACGATGTGGCTGGCTCCCGAGGCCATCGCTTCTGCCGGAGTGACGATGCGGACCTGATCGCCGGCGCTTGTGCCCGCCGGACGCACGCCCGGAGTCACGATGGCAAAGTTGCCGCCCAGTTCCGAACGCAAGGTCGAGGCTTCGCGGGCCGAGGCCACCACGCCCTGGCAGCCATTGGCCAGCGCAATCGTGGCCAGGCGCACCACACTGTCTTCAACCGAGCCGCGAATGCCGATCTTGTCCAGATCGTAGGCGTCCAGGCTGGTGAGCACGGTGACGGCGAGCACCATCAGTCCCGGACGCACCTGTGCCGCCTCCACTGCCGCCCGCAGCATTTTGCCGCTGCCCGCCGCATGTACCGTCAGCATGCTTACGCCGAGATTGGCTGCTTCAGCCACCGCGCCGGCAACCGTATTGGGAATGTCGTGATATTTCAGGTCGAGAAAGACCCGTCGCCCGGAGGCCACCAGATCGTGCACCACTTGTGGCCCTTCAGCGGTGTAGAGCTGCATCCCGACTTTGTAGGTCAGCGCAGAGTCTCCCACCGCTGCCACAATCCTTTGTGCGGCAGCGGCGGTGGAAACATCCAGGGCGACGATCAACCGCTGGCGCGGGTCGCCGCCCAAGCTGGTAAGACCACTGTACGGGATGCGATTCGGCAAAGCCACTGGCATCCCGGCCAGTCTACGTCTTTTACGGGAGTTGCGCTAGGGGCGGGCGGCTATAAGCCACGGTCTGGAACGTGGGCTTGGATTTAGACTTAGCCAGATTGGCCTGAGGGGGATTCACCAGATCCAGCCGCACCCGCTGCAGACCCCTGGCGCGGAATTGCAGCGCCTGGGCAGCGCCGTAGGAAACGTCAATGATGCGGCCTGGAACGATAGGCCCCCGGTCATTGACCCGCACCACTACCGACCGGCCATTGCGCAGGTTCGTGACCCGCACAAAGCTTCCCATAGGAAGCGTCAAGTGGGCCGCGGTCATGTCATACATATCGTAAAGCTCCCCGCTGGCGGTCGGTTTTCCGTGGAAATTCTCGCCGTACCAGGAGGCCGTCCCAACTTGATACGGTCCGGCCTTGCCGGCCTGCTTGCCAACCTCGGATTTCGTTTGGACTGAACTACTTGGAGCTGGTGTCGCCTCCGAGATGTTCGGTCCCTGAGCCGCTCCTAGGCTGGCGACCGTAAAGGCAAGCGCCAGTCCGTGAGCCATACATCTTCGCATTCAGTTCTCCTCGCATACTCAAAAGTGTCCTAGCCGAGCTGTACTGTTGGACGTGATTGTGAGATGCTACCGGCCTACCGAATGCGTGTCAAGGCGAATTGGACGGTCGAACGATAACCTCCTAGTAATATAGTTCTCACGTAACCTATTGGTAATTTAGCTAGATGCAGCGGATGACCTTTGTTTAAAGCTGGTTACGTATTGAGTATATAGTAAATAATCCAGCCGAGCGGCCCAAGGTAGAATTTACAAGATCAATGCAATCAATGGCTTACGGTCGACGTAGCGGCAACTAACATGAAATCATAGAGTTACAGGTTGACTTGGAGGGCAGCACCGAAGATTTTCTTCGCACTCGCGGGTCCGAAAGTAACTTCAGCGCCTGTCGATCTGGAATCCTAGCCTCCTGAGAAGGCGTATGATCGGCTCGATAGAAACGGAAGGGCATGGCCGAAAAACCACCCGTTGTACTGACCATCGCAGGCTTTGACCCCTCTTCCGGAGCGGGGGTAACAGCCGACATCAAGACTATCGCCGCCCACGCCTGCTATGGAGTGGCCTGCATAACGGCTATGACCGTGCAATCAACCTCCGGGGTGCGCCGGGTTGAGCCCGTCGATCCCGGCCTGCTCACCGACTCGCTGGAAGAACTGGCAGCCGACCTTGACATCGCCGCCGTTCACATCGGCATGCTGGGGTCGGGGAAGATCGTAAAGGCGCTGACCGACTTCCTCCTCGAAAAGCCAGCCCGTGAACCTGGCAGCCGCCCCGCCGACCGGCCCGGGAAGCGCCTCCGGAACATCGTGCTGGACCCCATCCTCAAATCATCCTCGGGGACTGACTTGCTGGATGCCGCGGGTACCCGGCTGATGATCGAACGCCTCATCCCGCTGGCCGACGTGATTACGCCCAACCTCGATGAAGCCGCCGTGCTCACCGGAATGAAGGTCAGCGAACTCGATGAAATGAAGGCCGCCGCGGCCAAACTTCACGAAATGGGAGCACCCGCCGTGGTCATCACCGGTGGCCACCTCGAAAAAGCGATTGATCTGTTGAGCTTCACCACGAAGAAGGGAATCGAACAGGAGGTCTTCAAAGCCGAGCGCCAGCGTTCCAACTCAACGCACGGCACCGGATGCGCGTTCGCTACCGCCATGGCCTGCCATCTGGCGCTCGACCGCGGCTTGGCCGAGGCTGCGCTGCTGGCGAAAACCTACGTCACCGCCGCGATCTCCTATGGGCATCCGCTCGGCCACGGAATCGGCCCCGTCCATCATCTCTACCGCATGAGCCAGCAACGTCGCGCCGCCGGAACCGGCGGCGAATCGTAACCGCTTCCGGAGCTGCATCCGTCACGCAACGCACCATGATAATCGCCCGGCGCTTCAACGCCAGGGGTGCTCACCACGAACGCCCAACGTAGACGTTGAACGTTCGTAGAGTCCCGTTCAAGTTTGGATTCCAGTAGTCCCGATAGCTGCCGTAATAGAAGAGCAACCCTCCCTCAAACTTGTGGGGAAAGACGTAATACGCCTTCGATTGCCCAATCCACTGCGGAACGATCACCTCCGAGATCTGGGTCGCGCTGAAGTTCAAGTTGCCCAGGGCCGCGGCGAACATGGTTGGGCTAAAGCAAGGCGGCGGTGCACCGATGTCACAATTGCCTTGCGAAATCAAATACTGATTGCCGAGCAGGGCTGCGTCGTTCGGATTCAAATCGGTCCGGAAGCCACTGCGCGCCGAGTTATAGGTGAGCCTGAGATTCAGCCCCAGACGCTGTCTCAGCATGTAGTTGGTCTCTCCCCAATACGCCTGGGTGAGTTGCTTGTAGAGGACGGTGGGCTCCTCCACCACATATCCCACGCTGCTATCGTTCTGAAATGCCATGTAGGTTGTCAGGTTGTTCTGCTGGTAGGAATATCCCAGGCCGACATTCCAGGCCGGCAAAACTCTCAACGTAGCGGTGGCCGTGTCAATGTAGAAGCGGTTACGCCGCTCAAAATCAGGTGGCAGACCAGCGATGTCCGTGCCGAATCCCGGCCCTGCAGCAGCGCCGGGGGTGTTGGGGAGTGCAATCGAGCGAAAATCGTTCTGCGCGATGATGCTGAGGTCGTTGGCAAACACCAGCAACGAGGAAGGCGTAAACGTGAGGTCAGCAAAAATCCGGTTGTTGCTTTGCGGGACGATCAGGAAACCGGGGTCGTGCGTGCCGGTCCACTCATATCCGGCCCGCGCGCTCCACGGGCCGCGGTCGCGATAATGCAACGCCAGCCCGGCAGTATTGCTGGACGACGAAGGCACGACCGTCTGCAAGTCTGTGTTGTCCATCGAGTAGACCTGCGGCCACAGCGAGGAATTCGAGCGCGTGATTCCGTTGCGCTGGTAGTGTGCCTCGACGTCGAAACCCTGACCTAATTCATATTCCAGACGCAAGCCTTCCCAATGATTGTGATAGGACATATTGCCGTACATGCTGTAGTACGGCGTGAAATTGTTGACCAGATTCTGTTGATGGTAGTCGGCGGTCAGGCGCAGCCGGTTCGTCGGAACCCAGTTCAGCACTTCGTCTGAGCCGAACCCGTTCTGCGGGTAGCTGGTCAACACATCGCGAAGGCGCGAGTAGCTCAGGCTGCCGTTGAAGCTCAGCGTCGGGGAAGCCGCCCAGTTCAGGTTCAGGCTGTCGGTCTGCGACTGGCTGGGCGACGGGATGTTAATCGGATAGTTCCCGACCGCGACATCCATCGGAAACGGTCCGTAGGGCGGCGGATTATTGACGGAACTTCCTTCGTTTTCCGGAGTAAACGGTCCGGTAAACGTTGCGATCGGAACAATCCGGTCATTGAAGCTGCTGTACTTGTGTTCGTAGGTGAGCCGCACTGGCCCCAAATCAGCGTGGGCTCCTCCGCCGATATTCCGGGTCGTGTAGTTCATTGACTGGAATTGGGATTGGTAATGGCATTGAGCGCCGCAGGTGGTGTTCACGCCGCCCACGTAAACGGCTGGAGTGGTGTTCTCGTCCAAATAAGCGAGCTGACTTACGCCGGCTCTCGCCTGCCAGTCTCCCTTCACGAACAGTTCGATCGGCAGCCTCGGCATCTTGACCTGAGCTTGCGCCTTGCCGAGCCGTCTCACCACTCCAAAAGTCGTGTGCGAAGGGATCAAATCCGTCGTGCTGTCCGGCGGAGTAGTGCTGCCGGGAGGCACATCCAGCACGGGAAATGCGTAGAAAGGATAGTGATCCTGTTGCTGCATGAAGCTGCGCAGGTCAAAGCCGAGCCGTGCCCAATGTCCCGCGGTGAGCTGTGAGGCAGCCTGGTAATCCTTGCTGCTCAGCACATTGCCGCGGGAGACGATGGTGACGTGGTTCAGCGATGACACGTATGCGGTTGCCGCATCGGCTCCCGCCGATTGCTCGAGCGTGTCGTACTCACCCACTCGTCCGCCAAAGCCGCTCTGG
>OMOD01000101.1:48547-110530 GCA_900290255.1 Candidatus Sulfotelmatobacter kueseliae
CCCGCCGATTGCTCGAGCGTGTCGTACTCACCCACTCGTCCGCCAAAGCCGCTCTGGTCAACGAAGCGGTACGAGCCCGGAACAATGGAGTACGACGCGTCGGTCTGGTTCGCTCCAGCTTCGGCCGGGTCCGTGCCTCCGGACAAGTTCGCAGCCGACATCGGAGTCAGATATTGAGACATCATTCCCATTGCGCCGCCCGCCGCGCCAATGGCCAAACTCGGCGAGTGGGACGGAAGCAGACGAATCGTCGCAGCACCAGCGCTTTGCCCATGTGGCGCTGCTGCCGCCCTTAGGGGCTGGGGTTCACGCAACTGCTGGTCGGACGGACCCTTGTCCACGAATCTGCTTCCACCGCTGGGAGTGGGCGTATCAGTGCCGTGAATCGATCCGTGACAATTCGTGCAGCGATCTGCCAGCGGCAGACCCGCTCCGTTGTGGTGCCCCGCGTGACACTGCAAACACAGTGCCGGCTCGCTCACAGTCAAAAGATTCGTGTTGGCTGAACCGTGAGCGGTGTGGCAATTCATGCAGTTTTCCGTCACCGGGGGATGCTGGTAGGCAAACGGTCCGCGATACTGCGCGTGGCAGCCCAGGCAGAGTTCGTTGGTATTGGCCGTCCGCAGATTGTTGCCGGCAGCTCCGCCATGCGGATCGTGGCAATCCGCACAACTCATCTTGCCCTCGCGCAGCGGATGATGATAAGGCAGGCTCATCTGACCACGCTCACTTTGGTGACACCGGAGGCAAGCATCGTTTGCCTGCCAGCGCGGTTGCATCATCGCCTTGGCTTCCGGGACCATGCTCTCCACGTTGCCCACCCGGGCTGGAGTCATGACATCGGTGAACATTTCAACGCCCGGCTCCGTTTTGTCTCCCGCCTTGGTGTACGTGTGGGTCTGATGGCAATCCGTGCAGCGAACCTTGTTCGATGCATGCGGTCCCGCGACCCAGTTGCGAATCTTTTCATCCCTGGCGTGACAGCTCAGGCACACACCGTTGGCATCGGTGGCCGAACGCTGTTTGAAGGAGATGATCTTGGAAACATCTCCTCCACCCTGCACGTGCAGGCTGCCAAGACCGTGGCACTGTTCGCATTCGACGCCCTGCTGGGCGTGGAAGGCGTGCCGATAATCCTTGGCGATGTCGGCGTGACACGTCGCGCACGTTTCGGTCCCGGCCGCGGTAGCCCCGGGAATCTGCACATACTTCGCAAACGAGGAGATCGCATGCTCAGACTTCTTGGCTGCACGCGATGGAAGGGTAACGACAGCAACCAAGGCAAGAACTAACGATGCTGCAAGAACGGAATAATTCCGCATAAGATACCCTCCCTACGGATTCGTTTCGCCGAGCGACACGCTCCGTGGGTTCTAGGAAACGACAGCCGATGGGGTGGATCTGTCCGCAAAGACGGGAGCAGCATAGACCTACTAGGGGGCCTAGTCTGTGACACTGATCACATCGCCAGGTGGGAAGTCACGCCGCCAATAGCGGGGACGGGCTGTGACTGTCAAGAAAGGCAATTGCACAGCAGCGGAGGCGTGGAAGGTGTTGCGCAGCCTAGTTGCCGGAGGGTTTCTTCAGCAGGATTGCAGCCACAAACGACGCGGTCGCCGCCAGCAGCCACTCCACGCGATAGAACTGAATGGCTTGCCAATCTACCAGGGTCTTGGCTGTGATCAGGCCAACCAGCAAGGCTCCCGCCACGCACCCCAATCCAATGACGAATGCGATCAGCGATGCCGTGGTAAGCCCGACCCAGCGTTGGATCTCGTGGAAGTGGAGGTAGTGAAGCCATGCGGGAGATTTGACCTTCCTCCACATCCGGCTCCAGGGGGTGGTTGTGATCGCCGAGTGCGTCCAAGTAATGGCTTTGTCCCAGAGTTTTGCAACTGCGGCCGCGTCAGCCTTGGCGGTCGCACTCAAGGCGTTCGGCCTGCGTCGTCCGCAGCAGTGACAGAAATGGGAGCCCAGCAGGAACTCCGTACCGCAATGAGCGCAAACCTCTGCCATCGCCGGAATGGACTCCTGAACCGTCGTGTCTCCGGCTGTCATGGTTGACGGTGGCCGCCAGAACTCCTGCTGCGTTTCCTGTACAAATCCCGACATGGCAACTAGTCTCTAGGTGAACTGCCCTGGGGCGTGTATGGCACTCCGGGCACCAAACCTGTGTTGATTTCTAAATGGCTTTGAAACAAGCACTTACGCTCTCCGCCAAGCGCTCCATCGCCACCGACGCGGGCAATAATTACTTGCGCCAGCGAGTAAAGATGAACCAGTTACGGAAGCCCGTAGACCTCCAAGCTGCAACCATCCACTCTGACCCGCTGCGGGACGGCTCGGCATCAGGATTCACAAAAGCCGTATCCCAATCCAGCGCCGCACGGTCCTGCCGAGCTCCATTCGGCCGACCTGCGCAGACTCCTCACGAGCCCTCCCGCAACCTGCCACGCAGATCCGGGTCAGTCTGTGGCTGCGCCGATTATAGGGGCCGACCGTCGTGCTGACTGTTAACGGCCGTGGCACGTGGCTGACGTTCTTGGTTCGGGGCTGATGCCGGGGTGTGCTGGCGCCATAACGCCGCACGTCCTCGGCACTTCGTTTAGACTAGAACGACCGAGTCGTGACGACCTACGCAGGACAAATCTGGATGAAGCTTGAGCAAAGCGCAGCGCGGCCGGTGATGTTTCTGCTTCTCCTGAGCGCATCTGCCCTCACGGCTGCCGCACAGACGTCCGCTGCTCCAGCCACGCCTCACGGCGCCCCCCATGATCCCCAGATCGCTACCGCCTTCGATCACTTCTACAACATGGAGTATGACCGGGCGATCCCGGAGTTCGAGAAGATTGTGGAAAAGCATCCCAACGATTGCTTCGCGGTCAACCATCTGCTGACCGTGATCCTGATGCGCAATCTCTACGAAACCGGTGGCATGAACACAGGCGAATATGCCAATGACAGTTTTATCGGTCACGCTCCCCGCCCGACCGATCCCAAGATCAAGAGCCGGATCAAGCAACTGGTGGCGCGGGCGGAAACTCTGGAGGAAGAGCAACTCAAGGCCAATCCTCAAGACGTTGACGCACTCTATTGCCGCGGCGTCACCCGGGCGGAGTTCGCCGTCTATACCGGCCTGGTGGAGCGGGCCTGGTTCTCCGCTCTCCGCAACGCTGTTGGTGCCCGCCACGACCACGAGCGGGTGCTTGAACTTGATCCCGAATATCTGGACGCGAAGATGGTAGTGGGCACCCACAATTACGTGGTGGGCCACCTGCCTTGGACGGGGAAAGTCGCCGCCGCTCTGGCGGGATTGACCGGGTCGAAGGAAAAAGGCCTTGAGTATCTTCGTGAGGTGGCGAAGGGAGGCGTGGAGAATTCGGTAGACGCAAAGGTGATCCTCAGCTTGTTCCTGCGCCGCGAACAGCAGTATGACGAAGCCCTCGGCTACATGCAGGAGCTTTCGGCAAAGTATCCCAAAAATCATCTTTTCCCCACCGAAGTCGCCAACCTGTTGCGGGCCGCCGGCCGGCTGGATGAGGCCGAGGCTATGTATCGCAAAGTTTGGCAGAACGGCACAGAAGGGAAATACGACAATCTGCACTACGAAATGGCCGCCTGGGGACTGGGGGAACTGCTGCGCAGCAAGAAAGATATCGCCGGTGCCGCTGCCACGTATGAACTGGTGAATGGGGCGCCCAACCCTGATCCCGATATCCTGCAGAAGGCCAACCTGGCCGCGGGCGAAATGTACGACCTGCTGCAGAAGCGCGATCTGGCCATGAAGCACTATCAGATCGTGTTGGCCGGCAATGCCAACACCAGCCCCGCCGACCAGGCCCGCCGCTATATCAGAGAGGCGTACCGGGAGTAGGCTCGATGCTGGCTGGTCGCGGGCACGGCATCAGCTGAGCGAATTTTCCTTTCCCCAGCCCAACCGAAACCCGCGCGCCAATCGTGATGCTGTAGAATCGACCTCTTCCCGTCGCACCATGCTGAGAATTCCGGATTGGATCAGACACCGCGCTGTCATTGCCGCTCTCTGGTCAGCGGTGGTGGCAGCCTCTGTCCTCCGCATCGTCGCGACCTACCCGAATACAGCTCAAGCTTATGACGAACCAGGCCATGTCGCGGCCGGCATTGAATTCTTGGACAAGGGTACTTACACGCTCGATCCGGTCCATCCGCCGCTGGCGCCGACGGCCATCGCGCTGCCGCTCTACCTGGCGGGTGCGCGTTATCCGGTCTTGCCGGAGTCGGACCCGGCCAGCCACGACTACAACGTTGTCGGAAATCGCATTCTTTACGACGGCGGCAACCTCGCGCACAACCTGGCCTTGGCGCGGACTGGCGTTCTACCGTTCTTCATTCTGGGAGCAGTCGTCGTTTTTCTGTGGGCGCGGCATTTCGCAAGTCCCGCCGCAGCGCTTTTTGCCACGTTTCTGTATTGCACCACGCCCACAATTCTGGCCTTCTCCAGCGTGGCCTACACCGACATGGTGGCGGCCTCCACGCAGTTGGCCGCGATGTTCGCGTTTTCTCTCTGGCTGGAAAGTCCCAGCCGCAACGCGGCCGCCCGGCTCGCACTTGCGCTGGGAGCCGCTTTTCTGGCGAAGCTGACCAGCTTTCTGTTCATCCCAGCTGCCGCACTCCTCATGACAATCGTGTGGCTGGTAAGGAGCAAGGGCAAAGGCGATCTGCTTTTGCGGAAACGCCTGTTGCAACTTGCTGCCATCGTGCTGCTCCTTCCGCTCATGATCTGGGCTGGATATTTCTTCTCGCTGCACCGCGTGCAAGCGATTACCGGCATCACGCCATCAAACATGGCCTCATGGCAGCACTTCCCTGGGCCAGTTCGGTCGGTGGGGCGGGAGTTGATTCTGCGGAATCCTCGTTTCCCGGCCGGTGAATTTTTCCACGGAGTGGCCGCCGCCTGGGTGCTGAACAAAGAAAAATCGGAATCGTATCTGCTCGGTCACACGAAAGTGGGAGGCTGGTGGTACTTTTTCCTGCTTGCCATCGCAGTGAAATCTCCCATCCCACTCTTACTTCTGGCCGGTCTCGGACTTCACTCGATCGGCTCTTACTCGACCCAGCCGCCGACTAGTGGTTGTCGGTGGATCCGGCTGCTGCCCGCGGCGGCGCTGGCCGCCGTCTTGCTGGTTACGATGCATGTGAGCTATCAAGCCGGACTACGGCACATTCTGGTGGCTCTGCCCCTGCTAGCGATCATCGCTGGTGTCGGCGCCAGTCAGGTCTTTCAAATGATCCGCCGGCCGTGGCGACTCGGCCTTACCGCGCTGGTGATTGCATTGCTTTCCTGGCAGCTTGCCGAGAGCATCAAGGCACAAGCCGATTCTCTTGCCTACTTCAACGAATTTGCCGGATCCGACCCGAGTTCCGTGCTCGTGATCGGCTGCGACCTCGATTGCGGGCAAGACCTGAACCGGCTGGCCGGCGAGCTTCGTTCCCGCCACATCGATGACCTCGAACTCGCCATCTTCACCAGCGCCGACACGGACCGGTCCGGCTTGCCGCATCATGAACTTCCTGATCCCGCACGTCGGCCCCAGGGCTGGATTGCCGTCAGCGCTCGGCCGCGACGAACGGGAAGCGGCATCCGCGAGATCCTTCCTCTAGATTATTTCGCTGGGCTCGAGGCGTATCGGGTGGCAAATGTCGGGAAGACCATCCGTCTGTATTACGTGCCTGCGACCGATCCCGGGAGCCCTCGACCTCCCGGAACTGATTCGACCCGGTAATCATGGGGCGGGCCGGGGCACGGTGAAACTCCGGATTGTGGAACTTCAGAGGTGCGCCCAGCGTATTATCTGGAAGAGGGCGAACCTATGTACTGCAACCAGTGCGGCAAAGTAATTCAGGATGATGCGGCGGTTTGCGCTTACTGCGGTATTCGCGTCGGCGCCTCGCTGGCCCGAAGGAAGCTGATACGCCCGCGTCAGGGGCGCAAAGTCGCCGGCGTGTGCCTGGGTTTCTCTGAGTACTTCGACGTGGACGTGACACTGGTGCGGGTTGTCTGGCTGGTAGCCTCGGTCACGACGGTTATCGGGTTGCTCTCTTATCCCATCGCGTGGATCGTCATGCCGGAAGAGCCGCTGCCGCTTGCGGCGCCGGCCAATGCGCAGCAGGTAACGAACTCGTAGGAATCAGACCCCGGACTTCAGACCTCAGACTTCAGACCTCAGACTTCAGACTTCAGACTTCAGACTTTGGTTCCCGTTCGCGATCGAGAGGCGGACGGCGGGAGCCGCATTTGTGCTTTAATCCCCTGCATGGCACCCATCCCTTCCCGGCGCATCAAAAGCGGCGATGCCGAGATTGTTTACTGGAGCCTCGGCGAGGGTTCACCGGTTATTCTCCTGCATCCTTTCCCCGCGCATCATGAGTTCTGGTTGCCCGTGGCTGAATCGCTGGCCGCGCGCTATCGCGTGATTCTGCCTGACCTGCGTGGGCACGGCGAATCGGGCGTAGGCGAGGGGCCGGCCACAATGGAGAAGCATGCCGCCGACATCGTGCGCGTCATGGACGACGCTGACGTCGGTCGCGCTCCTCTGGTCGGAGTGTCCGTCGGCGGCTACGTGCTGTTTGAATTCTGGCGCAGGCATCGCGGCCGCGTGGCGGCGCTCGGCCTGTGCAACACGAAAGCGCCCGCCGATGGCGCCGAAGCCCGCGCCGCGCGCCTGCAGGCGGCCACCGATGTTCTCGAGCGCGGCACCGAACCATTCCTCGAAACCATGGTGCCTCGCCTGCTGGGCAAGACCACGCGGGAAACGCGTCCCGACCTGGTGGACGAAGCGTTGCGCATGATGCGCACAATGTCGCCCGATGACGTAGCCCAGGTGCAGCGCGGCATGGCCGAGCGTCCGGACTCCGTCGCAACATTGAATACCATCAATGTTCCTACGCTGCTGGTGACCGGGGATGAAGACATTCTGACCGGTGTGAACGAAGCCGAGCTCATGCGCCAGCACGTCGCCGGCAGCGAGTTGCGCGTCATCCCGAAGGCGGGGCACTACGCGCCGTGGGAGCAGCCCGAGGAAGCGGCCAGGCTGCTGCGCCAGTTTCTGGATGGAATCTGACAGGCTCCGCGGACGCCACGCAGTTAAGGACCACACAACCCTTTGTCATTCCGAGCGCAGCGAGGAATCTGCTTCGGCGCTTGGAGGGAGCGAAGCCTTCCGGGGTCGGCTGGACTAGAATCATAGGCGCCATGAAAAAGCTTATCCTTCCCCTCCTTCTCGTAATCCTCGAGATCTGCTCCTATTCCCAAACTTCGCCCAGCCGGCCGCGCATCCTCGGCATCGACCACGTCTCGTTCTACACCACCGCGCCTGACGGCGTCAGAAAGCTTTACAGCGATCTGCTCGGCCTTGCTGCCGCCACGCCGGTCGAGCCCGGCGGCATCGCGCGCTACATGATTGGCAGACAGTGGGTCGGCTACAGCGCTGTGCCTGACGCGAAGGCTACCGACCGCATGGATCACGTCGCCTTTACCACCGACAATATCGTCGCCCTTCGCCGGTATCTCGTCGAAAAGGGAATGAAGGTCGGCCAGATTGAAGGACGGCCCGACCACAGCCTGAGTTTTATGGTGAAGGATCCGGAAGGGCATCCGATCGAGTTTGTGGAACGGGGCAAGGGCGAAGCCACGCCGGCAGCCGCTTCCGCCGTGTCGCGGCACATGATCCACACCGGCTTCGTGGTCTACCACAAGGATGCCGAAGACCGCTTCTACCGCGACATTCTAGGCTTCCGGCTCTACTGGCACGGCGCCGACAAGCCGGGCACGCCCGATGACTGGGTCGCCATGCAGGTTCCCGACGGCACCGACTGGCTGGAGTACATGCTCAACCAGCCCGAGCATATGGACCTGCAACTGACCGGAGTGATGAACCACATTTCGCTCGGTGTTGCCGACATGAAGGCGGCGCAGGCGATCATGCAGTCGCATGGCTGGAAGCCGCACGGCGACGAGCAGGCCGAGGTCGGCAAAGACGGCAAATGGCAGCTCGACGTATATGATCCGGATCTGTCGCGCGTCGAATTGATGGAATTCAAGCCCGTCCAGAAGCCCTGCTGCAATGACTTCACAGGGCCGCATCCAATCGAGTGAATCTGCGCCGCAGTCGATGAAGGTCGTCCCTAAGGCCCTAAATTGCAGATTTGCGAGTGTAGATTTCAGATTCGATCGACTCGGACAATCTGCAATCTGAAATCTGCAATCTGAAATTCGAATCTTTGGTTCCGGTGCTGCTTAGATTTTGACGAAGATCTTTTTCCGCCACAGGAGCCACAACAGCGCCCAGCAGAACAGCACTGCGCCGATGGAATAGACCAGCGACGCGTTCGCCGCGCCCAATCCGAGCGACACCAGCCATGCCTGTGCCGCTTCATGCCAATTCATGGTGGCGCCGTTCGCGGCCTTCACCGTGAACGTGTACCCGGGGCCATAGACTACGGAGTCGGCGACGTAACCCACGATCGCATTCATTCCAAACACCAGGAACGGCATCGTCCACGCCCCGCGCCAGTTCCTGATCTCCATCGCCCAATAGAGCAAGGCAAGAAATACGAGGGCAAATCCACCGGTCAGCAGCGCGAACGAACTGGTCCAGAGATTCTTGTTGATGGGGAACCAGCGATCCCACACCAGTCCCGCGACCAGCCCGAGAACGCCGAATCCCACCATGCGCAGGACTTTGGTGCGCGGGCTCGCTCCCGAGCGCAGCCATTGCCCGGTGAGCACGCCCATCAAAGTCGTCCCAATCGCAGGGATGGTGTGAATCAGTCCTTCGGGATCACGCACGTCGTTGTAAAGATGCCCCATCATCAGCTTGCGATCGAGCCAGGCGGGGAGGTTACGCCATGTGTCCATGAAAGGAATGTCGTGCCCCGGCACGCCAAAACCCGGCACCGGCACGAACCGGAGGAGAGCCCAATAGCCGGCAAGACAGGCAATCAGTGCGATCAGTTGCCCGCGCCAGTTCGACCACAGCACCAGAATCGCCGCCGCCAGATAGCAAAGAGCGATGCGCTGGGTGACGCCATAGAAGCGGAAGCTGTGCCAGTCCACGCCAAGAATAGGAGAGGCGTTGGTCAGGAACCCGATTGCAATCAGGAGCAGACTGCGCAGGATGACATGGGCAAAAATCTTCTGCCGCGACTCGCCGCGGCGCAAGCGAGACGCGAACGAAAAAGCCATCGAGACGCCCACCAGAAAAATGAACGACGGGAAAATGAAGTCTGCGGGCGTCCAGCCATTCCACTGCTGATGCTTGATCGGCCAGTGGGCGAGATCGTCGCTGCCGGGGTTATCCACCAGGATCATGCCCGCGACGGCGAGGCCGCGGTATACATCGATGCAGGTCAGGCGCTGGGAGACTGGTTTCGATTCACTGGAAACAGGGGTATTTTGAATGAGTGTAGAAGTGGCCATGATTTTGAGGTCCGGAACATTTCGCGACAAATATAGACCGGACCGGCGCGTGTTGTCATCCGACTGTGCCGGCGTCTTTCACGATTTGAGGCCGGGGACGGGAGGCGGAAAGAACCACAAGGGCTCCTTTTGCTAAAATCATTGCGCAATGACCATGACAGCGAGCGAAACGATTCTGATTTCCCCCAACACTGTAGTTAGCGCCAAGGGTGACGGTTCTGCCGTGGACGTGAGCGGCGCGGCAAACCGGGTTTTTCTTGTGACCCTTGCCATTACCAAGATCATCGAGCAGGAGTCGCTCGACCTCAGCATCTACGGCTCTCCCGATGGAGCAGCCTGGGTCGCAACGTCGATCGCCGCGTTTCCGCAGACGTTTTATTGCGGCGAATCGCCGCTGCTGCTCGACCTGACTGCGCACCCGGACGTGAAGTTCGTGCGCGCCCACTGGGAAGTGGCACGCTGGGGGCGCGGCACGGAAACGCCAATGTTCGAGTTCGGCGTGACCATGCAGGAAGTCCCGGCCAACATCCTGAAAGAGGCCGCCGCAGAAGCCAGGAAACTGGCCTAATTCCGATTGTCGATTTCCGATTGACGATTTTCTGACGCGTTCACGGTTAATCCGGCAGGTTCCGCCTTCCAATGCAAATCAGGAATCAGCAATCAGAAATCGGCAACTGGCAATCGCAAATCGGAAATGCAAATCGGAAATCGGAAATCGCAAATCGCAAGTGTGTCCTTCCGCTAAGATTGATCTCAGCATGAAAACCGGGTCGCAGGTCATCATCCGTCCGGCGCGCAATGTGCGCGGCAGTGTGCAGTTGCCGGGCGACAAATCCGTTTCCCATCGCTATGCCATGCTGGCAGGCATAGCCGAAGGACCGTCGCGCCTGGAAAACTATTCGACCGGTGCCGACTGCGCCAGCACTCTCGGCTGCATGCGCGCGCTGGGAGTAACTTGGGAGCGAAAAGAAAATGTCGTTGAAGTGCAGGGACGCGACCTGGCACTAGCAGTTCCCAACATCCCACTGGACTGCGGCAATTCCGGCTCGACCATGCGCATGTTAAGCGGCATTGTTGCGGCGCAGAAGTTCACCAGCGAGATGACCGGCGATGAGTCACTTTCCCGCCGCCCTATGGAACGCGTTATTAGGCCGCTTTCCGCCATGGGCGCGCAGATTGCCTCACGCGAGGGCAAGCCGCCGCTGCGCATCACAGGTGCACACCTGAAAGCCATCGATTACAAAATGCCGGTCGCCAGCGCTCAGGTGAAGTCGTGCCTCCTGTTCGCAGGATTATTCGCCGAGGGTGAGACCCGGGTCGAAGAGCCGCTGCGCACGCGTGATCATGGCGAAGTCGCGCTGCAGGCTTTTGGCGCGCAACTGGAGCGCAAAGGGAACGAGGTCCGCATCCGCGGCGGCCAGCGTTTGCGCGGCATAGGAGCCCGCATCCCGGGCGATCTTTCGAGTGCGGCGTTTTTCCTGTGTGCGGCGGCGTTGTTTCCCGACTCGCAATTGACCATTCCGAATCTGCTGATGAATCCCAACCGCGCTCGCCTGCTCGATATCCTGATGCAGATGGGGCTGCGCATTTCGGTGACACAGCTCGACGAAATTCACGGCGAACTGGTCGGCTCGCTGCA
Source organism: Candidatus Sulfotelmatobacter kueseliae (assembly GCA_900290255.1). GTDB lineage: Bacteria > Acidobacteriota > Terriglobia > Terriglobales > Acidobacteriaceae > Sulfotelmatobacter > Sulfotelmatobacter kueseliae. The sequence continues at coordinate 59,644 of OMOD01000101.1, forward strand.
GATCGATGGCGCCCGGCTCAAAGGAGCCACTCTTGCCGGCGCCGACTCGGCCGCGCTGATTGACGAGATTCCAGTTCTGGCGGCGATCGCGCCCTACACCGAGCAGGGCATCGAGGTCCGCGACGCCCGCGAGTTGCGGGTGAAGGAGTCCGACCGCATCGCAGCCGTGGCCACGAATCTGCGCCTCATGGGCGCGCAGGTCGAAGAGCGCGACGACGGCCTGCGAATTCCCGGTGGCCAGACTCTCCGCGGTGCCGAACTCGATTCCTTCGGCGATCACCGCATCGCCATGGCCTTTGCCGTGGCGGCTCTGCGAGCCCAGGGCGAAACCCTCATTCGCGGCTCCGAAGCGGCTGCTATATCTTATCCAGCATTTTTCTCGACGCTGGAGGACATGACCGAGCGATAGCGTCCTCACCCTCCGCTGTGATCCCTGTCACGGCACAGCTTCAGCCTACCCCTCACAGTTAAGAGTACGAATGCGGAAATCTTCCGCCGGCAGGGACATCTCCGAGTGGATGCCAGTCCACAACGCTTCGTGAACCCATGGGTCGTCACTTTCTCCGTGATGCTGGCGACCTTCATGGAGGTCCTCGACACCACCGTCGTCAACGTCTCCATTCCTCACATCGCGGGCAATCTGGCTGCAACCAACGAAGAAGGCACGTGGGTGGTCACGTCGTACCTGGTGTCGAACGCGGTTGTATTGCCGATTTCGGGCTGGCTGGCGAGGTACATGGGCCGCAAGCGGCTGCTCCTGACCTGCGTCGCCGGGTTTACGCTGACGTCGCTCTGTTGCGGCCTCGCCGCTTCGCTACCGCAGTTGATCATTTTCCGCGTGCTGCAAGGCCTGACCGGCGGCGGCCTGCAGCCCCTCGCGCAGGCGATTCTTCTCGAGACCTTTCCCAAGGAGCGCCACGGTCATGCTATGGCGGCCTTCGGCATCGGCATTCTCCTGGCGCCGATTCTGGGGCCCACGCTGGGAGGATGGATTACCGACAATTACACCTGGCGCTGGATCTTTTATCTCAACTTGCCCGTGGGCGCTGTCTCTATGGTCCTCATGAACCGCTTTGTCTTCGATCCGCACTATATCAAGCACGATGGCGGCAAGGTTGACTTGTGGGGGATTGGTTTTCTGGCGCTAGGCATCGGTTCGCTGCAGATCCTGCTCGATACCGGCGAGCGCAAGGATTGGTTTTCGTCACCATACATTCGAACCTTTGCCATTCTATGTGTGATTGGCTTGGTCGCTTTGATCATCCGTGAGCTGATGACCGACCACCCCGTCGTAGACCTGCGTGTGCTCAAGAATCGATCTTTCGCTGCGGGAGTTTTTCTCATCAGCATGCTGGGCTTTGTGCTGTACGCCAGCCTGGTGCTGCTGCCCCTGTACCTGCAGACGTTGATGGGATATCCCGCTTACAACTCAGGTCTGGCCCTGTCTCCCCGCGGCATTGGGGCGCTGCTGTTCACTCCCTTGGCCGGCCACTTGACCACCAAGACCGACCCGCGGCGAATTCTGGTCGTAGGCCTGGTTCTCGGCTCGATCACGATGTTTCAACTCTCCGGGCTCAACCTCTATGCCGGTTTCTGGGATATCTTCTGGGCCCAGGTCCTTCAGGGAGTTGCTCTCAGTTGTCTCTTCATTCCACTCATGACGCTGGCCGTGGCTCGCATCCCGTCGCAGAAAATGGGCAACGCGACCAGCATCTTCAACCTGATGCGCAACATCGGAGGCAGCGTGGGCATCGCCATCATGACGACTTTCCTGTCGCGGCGCACGCAACTGCATCAGAACCACCTGATTGCCAACGTCAGGGCTGGCGATATCGAAACCTGGAGATACCTTGCAGGCCTGCGCGCGCACTTTCACTCCCTAGGGGCCGACAACGTTACGGCTTCGCGCAAGGCTCTGGGCGCAGTTTATGGCCTGCTGCAACAACACGCCGCCATGCTCGCGTTTGTCGAAGCCTTTTGGTTGATGGGCGTGGTGTTCCTGCTTATGCTTCCCTTCTTGCCGCTGTTGCAGTATTTCAAGCGTCCGCAGCCGAGAACTGACGCGGAAATCAAGCTGGCTGCGCTTCCCAAACCCTCGGACGATGAACTCGACGCTCTGGAACGGGATGCTCAGGAGGAAGAGAGCCATCTCATTGTTCACTGACCCGTTCTTCAGACAGACCTGGCATTCTTCCGCCCCTGGGATCCATGAAGATGATCCCCGACGTGAAATCGTTCAGTCGGTGAGCAAGCGCGACTTGTGATAAAGTATTGCCCGCCACAAAGGCTGGCCGTGGGGGCCAGTCAGCTTCAGTTCTTGGCTCGTATGCCCGACCGAATGTCCGACTAAGGAGTAATCCTATGACTACCCTCCGCGACCTCGTGAAAGACCGCAGAGTTTATTCGATTGATGCTGGCCGCACCGTGCTTGAGGCTGCACGCTTCATGATGGAGCACAATGTCGGGGCTTTACCGGTGTTGCGCGGCGGAGAACTGATCGGCATCCTGTCGGAACGCGACATCATGAACCGCGTTGTGGCCGTCGGGCGCACCCCCGGAACCACCGCCGTGTCAGAAGTCATGACCGCGAACCCGCGCGCAGTCTCGGCCGACGAGAGCATTGAAGAGTGCCTGTTCATCATGCGGGAGTTTGGTTTCCGCCACCTTCCCATTGTCGAGGGCAGGGAATTGAAGGGATTGGTTTCGCTGCGCGACGTTCTGATGCATCAGGCGGCGGAGATCGAGCGTCAGGCGCGGCGAGCGGCATCGTAAGCTCGGCTCCTGGCCCGGCCTGCCGGCTTTCGCAGAGGGCGCCGTGAAGCCAACTCGGCTTCAGTTCACGATTAGCGTGACCGTAGGTGCGCTGGTGCCTGTGTTGCTGGAGACCACCCCATCCGCATCGACGCCCATCAAGGTAAACGTGTAAGTGTTCTTTGGCGTTATCAGGCCGTTGGGGTTGGTGGTGGTGGTGGTGGTCGTATTGCCACAGGCGGGCATCAGCAGGGTTGCCCCTGCCAGGACAAGAAGAGCGAGTACACACCACGCCCGGCGTGCTCGCTTCCCTCTCACCGCGCCCACCGCCGCCAGCGCCATCACGGGTAAAGGCAGCCAAAGAGCATACCAGGGCCGGGCAGAGGCAACGGCTGCCCTAGGTAAGGGGCCGATTGTGTTGATCGTAAGCGTCGAGGAGTAAACTCCCACAATGGGATTCTTGTTGAATGAGCACACCGGAGGCAGCGTCACCAGCGGCGTGATCGAGGCGCACGAAAGCGTTACCCCACCCGGCGGGATCACGTATCCGTAGATCGGATTGATGGTGATGACTCCCTGGCCTCCGCTGCCGGCGTGCACGCTGCTCGGCTGGACCTGCTGCGTCACGGTGATCGTGAACTGTGGCGTTACTGCCAGGATCGTAAGATCCTGCTGGGCGGACGCTGAGGTTCCGTTGGATGTGCCCGTGACCGCAACGCTGTAAAGCCCCGGAGGGGTCGCGCCGACTGTGGTGATGGTCGCTGTGGCGGTGGCTGGAGGGGTCACGGATTGCGTACTCACTTCACAAACCGGAGTGGTCACCACCTGCCCTGTCGTCGCCGATGTCACCTGGCAGCTCAGATTCACCGTTTCGCTGAAAGTGCCTATTGGCGAGACCGTAATGCCGGCAGCGGCCGTGCCTCCCGGATCAATGGCCGCAGGGGAAGGGAAGGGATTCATCTGCAGAGTGAAATAATCATTCTGTCCGACGGCAGGCAGCAGCAAGGCGATTACGGCGCACAATACTCCCGCGCAAGTGCGCGCCGCCCGCAAGTTCTGGGTGGATGGCAACAACTCTGATTTCAACATGAGCAGTTTTCGGTCCAACTTGCTTCGATTCAAGGCAGCAGATAAAGGCTGCCCGACCCCCTGCCGGGGAATCAACTCTGCCGCGAAGCTCCGGCTCTTTGCCCGATGAAGCAGAAATCTCCGCCTCATTCTAACCTAGCCCCGCTGTCGGCCGCACCGCTTCTCGCGGCAGCTTGTTCGAATCTTCAATAGTACCATCTCACCTGCACAGGTTCCCGGCTCTGCCTTTCCTCAGTCCGGGTCTTGCCGAAGATGGGCACGCACTGGCAGAACGAGCCAGCCAACGTCCGGGAGGGGCGATGAACAAGCTACTGTGCAACCGTCTAAGGCACGGCGACAATCACGCCAGTGCACGGCTTCGAGCCGCGGCGCCGGTAGCTGTGCGGTACCGAAGAGTCGAAGTAAATGGAGTCTTCCGCTTCCAGTGCGTATTCGTCGCTGCCGATTTTGATCGTCAGCGAACCCTTCAGTACGTAAAGGAATTCCACCCCGGCGTGGGTATGGGGTTTCAGCTTCTCTCCGGGCGGCTCCTGAAAGTCCGCGAGGTACGCACTCAGTTTGCGTTCCGTGGACTTGTAATCCAGACACTCGAAGAAGTACTGGACGTCCCGCATCCCCGGCTGCTCCGGGAACCGCACCCGTTCCTCGCCGCGCACGATGCCGACCACATGGCGCTTCCGCTCGTCGGTGAAAAAGTAATCGAGACCCACACCATAGGCCATGGCGATGCGCAGCAGCGTGGGCAAAGTGGGAAACAATTGCCCGCGCTCTAACTTGGAGAGCAGCCCCGCTGAGAGTCCAGTGTGTTTTCCCAGTTCAACCAACCCCATGCTTTTGCCGAGACGCAAAGTGCGCAGTTTCTCCCCGATGGAGTAGCGCCCCAGCCCTTCGGAAATCGTCTCATTGGCGACGGCCATGATTTCTCTATATTAAAATATTTGTTCATTCCAATAAACGTAGGCGCAAGAAGAAAACCACGCCCGGAGTTAGCGGCGTGGCTGGTTATGAACCCGCGCGTGCAACGAATTCAGTTCTGCTTTTTCTTGAACAACCCGCCGAGGTTGCTCAGAGGATTCTGCTGCTGGTTATTGTTCTTGCCGCCGAGCACGCCCTTGAGCAGGCCCTTGGCCATTCCTTTCACGTCGGGAACGAACTTAGGATCAGCAGTCGTTCCTTCGATGGAGAACGGAATTCCCATCCCTCCCACACTGGCGTTCATCTTGAAAGCGAGTTCATTCGCCGGACTGACTGTGCCTCCTCCGGTGAGAACTCCGATGGATGGAACTGTCAGATTGATGTTGTTGGCCTGAGTGCCTTCCGGCGCAACCCGAACGTCCGAACTGAAATTCTGGATGGTCGTATCGTTGCCGGTCTTCTTGCCCCCCAGTGCCGAGATGCTCGAGAGCTTGGAGCCAAGGTCAAAGTTGGCCAGCGTCGAGTTTTCCAGGCGGATCGTTCCTGCCGTCACCAGTTTGTCCACCGGACCGGAGATCGCGAGGTTGACATTGAGATCGCCGCCCTTCAACTGCGACTTTGGCGGTAACACCACTCCCAGCGCCGGCAGCATTGCCTCCAGATCGTCCACCGGCATTCCCTCTCCGTTGAGCTTCAGGTTCACCGCAGTCACCGTGCCGCGCGCATCATAAGTGCCGGTCAGATGCGCGACCGCCTTCCCCATGGCGATGTCGCCTTGCGTAAGCGTGCCTTCCTGCTTGGCCAGATCGTGAACCACCGCGTAAGTCAGTTCGACCGGTCTGCCGGCGGGGGATCCCTTCTGAACAACCTTCAAATCCGTCGCCTTGAGCGTTCCGTTCGTCTTGGCCTCGTGTCCGTCGGATGTGAGCGTCTCGTCCAGATCTGCCACGCCTGAGATTCCAGACGCGGGATCAATCAACCCCGACTCGGCAAGATTCAACTTCTCCACCTTGACCTTGGCATTGAGCGGAGTGAGGGCCGCATTATCGGCTGCAATCGGTCCCGCCTTACCGTCCAGATCTAAGCTGCCCCCTCCCGGCAGTTGTGCTGACACTTTGAACGGGAAGGTAGAGCTGAAGGAAAAATTCGTGACCTCGATGTTCACCTTGTCATAGACCCTCGGCTTTTCGTGCGATCCCACGCGCGAAACTGTGAGTCGCCCGTCCTTGACGTTCAGTTTGGCCACAGAAATGTTGGGATTGCCGCCGGCCGAGGGGCTTTCCGCTGGAGCCTCGGTCTTCTTCGGCTCCGCTTTCTGCGGCTCTGGGGCAGGCTTCGCTTGCGCAGCCGGTGGTCCAGTTTTGCCGCCCAGGCTGGAGAAATTCCACTTCTCTCCATTTTCCGACTTCACCAGGCTGATCTCCGGCTGGTTTAGCGTCAGATCGGTGACGTTCAGCGTCTTTGAGAAAATCAGGGGGATGAGCTCAACGCCCACCGTCAGAACCTTGGCCTGCACGAAGGGAGTTTTGCCGAACTCCGGGTCGTCGGCGACGGAAATATCATCCGCCGTCACGCCACCTGACAGCAGCGAGAGCGAGAGGTTCCCGACTTTGACCTGTCGTCCCAGCGCATCCGTGAGTTCGGACTCAAGCTTGGGCCGGAACGTATTCACATCGATCAGGAAGGGCAGTGCAATGACGATGACGATGAGAATACCAACGACAATGGCAACGATTCTTAGGATTCGCTTCATGATTCGTACCTCCTGCTGACACGGCAAATTGCGGTTGTAATAGCGTGGGTGAGAGCTGGCAACGCAAGTGTATCACTGCGAGTCCTGTAACAACTCCGAGGAGGCCCCATTTTGCGCTGTCGCGGTCCCCGTTGGCGGATTCTACCGCTGCCCAACTGCGCCTATAACCGCCAGCAGTACGAAGACAAGGGTCCCGGTTGTGATTCGTGCGCTTGACACTGGTGCAACTCTCTGCTGTAGTGTCGGCCAGCGCGTGATTTGAATTCAAGCGGCAACGCGCCTTGGAAAGCAAACTGAGGTTGCTTTGGAGTCGCCTAACTTTGCGGCTCCGCTGCAAGTGCCATGGTGACCATTCGTGATGTGGCGAAGCAAAGCGGTTTTTCTTCGACCACCGTGTCCATCGTGCTCAACAACGCACCCTTAGCCCGCTACATTCCCGCCGCCACCAAAAAGAAGATCGAACGTGCCGCGCAGAAGCTCGGCTACCGCCCCAACCAGTTTGCCCGCTCTCTTCGGAGCAAGCGCAGCCACACTGTCGGGGTCATGATCTTTGACATGACCGACCCTTACTGCACCCTGGTTCTGCGCGGCATCGAGAATACTCTCTACCAGGCCTCCTTTCTTCCCATCCTCACCGACGTGCACAACGAACGCAGCCGCTTCGAACGCTACCTCGAAATGCTCCTTGACCGCCGCATCGAAGCCCTGATTGTCCTCGCCAACTGGCTCTTCCTCGATATCAACCTGCTCGGCGACCTGGAAAAAAGCAGCATCCCGACCGCCATGATCGGCTGCGAACTCGAGACTGACTCCATCAGTTCGGTCATCGTCGATAACGAGATCGGCGGCCGCATCGCCCTCGAACATCTTTATTCGCTCGGCCACCGCAAGATCGCATTGATCCGCGGTCCCAAGGCACTCACTGACAGTCTGCCGCGCTGGCGCGGCATTCGGAAGTGCGCTCGCGCCTGCGGACTTGAACTCGACCCGCGGCTCATTCTCGACTTGCCGGAATCGCGCGATCCCATGTCCAGTTTCGAAGCCGGCCAGAAACTCACCGAGGACCTCATCCGCCAGAAGCGTCCCTTCACCGCTCTGCTCGCTTTTGACGACCTGAGCGCATTCGGGGCCATCCGGGCGCTGAACAAGGCGGGCATCCGCGTGCCCGAGCAGTGCTCGGTGATCGGCTTCGACGACGTTGCGCCGTCCGCCTTTTACACGCCCTCGCTGACCACCGTCCGCCAGCCCATGGAAGCGATGGGAGCCTCTGCCGTAGGCATCGTCGTGGATGGCATCAATGCCATGCTCGAAAAGCGCGATGTCAGTGCCACTCACCGCAAAGTGGCGCCGGAACTGGTGGTGCGGGAATCCACTCGCAGACTTCCTTAGCGAGACCCTAGTTAACTTGCTGAGCCTGATCTGGCACGACCAGGGGCGCAGTTTCTTCTTGACAGTGGCAAGTCCAAAAAAGCACTATTGATACGTTTTAATAGCCCGTCTTGGGTCTCAATCCACCGGGTTACCTGTCTGTTTGGAAAACGATACGCTGGGCCATGAGGCTCGGAAACGGGCAGAGGCGACTGAACGCGCGGAGCACGTCCGCGCCTAACGGGAGAGCGCAATCATGAATAGTGACAATGCATTTGGCAAGAAAGTGTGGAGTTTTCTTTCGGTTTGTATTCTTCTCCTCGGCGCGGGTTCTGTCGCGCTTGGCCAGGCAGGCCGGGGCAGCATCAGCGGCCTGGTCACCGATCCAGCCGGAGCGGTCGTTCCCGGATCCCGGATAGTCCTGCTGAACAAGGCAACCGGCGTGACCCAGCACACCGTCACCAGCGGCGGGGGACTCTACACCTTCATCTCGCTCAATCCCGGCGTCTATCAGGTGACCGCCAGCCAGACCGGCTTCAAGAGCGTTGCCCAGGAGAAAGTCACGGTCAACGTCGATGAAGTCACCCAGGTCAACATTACCCTGGAGGTCGGCGCTGCCACCGAGACGGTCACCGTCACCGAAGGGGTCACGTTGGTCGAGCCCACCAACTCTACTGTTGGCTCCCTTATCGGATCTGAGACGATTGACCGCGTGCCTCTGGTATCGCGCAACGTTTACGACCTCATCCAGTTGAGCGCGGGCGTGAATGCGGTCAACGGTTCGCCCAACTCGAGCGACTCGATGCAGTCCGTTCAGAATATTTCAGTTGGACGCCCGGGCGTTGACGTCTCCGCCGACACGATCAATGGTTCGCTCGTGGGCTCGGTCTACTACATGCTCGACGGTGCCCCCATTGGAATCGCGGAAAACAATTCCGCCGCCATCATTCCCGCGATGAACATTCCCGAGGATGGCATTGATGAGGTTCGGGTCGAGACCCAGAATACGCCCGCGTCCTACCAGAGCGGCGGCGCGGGTGCCATCAGCTTGGTGAGTAAGTCCGGGACCAACAAGCTCCACGGCGACGTTTTCGGTGTCTTCCGGCCTAACGCCTTGTCCGCAAACGACTATTTCAACAAGGACAGTGAAATAGCGAACGGACAAGCCAATACCCCACCCTCTTTCTATCGTTATCAGGAGGGCGGCGCGATCGGTGGAGCGATCAAAAAAGACAAGCTGTTTTTCTTCGGCGATTACGAGGATACGCAGCAGCAACAATTCGAAGGGCTCAAGACTTACAACGTCCCCACGAGTCTCGAAAGAACGGGCAATTTCTCGCAGATGGGGTTTACGATCTATGATCCGACGCAGCCCGACAACCCCGACGGCACGCGCCGGCCTTTTAAGGGCAACATCATCCTGAATCCCAATCCCATCGCCTTGCTCTTCTTGGCGAATATGCCCAAGTGCAACTACCCCAGCCCGTCCACCTGCGATCAGGCGACGACGGACCTCAACTCCGTTGGTTATAATTACGCCGTTCCCGGATTGGATCCGCTTCACGCGCACCGGTTCGACGTCCGCGTCGACTGGGCCAAAAGCGAGAAGCAGCGCATCTTCACTCGGTTTTCCTACGATAGGCTAGTCTTTTCTACCGCCAACGTCTTTCCCAGCCCAGGCTGGGACCCCGATTATGCCCTGAACACCACGAACGGCCGCAGCGCCCTGGTGGCTGATGACCTGACCCTTAACGCTTCTACCGTCCTGAACTTGCGCTACTCGTTTACCCGCCGCTACGAACACCAGGGAGGGCCGGCATCGTACTCGAGCACCGACATTACCAATCTAGGTACGGTGAACGGCACTCAGGTTGGTTTTCCCGCGGCGCTGGCCGCCCAGCAGGTAGCTAAACAGCTTCCGTTCATGCTTTTCGACGACTTCGGCGGCGGCGTCGGCGGAACGGCGGACTATAACAACTTTATCGATGCCAGCGAGAATAGCGACGCCAGCGCCACCATCACGAAAATTCATGGCAAGCACGAAATCTCCACCGGCTTCGAATGGATGAAACGCTATTTCAACGTGGGCCAGCCTTACGCCCCAGCCGGCACCTACAGTTTTGGTTATGGTGGTACCGATCAACAAACCTCACCCGCGTCGGGCAATCTAGTCGGCGGCAGCGATTACGCTTCTATGCTCATCGGCATGGGAGACAGCGGCGAGTTCGACAGAGCCATCTTCCCCGCCGAATCCAACCCCTACTATGCGGCCTTTGTCGAGGATACCTACCACGCCACGCCGAAGTTGACCATCACTGCCGGTCTGCGCTGGGACATTTTCGGTGGGCGCAACGAGCGTTATAACCGCCAGGAATACTTCGAGCCCAACGCCACCAATACCGTGAACAACGTCTCCTACACCGGCGCGGAAGTTTACGTCAACAGCAGCAACCGCTCTCCCTTCAAGACCAATCTGCACGATTTTGGGCCTCGCCTGGCTTTTGCCTGGCAACCTGTCCAGCACTTCGTGGTGCGTGGCGGCGCAGGCTTCTACTACGGGCCCAGCACCGAGATGGTAGCCAGCGGCTCCCTCAACACCGATGGATTCTCTTCCAGCACGGGGCAGAACACCACCTGCCAGAACGCAGATGGCAGCGGCAATTGGGCCTTTTACGGTACGTCTTCGTGTATCAACACGACGGGGAACCCCACACTGCCCGTCGGCGACTTCACCGCGGCCTATTCTCTAAGCAATCCCTATCCCAATGGGCTTATCCCCATTTTCACTACAGCGCCCGCAGGCTTGGCGAATAATCTGGGGGTCAGCATTAACACCGTGCAGCATGTCCAGCGCACGCCCACTACTTACAACTTCAACTTCGGCTTGGAATATGAACTCCCGCATCAGGTAGTCGTAAGTGCTGCGTATGTTGGAAGCCGGGGACTTTTCATGCCTTTTAGCTCGGTTGATCAGAACATGCTCGACTTGGGCACAATTGCGAAAAATGGTGACTCGCTGTGCTTCGTAACGAACCCGAGCTGCCAGTATGTGACCAACACTTGGGCCCCGATCCAACCTTCGACCAACGGTTGGTCCGGTTATGCAAAGGTGCCATTGTGGGTATCGCTGGAAAAGTATCCCCAATTCAATACTGGCGGTTTCGGCAGCGGCGTCGTCACCAACGGTTATCCCGCGGGGGACTCCGAGTACAGCTCGTTGCAAACCAAGGTGCAAAAGCGTCTGACTGGCCATTTCACCACGCTGGCTACTTTTACTTGGAGCAAGCTGATGACCGACGACGGAAATCCTCCCCTGGGTTTCGTGGGCAGTCACAATGGATCGGTGCAAGACTGGAGAAATCTGCGCTATGACCACGCCATCAGCCCGCAGGACGTCAAGTATTCATTTACCGGGCAGGTATCCTATGACTTGCCGGTTGGCAAGGGCATGGCCGTCAACTTGAATGGAGTGTCCAATGCCATTCTGGGCGGCTGGACCGTGAACGGCATCCTCTATCTCAGCACGGGCGTGCCTATCCATTCACCCGGCTCGGGAGATCCGCTGACGCCCTTCAGTCAGCGCTCCGACATGGTTTGCAATCCCGCCCAGGGAGCCCCGCACACGGTCAATGACTGGTTCAACATCAATTGCTTCGTGCAGCCGGGAACCGATAACGGGGGCAATCCGAATCCTTATATTCCGGGAACTGCGCCGGACTATCTTGATAACGTTCGCACCCGGGGAGCCCGAAACCTGGACCTCTCCGTCTATAAGACGTTCAAGTTCACCGAAACGAAGGCGCTGCGCTTCGATATCTCCGGCTACAACATGACCAACTTCGCTCAGTATGGATACCCAAGCGTGAACAGCGTTGTGGGCGTGGCTAGCGAAGGTCAATCCTTCGGTGTGATTTCTGGCAACGTCAACACCCCGCGCCAGTTCCAGTTTGGAGCGCGGTTTACCTTCTAAACGGAATTACAGCGATAAAAACAAGCCCGGCCTCGCAAGAGGCCGGGTTTTTTGTTTTGGGGTAATCCGTCCCGTAGGGATGACAGACAATAGCCCGCCAGTTCACTGGCGGGGCGCGGGCAAAAGAAATTCAACTGCGTCCTGTAGGGACGCGCCTGAAACCGGGCCCTTTGAACGCCGGGACGTCGCCAAGGCGGAGAGCATCGGCACCCTAGGCTCCGCCGAACGGCCGCTTGGGATCGGCTTTCAGCCGTGCCTACGGCACGAGATCGAGCATGTGTATGTGTCCGACCCGCCGCTGAAGCGGCGGGCTACGATCCACGGTCCCTCCGGGACCGATCCGACAAGAGGCCTGACCTCATAGCTCCCCCTCGTATCTCCTCATCCGATGGGTGTTGTTTGGTGTGCCCCAATCGCTTGCAGCGCCTGTTCCAGGTCCTCGATCAGATCGTCCGCGCTCTCGATCCCGACCGACAGCCGCACCATCTGCTCGGTGACCCCCATTTTGGCCCGCTGTTCGGCCGAGATCATGGCGTGTGACGTCAGCACCGGGATCGATACCAGCGACTCCACCCCGCCCAGGCTCGTGGCCAGCGTGAACAGCCGCATTGCCTCGCTCACGCGCCGGGCATCGTCGCCCGTACCCTCGACCTCAAATGTGACCATGCCGCCGCCACCGCTCATCTGCTCGCGCGCAATGGCGTACTGCGGATAGCTCTTCAGAAACGGATAGTGCACGCGCCGTACCTTCTCATGTTGGCCCAAGAACTCTGCGACTCGGAGCGCGTTCTCATTCTGCCGCGCCACCCGCACCGCCAGCGTCTTCAGCCCGCGAATCAGCAGCCAGGCGGCATGCGGGTCCATGACGTTGCCCAGCGTGGTGCGCGTGTCGTTGATCGGTTCGATCAGTTCGCGCCGCCCGGCCACCACGCCGCAGGTCAAGTCGGCGTGCCCGCCCAGGTACTTCGTGCCCGAGTGCATGACCAGATCAATGCCATACTCCGCCGGACGCTGGTTGATGGGCGTGCCGAAGGTGCTGTCCAGCATGCTGATCAGCCCGTGCTGCTTGGCCAGGGCTGCGGTTCTTTTCAGATCCACAACGCGCAATGCCGGGTTGGTCGGCGACTCCAGATACAGCAGCTTCGTATTCGGACGAATCGCCCGCGCGTGCTGCTGGTAGTCGGTCGTGTCAACGAAAGTTGTTTCGATCCCCAGCCTGGGCAGCCATTCGGAAAAGAACTTTGTCATTCCACCGTAAATGTCGCGCTGCGCGACAATGTGATCCCCCGCCTTCAGGAGCGCCATGACGGTGGTCGTAATGGCGCCCATGCCGGACGCGAACGTCCGCGCCGCTTCCATGCCTTCGAGCGCGGCGACTGTCTCCTCAGCGACGGTGTTTGTCGGATTTCCCCACCGTGTGTAATAGCGATCAGTCCCGGTTACCCGCTGCTGCTCGTCGTTGTCGGTGACTTCGAAGGTGGACGTCTGGTAGATGGGGGTGGAAACAGGACCGTTTTTTTTCTCCAGGTCCGCCGCGCCGTGTACCGCAGCAGTGTCCGGAGAGCGCTTGTTCCGTTTCATGGTTACCTCGCTCGTTCCAGAGTAATTGCGCGGTTCGAGTCGGGCAAGCCAAATGGCCGCAGTTTATAATGCCCACTTCAGGCGAAATCACCGAGGGTCGGGTTCTGGAGCTGGCCCACACATATTTGCATGACACGGCTGTGAAGCTCTACGAAGGACGAGTGCACTGAGGCTTATGGCCAAAAAGAAGACAAACCTGAAATCGAAAACCAAAACACGAAGACTTAAGCCGCCGTCCCGCGCAGGCCGCGCCGTGTGGAAACGCACTGCCAGCCCTGCCGCGCTGCAATACATCCCGTGGAGCAGCGTTCCGCTCGAGGAACTGAATCCGCTGCTGCAACGGCAGATGGTGTGGGGCCAGGAGATTATGCTGGCGCGGGTGCTACTAAAGAAGGGCTGCATCGTTCCCGAGCACAGCCATCACAACGAGCAACTGACGTACATCGTCGAAGGCGCACTCAAGTTTTGGATTGACGGCAGAGAAATCGTGGTTCGTGCGGGCGAAACGCTCTGCATTCCGTCAAACATGCCGCATAAAGCGGAGGCGCTTGCCGACACCGTTGACCTCGATGTGTTCTGCCCGCCTCGCTCCGACTGGATCAACAAGACTGACCAATACTTGCGGGAGAAGAAATAGACCGTTCCATGCCTGCTTTCTCCAGTCCTGCGCCGGGCGTGCAGTCAGCCAACTTCCGCTTTCGCTGTATCGGTTGCGGCGACCTCAGCGACTCCACCAGCCAGGATTTTCGCTGCGCTCACTGCGGCGATCTGCTCGAAATCACCTACCCGCAATGGAAGAAGGCCAAGCCCAACGCGGAGACTCTGAAAGCCGCATGGTCCGAACGCCGCCTCTCGCAAATCCCGGTTGATCTCAGCGGCGTCTGGCGCTTCCGCGACCTGCTCCCCGCGCTCGACCCTACACTCGACGAGGCGCAAATCATTACCCTGCGCGAAGGCAATACTCCGCTCTATGCACTTCCACAGTCTGCGCGGAGCGCAGGCGTATCCCACCTTTTCGCCAAGCATCAAGGCATGAATCCTACCGGTTCCTTCAAAGACTGCGGAATGACGGTCGCCGCCACGTTCGCGCTCCGCGCGGGATTTCGCTGGGTCGCGTGCGCTTCCACCGGCAACACTTCCGCTTCTATGGCCGCGTACGCGGCTCGCGGCGGCATGCGCAGTCTGGTTCTTGTTCCCGAAGGGAAAATATCCTGGAGCAAACTCTCCCAGGCGCTCGATTACGGCGCCGTCACCTGCCAGCTGCGCACCGATTTTGACGGATGCCTTCGGCTGCTGCAGGAACTGGTGCGCCGCGCTCCCGTTCACCAGTTGAACTCAATCAATCCATTTCGGTTGGAAGGCCAGAAAACGCTGGCGCTCGAACTGCTCGAGCAACTCGACTGGAACCCTCCCGATCACATCATCGTTCCCGGCGGGAACCTTGGGAATAGTTCGGCCATCGGCAAGGCATTCGTCGAAATGCGCGAACTCGGCCTGATTTCGCGGCTGCCAAAGTTATCGGTCATTCAGGCGGAAGGGGCCAATGCCCTGGTGCGCACGCTGCGCGAAACCGGAGGCCAGCGCCTGGTCAGCGTTCAAGCCGAAACCCGCGCCACCGCGATCCGCATCGGCAATCCGGCCTCGTGGAAGAAGGCTGCACACGTTTTGGAAGCTACGGGCGGCGCGTGCGAGCAGGTGAGCGAAGTTGAAATTGCTCAAGCCAAGGCGGAAATCGGGGCGGAAGGCATCGGCTGCGAACCAGCGTCAGCCGTGACCCTGGCCGGGCTGAAGAAGTTGGTGAAGCAGAAGTTCGTGAAGCCGGATGAAAGTGTCGTCCTGGTTTTGACGGGAAATCTACTGAAAGATCCCGACTTCACGATTGAGTTCCATCGCGGCGAATTGTTCAAAGGCTCGGCTGACGAAAACGCCAGTGCCGTGCTCGATCCGCTACGCCGTGCACCCATCGTTCTGGACGCGACGCTGGATGCCGTGATTCGCACTCTGGAGCAAGCCGAGAAATCCTGACCATCTCCATGTCATCCAAGCACAAAATGTCGGTAACGCGTCTTCGGCTAGCGCTGCCGGCGACGTCCGCCAATCTCGGTCCGGCCTTTGATGCCGCCGCGCTGGCGATGAATTTCTACATCAGGATTGATGCCCGTCCAGCTGAGGAGTTTTCCATTGCCGCCTCCGGCCGCGGTCGTGAAATCTGTGGCCAGCTCGAAAACAACCTTATCCTCAACACTTATAGCGAAGTGCTGGCGGCCGCGGGCCGGCCGCTGGTACCACTGCGGCTCCACATCGCCAACGATATTCCGATCGGCAAAGGCTGCGGTTCCTCGGCGGCTGCGCGTCTGGCCGGCATCGCGATGGCTGTGTATTTCGGCCGGCTCCGCTGGGCTGATGCACAAATCATCGGTGAGGCCTCCCGCCGCGAGCATCACCCCGACAACGCTTCTGCCTGTTGGCTGGGTGGACTCACCGTCGCGCGCATGTCTGCGGACGGCGAAGCGCAAGTCGTCAGTGTGCGCCCCAAAGGAAAGTGGCCGCTGCTGTTAGCTGTGCCCGAACAGAGCCTTGCGACCGAAGAAGCCCGGAGCGTGCTCCCGGCTCAATATTCCCGCGCCGACGCGGTCGCGAATATTCAGAATTCCATGCTGCTGCTTGCGGCCTTCACCGAGGGACGCCCCGATCTTCTTTCCGCGGCGCTGGAAGACCGCATCCACCAACCCTATCGTGCGGCGCGGTGCCCCTTGCTTCCTTGCCTGCAGGAGTTGAAGGGGCGGGAAGGCATCCTGGGCGCGGTTCTCAGCGGTGCCGGTCCGTCGGTCCTCATCTTTGTCGATCGGCGCGCTTCGATGCAGAAAGTCAGCAAAGTGGTCGCCACGCACTTGTCGCGAAATCAGCTTCTCGCCGAACTGCTTCCAACCACGATCACCTTGCGCGGCGCGCGTTTGACCAGATCCTGACCGGCACTCCGCTTTCTGCTATCGGCTGGCGGGCGGAACAATCCCGTTCATCCGCAGGTACTCCACCATCTGGCCGTAGTGGTCGAAGCCATGAGATCCCACGCTCGCAGCCAGCCCCAGACGGGAGACAGAACCTTCCCCGAACGGGCTCTTCACACTCTCCACGAGGTTCTTTTCATCGATGGTCGCAACCGCCTTGTGCACGTAGGCGAACGATTCCTTCAAGAACTTTAGAGTGTCAGCCTTGGTCGTGATCGTTGCCGGTCCGGCTTCACCGCCCACATCTACCGGAGGCTTCTCCTGTAGAATCGCCGCCCCCAGTTCGTAATTGACAGCCGCAACATGCTTGATCTGCTCGGCAAACGTCCGCACACCTTTGAATTCGCCGTTGCTCGGAGCGAATCCATATTTCTCTTCCGGCATGGCGTCGGCTGCGGGCACGAATTCGCGCTCCAGGTTGCTCACCGTGCGGTCCAGCACCTGGGTTACGGTACGATGTTCATCCGTCGGCTTAGCGGTCTGCGCCGCAGCCGCCATCGTCAACGCCAGCAATGCACATGACTCCAAAATCAGCAGTGTCTTCATGAAATGTCCCCCTCGTTTCTTGATATCTGACTGGTGCCTCCGGCCAGCGGAGCGCCAAACGGCCATTCCCGGCCCCTCCACGAGCGTATCAAAAAGATGGCAACGCCGGTCAGCAGAATCACAGTCGCATACCGCACTTCCTTTTGCCAATTCTCGCGATTGAAAAGAATGAACAGAAATCCTGCGCTGGCTATTAGCGCCGGCAGCGGATATAGCCACATGCGGAACGGCCGGGGCAGTTCCGGCTGGCGAATCCGCAGCACGATCGACCCCGTCGCCTGGACCAGGAACTGCAGAATCAGCCGAATCACAACCAGAGCCGCGATCGCATCCTTGAGTCGCAGAAAGCAGAACGCCGCCGCGACCACCCCCAGCGCCAGCAGCGAAACGTGCGGGAAGCGATACACCGGATGCACTTTAGCAAAAGCCCGGAAATAGTTGCCATCCCGGGCTGCAGCGTAAGGAACCCGGGAGTACCCCAGCGTCAGCGAGAAGACCGATGCAAAAGCGGTCACGATGACCAGCCCCGTCACCAGTCGCGCTGCCCACGCCCCATAGATCCGCTGCATGAATAGCGACACAACGTACAATCCGTTGTTGTTCTGTCCTGCCCGCGCCATCTCGCGCCACGGCACCACGGCCAGAATGCAGACGTTCATCGCTATGTATAGACACGCCACCGCCAGAATGGAAAGCAGCAAGGCACGCGGAATGTTCTTTCCCGGATCTTTGATTTCGTCGCCCAGAAAACAGACGTTGTAGTAGCCCCAGTAGTCGTAAGTGGAGACGAGCATCGCCCCGCCCAACCCAGCCAGAAATTGGTGAGAGAGTGTGAATGCTCCCGGAGGAAAGTCGAATGCCCGTGCGGCATTGAAGTGAGTCAGCCCGGCAAAGATGATCCACCCGATCGTTCCCATCACTCCAAACCACAATACCTTCGAGAGCCGTCCGATGGCCGTGATGCGCCGGTAGAGCAGCAACACGGTAAAGAAGCAGACCACGACTGCCAAAGCCGTTCCTGGAGTCACGATCCAGCTTGCCTGCAGGGTGCCGGCCCACGGAATGTGCAGCGCAGCCTCATGATGCGCGTACACGGTTTCCAGTTCCGGCCAGTAGTAAGCGGCGTATCCCGCCAGACCGATGCAACCGGTGGCAATGGAAAGTGGTGCGCTGAACGAGACCTGCCAGATGAAGAGAAAAGAAATGAGGCGTCCCCATTTCTGCGGCCCATAAATCTCGCGCAAGTAGCGGTACGATCCGCCCGAGGCGGGCAGCGCCGCGCCCAATTCGGCCGTCACCAGGCCGTCACATACGGCGAGCAGCGCGCCCGCCACCCATCCCAGCAGGGCCTGAGGCCCGCCCATGGCGCTCACGACCAGAGGCATGGTGATGAACGGCCCTACGCCGATCATGTCGATCATGTTCAGCGCGGTCGCGCTGCCCAGCCCCATTCCGCGGATGAGGGTGGGAGAAGCCGCTTCCGATTTTGTCGGGGAACCCATGTGTCGGTTGGATTACGCGCCTCGGTACTTTCCCAGCGCGCTCTACTGGCAACTGGGTACTGGCAACTGGCTACTGCTTCTGACTCAACAGATTCACATACAGCCGCACGGCTCCCGGCACGCCCGCCGGCAACTGCCGGAAGAACGCGTATCCGGTGTAGATATACATTCCCTTCCCGTACCGTGCCCGCAGCAACCCGCCTTTCTGCGCATCCTCTCCCGGATCGTGGCAGGCCAGCAGCGGCTGAAAATGATCATCCCACTTGCTCATGAAATATAACCCGCGCTCCTGCACCCAGCCGTCGAAATCGTGCTCCGTGATCGCATTGGGATAATGAAACACCGGATCCTCAGGCGCGAGAATCTCTACCGGAGCTTCCTCCACCGAAACGCGCGCCCGGCTCAGTTCCGCGGGATAAGGAGTAAACTTCCCGCTGTTAAACTCTCCGACACCGGTGTTGTACTGTACCAGCAACGTTCCGCCTTTGGAGACGAAGTCGAGCAGCTTCTGGTTATTCGCCACCACGTCCTTCTGCGTATCGTAAGCACGAATGCCCACCACGATCGTTGCATAGTTGCTCAAATCCTCATTCGCCAGCTTCTCGGCGGGGATTAGGGTGACGTCCATTCCCACCTGCCGCAAAACTGTCGGAATATCATCACCCGCGCCCATGATGTAGCCGATTTTCAGGTCGTGCGGTGCCTGCACGTCCACAATGCTGACCCTCTGCTGCGCCGGCTGATAGTAGTAAAAGCTGCCCAAGTCCGCGCGCGTGACCAGGGTGTATCCTTCGCTGTATTTTTCGCCATCGGATTCGAGAACTGCGCGTATCGTCGTGCGCCCTTCCTGCAGGCCGGAGGGGAAGACCTTGAACTCGAAATCCTTCTTCTCGCTGCGCCGGTTGAAATCTGCCGCAAACTGCTCCGGTTCTGAGCGCCACCCCTGAGGCAACTCCAAGCTCAGCGTGCCGTGCGCCTCACCGGTCTTATTACTAATGACCCCTACCTTAGCGGTCGAAGTCGAGCCGTTGTGCATCGAGATTACCTGCGTGCCTGGCTCCAGCTCCACCGAGAATAGCGGCACGATCGCCAGCGGCCGGGTTGAGGGTTTCCCATCGTTGTCGAGAAACGGCGTGACCACGACGGTAGAGATGCCGTTCCTGGTTTTTGTTCCGCCTGTGCCGCCCACCGAATACTCGACCCGCGCCCGCAGTGCCGGAGGCGGGAAGGGAAGCGTGGCGTACCGTTCGTCGTCGACGTGATTCAGGCTGTCGCGATCGGGATCATCCCGATGCCAGTACGGCCGCGTATATGGCGTATCCTTCGGTACCCGCAGCCGGAAATCAGCGTGCAGGTCTCCTCCCGGCTTCACCGTTTCCGGTCGCGTTTTCCCATTGATGGTGTTCCATCCCGCTGGAACCTCTAGCTTGATGTGGTCGATCGTCAAGGGTTGTTTCGAGCCGTTGTGAAATGTCACCGCCGCCAGAAATTCCTGCCCCGGCGAAACCGTGGCCAGCGGATCCGCCTCTTCCGGTGCCGCTTCGGACGGCCCTCCCTCCGACGCTACAGAGGCCGTGAGCCTCACGCCCAACGCCAGATTCAGCGCAGTTTCGGCCTGTTGCTGCTTCTCGGCGATTCGCGTCAGCAAGTCGAGCTTGGCCGCCGTGGTTAGCGTACTGCTCCGAACCTGGTCATGCACGTTTTGTAGCCCGGCGACAACCTCGAGCAAAGGAGTGACTGCCGCGGAAGCGTCATTCAGATTTGCCTTTTCTGTCGCCTCCCAAACCCGTGTCGCAATCTTCATCAGTTCCGAGCGCAGCTGGGGAACTTTCTTTTGCCCGGATCCCAACTGTGCCGCCAGTCCCGGCCACGCGGTGTCGATTCCATCGAAGAAAGTTTTCTCGTGTCCGTCCTTGCCCACAGCCGGAGGCGCTACCGAATCCACCAGTTTGTAATACGTAAAGCGATCCCCCGCGTCTACCGTCCAGTTCGCCGCGCCTTGCGATTTCTGGTGACGTAATCCTTCCATCGCGAACTGCACATACGACATGCCCAGTTGCGGGTTGCGCTCGCCGGTGTTGAATTTCACGGTCCAATTGGCATCAGGACAGGTCGTCGCGCCCCACGGGCAGACATTGCCGATGTAAAACTTCTTGGCCTGCCAGGGCTCGAGCCCCCCGGCAATCTGTTCGGGAAAGCGCTGCGGATCGGCCGCCGCCCGGAATGCCTCTTTTGCCAGAATGCTCGACGCCTGATGGTGCCCGTGTCCATCCCGCTCCGTGCCCGAAAACCGCGCCACCAGCACATCCGGACGAAATGTCCGAATTACCCGCACCATGTCGCCGAGCGCCACATCGTGCCCGCCCCATTTTTCAAACGTCTCGTCCACGCTCTTCGAGAATCCAAAGTCGGCGACGCGCGAAAACCGGTCCTGGATACCGTAAAACTGATCCGACGCCAGCAGTTCCAGGGTCCGCAACACACCCAGAACATCCGACAAATTGCTGCCGATCTTGTTCTGCCCACCCTCGCCGCGATTCAGCGTCATGAGCAGCGTGCTGACGCCCTGCCCGCGCGCCTGCAGCGTCAGCATGCCGCCGTCTTCGTCATCCGGATGCGCCACCACCTGCATCAGCCGCGCCGTCGTTCCCAGGCGTAACAGTTCCAACCGCAATCCGGTCATGCCGTCATCTTGCGGAATTTCCGCCGGGACTCCCTGGTACAACAGGCCCGGAGGGTCAGCCATGATTTCAGTGAGCCCAGCCTGTGCCATCGCTGCCGATGGAGCCTTCGCCGCAGGCCGGGCCTCCACCTTCGCTGATGGAGCCTGCGCAGGTGCGGTGAGAGCAACAATCATCGGTACGCACGCACACTTCAACCGGGAGTGACGGAGGCGTTGGAGGATTGCGGGGACGCCGCGGCGAGCGGGCCGCGACAAGCTGGCAGTTCCGGAGATTCTCACGTTACAAGGATGGGGCCTAACCCCGGTTTGACGCAAATTCTTTCGCGTAGTGCTGGCATCTTGCCGGCTGTCGCATGGGCGTCTCGCCCACGCAACCGACGGACGAAAACGCGCGCCCCCTCGCCGTTGCTCAGGGCAGGCTTCCACCGCCGAGACGGCGGCGCTCTCCTCACACATCGCACAACTCCACCGCCTTTCGCAGCGCTTCCATCGGATCGCCCACCGGCACAAATTCATGCGCGACATAGCCGCGGAATCCGGCATCGGCGATGGCCCGCATGACCGCTTCATAGTGAATTTCCTGCGTCGCGTCGAGTTCATGCCGTCCCGGGACCCCTCCGGTATGAAAATGCCCAATCCACTGCATGTTGCGCCGGATGGTCTCAATCAGATCGCCTTCCATGATCTGCATGTGGTAGATGTCATAAAGCAGCTTGACGTTGGGCGAATTGACTTCCTCGACCGCGCGAACGCCCCACGCCGTGTGGTCGCACATATAGTCGGGATGATCGCGCTTGCTGTTGAGCAGTTCCATGCAGATGGTGATACCGTGATCTTCCGCAATTGTCCTCACTCGGTTCAGCCCGGCGATGGTATTCCTCAAACCCTCTTCATCCGAGATGCCGCCGCGGCTGCCGGAAAATGTAATGACGTTGGGCACGGCGGCCTTGGCGGCTTTGGGAATGTTCGTGCGAAACGCCTGCTCGATCGCCGCATGGTTCTCAACCCGGTTCAGAGCCTTGCCGATCTCGCCCCCGCCGGCATATCCCATCGTGCACACCAGGCCGTAGCGCCGCGGGATCTCATACTCATCCGGCTGCAGCAGATCAATCCCGCGCAGACCTATCTTCGCCGCGTACTCCGCCAGTTGATCGAGAGGAATGTGGGGGTAGCACCACTGGCCGACGGACTGATGAATGCGTCCCTTGCGCGCTACTGCCGTCGCATCAGAACTCGCCGCCAGCGATGGAATCCCCATCGCTGCCGCGCTCACTAGCGAAGACTTGAGCAGCGCCCGCCGGGTAAGGTTTTTCATAGAGTGTGAAGAGGGTTTGCCGAGAACTGACCCTAACCCCTGGCCCAGACGCCCGGACCTCTCCTCTACTGCCTGCCTTCCTTCAGCGTCGTCTGGCAGTTACCGGCCGCGGTCAGAACCTCGTTGAACGCCGTCTCTTTGCGCAGATCCTTCAGCAGCGGATCGTCCAGCAGCGCCGAATGCGCGCAATAATTCTGCTGCACCGCTAGTTTCAGCAACCGCAGCGCCGGTTCATTCTGTCCGCAGGCCGCCATGAGGGCTCCCACGTGATACCAGGCCTCGGCATCGAGTTCGGCCATCACCGAGGCTTCTGTTTCCTTCACGATCCTGGGCAAATCCGCAGGCCGCTGCGCCGCGGTGCAGGCTTCCATCAACTCGCGGTGGTACGACGAAGCCTTCCCCATGTTCTTGGCTGCTGCTCGCGCCTCGGCGATATTCCCCTCCGCCAGATAGATGTAGGGCGTTACCCAGGCCGCCCACTCTGACCCGGCATCCAGATGCACATAGTCCATCGCCCGGTCGGTCTTGCCCATTTCCAGGAACGACCAGGCGCAGGAGCGGAAACTGAAATTCCCGGGATCCAGAGCCCGGGCGGCGTTGCACTCCTGCGCCGACTGATCGAGCATTCCCGCATACCGCAGTACGTAGGCGAGCGCGAAATGGGCGTCGGCACTCTGCGGTTGCCGCCGCACCAGATCGGTCGCCGCGTCATAGGCCCGTCCCAGCTCGCCGCGTTCCACCCGCATCGCGATCAGGTTACTCGCGGCCATCACGCGATTGGGATCGAGTGTCAGCGCCCGCTCGTAGGCGTGATTCGAGCGCTGGAACATGTCTTCGCCGCCGCCGCCGTAAAGCGAGTCGAAGTAATACCGCTGCCCCAGGGCTTCCCACGCCGGCGCATACGTGGGGTCGAGTCCCACCGAAAACTGCAGGATCGTGATCGCTTCCTTATTGGGCTTAGGATCATGGGGAACGGCGATGCTTTGCAAGTAAAAGTCATACGCTTTCTGATTCTTCGGCCGCGACGCTGTCTCTACCTCGCCGCCCCCGCTTCCCAGCACCGGCAGAAGTCCATGCTGCACCTGCGTGGTCAGTTGCTCCTGCAGCCCGATCAGGTTGTCGGCCTTTTCTGTGAACGTGGTTTGCCACAGCAGCCGGTCGGTGGGCACGTCAATCGCCTCCAGGGTCACTGTCAACTGATCTCCCTGCTTCAAGAAATGCCCCTGCACTAATCTTCCCACCCTCAGTTCCTGCCCCACTTTCCTGGGATCCAGGTCCAGCGCCACGAACTTCCGCGTTACCGACGAAGGCCGCACCTCCAGCGACCGCGAATATGTCAGCACGCTGGTCAACTCATCTGCCAGCGCGAAGCGCAGATAGTCCACGTTGAAATCGCCGTTCATGTTCTGCAGAGGCAGGACGGCGATCGCGTTGCGCTGTTCCGCATTCGCCGCCTGGCGATGGTTGTACCACCAGGCCCCTACCGAGGCCAGCACCGCCACCAACAGGCCCGCCATGCCCAGCAGCAGATACATCTGGACCCGCGTATTCCGCCCAAACGTCTTGGTTGCCACCCGCAGCTTGGTGGCGCTTCCGCTCTTGATTGTGCCGGACTCGGTTTCCCGCTTCAGCAGTGCCAGGTCCGACTTCATTTCGACCGCGCTCTGGTAGCGATGGTTGCGGTCTTTCTCCATCGCCTTGCCGATGATTCCTTCCAGTTCAATCGGGATCTTGGGATTCAGATCCCGCGGTGGAACCGGCTTCGCGTGCAGCACCTCATTCAAAGTAGCCAGCGAGTTATTCCCGCTGAAAGGCTTCTTGCCCGTGGCCATCTCGTACAGCACCGACCCGAACGAAAACAAGTCGCTGCGCGCGTCCACCGTCTCGCTACGGGCCTGCTCTGGTGACATGTACACGGCGGTCCCCGGAATCACGCCCACCGCGGTCAACGATTGGTCTGCGCCCGCTCCGTCATCATCCCCCAGGCTGTGCACCAGTTTGGCCAGCCCGAAGTCGAGCACCTTGACCTGGCCGCCGGTGGTCATGAAAATGTTGGCTGGCTTGATGTCGCGGTGCACGATCCCCTTGGCGTGCGATGCCACCAGCGCGTCCGCGACCTGCACTCCCACCTCGAGCACCTTATCCACTGGTATGGGCTGGCCGGCGATGTACTGCTTCAGACTCTCGCCCTCGAGCTTCTCCATCACGATGAAGGGATGCCCGTTGTTATCCTCGATGCTGTGGATGGTGCAGATATTGGGGTGGTTGAGTTGCGACGCCGCGCGCGCCTCGCGGGTGAACCGCTCCAGCGACTTGGGGTCGCCGGCCAGGTTTTCCGGGATAAATTTCAGCGCGACATGTCGCCCCAGCTTGAGGTCCTCGGCCTCGTAGACGACCCCCATACCACCACCCCCCAGCTTTCCCAGGATGCGGTAATGGGACACGGTCTGGCCGATCATGAGTGCCTGCGACTATCGCTCGGCGCTAATGTTAGGCCCAGGGCCGAATCCCGGTCAACTGCCTTGTTTCCGGCTGTCTGGGGAAGTCGCTCTGGGCTTGAATCTGCTGGGAATTTCTGCATGGGAATCGCCGCGTCGATTCCCAAACCTGAGTGCCTCTACGTCCTTTCGTGAGTCTGTTTGCTGTTCCGTCCAACGCCGCGCGGTTTACCATTAGAGACGGCGAGCCCCGGCGGGCTCGCCCGGAGCTTATTCATGGAGACCGCTTCCCACCCCAATGCGCAAACGCCACCGCACCGGCCCAATGCTCACCCTGACCTGCAGGAGGCCATCCGCCGCCGCGCCGAAGAAATCTACATTCGCAACGGCAGAATCCCCGGCCGCGACCTGGAAAACTGGGCGCAGGCAGAGAAGGAAATCCTGCGTCAGTCCGACGAGCGTCCGGCCCGCCGCACAGCAGTCGTGGTGACAGTCAACGGCGTGAAATACGTCGGCGAGTATGACGCGGCCTCGTGCGGGGGCTACACGCCGGGCGAACTTGGCGCCGGCGCCCGCGTTCCCGTTCGCTTCGAAGGCGACAAGATGTTCGTGAAACGTCCGAACGGCCAGGAACTCGAAACCACCATCGTCAACCGAATGCGGGGATGAACCGTTGATTACTGGTTTCTTGGTTCGTGATGGAAAGCCGAGTTACTACCGCCGTTCTTCATCGAAGAATCAGGTTCGGTGACCTTCTCCCCCTGATGCTCTGTCTGTGTTGTGGGTTAAGTCTGTCCCCACACTGACGGTGGCAATCGCGCACAAGATTTATCTCGATCTTCCCGCCGCGCTCGTTGGCCGCTATCAGAGCCTCGGAGCCATAAGCGCCGCTTCTGCCCACTCGCTCATGGGATGGGCCCTGCCGCAGTCCATACACTTGGTCACCGGATACTGCATGCCGCAGCGCGGACATACCGCCCCGGTCTGGAACGTATCGAACGTCTGCTCACACTGCCCGCACTTCCAAAGCTCCCCGACCGGCGGTGCGGTCTTGCATTCCGGACAGGCAAATCCATTCCGGCGCGGCAGCTTGGCGAAGCGCAAGAGCGCCCGCGCATGTTGCAAGCCACCCCAGCAGTTCATGAGCATGAAGAGGGCAAGAATGCCCAGCCACGTGGGACTGAGGCCGCCCAACCACGTGGGATGAATCCACAAAGCGAATCCGATGAATGCCACGCTGAGGAAGCCAAGGATCACGGCAACCATCAGGCTGCGGGCGCGTCCCAGCACGAACCAAAGGAGCGAGCGCAGAATCTGGCCGCCATCCAGTGGATAGATGGGCAGCATGTTGAAAATCAGCAGGCGCGAGTTGATCCACCAGACCATTCCCAGCAGGGAATCTGCATCGGGCACCGCCTTCGCCCATCCCAGCGATCGGCTGGTTGTGACCAGTATCAGTAGCACCGGTATCAGCGCCACATTCACCAGCGGACCGGCGGCAATGCTCCACAGAGTTGCGCCCGGCCGCGGTGGCGGATCCACATAGGCCACGCCACCCAGCGGCCACAGCACGATCTGGTTGGCCCGTCCTCCCACTTGCCGGCAGGCCAGCGCGTGGCCAAATTCATGCAGCGTCACGATAAGGAACAGCGCCAGATACTCCAGCAGGTTCCAGGCGACCGAGGAATAAGTTCCCATCCCGCCCCTGATCTCGAACAGCGCCACCACAAACCACGACCAGTGCAAATACAAGTCGATTCCGCTGAAGCGAAACAGGTGGATGGAACCTTGGCGAGTCGGCATGCTGCCAGAGTTATAACACAGCAGGAGGCGCGTATAATCCGCCGTTGGACGCAGAGCTATGGATTACGTTAAGGGGATATTAAGCGGACTCGTCGCGGTTATCCTGGCCGAACTGGTCCCGGGCGTCTGGTGGGTTCTTACGACCAGGACGAAGGCAACGGGACTGGCTGCCGTTGCGGGCGCTTCCGTGGAAAGCCTTTTTTCCTTCCGATTCTGGATCCTGGCAATCCTGTTCTTTGCCGTTTTCTTCGCGGCCAGCAAGCTGGGAAGCAAACCATTGAGAGTGGCCTTGTTCTGGATTCCCGCACTGACAGTTGTCTCTGCCAGTGTGGCCATTGTTGCCTTGTTCACGTACCTGTTTCTGCGTTTCAGACACTCGTAAGACCAGGATCCTGCCAGGGACCTAGTCCACATACAGCCCCGCCGACGCTCCTACCCACTCCATATTCTTGTTGTGATCGACGCCCATCATCAGTCCACGCCCCATGCGGATAATCGTCAACACGGGCGCCAGCTCCTCCAGCCAGATATACATCACCCGCACTTCTGCCTTCGTCCCGCCATACGGAGTCTCGATCACCGGCTCAAAGTGCATTCGCTCCTGCAGAATGTAATAAGGACGTTTTTCCCACGGAATCGCCGCGATGTCCTCCTTTTTGGGCGCAATCACCACTCCCAGGCCGGCAAACGAATACAGCGGTTTCAGCGCGTAATTTTCGAGATCGGGCGGAATATCTTCCAGCCGGTCCAGAAACCACGTTTTCGGCACCGACTCGTGCTTCAGGTAAGGAATCGAAAATTTGCTGATGCGGAAATACCAGTTGGGATGCCCCGCCCACTCCACGTCCAGCTCGTCGCGCCAGTCAAAATTCAGCTTGACCTGCTTGCGTTCAAGTTCGTCCACAATCGTCCGGTTGTAAATTCGAAGGATTGGGATGCGCTTGCCGTCGCGCTCGTAGTAAAGACGGGATCCTTCTTTCTCGATGTCGACAATATCCACGGCCCGCACGCCCAGCATCTTCTCGGTCAACAGAAAATCCGTCAGCGTTTTCTGCTCCTGAGGATGGATCTCCATCAGGATCACATTCTCCGGATCGTGCGTACCCACAATCGCCCGCCGGAAAAGCTCGCGGTAGGAAGCCCTCTCCAGCCCGCTCAAGAAGTATTTCAGCCCGGATGTCCCCAATCCATAAATGTCGATATACGCCTCCGCCAGCGGCCCTTGATAGGCATACAGAGAAGGGAAGGCCTGCAACTCGACCAGCCTGGGCTGCAACTCGCCTCCGGCATCGCGCACCAGGCCAAAATCCACCTGCACAAACATCGGGTGCGGCGGCTCGTTTGGAACTTTGAACTCGGCGGGCACCGCTTCGTCCGATTTCGCCCGATACTCCGGACTGTCCACAAGCTGCCGAATCAACTCCCGGCCGTCGCGCGCCATCCGATCGATCAATTCCTTCGGGAAAAAACATGGGGTTTCCGACAGCCGGAATTGCACATGCGTCCCGCATTGTTCATCGATTCGCCGCAGGAAGTGCTGATATTTTTCGGGAGTAAAGCTCGCGTTAAACTGCTTGCGCAGGGAAGGAATCATGGCCAGAAGACTGCAGTGTTGTGAATATTACTAAACGCGTTGTCATTCCGAGCGAAGCGAGGAATCCGCTTTTCGTTGGCAGCGGCGGACCCTACGCCTCCACCAGGAACTTTCCCTCGCGCATGATCTGCTGGTCGTCGACCCAAATGTTGAACTTTCGTCCCACCACATCAATGTGCGTGGTCGAATCCCAATCCGCTCCGGTGTGGGCGCCGTACGGGTTGCCAAACGCAATGTGCACCCCGGGATATTTCTCATCCTGCAGAATCTGCCCGATCACGTCTTTCAGATCAATGTTGGTCCCGATAGCGAACTCGCCCACGCGATCGCTGTTTTCGTCGGTGTGGGTGTACTTCCAGAAATCACTTTCCAATTCGCGATTCTCCGAGTGCGCTTCGGTCAGCCGGTTGCCTTTCATGCGCACCGTCAGAGGATTCTCCTGCAGGCTGCCAAACTTCGCGCACAAATAATCACCCACCACCCCGTCAATCACAAACGTCCCGTTCACCTCGCCCGGCGTCGTGAAAATTTCGCCGCCCGGCAGATTGCCCCACTTCTCGGGAGTGATAATTCCGCTGGTCTTCAGCCACTTGTAATTCGGATTCAAGTCCGCCGTCAGATCTGTCCCGGAGGCAGTCGTTGCCCGAATCCGCGACGCTTTGCGCACCATCTCCACCACTTTCTGGCTGAGTCGGTCCACGCGCTGGAAATCCGCCCGCATCCCCTCCAGCATGATCTGCCGGTTGATGTTCACCATGTGCGCGTGGCGAATCTTCCGCCGGTTGACCACGTCGGTCATCTGAATCCGCGAACGCAACTCGTTGGGCTGCACTTGCACGGCAAAGATCGAGACCTGACTCGTCTCCAGATCGTCCAGAATCTCTCGCGGCGAATTCGTCAGCGGACGCTCCGCCAATTCCTCCAGCACCCACGAGTGATAGGGAGCGTTGATCTTCTCCAGTTCAGCGGCGATCGCGGCAGCGATCTCCAGCGTCGCCTCGTCGGTGATGACACACGCCTGCTCCTCAGGCTGCACGCGCAGGCAAACATTCACGGCGTTAAATGCGCCCGGCGTGAACTCGCGATCAAATGGCATCCGGTTGAGTTGTTTGTGAATGGAACTGACAGGAATACTCATTACCCTACTTTTCGCTCGGAAGCCGGCTGCTCCTCGAGCCCCGCTTCCGTCTCCTCGATGATGAAATCTACTACCTGTTTCAAATCTCCAGTCTCCTGGAAGACACGCAACTGCCGGTCCGCCCCGCTGCCCTTTTCCAGAATCTCGTGGATATAATTCAGCTCCTCGCGCGAATCCAGTTCATCCACCACGTCGTCCACAAAGTCCAAATATTCGCGCACCAGGTCCCGCGCCGGCACTTCCGTCTGCTTGCCGAAATCAATCAGCTTGCCGTCAAGCCCATAGCGGGCCGCCCGCCACTTGTTCTCCATGATGAGCGCGCGCCGGTACAACCGGAATCCCTGATTGGCCGCATAGAGTTTGTACAGCTTCGCCACCGTAGCCTGGATCAGCGCCGCCAGCGCGATCGTCTCGTCGGCGCGCATGGGAATATCGCACACGCGGAATTCAATCGTATTGAAGAACGGGTGCGGCCGGATGTCCCACCAGATCTTCTTTGCATTATCAATGCAGTTGGTCTTGATCAGAAGCTTGATAAAGTTGTCGTACTCGCCCCAACTGGGAAAATAATCCGGGATGTTGGTCCGGGGGAACTTGTCGAATACTTTGCAGCGGTACGACTTCAGGCCCGTGTTCATCCCGAGCCAGAACGGCGAGTTGGTCGAGAGCGCCAGAATATGGGGCAAAAAATAGCGCGCGTGATTCATCATGTGGATCGCGGTCTCGCGATCCTCAATCCCGATGTGCACGTGCAAGCCAAAAATCAGGTTGGCCCGCGCCACCAGCTGCAAATCCTCGACGATATTCTTGTAGCGCTCGTCGGGATGAATCTCCTGCGTCCGCCAATCCGAAAACGGATGCGTCGCCGCCGCCGCCAGCCGCAACCCGTTCTCCCTGGCCAGGCGCGCCATGTTGCGCCGCAGCTTCTTGACCTCGTCTTTCGCTTCCTTGATGCTCTTGCAGACCGACGTTCCCACCTCGACCACCGACTGGTGCATCTCCGCCTTCACGCGCTCCTGAAGAATCATCCGGCCCTTCTCCAGGATTTCGGCGTGAATGTGCGACCGCAGATCCCGCGTCTCCGGATCTACCGTCTGATATTCCTCTTCAATCCCGATGGTGAAAGTCGGCAACATATCGAATCATGTAGGGACAGCCGCCTTCGGCTGTCCGGCCGAGCTTCGCTCGGCTGCTTTAGATCTGTTTAAACCCCTGTCATTCCGACCCTGAACGAAGTGAAGGGGAGGAACCTGCTATTCGCCGGCAGCGCCCAACCGCCGGCCGAACTAGGCCTTAACAGTATACCAATCGCAGGAAACAGCCCGGGCCAGGATTCTTGTGACTTTGGACTAAGCTTTCGGAACCTGCGGTCTCTTGCGCGATGTCGTTTTCGTATCTCCACCTCCCGCCAGCAGCCCCGCCCACCGCAACTCCTTCACCGGATTCTCCCCGGCGAGCGCCATCTTCACTGCCATCTCCGCGACAGCATTCACGATCCAGTCAAAATTCTCCCGCCCCACCGAATTCACATCGGCATCCGGCGCCGGATTCAGAAAGTCAATGGCGTAAGGCACTCCGCCTTCCACCGCGAACTCCACCGTATTCAAGTCGTAGCCCAGCGCGCGGCACAGGGTCAGCGCATCTTTCTCCATGCGATTGCGCAGCACTTCCGATGACGGCGGCGGATTTCCTTTCACATAGCGCTCGTGATGCGGCGCCTTCGGATCGTACTTCATGATGTGCACTTTTTCCTGCTCCACCACGTAGCAGCGGTAATATTCTTCAAATTCCACGCCGTGCTGCAGGGTCATGCACAGGTCGCCGGTCTGGTTATAGTGATGGAAAAACTCCTCCGGGGAATGCACCTTGTAGACATGCTTCCATCCGCCGCCGGAATACGGCTTCAAGAACGCGGGGAAGCCGACGTAATCGAACAATTCCTGCCAGTTCAGCGGAAAAATCAGATTCCGCATGGACTGATCCGTCGTTCCCTCCGGATGCTTGTGGTGCGGCAGAACGACCGTCGGCGGAATGGCCACACCCAGCTTGTGCGCCAGGGAGTAATTAAGGAACTTGTCGTCCGCCGTCCACCAGAAGGGATTGTTCACCACGATCGTTCCGTGCAGCGCCGCATTCTTCAGATAAGCGCGGTAAAACTGGATGTCCTGCGAAATCCGGTCAATGATGACGTCGTACTTCTTCGGCTCGTCCATGCGGATGCCGCCGATCTTCACAAACTCCGCCTCGACGCCCTCGACCTTCATCGCGTTAATCTTCTCCACCACCGCGGGGGGAAAGGTGTTCTCCATGCCAAACAAAATCCCAATCTTCTTCATCGTGATTTACTCCGGCCCTAGGGCCAACGACCAGCGGCCAACGACCGACGACCGTTTTTCAAAAGTACTTCACTGCCATTCTCTGCCACAGCGGCCAGTCATGTTTCGAATTGTCGTTATAAATGTCGAGCCAGTGCGGAATTGCGTTCCCATTGAGCATTGCCGAGAACTTGATGTTCTGGTCCAGGCACATATCCCAATCGGCCGAGCCCAGCACAATCTTCATTTGCCGGTACCGGCTCAGAAACCAGTCGTCCGCGAGTTTCGGCACAAAGTCCGGAGGGTTATTGAAGTAGCAGTCGTCGTCGTAATACCCGTCCAGAAACTGATGGATATCGAACGCCCCACTCATGCTCACACAATGAGTGACGACGTCGGGATGCTTCAACGCAAAATTCACCGTGTGGTATCCGCCGAAACTGCATCCCGTCACCGCCAGTTGCCACGCCTGGTTCTTCCACCGGATGAAAGGCAGAAACTCATGCAAAATGTAGCGCTCATACTGCAAATGGCGCAGCACCCGCACCCGCGGATGCACGCCCTTGTTGTACCAGCTCTCCATGTCCACGCCATCCGGGCAGAAAACCTGTAGTTCGCCGCGCTCGATCTTTGGCGCCAGCGCTCCGATCATCCCCCGGTCCTCATATTCGAAAAACTTCCCCATGGAAGTCGGAAACACCAGCAGCGGTACCCCGGCATGACCGAAAACGAGCGCTTCCATTTCACGATGCAATTCCTGGCTGTAACCTCTGTGATATTCGCGGTTCATTGTGAACGTGGAAACAGGCGATGTGCACAGAGACGCTGCCGGCAACGTCTCTTTCGCAGCCGAAGTATATTACCCGATAGAGGCCGGCAAGGCCTACTGCCGAGCATGCAGGAATGATACTGTCATCGAAACCACCAATTCCGGAGGCTCCCGATGCCGGTTCGCAAGAACTTTTCCGCTCCCGCCGCTGCCCTCATCATTTTTCTGGCGGCAATCCTCGCAGCCGCCCAATCCCAGCCCAAGCCGCATGCCAAGGTCGTTGCCCTCGACAAGGCTGACAACGGCATCCTCCCCATCCTTACCGGACCGCCTGAGACCATCAGCATGAAGTCCGGCTATGTTGTGCTTGAACCCGGCCGGTCCGTCGGCAAACACAGCACCGAGCACCACGAGGAAATTCTGATTGTCCTCGAGGGTCAGGGTGAAATGCGCTTCCGCGATGGTTCGAGACTTGAACTCAAAGCTCGCACCGCGCTCTATTGCCCGCCCGAAACCGAACACGACGTCTGGAACACAAGCGCTGGAACGCTTCGCTATGTGTACGTTGTAGCAAATGCCCAGTGACAGAGCGTCAACCCGCGAAGCGGATGGGGCGCTGGAGTCTGATTCTAGTCACAGATATTGAACATCAAGGTCTGAATGCTGATGTCAAAGTTGCCCGCGGTCATGTGGTTCCGGCGCAGGCACCAAGGTGCGCGCCGCAACAAGGTTGCGACAGAGGCATCGGCGACCCGAACTGAGCTTCGCCGGAACTACTTTGGCTTGTGGTACAGAAAAACCGCTAATGCGACCAGAACAACCGTGATAATCCACAGAATTATGTTTTTGCTGCTGCTTTTCTCTTCAGCCATGGTCAAGAGTACAGCACAGACTCAAGTTGTGGATCAAGTGCCACGCGAAATACTCCGCAGGCTCCTGTTTCAGGGCTTCGCCATCGGACCGGCCGTTCGCTTATAGCCCGTGAACTTGATGATCTCCCGCAGCTGAACCGTCTCGGCGCGGAAGTGCAGCGTGTCGTCTACGCGTGTGTACGCTGGAAACCAATAACCGTCCACCGGCTGGCGGTAGGTCACAAAGGTCGGCCTGATGTCCTGGCGCTCCTTCTTTTTCTTCGGGACCGTTTCCGGCACACTCTTGCCGCACAGCTTCACGATCACGAAATCCTGATTGTCCACCCAGATCCGGCCCTGAAAATACCGTTTGCCTTTTTCTTCTTTCTTCGGTTCGACGTGAAAGACGTAAGCGTCGAGGTCGTCCACATGCTGTTGCCCGGAGTAGGTCAGGTTGTATTGCGGCAGATCTTCGGTAGTAAGGATGAGCGGCATGAACACCCGGATGTCATCCATGTCCTCGGCGGTCAAGGCCACGCCGCGTAGCGTGGATTGCTCAGCGAAAGTGACGTTCTCGATCCGCTTGCCCTTGTCGTCATAGGAGACCGTCGTGACTTCATGCATCTGGCCATCTACCGCAGTGCCGTTCAGGGTTTGTATCAGCACGTCCTGCATATAGGTGTAGTGCGTGCGCGCCTGTTTGACCTTCGCCTCCTCCACGCCAAATTTGTCGATCAATTGCTGCGGGGACATGTTCTTCGGCGGTGCCGTATCGAGCGGGCTATTGCCCTCGGCGCAGTCGGTCTGCGCGGCGGCTCCGGCGAGCAACACGCTTATGGCCGCGATGAAGGCTGCGACCGTAAAGAAAACAACCCGGCGGCGGCGCTGCGTAGCCTCTCGATTGCATGCGACCATACGCCTCCCTCACCTCCACGAATCAGCCGAAACATACACTGCCGTCATATGCCGCGCAACCTCGTTCGATCAAGGCCCCAGGCAAGGTTCGCCGCTCGCCCAGGAGCGAGACTAGGCGCCTTCAACACTTGCGACAAGGAGAAGCAAAGCCGAAACCCAGCGGCGGTCCAATACCGTTGCTGGGCGCTGGTTTCCGTGGATCGCCGGGGATTCTCTAAAATGTGCAAAGTCTTGCGTCCTGCTTGATGAAATCGGTGTAAGTAGATGAAAACAATGACGCTTCATCTGGTATTGCGGATGCATTTATAGCCGGTGAGCCTGAGAACGAATACTATGAAAACCACACTTGTCGTTTTGTTCATCACCTGCTCGGCGCTGGCTTGGGGACAGAACCCTGGAACGTTGTCGAGCCAGCCGGTGGTTGGTCAGATTCCGGACCATCCGCAGCACGCTAGTTTGCATGACATGGCGCCCGAACAATCTCTGGTCGGCGGTTCGAGTTACACCTATGCCCAGGGCGAGCGTCCGCTGTGGGAGTTCGGTCCTGTCTCCGAGCCTGTGCCTTTGGGTGACGTGGCCCGCGCCTACCGCAAACAGAAGCTGACCGCCAAAAAGGCTGAGATAGTCTTCGAGAAGCAAGGATCATAAGTTCCGCAGCGCGGACACCCCGGGTCCGCGTTTGCCACCCTATGGCGCGGAGGGATGCTCTCCGCGCCTTTTGCATTTTCTGGCCGCCCGTAAGAGTCCTCTTCCTGTTCTAACTATCCGCCGAACACCGAGTATTGATCTGTGCCCGCGAGCTTGCGCAGGAAACCGCTCTCACCGAGAACGTGTTCGAGCAGCGGATTGTAATAAAGCACGTACAACGGCCTGGGGTTCGTGCGGAGAGATTGCTCCAGGTTCGAGACGACGCGGCGGAGGGCAGGTTCGCCCAAGGGATTGAACAGATAGACGACCAACGGTTCGTCGGGAAACGGAAAGGTGGTAGCGTCGGCGCAGAGGGATTCGATAGAGAAGCACTGCTGCGAGTCGTTCCTGTAATGGCGCAGATTTTGTCGAGCGAACTGATGGAGCGTGGGCAGAAGTTCCACACCGAGAATGCGCCGAAAGGGATAGTCGGAGGCCATCAGCAACGTACGTCCCTTACCCGAGCCGAGATCAAGGAAAGTGAACTCGCGGAAATTGAGCTTGGTGTGCGCGGCGAGCGCGGTGAGCATCTCGCGGAAGCCGGCGGGATCGGTGGGCTGATAGGTGGAATGAAAAACGCCGAGCAGGCGGTCACGCCAGCCGACAGCGGCGCTGGTGGTATTGACACGATGGTCCCAGTCGTAGTCAGCGTCCCCGTAGCGCTGGCGTAGGCGGGACGGCGTGGACTCGCGAAGGAACTCCCAGAGCGCCGCGAAGAGGGCGCGAGTGGCTGCGAAGCGGCCGACGCGGGAAGCGGCGTCAGTCCAAAAATGAATTGCCGTCCGCGCCACGCTAATCTGAGCCGGTGACTCCATAAGGGAGCGAGCCAGACGCGCGATTATTGCGCCGCAAAGAACGCGACGCAACCCGCGGCTCGCCCAGGTCCTTCGCTCGGCAAAGTGCGCCTCGCTCAGAATGACAACCAGTTTTGATGATACTGGAGGACCCTCTAGCCCTTGGTGTGGAATTTCGGCCGGCCGGAAGGTTTGTATCCCGGAGGCAGGCCTTTCGTGATGAAGGGAAAGTCGTCAGGATTCTTCACAAGGATGCGGCCTTGCGGCGTCATCGTGTAGGGGTTGCCGTCGGGATCGACGGGAATGCTGGGCAAATGTTCGGCAGCGCTGAGTTCGGAAATGCTGGAAGGGAGGCGTCCCGTGCGCTCGCCGAAACGGGTGACGGCGCCCTGCAGGTGGGTAACATCTTCATCCACCTGGATGGCGCGCAGGTGTTCGAGTGCGTTTTGGCGGATCTCGGTTTGGCGGCTGCTTTCAAACGTGGCGCTCCACAACAGGCGGGCAGTCATGTAGTCGCCGGCGTGCTCGGCTGTCTTGGCGGCCATGATCTTCATGAAGGGATGCGCGTTGGGAACTCGCGAGCCGCGATCGAAGGCCTCAGAAGCTTTCTTGTAGTCCTTGAGTTCGGTGTAGTAGACAAAGCCGAGATCGTAGTAGAGATGCCAGTTGTCGGGGTTGTGGGCGATACCGTACTCCATGAGCTGAATGGCTCGGTCAGGCTGGCCGGCGCCGTTGGGTGGCGCAGGTGCGAGAAAAGTGGCCCCGAACTCGTAGGCCGGGAGCAGGTGCGGATCAAGCGCGGTGGTGATCTCAAGCAGCGGGGCGAGTTCGTTGTAAGTGCCCTCGCGCTTGTAATGGCGATGGCCGAAGTACTGCACGGTGCGGGTCCAGTAGAGGCAGGCCATCAGGCCGTCGAAACCCAGGCTGGCACGCTTCACCATCTTGGGCGACTCGATGTAGAGGGCGTCTTCGATGGCGGCCTTGGGACGGATCTGGTCCAGATCGCGCAGCAGCAAGACGCAGGCGGTCATGGAGACGGCCAGGCAGGCGCCGGCGATGGCGGTGGTGCGGCGCCGCGCGGTCATTTCAGGTTCCTGCGCTCGAAGATGAGAACAGCGCCGCTGAGCGCCATGGCGGTATAAAACAAGGCGTAAAGCGAATTTTGCAGGATGAGTTGCGCCCTCAGCGGCTGCTGATGTGCAACCTGGCTGATGACATTCAGCGTGGAAAAATTGGGCACGAGATACGCCGCGCCGGTGGCGAACCAGCGGGTGAAGCCATGCGTCAGGCGAGCGAATCCCCGGAGGTCGTCGGCGAAACTCCCGATCACGAACAGCGAGAAGGCGAAGACAGCTGACAGCAGTGGCGAAGAAAACGACGAGAACAGCAGAGCCAGCGAGCAGATGATGAGGAATTCGAGAATGATGAAGTAGAGTGCCACCAGAATCAGTGCATCCGGCTTCGAGAACTTGTGCGCGACGTAGAGCAGAGCGCCGAAAACTCCGATGGCCATGAAGAAAGTATTGACCACGAGCGTGCCGGCGAGGCCGAAGAACTTGCCGATGATAAATTCCCAGCGGCGGACCGGACGCGAAAGCACGGTGTAGAGCGTGCGCTTGTCGATTTCTTTGGAGACCAGACCGATGCCGATGAAGATGGCGATCACCACGCCGAAAAGCGACACGGCGGTGAGCCCGAGATTGACCACGACAAGGCGCTCGATCTCAATGGAAATCTGGCCGACGAAAATGGCTGCGCCGGAGAGCAGAAGGGCGAAGGCGATCAGGTTGTAGAGGGCACGGTCCCGAACGGCTTCACGGAAAGTGTTTCGGGCGATATGGACGATGCGCGCGGTCATACGTTGCTCCCCGCGGCCGTACCCGCGGTGGTTCCCGCCGCGGTTTGAGAGTGCTGAAGTTTTTCGACGAAGTAAGCCTCGAGCGACGTGCGCAGCGGGGTGATGGCGATCAGGCGGATGTGTTCGCGGCGGAGCGCATCAATAGCGGCGTCCTGCTGGTTCGCGGCGAGGACGGCGCGAACCGTGTCTCCGGTAACGTGGCATTCGGCCCCGAGAGCCTTCATCGAGGCAGGGACCTGCGTCCCCTGCCAGACGACTTCGACCTTACCTTGAACGCTGGAAGTCAACTGTTCGATCTCGCCCACGCCGCGCAGTTGGCCCTTATGGATGATCGCGACGCGGTCGCAGAGCGCTTCGGCATCCGAGAGAATGTGGGTCGAGAAGAACACGGTCTTGCCTTCCTGCTTGAGTTGCTCGATCAAGTCACGGACTTCACGGCGGCCGAGGGGATCAAGTCCCGACATCGGTTCGTCGAGGAATACGAGCCTCGGATTGTGCAGGATCGCTTGTGCAATTCCGACGCGCTGCAGCATGCCTTTGGAGAACTTGCGCAGTTGCAGGCCCTTGATGTCGGTGAGGCCGACGCGGCTAAGAACTTCTTCGATTCGGCGCTTGCGGTCCGGGGCAGGGACCCCAGAGAGCTGTCCGTAGTAGTCGAGCAACTCGTGCGCAGTGAGGTAGTCGTAGAAGTAGGGCTGCTCAGGAAGGAACCCGATTTGGGCTTTCACTTCGGGATCGGTCCATGCCCGGCCCAGGAGGCGTGCCGTGCCGGCGGTAGGGAAGACAAGCCCCATGAGCATCTTCAAGGTCGTGGTCTTGCCCGCGCCGTTAGGACCGAGAAAGCCGAAGATTTCGCCTTCTTCGACAGTGAGGTGAAGCGGCTCGAGCGCGCGCTTGGGGCGCTTGCGCCAGAACCCTACCATGTACGTCTTTTCCAGACCGAGGATTTCAATTGCGGCCATCGCGCGAAAAGGAACTCCCGGAAGAGGTTTCCGAAAGAACGATTATAAGCAAGAAGAGCGGGGGAGCGGCCCTCAGCCAGATTACGATGGTTACTGTGGTGTGCCAGAGAACAGAGGAATGGAGGGGAGGCGAAGGGGCGATGGTCGCACCATTCTCAAACTGAAATGAGACGTGAGACGAGTTTACTGAGCGACCGGGAAGGACAGACAAGGGGAGACGACGCTGGCGGGGAGGTCTCCGATGGTGGCCATTTGCGACCGCAGAACACCATCGTTGACCGAGCAAAAATCGCGGTTTCCCGAATACTTGACGGAAATCGGAGCGGCGCCGAGGACATAGGCGTCGTTGAAAGTCGCACCTCCGTTGACCACTCCGGTGGCCAGAAAGTAGTAGCCGCTCTTGCCGGTTCCACCGGGGGTGGCTGTGGCCAGAAAATTATCGATGATGCAAGCAGTGGTGGACGAAGGAGTGCACGGGGTTGCTCCGCCCAACGGTCCGATGGTACTGGCATAGCCAATGGTGGGATAAGCGGTGAAGTAAGTGGTTTCAGCGCTGGTGAGGGTGCGTAGCGCTTCTGCTGCCGATGACTCATTGGCCGATATTCTGGCCTGTAACAGATTGGGGATGGCGATTGCGGCAATAATGAGGATTATCGCTACCACGATCAGTAACTCGATCAACGAAAATCCTTTTGCAGAGCGCATAAGCTTCCCTCAAAATTGGTTACCAAAGGTCGGGCGGGGAGCGCTAACAGCAATTCAGTTGCAGTTTCACCGCCATTCCCGCGAAGGCGTAGCGCTATCGTGCAATTCTCTGATCGTTTCGTGGATCAATAAGTTAGCGGCGCAGCGCAGAGCTAGAAAGTCGAAGCGGCGGGTGGCGGGCGAGCGCGTATGGTCAATTTTTGTCAAGATGGTAAGCGCGATTGTGACATAGGCATGGGTGGGGACGAACAGGACCAAAAGGACAAAAGAGCAGCGAACTTGCGTTCGCTGCTCCCTGGCTTGTACCCTCCCCCAGGTACTTCGCCAAATCGAACTTACTTGCGGCCTGAGCGCTTGCCCAGCCGCTTGCGCAAAACCCTCTTTTGTCCAGGGCGGCGAAATGTCCGGCCAACGCACCCGTTACGTAGCACGCTGCTCGCCAAGGATCTGCGATCCAGTTTTATGGTGTGC
This sequence comes from Candidatus Sulfotelmatobacter kueseliae, assembly GCA_900290255.1. Taxonomy (GTDB): domain Bacteria; phylum Acidobacteriota; class Terriglobia; order Terriglobales; family Acidobacteriaceae; genus Sulfotelmatobacter; species Sulfotelmatobacter kueseliae. The sequence continues at coordinate 99,425 of OMOD01000101.1, forward strand.
GCTGAGTAACTTGTTTGTTTTCAATAGCAATGAAGGTTGTGGAAGATAAGGAGGCCCGCCAGTCGAGCGCTCGGGAATAAGGTTGACATCGTATGTCACAGTCTGCCGCGAATTGGCATCGGAAGCTACTGCATTCCGAGTTCTGGCGCTATCCTAATCGCCTGCTCGTACGCTGCTTGGGCTTCGGCAGGATGGTTTGCCTTCGCCAGGACTTGCGCCAGCTGCAGGTATCCCTCACCGCTAGGCTGTAGTTGAACGGAGCGCACAAAGCAACGGATCGCTTCTTCCAATTTCCCCTGCTTTTCCAACAGCAGGCCCAAGCCTTGCCAGGACCCCGCTAGATACGGATTGAGCCGCACGGCCTGCTCGAAGTCGGCTTGTGCCTTGGCATCGTCCCCCAGTTCTGTGTACGCGGATCCGAGATTGGCGTAGGTGACCGCGAGCAGCTTGGGTTCTGCACCCAGCCGTAGCGTCAGCTCATATTGCGAGATAGCTTCCGCAGTGTGCCCATGGTGGTCCAGATACGTGCCAATGTTCAATCGGGCAACGGGATCGTTGGGCTCATCCTGAGCCGCCCGCACGAAGAATGGATAAGCTTCGTCTGCGCGGTTGAGTTGCGCTAGCGTCACACCCATGTTGTCCTCTGCGACGAAATTGTGCTGTGTGACGTCTGAGGCATGGGTCCAGACACTGAAGTTGTCCCGCCAGTACCCGATCTGCCGGTAGGTGACAAGCGAAAGCGCGACGAGCACGCAAATCGCTGAAACCAAACGCAGGGCAACCCCAAACTTTCTCTCCTCAGCCCAATCGGCGGCAGCCCAGGCGATCATTACAAAGATCCCAATCGTGGGAATGTAGGCATAGCGGTCAGCCATCGCTTGACCGCCAACCTGGATCACTCCTATGACGGGAACAAGAGTGCCGAGAAACCACAGCCAGCCTGTTAACAAATAACGACGGGAACTCAGTCGCAGTACCACGCAGGTGATGAGTATCAGGAGCAGCGCCGCCGCACCGACCTTCCAAAGCGACAGTGAATGGCCGGGGTAGGGATAGAACAGGGTCAGCTTGGTTGGCCAGATGGTCTTCCACAGGTACCTCGCGTAAGAATAGATCCCATTTTCCAAACGCGCGCCCGGGGAGAACGGCTTCGTGCCAATTGCTCCTGAGGCTTGCTGAGCCAGCACGGTGATCACGGAACTGGCTGCGGCTAACAACAGCAGGGGCAGCTTTTCGAGGAAGAGCTGGCCAAACGGCAATCGCTTGATGGCCAGGATGTCGGACGGAGTGCTCCAGCCTGCTATTCTCCCAAGCGGCCAGTAGTCGAGCAGCAGGAGCACGAACGGTACCGTGACCAGCATTGGCTTGGATGCCAAGCCGCAAACCAGAAGGCAGGCGACGGCGCTGTACCGCTTCCACCCTGGCTGGAGGGCGTGCCAGCCGTAGGCTCCCAGAGTCAGAAGAAAAAACATGGTGCTGAGCACGTTCTTGCGCTCCGCGATCCAGACTACGGATTCGACGTTCAGGGGATGCACTGCAAACAGCGCTGCGACCAGAAGGCTTGGACCTGTTCTGCCTGTGCTGTACGCCAGGAGCAGAAACAACAGCACTACGTTCACCGCATGCAGCAGAATGCTGGTGAAATGGTGTCCAGCAGGATTCAAGCGGTAGAGTTGGCAATCCACCGCATGCGAAATCCAGGTCAGTGGATGCCAGTTGGCATAGTAGAAGGTGGTGAAAGCCCAGCGGAGTGTGGACCAGGAGATGCCCGCCCTAACGGGGGGATTATCGGAAATGTAGTGATTGTCGTCGTAGTTGATAAACGAGAAATGATTGGCCTGGTTGTACAGCACCAGGGTGAACACCACCAGCAGAAGCGAGAGCACAAGAGTTCGCTTCCCGGGCGACACAAAAGGACTGCTCGATTGAGTTATCAACTCGTTAGATCGCCTGGTTGCGGCGGCAGCACTCGACACAAGTGTTCTCCACGGATATTGATTATAGGGTTGTGACGGGCAAGGGAACTGATAAGGTTTCAGCTGGTCTGTAACGCAGGTAACGTCTCCAGCCGGTGCTGAGGTCGCGGTCCCGCAGAACGGCAACTAAGGAGAACCTATAAAAGAGCGAAGGAGCAGCGAACTTGCGTTCGCTGCTCCTCTTGTACCCTCCCCGGGTACTTCGCCAAATCGACTTACTGGTTAAGTGGCAAGAGAGCCTGGCAGGCCGACTCGCTGGCGAGCGCGGCGCCCACGGGCTGTACGCGAACCACCGCATCTTCAAACGAGCAGAAGCCGCGGATACCGGTCTGGTTGGGGGTGACCGGAGACGCTGTGGCGTAATAGATAGTGGCGGGGGGACCACCCGCGCCAGTCGCAGCGAAAGCATAGCCGCTCTTGACGCCGGCAGATAGCACGCTGTCAATCAAGCAGGCCGCGGTCGAGAGCGGGGCGCAAGGAGCGACGCCACCGAGGGCCGACAGAGTAGCGGCAAAGCCGACGGTGGGATAACTGGTGTTGTAGGTAATCATCGCCGTATTGATGGTACGGATGGAGGCGACAGCAGACGACTCGTTAGCCGCCATGCGGGCGCGCAGCAAGTTCGGAATAGCGATAGCTGCGATGATCAGGATGATAGCCACCACGATCAGCAGCTCAATCAGTGAGAAACCCTTCTGTTTCCGCATCTCGTTTTTCCCCTCGTGTGTTGAATTTGAATTTGTCTGGTCACGGATGACGCAGTCGTGCCTGATGGTTGCACTTGCCGGACCAAAGCCGCTAGTTACTTTGGTTTCCACCGATCTCAGAGGAACCACTTTGTTTTCAGCGTACGTGCAAACGTCGGTCCTTTTGCGTAGCGTCCGAGGGGCAGTGCGCTAGCAAATTGCGGCGGCAGACTGACAAATCGTGTCAGTTTGAAATCGGGGTCGTTCCGATTTAGAACCGATGTACCGATGTCGGATCGTGCCTTGCGGCGCGGTCGCCGCTCGAGGGATGGAGGCTTTGTGCCCGAAGAAAAGCTGCGTGTTGGCTGCGTTCTTTCTGGCCTGATCGAGATTGGTCTATCCCCGATGCCGGAGCATGAGCACCACATGCAGCTCGACCCGCAGGATCTTATATCCGTAAGTAAGGCCACCATCACCCCGGCCCAGGTGTCGCTCGCGTCCCGCCTGTCGGAAAGTGGAACCAAAGTTACTTCCGTGCCGCCGCCCTCATCGCATGCGTTGAGCAGCCGCCAACTATTCAATATGATCGACGCGGGAAATCTCCACACCCGGAACCGGAAACCCAGGAGCCAATCGTGAGCGCAGCGGAGCAAACCAACGGTCCCAGAGTTCGTTGGGTAGACGGCCTGCTGCGAATTCTGCTCGCCACCGGGTTTGGCCTTCTGATTCTTCTGGCTTGGGTCGGATTGCCTTTCGAAGTCCCGTACATCGGCTTTGGCCTGGCGACCGCCTTCGTGTTTCAAGTTGCGGTGAGGCCGCGTCGCTGGGAACTCCTTGGCGTAGTGCTCGGGGGCACCGCCCTCGCTTTGTTTGACCAATACATCGTTCATCAGGGAAGCAAACCAGATTTCCAGGTCAGCGCATGCCTTGGCTTTCTGGGGTTGGTCAGTTTCCTGGTCGTGGGCTTCCGGGCAATTTGGGCCGAAGGCGAAGAGCAACAACAACTCAAGTCAATCTTGATTCCAGCCGCTGCCCTCACCTTTTTCGTTCTTGGGTCGCAGAGCCTCTTGAACTTGGCCGGCCTCGTCTTCCCCGATACCACAGACCTCTATGCCTACGCCTTTGACGGCAGTTTAGGGTTTCAACCAAGCTTCGTGATGGGCCGGATCTTCCGCCATTATTCGCTGGTCGGGACAGTCGGATATTTTACGTATTATTCCCTGCCGCTGGGAATGGCTCTGGTCTATGCGGCTCATCTGCGGCGCAAGAAGACCAAACCATTGTTTATCATCGAGCTCTTTATGACCGCCGGATTACTCGGGTATTTCTTGTACCTGACGTTCCCGGCGACCGGCCCGGTGTATGTCGCGGGTCCGGAGTTTCCCGGGTCGCCTTTGTCTCTGTCCGACCTGCATGGACTGGTGCTGCGCACGGTGCCCATCAACTGGATGATTCCCCGCAACGCCATGCCGTCGCTGCATGTGACGTGGGCATTGCTCATCTGGTTCAACTGCAAACCGCTTTCACGTCTGGCACGCGCGCTGGCATTCACCTTCGTGCTCACGACCGTTTTCGACACGATGGGAACCGGCGAGCATTACTTCATCGACCTCGTAGTCGCCTTTCCTTTCGCGGTTGCCGTGCAGGCTCTCTGCACCCGCAGCATCCCCGTACGATCGCGTGCTCGCTTTGCACCGCTGGTGGGGGGCGCCACTGTCACTTTCCTTTGGCTGATCCTGCTCCGCTATGGCACGAGCGTCTTTCTCATGACGCCTGTCACGCCCTGGGCTTGTGTCATAGCATCCACGGCGCTGGCTGTGCGCTGGATGAAACAGATCCTGTCTGTGGAGACGTTTGAGCGGCGAAGTTCCGCCGGGAGGGCTCACGCGACCGCGGCAGGACTGTGATGCTTCACAAGGGCACCCCGGTACTGATCCTGGGTGCACGGGTACCTCTGTCACTTGTGACTACTCAATGTTCTCCGTAGATTTGAACCACGGTTGTTTGCCAGGGAAAGCAAATTGTGAGCATCTCTCTGCCTCAAATCAGAAGCAGCAGCGCAGGCCTGGGCGGTGAAAGATCGACATCTCCCGATCGGGTCAGGGTTTCATGGCTCGAAGCGGGACAGACGTTCTTTTTCTTCAGCACGCGCCTTGCATTTGGAGCCTTCCTGCTGCTGACTTCGGTTTACTGCCTTCTGGTGTGGGTACCCTTCTCCTACTTCGGCTTTATTCGCAACCCGCTGGTGAGCTGGATTCCGCTGTTTGTAAGGCTCCATGGGCTCATGTACGGAATTTTGCTGTGTGCGGTCGCGCTCACACTCATTCCTGATTTGCGCCGCAAACAGACACGAAGAGGGGCACTGGGCTTCCTGGTGGTTAATGGAATTGCTCTTGTCTACGTGTGGCGAGGGCACGCACTGGCCAGTCTCCGGCCGGATCTTGAAAGCTACATCTGGAGCATGCTTTCTCTGTTTCCCTTGGTGTGCTTGGCGGCCCTCGACCTGTCAGGGGAAAACAATTGGACATCGCGTAAACCGGCGCGCGGCCTTAATCTGGCGCAAACTGCCCTTGCCGCAGTCGTAGTTGCGGCTGCTTTCGCTGCCACGTCTGTGTGGCGCGGGGCGATGCAAGGAAACGAAGTGTCGCGGAGCCTCGCCCTCCAGGGTTTCGGTGTCAGCCTGTGCTTTCATTTCGTTATCTTCACCGCGGTGGGATTGATTCTGGGTTTCATCAAGTGGGCAACCAGCCGAACCGCATGGCCCGGGCTGCTGAACTTCGTGCTCACGCGAGCTTTTGCCTGGTGGGTGTGTTTCCAGCTGCTGCGCACGATGATTCTTCCGACGATTTCTTTCGAGGGGACACAGGCCAACATTCTTGCCGCAGTGTTCTCGTTCGTGGTCGTGCTGTTTGCCACGGGGCTTGCCGCGAGATTGCGAGCCGCGGGTTCATGCGGGGAGCTTCCTGTTGTGCGGGCTGCGGCTCCCGTATGGCTGTGGGGATTCGCTGCAGTGGGTCTGGTTGTTGCCGCATACGGCATTCCTGTTCTGTTGGGAAAAACCGATTGGGATTTTGTGCTGCAGAGAGTCGCCGTAATCGCAGTGTGGTTGCTGGTTCTCGAAACGATTGGCTGGACTGGCTTCCGTGTACGAGGCAGAACTGCATCGATCGCGCTAGTCCTTGTACTCACCTGTGCCAGCGCAGGATTTGTAAGCTGCGCCAGGTTGACGCTCTACAGCCCTGATCCATCGCCCAAGTGGCAAGGAGCTCTGGAGGACTACGCCGGCGTGGACATCTCCTTCAAGACGGCGTATGCCCTGCTCTCTCGCCCCATGGACAACAAGGCATACCGGCAGTTCTACGAATTCCTCAAGCAGAATACGAACTTGAGCCACAGTAGCGTGGTGGGGCCAGCCGACGTCGGTCTGGTTTCCGATCTCGGACCCACACCGGGAGTCAAGCCGAACATTTTCGTTTTCGTGATCGACAGCCTGCGCCAGGACTACGTTTCACCGTACAATCCCGCGGTTGACTACACGCCAGAGATCGATCGCTTCGCACGCGACAGTATTGTGCTGAAAAGCGCCTATACGCGTTACGGCGGCACCGCGCTTTCCGAGCCTGCCATTTGGGTTGGCGCCATGCAACTGCACAAGCAGTACATCGAGCCTTTCTATCCCATGAACAACCTCCAGAGACTGCTGGAGACGGACGGATATCAAAGCTACATCAGTGTCGATCCCATCGTTCGGATGATGCTCGAGCCCTCTTCTTCGATCACGGAACTGGATCATGACAGCAAATCCTGGGCCGAACTGGACTTCATTCCGACCTTGAAGGAACTGGAGGCGAAGATTGATTCGCGACCCGAGCGGAAGAAACCAATCTTCGCCTACACTCAACCGCAGAACGTGCACACGCTGACGCTCGAGCGCTCCAAGATCAAAGGCGGCCGGAAGGCGGTGAGCATTTATGAGTTGCGCAGGATGGATGCGGCGTTCGGCGAATTTCTCGACTTCCTGCGGCAGCGCGGTCTTTACGACAACAGCATCATCGTTCTGACCGCCGACCACGGAGACTCCTATGGCGAGTTTGGCCGGTGGGGACACTCTGATTTCCTGTTTCCCGAGGTCATTCGCATTCCGCTGATCGTTCATCTGCCGCCACAAATGCGCGAGCGGCTGGTCTGGGATCCAAATGAGCCCGCATTTACGACCGACATTACCCCCAGTTTGTACTACCTGCTGGGGCATCGGCCAATCATCAACAACGAGTTGTTCGGACGTCCTCTGTTCACTGAGACCCCGCAGGAACGATTGGCGTACAAGCGTTCCCAGTATCTGATTGTCTCCAGCTATGCGGCGGTGTATGCGATCCTCAGCGGTGACGGACGTTCCCTATTCATCTGCGATGCGGTGAATTCAAAGAACTACTACTACAACCTGGTCGAAGATCCTGCCGGCGCCCACAATCATGTGACGATTCAGTTACAGAATGAGAACGAGGCCCTGATCCGCCACGATGTGGGAATGATCGACGACTTCTACGGTTGGCATTCCTCCCAGAGCGAGAGATAAGAGACGCGAACCCGGACAACTGACTCTGCGGCAGCCTGCGCCTTCGTCCCTGTCACCTGTATCTAACCCAAGGACAGTATCCCCGCGGAGCACGCGGGGAGCGTGCCTGCGCTCAGTAGGACCTGGGGACTGCATGGTCACGCGGTAAAGACACGCTTCGCAGCCGAGTTACGAAAGTATTGTGCAACTGTCGGCGAGAATCTGAGGGGAAATCAGGCAAAGCTATAATTCGGTTTCCAGAATCGGGGGTGGTCCTTTGTCGTCGTCAGGCAAGCTTCGCAGGCAGCAGAAAATTGAATCAGCTTCGGAGAAGAGCGGCGCGGCTTTTTCTCCGCAGAAGAACGTGTTTATTGCATGCCTGGCGCTGGTGGTAGCGACCCTGGCTTTCTACAATCCCGTGGCGCATTGCGGATTTGTGTATTCCGATGACATCGCGTACGTAACGGGAACCCAGCACGTGCGTGCCGGACTGACCTGGGCCACGGTGGAGTGGGCATTTGGTGCGATTCACACTGGCTTCTGGCATCCGCTGACCTGGCTTTCGCATGCGCTGGACTGCCAGGTGTTCGGGCTGAATGCGGCAGGGCACCATTACGTAAGCCTTCTGCTGCACACGGCAAGTGCGGTTCTGCTGTTTCTCATCTTGCTCGAGGCTACGGGTGCGGGGTGGCCGAGCCTGGTGATCGCGGCGCTGTTTGCCTCGCATCCGGAGAACGTGGAGTCGGTGGCCTGGGCCTCGGAGAGGAAGAATGTGCTCAGCATGTTCTTTTTTCTGTGGGCTCTGTGGGCCTATGGCCGGTATGTGAAGCGGGGAGGAATTCGCCGGTACGTTGGGGTGGTATCGCTATTTGCTCTGGGGCTGATGGCCAAGCCGCAGATCATCACGCTGCCCTTTGTGTTGCTGCTGTGGGATTACTGGCCTTTGGGCAGCATGTTCTCCACGCCGTCGAACGTTGAAGGAGCGAGCACCCCACGATCGTTTACCTATCTGGTCAAGGAGAAAGTGCCGTTATTTCTTCTCGCCGCAGTGTGCTCCGTAGTCACCGTAATTGCGCAGCGCCAGGAAAGCGCGCTGCGGACGCTGGGCGAGTATTCGTTTTCGGCGCGCATGGGGAATGCCATCGTAAGTTACGCGCGCTATATCGGCCACACGTTGTGGCCGACGAGGCTGGCTCCGATCTATCCGCACACGGGCGTTCCTCCGATGAGCCAGATTGCCGCAGCAGCTGTGCTGCTCGTGCTGGTGACGGCGGTGGTGATCTGGCGGCGCGACCTGCGGTATCTGCCGGTGGGATGGTTCTGGTTCCTGGGAACGCTCGTACCGGTGATCGGTATCGTGCAGACAGGCGAACAGGCCATGGCGGACCGATATGCCTATCTGCCGATGATTGGTCTCTTCCTGATGCTGGTATGGCCAATCGCCGCGGCGGTCGAGGCCAAGCACATCGCGAAGGTGTGGGCGGCGGTTCCGGCCTTGATGGTGTTGGTGACGCTGGGGGTGCTCACCTATCTCCAACTCGCTCACTGGCACGATGGCGAGACGTTATGGAGATATACGATCGGGGTCACCGAGCGCAATTATCTGGCGCACGATAATCTCGCCATGGTGCTGGATGGCGAGGGACGACCGGACGAAGCGATCAGCGAATTTCTGGTTTCGGAACAGTACCACCGGTATCCGCCGGATCAGCTTTTGAAAATCGGTCTGTACGAACAACGCAACGGGCATTTTCAGGGCGCGATCGAGCAGTACCAGAAGGTTTCCGGGAGCGCTGCTGACGCAAAACTGCGCGCCGCAGCCTGGAGCCAGACCGGTTCAGCGTACATCCAGATGGGAGAGTTCGAGCAGGCCAGGAAGAGCTACGAGAACGGGCTGCAGGCAAATCCCAATGACCCGCCGTCACTGGTAGGCAGCGCGATGCTGGCTGAGCGCGACGGCAATTTCTCTGAGGCGGTCATGCGCTTGAATCAGGCCATGAAAGTTGAACCCAGCGGTGTCGGCTATCTCCTGCTGGCTGACGCTTTGCGTCACGCCGGCCGTTTTCAGGAGGCGCAGGCCGCCGAGGATCTGGCGGGGAAGATATCTCCCAATCTCGATCAGGCCAGAAAAACCGCAGCTGATACCCAGGTGTTCTTCGGTTACAAAGCGCGCTGAAAGCGGCACTTTGAGTGTAAACGCGATATTTCAACGGTGGGGAAGAACAGATTCGCGACCAAGCGAATGGTTGGCACTTGGAGTCAATCAGTGAAGATTCAGCTGGTTCCCTATTGTTATGAACAGATACGCCAACAAACAAACGGATATTTTCGCCGCAGCTTCAATCTTCGTCCTCCTGGCAGCAGATTTAAAATCAACAAGCAAAAGCTCACAGGCTACGACAATTACAAGGAAAACAAATCCGGCGTGGATCCATGCAATTATCAACGGAAACAGCAGATAGATGAACTGGAGACCCTGCCAGTCCGGGAGAAGGTGCCAGTGCTCCAACAGTACGTATGGCATCACGATAAAGATGATGAGTGCAGCGGAGACAGCCAAAAGAAGCGTAACGGAATGTAGAAAGCGCACCAGACTCTTTTCAACGTTCATGGCTATCTCTACAAATTCGCCGTCGTGGCAACTCAATGATTGATGGAGACCCGACGGTGCTGAAAGATAACTGGCGTAACCAGGCCATAGCGCAAGCTTGCGCCTTCTCTTCGCCTTTTTTCAGGTCGATGAGTGCTAACGCGATGTTACGTCAACGGTCCAAAACCCCATTCGATAGACGCCGTTCCGTTCTTCACCTCTTTGACCATAGCAGCCAAAGTCCTAGTGCAGTCGGGGCAATCCAACCGAAGAAAAGTATCGGCAGCATCACACGGAAAACTCTTGCGACTGTGTCAGGGTCTAGGGCACCCTTCGGCCAAAAGGATGCATAGCCAGTCCTACGAAGAAGGACCGACAAAGTCAGCCACAACGCGCCAAATGCTAGGAATAGATATGCTTTCACATTGGGCCGCCTTCACAAACCTTTGGGACAATCTAGCATTTGTCCCAATGCTGACGCTATCGGGCCTTTGCGCTCAGAACCGGACTGTCATACAGAATGTCGATCTGCCGCCAGTTCTCAAGGCCAGAATTCTTGGCATTCTCGTACATCGGGATCGGGCTGGTCGAAAAGGCCCATTACTGCCTCGCCCCGGTCTCTGGGTGAGTGACGCGATTTCATGCCAGTTATCGCTCCCCAACTCCCCCGTCTTATCATTGGACGTGCTGATCCGCCCCGAAACGCCGGACGACTATGCTGCCATCAGGGAGGTGAACCTCGCTGCATTCGGTTCGCCGCTCGAAGCCGCACTGGTTGAACGGCTGCGAGACGACGGGCTGGTCATCGCGTCGTTGGTTGCGGTCGATGACGCAGGTCAGGTTGTTGGGCACATCCTGTTCAGTCCTGTGATGATTATGACCACCAAGGGCGACCAGATGCAGGTCGCTTCACTTGCGCCGATGTCCGTTCTTCCTTCGCATCAGCGCAGGGGAATCGGCTCGATGCTGGTCGAGCATGGAATCGAGGTGTGCAGACGGGCTCACTACCGTGCCATCGTCTTGGTTGGCCATCCCAGCTACTATCCGCGTTTCGGTTTCACGCACGCGCTCGTCGCCGGGCTGAAAAACCCGTTTGCTGCCGATGAAGCCTTCATGGGGTTGGAATTGGTTCGAGGCGCTCTGTCGGACATCAAGGGGCGTGTTGTCTACCCTGAGGCGTTCAACCAGTTCTCCTAATGATTGGCTGTCGTGGACGGCGAAGACAACTGATGTAAACAGGCCTTTACAGTGCGCCGGGCTAAACCGGCATGAAGTAGAGGATGAAAGAGCCTTACGAGA
>OMOD01000059.1 GCA_900290255.1 Candidatus Sulfotelmatobacter kueseliae
GGCGGGCAAGATGAACCAGAATCTCGATGTTCTCGGCCGGCGGCACTTGGAGCGCGCCGCGGGCCGCAAACTGCATCATGTGGGAGGGAAGTCTCGAAGCGCGAATTTGATCAATGGTGCGCGCCATAGCTTCAGGCCCCGACGACGGGTTGCGATTCCTGGCCGGCAGAGATCGGATGCTCCGCCAGCGAGTCGAGTTCTTTCACCGCCAGATCGAATTGCCGGGTAACGCGATTCGGCCGGCTCCGCAGAAATTCGTCCCGCAAAGTGCGATAGTACCAAAGAGTGCCCTCGCGTCCACCATGGAACCGTGACCAGACGAATTCGCCCAATTCGCGGTAGTCGCTGAGGATGGAGCGCACGTTATTCAGCTTGTCAGCCGCCGAAACCAGTCGAGTGTCCGCATCCGCCTTCGTCAGGTGGCGGATGTACTCTTCCTTGCGTTCACGCCACGGCGGCTTGGGGTCCGTATCGGCATCGGTGCAGCCGCCTACTACTTTGGCGACCCGGTTGCCAAAGCGGCGGCGGATTTCCTTCAGCATCGGCGCTCCACCACAATCCTCGACCACATCGTGTAGCAGCGACGCAATCGCCAGATCTTCATCGCCTCCGGCCTCCAGCAGCAGCGACGCGACGCCCATCAGGTGCGCGAGGTAGGGGATCGTCGATGCTTTCCGCGTCTGGCCGGAATGTTTCTCGGCAGCAAACTGAAACGCCCGCATGAAGCGAGGACCGAGTTTGACCCCCTGCGTACTCGGCGTCCTCTGCGCTGGGCGTTTTTTCGCTGCACGCTTCACTGTCTCTCTCCACGCCGCGCCAGCAGATACGCCCGGATGAAGGGCTGCAGGTCGCCGTCGAGCACGCGGTCCACGTCGCCGACTTCCGTCTTGGTGCGATGGTCTTTGATCATCCGGTATGGCTGCAACACATAAGAACGAATCTGCGATCCGAAATCGATGTCGAGTTTCGAATCCTCGATCTTTTTCGTAGCTTCGCGCTTTTTCTCCATCTCAAACTCGTAGAGCTTCGAGCGCAGCATGCTCATAGCGCGGTCACGGTTCTTGTGCTGCGAACGCTCGTTTTGGCAACTGGCAACCAAGCCGGTTGCAATGTGCGTGATGCGCACGGCCGAGTCGGTGGTGTTGACGTGCTGTCCGCCTTTGCCGCTGGAGCGGTAGGTGTCCACGCGGATGTCTTCCGGCTTGATCACCACCTCGATGCTGTCGTCGATTTCCGGCGACACGTATACGCTGGCAAATGAAGTATGACGCCGCTTGGCTTGATCGAACGGAGAAATACGCACTAGCCGGTGGACACCGATTTCGCTGGAGAGGAGTCCGTACGCGTACTCGCCATTGACCGCGAATGTCGCCGATTTCAGCCCAGCCTCCTCGCCCGGCTGATAGTCGTAGAGTACGGTCTCAAATCGCTGGCGCTCGGCCCAGCGCAGATACATGCGCAACAGCATGTCGGCCCAGTCCTGGGACTCGGTGCCACCCGCGCCGGGATGAATGGTCACGATGGCGTTGCGGGCATCGTTCTCGCCGGAAAGCAGGGTTTCGGTTTCAAGCTTGTCAAGCAGATCGCTCAGGGAGCCGATCTCTCGCTGCAAGTCGGCGTCCACATTCTCGCCTTCTTTGGCAAGCTCAAAATAGGCGGCGATGTCGTCGCTGCGTCGTGCCAGGTCGGCGTCGGTCGAGAGCACGTGCTCCAACCGCTTCTTTTCGCGCATCACGAGCTGCGACCTTTGCGGATTCGACCAAAGTGCCGGGTCGGCAGCCTGCTTCTCGATTTCGGCTAGTTGCGGACGGAGGTTCCCCGCGTCAAAGATACTCCCGGAGTTCTTGTACTTTCTTGCTCAACTTCTCGTAGGACTGTTCCAACTCTTGATTCATGAGGACCGATCAGCCTTCCTGCGGTTTTTTGGAAAGTGCCAAGCGCGCCACGAGCGCTCCCAGAGAGATTATCGCACACGCATAGGCGAACCAGTCGCCACGTCGAGTGTAAAGAGTAGTTACGGACGTGGGGGCATAGGGAGCGATCAGCGCCGTTCGCTCTTTGCGGGGAATTCGCGCCGCAAGTCGTCCCCAGGGATCGATCGACGCCGTAACTCCGGTATCGGTCGCGCTCAGCAGCCAGCGATGGTTCTCGATGGCGCGCATGCGAGTCTGGTTCAAATGCTGCGCGTACGCGCCGCTGTCTCCATACCAGCCATCGTTGGAAATGTTGACCAGAACCTGCGCGCCCTGCGCGGCAAACTGCCGCACTTCATCTGGGAAGACAGATTCGTAACAGATGAACACGCCAAGTTGCTCGCCGCCTGCGTCGAGCGGTTTGCGCGATGTGCCCCGCCCAAACTCGCCGACTTCCCTGGTCAGGCCTCCAGCAAACGAGAACAGGCTCGGGAACGGCAGATACTCTCCGAAAGGAACCAGATGAACCTTATCGTAGCGGGCAGTCCATTGACCGGTGGGGCTAACTAACACAGCGGAGTTGAACATCAGAGGAGTCTTTCCGCTCGCGCGCGGCGATCCAGTTCCAATAACCCCAGTCACAACCCAGGCTCCGCTCTGGCGCGCCACGTCACTGATCACGTTCCGAAATCTCGCATCGTGGTCAAAGAAGGGAGCGGGCGACTCCGGCCAGACGACCAAGTCGACTTCCGTGGCCCCAGGGCTGGCCGCGGACCTCACACTTAGCTCCGCCAGTTCGTTTAGGGTCCGCTGAAAATACACTGGCGTCCAGTCAGCCGATACCGGAATATTCTGCTGTACGAGCAGCGCGGCATGGTCAGCGATCGCCGCCGGAGCTTCCATGAGTTTCCCCGCCTGCAGGACCGCAGCGGCAGCCAGCGCTGCCGTCAACATCGCACCGCGCCTCTGCCGCGGAACGAGGAACGCTGCTGCGAACGCGACATTCACCAGCGCAATTTCAAGAGAGATGCCGTAGACGCCCGTCCATTCGGCGATGCGGCACAGGGCAACGTTATCCACCTGGGCGATTCCCAGCAAATTCCACGGGAACCCTGTGACGCGAGTGCGGGCCAGTTCCATCGCTACCCAGAGAAATGGCGCGGTCGCCAGAGCGCGCCGATAGTCTCGTGACCCTTTGACCAGCAGGCTCAGCAGCAGACCGAATAATCCGTGATAGATCCCGAGGTAACAGCAAAACAAGAACAGCGCCAGGGCCGCCATCGGCGCGCTGAGTCCACCGTACTGGCGCATCGTGTCGTAGATCCAGTAGCAGGTCCCTGCGTACCACAAGATTCCGCAAACGTAGGCCAGCAGGAACGCCTGCCCGGGTGCGGCGGGCCGCAATCTGACCCCATCCGCAGTTTCAAGTTCGCCTGCCGGACGCGCGCGCAGCAGCGCGACAATCAGCGGTGTAAGCGCAAACCAAGAGAAGATATAGATGCCGGGAAGGGGAAAGATCAGTACCTGCAGAACTGCCGACAAGACCACCAGAAGCCAAGCGCTGGAGTGAATTTGCCGCACGCGCAAGGATAGCAAAGAGCAGTTGTCAGTGGTCAGTGGTAAGGGAAGTGTGTCAGTTTGCGAAAACAACCATGTGGGGACAGCCGCCCCGGCTGTCCGGTCGAGCGAGGCTCGACAGGGCAGTCGGTCCGAACAACCAAACCGAGACATTGTCAGGGTCAGTTCTGTTTTTGCGTGACTTGTGCAGCCAGGTTCGATCGAACGAACTCCACAATCTCCAGCGTGACATACTCGGGCGGCGTGATACGGAAGACCGGCCGCCCCGCCACCGGCTTCAAAGAAACGGCCTGCCATTGAGCGCCGCCCCCGCCGTTATGCAAAATCACGGCATGGGCGCGATCGAGGAACTCTCGTGCCGAGTTCTTGAAGTCGGGCGTGGCCGGATCGACAACCGTCAGATACAAATCCGGCCGCAGAAACTTCAGCACGCTGTTGGACTCGATGATCACGTTGCCCGCATCCGCAATTCTCGTCCGCAGCTCGGGTATGGCCTCGGCCAGCCGCCCTTGTTCGGTGCGCACCCATACCGCCCGCTCCGCTCCCGCCAGCAGGAACCGCGACGTGTCCGACTCGCCTGAACGGTCGCGCTCTTCGGAAATTGCCCAAGAATGATCGGCGGTCGCGCAGTCGCATTCCCCGCCGCTGGCCGAGCAGATGCCATGGCCGTACTGCGTAATCTTCACCGCCGTCCAGCCAAACTCACGCAGGGCAGAGATCAACCCGGCCACCACGCTGGTCTTGCCCACGCTGCGCGAATGCCCGCCGATGACGATGAGTGCCACGATCTTGGCTAGTCCTTTTTCGCCAGCCGTGCCAGCGTCGCCAGTTGCTTCAGATACTGCCGCAGCGGTTGCGCCGGAGTTCCCCAGAACGCCACGCCTTTGCCGCGCAGGATTTTGTTGGGCAGGACTCCGCCCTGCCCGCCGAGCATGACTCCCTCGCCGATGGTCGCGTGTTCGCCAATGCCCACCTGACCGCCCAGAACTGCGCCGTTTTCTATGACGATGCTTCCCGACAGGCCCGTCTGCGCCGCAATGATGACGTCCTCGCCGATCTGGCAGTTGTGGCCGACATGCACAAGATTGTCAATCTTCGCGCCTCGTCGAATGCGAGTTTGGTCGAGCGCGCCGCGGTCAATCGTTGTATTGGCGCCGATCTCGACGTCATCTTCGATCACGAGCTGCCCGACCTGAGGGAATTTCTCGTAGTGGCCGGTTTGGCGGTCGCGCACGTACCCGAAGCCGTCGCTTCCGAGCACCGCGCCCGCATGCACGATCACGCGGTCGCCCAGTGTGCTTCCTCGATAAATGGTGACGTTGGGATAGATTTCACAGTCGCGGCCCAGGATGACGCCGGCTCCTATGGCGCAGCCTGCTCCGATCCGTGTTCTTTCCCCGATGTGCGCCTGTTCGCGGATCACCGCTCGCTCTCCCACACAGACGCCCGTACCCAATACGGCGGAAGGATGAATCACCGCCGTCGCGTGGATTTTCCCCTGCTGCTGACCGACTTCGAGGGGCGATCCCTCGCGGAGAAACCGCGCTGCCCGGGCGAAAGCGAGTTTGGGGTGGTCGCTGATGAGCAAGGGCTTGCTGCAAGAAGCAGCCGCGGCGAATTCTCCTGCAATGACCGCGCCGGCCTTCGACTGCAAAGCTGCGGCCAAATGTTTTTCGTCCTCGACGAAGACCAGATCTTCCTCTGTGGCCGAATCGATGCTGGCTACGTTACTCACCGCGACGCGGCCATCGCCAATCAGGCGGGATCCCACGGCTTCAGCGATCTCGTGCAGTGCGCGCGGTATGGCTTGGCGCGGCGTGATTAGGCCACCCATGGCTCACACTGTATAGCAGCGGGGCAGGCGGAAGGAAGGGCCGGGCAAGATGGCGAAAGCACGACGACGAACAGATCTAGGTCCGGCGGGCTCACTGCGCAGAGCGCTGTTCTAAGGAACAGTACAGGTGGCAGCGCCCTGACACATGAGGAAAGTGCCGCTCCCCGTGCAACCGGAACTGCTGTTGGTAGTGGACAGGGTCCAGCCCCCCCAGACAACTCCATTCGTCATGACCAGGACGGTTCCCGGGGTACCGCTGGCCGTGCCGCTAACGCCGCCACTGGTACCTGTGGTCAGCGTAAGCGTGTTTCCCGCGGGCGTTGCCGACGTGACGGTATACGTCATCGAACCCGTCACCTGGTTGGCAGAGTTGGTGTTCAACGAGGCTGTACCCGCGGGGGGGGGGACCTGGTTGGCAGAGTTGGTGTTCAACGAGGCTGTACCCGCGGGGGGGGGGACAGAAACGAAACACGGTCCTAAATTAAAGAAGCCGAAGCCGGTAATGCTGAGTGGTTCACTCGCCCCATTGACGTTGGTGAGTCTGAACTGGGTCAAGAAGTTCAGCTGGCTGGCCGGACCGATGCCTCCGACGAGTTGGGCTTCCCAGTTTCCGCTGGTCGTTGTCTCGACCGTGGTGGTGG
This sequence comes from Candidatus Sulfotelmatobacter kueseliae, assembly GCA_900290255.1. Lineage (GTDB taxonomy): Bacteria > Acidobacteriota > Terriglobia > Terriglobales > Acidobacteriaceae > Sulfotelmatobacter > Sulfotelmatobacter kueseliae. Next base: position 5,967 of record OMOD01000059.1, read on the forward strand.
GAGTACGGGTGCCGCAGCTCAAAATTGCCGCCGCCAGGGCCAATAGGGTCAGGATTGCAACTTTCTTCATGGACGTCCTTCGAATTGTGACTATTACTAAGAATAGAGAGATGCGGGCAGGGCCGTCAATGGATGTAAGGGTGAGCTAGTTGGCGACAGCTCAGCACCATAGATGGTCTGCTTCATTCTTGAACCTCGACGATTTCGTTTCAAGACGTCGTCCTGCACGCGGGCCGCGATTGAGAGAGCGAAGGAAATACGAAGCCGCCTGGCTCAAGCTTCTGCGAACGATAGGGTGTTTTCTAAAGATGATCTATATCGTGATAGAGACTATGTGATATACTATGATATCGATCAGGGAGGATTAACCAGTGGCTCATACTGCCAGGCTCTTCCGCAACGGCCGCAGTCAGGCCGTCCGTCTGCCCGTGGACTTTCGTTTCCCTGGCTCGGAGGTCTATGTCCGCCGCGATCCGGCCACGGGCGATGTCATCCTTTCCCGCAGGCCTGACTCCTGGCGGGATTTCTTCGATCTGACCGACGACCTCCAGATTCCCGAAGACTTCCTCTCAAACCGTCGCGATACCCCGCCGCAAAAACGGAAGTTGTTCTGATGCCTGTCCGTTACCTGCTCGACACAAACGTGGCCAGCTACGTGATCAAAGGCAACGTTCCGCGCGTGCGCGAACGGCTGCTGAAGGTGCCCATGGCCGAGGTTGGGATCTCCGTGGTGACCGAGGCGGAGTTGCGTTTTGGCGTTGCCCGCAGGCCAGAAGCCGCCGGGCTAAAGCTCGCGGTGGACGAGTTCCTGCTGCGTGTCGAGATCCTGCCCTGGGATTCGCCGGCCGCTCAGCGTTACGCGACCCTCCGCAGCACATTGGAAGATTCAGGCACTCCCATGGGTAATCTCGACATGATGATCGCCGCCCAGGCACTCGCCGCCGGCGCCACGTTGGTCACGCACGACCGCGTCTTCCAGCGCGTGAAGCAGTTGAAGATCGAGGACTGGACCAAGGGCTAGGCGTTTCAGGGCGCGGCATCCGCGGGCGAGGGCGCCCGCGCCACACTACGCCCCGCGCTTCTGCTTCAGATCGGCCAGCAACTGCTCGATGCGGTCTTGCTTCTCCAGCGCAGCCAGACGATCGTCGAGGTTATCGGCAGCGATCTCCGACTTGGCCTGACTCACGGCCTCTGAATGCGCGACCTTGCGCTTCATGCGGTCGAAGGCTGCGGCCTTCGAGCCGTCGCCGGAAGCCAAGCGTGCGTCGCTGGCCTTGCCCACGGCGCGGGCGCGGCGATGCTGCGTGATCAGCAGGTCGGCTTTGGCTTCGGCTTCGGTCAGCTTCTGATCCAGTTGCCGCAGCGCGGACTTCAGGTTTTCGACTTGCGCCTTCTGATCGACGACCTGCTGGGTGAAGTTCTCGCTCAGCTCGCGATAGCTCTCCACTCGCTGCAACGACGCGCGCGCCAGATCGTCTTCCTTCTTGTCTACCGCCAGCTCAGCTTTGCGCATCCACTCGGCCACTTTGTCTTCGTTCTCTTTCTGCTTCTTTTCCAGCAGGTGCTGGTCGGCGATAGAGATCGCCACCTGCGTCTTGACCTGCAGAAGCTGGTTCTGCATGTCGAGAATGACCTGCTTGATCATCTTTTCGGGATCCTCGGCCTTATCAATCAGGTCGTTGAGATTAGCCCGAACCAACGTTGCCACACGCTCCAGTAATGCCATGGTGAACCCCCTTCTTTACTTCTAGCTTCTAGCTCATAGCTCTTACCTTTTGGCCACCACGTTCCGGGTGGCCCTATCAATTTCTCTACTCTGCATCCGGCGCGCTCGAAAACCTTCCGCGCGCCACCGCAGTTCCGATTACGATTCCGATCACTGCCGCGCCGACCGCCGTTGTGATGCTGATATAGCCTGCGAGCACGCCAAGTGCCGCTCCTACAGCAGTGACCAGCGTGATGGCAGTTCCGAGCTTCCTGTTTCTTGTCATATCTGCCTCTTCAATTCATGTGCGCGATGGATTTGCGCGCACTCCGGACATTCCGCTGCCTTGCGCCGGGACGAGGCCCCGATCACGATACCGATTGCGACTCCGATGGCGATCCAAACGCCTACGTTGCCGGCCAGAAGTCCGGCCACCACGCCTAACGCGGCGCCCACGGCGATGCCCAGTCCCGCGTGCCTTGGTTTGCTCGTCATAACTCGCTACTCCGATTCCTTCGCCTCGCTACTTCTTTGGCGGATCGGCCGGTTTCGCCGACTTGTCGCCGATCTGCCGCACTTTGCCGAGCAACTCCGCCAGCGGCATGCCCGAGAGCGTCTCGAACAGCGCCGGCACCTGCGCCGCCATCTTGGTGATGTCGCCGGTGATCTTGTTCAGGCCGGCGGCATCGCCATTGCCCGTGGAGATGACCGTGATTTTGTCGACGTTCGCCAGCGGGCTGGCCAGCGCCTTCACCACCTCGGGCAGGCCGGTGAGTAACTTGTCGATACCGCTGCCTGGTTGTACTCCTGGAAAGCCTCGGCCTTCACGTTCATCGCCTTGGCTTCGGCTTCACCCTTCTTGAAGATGATCTCGGCTTCGGCCTCGCCCTGCGCGCGGATCGACGCCGCATGTCCCTCGGCTTCCGCCATCAGCCTCTGCTTCTCAGCTTCGGCCAGAGTTTCGATGCGCTGACGCTCGATCTCGGCTTGCTTCAGCACGGTCGCGATCAGTTCCTTCTCACGGCGGTTGATTTCCGCTTCCTGCACCTTGACCTGCTGCTCACCTTGACCTGCTGCTCTTTCTCGACCTGCTGCACCTTCACCTGCTCGGCGATCACCTGCTGTTGCATGATGTTGGTCTGGATGTCATAGGCCTTATCGGCCTGCGCCTGCTGGCGCTTGGTAACCTCCAAAAATTGCGCTTTTTTTACCTCCAGGTCGCGCTGCGCCTCTGCCTGCTTGGCCAGCGAAAGCGTCTCAGCCAGCACTCTCTCCTGGTCGGCCTGTGCTTTCGCGACCGCTGATTCCCGCGTCGCCAGCGCGCGTTTGATGGCGGTGTCGCGATCGGCTTCGGCCGCCGCTA
>OMOD01000198.1:0-16055 GCA_900290255.1 Candidatus Sulfotelmatobacter kueseliae
AACGATGAAGGGATTTTACCCCAGGTTCACGGTCTCTGCCAGAAAAAACAGAAAAACGGCGGGTGGTTGGAGGCGCCCACCCGCCGTGTCCTCAGGAGGTTATGAGTGATGTCCGCTTTCTAGAAACAAGGTCATGCTAAACCGGCGGGCCGCATCGAGCGAGATGACGAAGGTACTTTTTCTTGAGTGAGAGGCGCACGCACTCCCCTTTCGGGAAAAATTCCGATCTGGACAGGCATTCGCAGCGTTCTTATTTCTTCGGTACGATCGCGACCCGCGCTGATACGGCCGTATTCGTGACCAATCCGCCAACCATCATCGACCCAATCGGAGTGGAGACAATTCCGTGGGTATCGCTGCGCGGATCAAACGTACTCTCTTCGATCGTCTCCCAGCGGTTGCCGTGCACATCGTACTCGAAAGTCACAGTAGCAAGCTCGACCGGCTTACCGTCGGAGTCCATCCCCTTGTAGTTGTGGAAGCTGGCAGAGCCGCCGGTGAACAGAATGCGGTTCTTCTCTACTCCGGCTACAATGCCGAAGCGCGCCGGGCCCGGATGCGGCGGCAGTTTGCTCCACGTGATCTTGTTCGGATCTTTGTGATCGATCTTGCCCAGCCAGCACTCGTCCGAAGTCACGTAGGGAGGCACGCTCGCCGGGTTTTTCTTGGCGCCATCCAGGTAGACGATGGCATCGTCAGCCAGACCTCCGGCGTGACCGAACACCGGCGTCCCGGGAAACGGTGTGGCCTCGCTCCAGGTATTTTTCTCGGCGTCGTAGACCTGGACGTTGTTGACCGGCCCGTTTTTCGAGCGTCCACCGACCAGATAGATGTAGCGGTTCTGATTCACCCCAATCACGGCGCTGTCCACGGGCACGGGGATGTCGGCGCCGCGGTACCAGCGCTTGTCCCCGGGAACGTAGGAGTTCACGTCGGGAACGGTCATCTCGTTCCCCTGCCCATCCACGACAAATCCTCCAAAGAGGAATATCTGTCCCCTGGCGCCGACGGCGGAAGCGCCCAGACGGCCGGCCACTCCCGGCACCGGACGCTCCTCAGCCCATTTCGCCCCTGCGATATGAAAGACGTAAACCTTGTTGGTGATGTCGTCCCAGGTCTTCTTGGTGCCGATGCCCATCAGCGAATAGACGTCGAGGCCACCCCGGAGCGCAGCCACCGCGTTGCCGGAAACGGCGATCGGCATGGGCGGAATTTTTGGTTGGTCGGCAGCTAGCAGAAAAGCAGCACACAGCACCGGAAGCAAGAGCAGAGCCAGTTTTTTCATCGCTGAGATATTACGTCTTCGCAGTGGGCGACGGCAAAGGGTAAGGCATGACCACACCCGGTGCCATAGCCGCGCGTGAGCAGCACCCTAGAACCACGTCTTGCGGCGGTATTCCCGGTAGGCGTCACCGAAAGCCGCTTCCAGCACACGGGCTTCGCGCCGCGCGCGAAGAGTTTGCCCAATCACCACAATAAAAAGGACGATCCACAGGGCAGGTTTCTGCACAACCAGGATTACCCCCGTGATCATCACCGCGCCGAACACATAAATCGGATTGCGAATCTTCGAGTAAATTCCGCTGGTGACCAGTTGACGGGCTTGCGCGGTTATCGAAAACGATTTCCCGAGTTGATAGCGTGCCATCACAATGCAGCTGATTCCCACTACCACGAGTGCAGTCCCAATGTAGCGCTGCACGTTCCATGGGCTGGGCCAGGTAGCAAGGCCCCAGACGAGGGCACATGCCGCCAGGATCTGAATAGCGGTGAATATCTGATAAGCTCGACCCTCCATCGCGGTCCCCTTTCGCTCTTCGCACGGATAAAGCACTGACCACTCAAAATCCCGTCTTTTCCGTAGCCTCTCAGCTCTTACTTGACCAACCCCTGGCGTACTCCATGAATGAAGTCGGTATAGGCGGGAGTCTGTCCGCTGGCGCGCATGTGGCTGGCGATTTGCCCGCGATGATAGGCCGAGTGCATCACAACGTGCGTCAGAATGTCCTCAATCGTGCTCGTCCACGCCTTACCCTTGCTGTTCTTGTACGAAACCGACTGGTGAACATCGCCGGCGGTGATCAGGTCCAGATAATCGCGCCACAGCCGAACCAGTTCGGCCGCTTGCGCCTCACATTGCTCGAGATCGGACTTCGGCCACACCGGAGAACCCGGGGGCTGCTGCTTCAGCCGCTCCAGCCAAAGCCGCTCGGCCGAAAGAATGTGGGCCATGAGCTCGAGCGACCGCTCGTTCGCCCCGCCAGCGGCTCGGATCGCGCTGAGAACTTCCCGGTTGGCCCACTCATCATAGGCAAACAAGCGGCGCAGATAGTCAGCCAGGTTCACGAATCACCCTGTCTTGATGCGACTGGTCAAGCTACGATTGATCCATGTTATCGGCAGGGCACCGCCCCAGGCAATGTTGTAACCGTCCTTTTACATTTTGGGGCTACACTGCTTGTTGACGTCTCGCCCTTCCGAGAGATGCCCAATCGAGTGCGAAAATCCGGCAGCCCCGAGTCTCGCAAGGCGGAAACAGGTGCCGCGCGCCGTTCCAGCAACGGATCCACAACAATTTCGGCCGAGTCGTACTCGGGTGGCTCCGACGACCTGGTCAGTCTGGCGCTTAAAGCCTGCCTCATTGCCCGCGACGCGGCAGCCAACGTCCCCGACCTGCTGACCAACTCCTCCCGCATGGCGTTTCTGGCGATCAAGGATTGTGAGAAAGAACTCGACCTGATCGAGCGTCAAATTGACGAGCTCCTGCCCGCGGCCATCACGCGCGTGAACGAAGCCCGCGCCCGGCAGCTGCTCTCCAGCCTGAAATCGACCACCGACCTGGAGCGCATTGGAGATCTGGTCATGAGCGTAGCTCTGCGGGTACAAGCCCGGACCACCAAGATGGCGACTTCTGACATTCGCCAGCTCGTCGAGATGTCTTCGGTCCTGCGCGATATGCTCGACCTCATCCACCGCGGCTTTTCCACCCTCGATCTCGAGTGCGCCCGCAAGGTACTGCAGATGGATAAGGATATCGACCGCGTCTGCCATGCCCTGTTCCAGAAATATCTCGCCGAAAGCATGTCACGTAGCGATCCGTCGGGCTTCGAAGTCCTGCTCATGGCGCAGGCTCTGGAGCGCGCTGGCGATCACACCACCAACCTCGCCGAAGATCTTTACAGCCTGATCGAGGGCCGCAGCCTGCGCCACGCGCCCAAGAAAAGGGGCACGCCGTAGGAGCAGTTCCCAGTGGCCAGGGGCTAGTTGTCAGGTCCGCGTAGCCCGTCCTCGGGCGTCGGGATCTAGGAGATTCTCAAGCGGGCGATCTCATCAACCTTCCGTGTCAACTGGAACCGGATTTCTCTTCTTACTGACTACGGGCCCCTGGCGACGAACTGGGTCTCCACAAATTCATCGTTCATTAACAAGCAGGAAACATTCACGCAACATTCTCCTAATAAGGTTGAGCGGCACTCTCGATCCCGAATGGCCGTGGACCTCGGGTCAGCCGCAAGCTTAAGGATGCACCTGCCTGCCCAATCCTACGCGGAAACTGCAAGCACCGACCGCATTGCAGCGCTGCGGCCGCTTATCTTCGTCGTGGAAGACGAGGAAGACATAGCCCGCCTGATCTCGCACAACCTGAGGGCGGCGGGCTTCGAGGTGCAAAGCTTCGTTAGTAGCGGTTCTGTGCTCGGCGAAGCTGCGCGCGAGCTGCCGGCGCTCTTCCTTCTGGATATCATGATGCCCGGCACCGACGGCTTCGAACTCTGCCGCCACATCCGGCAAACGCCGGCTCTTTCGGCGACACCCATCATTTTCCTCACCGCCAAAACCGGTGAGGCTGACCGCATCAAGGGGTTGGAACTGGGCGGAGACGACTACATTACCAAGCCTTTCAGCCCGCGCGAACTGGTGGCCCGCGTGCGCAGCGTGCTGCGGGGATTGGCCCAGACTCCTGCAATCGCCGAGGTACTCCGCCTCGGCGACCTCGAAATCAACGTCTCCTCCATGACCGTGCAGGTGGAGGGCCGCAATGTGCTCACCACCGTACGCGAATTCCGTCTGCTCGAGTATCTGGCCACGCACCGGGGCCGGGTCCTGACCCGCGACCAATTGCTGGACGCCGTGTGGAAAGAAACTCCCTTCGTGACCCCGCGCTCGATTGACGTCTACATCCGCCGCCTGCGCGAGAAGATCGAACCCGACCCCCGCCATCCCCGGTACCTCAAAACCCTGCGCGGCATCGGCTATCGCTTCGAAGTTCCCAAGTAGAGTCTGGAAGCGGCCGACCTGCTCGGATTTTCTTCGCGGTCTTTGCGTTAAAGCTTTTTCATCTTCTTGGACTTGACAAATCCTGCCTCCCGGAGCAGAATTCTTATAGGCGAATAAAAAGCGAAACTGCGCCGATCGCCTCCGCGGCTCCAGCCCCGGTGTTCCCTGAAATTTTCCGAGGAATTTATGTCTTCCGCAGTGGTTTCCACTTCGGCGGTCACGGGCCGCTCTTTTGTCTTTGACGAAGAAATCGTTCCGGAGGTGCGCTCGCGCTCTAGTGTCCATCATCGAGAGCTTGCCGGAATACAAAAATCTTTTCCCATAGCCCGCTTTGGTCAATCAACAATCAGCAATCGGCAATCCAAAATCGAAAATTCTGTAGTGCCGGCTTCGCGGCTCGAAACTCGCCCGATGCCGATGATGGTTTCTAGCGGTATCTCCGCCCTCGACGCCCTGACCGGCGGCCTGCCCCGCGGTTGCCTCACCGAAATCTGCGGACCTGCGTCTTCGGGATGCACCACCGTGCTCCTGGCCGCGCTGGCTGCCGCCACCCGCCGCGGAGAATTCTGCGCTGTAGTGGACGCCAGCGACACGCTCGATCCCCACTCCGCCGCCGCCGCCGGTGTGGAATTGGACCGGCTGTTGTGGGTGCGCTGCGGAGAAGACTCACCATGGAGGCGCCCTTCGACTCCGCTCAGAGCTTGCCCTGAGCCTGCCGAAGGGGCAGGCTTCGACACGGAGAAAAAGTTTTTTTCAGTAAATCAGAGTTCTGAAGATCGATTTGGACCACGAGACACAAAACATCCGTCAGAGCAGCGCCTCGAGCAAGTCCTGCTCGCTACCGATCTCCTGCTCGAAAGCGGAGGTTTTGGGCTGATTGCCCTCGATCTCGGCGATCTGCCGCCGCAGGCAGCCCGCCGCATTCCGCTGACCACGTGGTTCCGCTTTCGCCGCGTCATCGAGCACACACCCACGATTCTGCTGGCCATCGAACCGCAAGCTATCGCCGGAAGCTGTTCTTCCCTGCTGCTGCAGTTGGGATCAGGCAATCCAATGCTGCCAGCGGATGGATCAGCCGCGAAGCGGCGAAAGAATGCAGCCCACGGCCCTTCGGCTGCGCTCAGGGTGAACTCCAGCTGTGGGTTTGCTGCCGGGGATGTTGAAGCCCCAAAGGGGCGTAAAAAAGTTGGTCAAACTGGGCAAACCGTATTGGATTCCCCACATCCTGCACATGCGCACTTGCTGACCGGACTCGATATTACGGCGGAACTCATTCGTTCGCGTATAGAACGCAAACCTGCGCGCTCGGTAACGTTCGCCACCAAAACCGCCTGGGCGGGATGAAGGAGATGAGACAAATCACTCAATTACCAAATTACCCAATTACTCAATGATTCATGCCGTTTGCTTGCATCTACGTGTCGAATTTTCCTGTGGCGGCCGCACTGCGTGCCGAACCGGAACTGCAGTCGCACCCTGTCGCCATGGTTGAAGGCAGGCCTCCTCTGGAAACAATTCGCGCGGTCAATGAAAAAGCCAGCCGCATGGGTATCGCGCCCGGCATGACCAAGCCGCAAGCCGAACTGTGTGCAGAACTGGCATTGCGCCCGCGCTTGCCGCTGCAGGAATCCGCGACACACGCCGCACTGCTCGATTGCGCTCAGTCGTTCTCGCCATGTGTGGAAGACACGGCCTGCGACACGGTACTACTCGATCTCACAGGCCTGGAGTCTCTGTTCGGATCGCTTCCCGAAATTTCCCGCGCTATCTCCAATCGCGCTGCCGCGCTCGGACTCGCTGTCAATGTTGCCACAGCATCCAATCCCGATGCCGCCCTGCTTGCTGCCCGAGGCATTTCCGGCGTCACCGTGATTCCCGCAGGCAAAGAAGTCGAGTGGTTGGGCACTCTGCCAGTAGAAGTTTTATTTGCCGAGCGACTGGAGGGAGATCAGAAAAAGGAAGCCGATCGCCTGCTCGAAACCCTCGACCGCTGGGGCATTCGCAACCTGCGTGCTCTGGCCGCGCTGCCGGAAATTGCGCTTAGCGAACGTCTCGGGCAAGAAGGTTTGCGCCTGCAGCAGTTGGCACGCGGCGCCGCTTCGCGCACGCTGGTTCCCGTGGAAGTGCCGCTGGCGTTTGAAGAAGCCATCGAATTGGAGTACCCCATCGTCCTGCTCGAACCGCTGGCTTTCCTGCTGAATCGCCTGCTCGAGCAACTCTGCGCGCGCCTGGCTACGCGCGCCCTGGCCACGCAGGAATTGCGTCTCACGCTCGAACTCGAAAAGGCGCCGGGATTCAATCAACCATCAGCCATCAACCATCAGCAAGTTTTTTTGCAATCGGCAATCGAAAATCGGCAATCGAAAATTTGCTTTGCCCGCACCCTCCACCTGCCTCTCCCCATGCTCGACGCCAAGATTTTCCTCAAGCTGCTACAACTGGATTTGAACGCGCATCCTCCGGGTGCGCCCATCGTGAAGATTCATCTGGCCGCCGAACCGTCGCGGCTGCGCTCGGCCCAGGGCGGGCTCTTCCTTCCGCCGTCGCCGGAGCCGGAAAAACTGGAACTTACTCTCGCCCGCATCACCGGCATAGTCGGCGGAAACAAAGTCGGAGCGCTGGAATTGCTCGACACCCACCGTCCTGAGGGATTCCGCATGCAACGTTTCGTGGCTGAGACCACAAAGAAAAAGGAGCATGAAGAAACTCATGCCGCAGAAGAACAATCCGCCGTCACTGCTCTGCGTCGATTCCGGCCTCCGCTTCGCGCCAACGTGATTCTGGAGAACGGCCAGCCTGCGCGCCTGGTCTGCCCGAAGAAAAAAGAAATACAGGGTCATGTGCTCTGGAAGGCGGGCCCATGGCGCTTTTCCGGCGACTGGTGGGAGCGTGAAGCCTGGTCACGCAACGAATGGGACGTCGCTTTGCAAAACAATGCTTTACAAAACGGCGAGACAGTCGCCCTTTATCGACTGGTGCACGATCTGCTCGGAGGGGGATGGTTCGTGGAAGGAACGTATGACTGAAAAAGATTTGCCACAGATTCTCACGGATCAACACGGATCTAAAAACAAGACTTGATCTGTGGAAATCCGCGCAAATCCGTGGCTGATTACTGATGTACATCGAGCTTCACGCCCGCTCCGCTTTCAGTTTTCTCGAAGGCGCTTCCCTGCCCGAGGAGTTGGTCTCCACCTGCGTCCAACTCGGCATGCCCGCCATGGCGCTGGTCGACACCGACGGCGTTTATGGCGCGCCGCGCTTTCACCTGGCAGCAAAGAAAATTGGACTCAAGGCGCATATCGGCGCGGAAATTACTTGTGAGTTCCTTACTCAGCACAAGGCTAAGATTTCGATTTCCGATTGCCGATTGCCGATTGAACACACTCGTTCAACCGCCGTTCAATCAACAATCAACAATCAACCATCAACAATTTCCTGCAAAATCGGCAATCGAAAATCGCCAATCGGAAATCCCTTCCGGCTTCCTCTCCTCGTTGCCTCCCGCGCCGGCTACCAAAATCTTTGCCGCCTGATCACCAAAATGAAGTTGCGCACGAAAAAAGGCGAAGGCGCGGTCCTCCCGGAAGAACTCGAAGAGCACGCCGAGGGCCTCATCTGCCTCACCGGCGGAGCGGAAGGACCGCTGGCCACAGCCTTGCAACAGGGAGGAATGGAAGAAGCCCGGAGGCGAATTGATCAGCTGATCGGAATCTTCGGTCCCGGCAACGTCTACGTCGAACTGCAGCGCCATTTCCAGCGCGAAGAAGAAGCCTGCAACCGCGCTGCCATCGTCATCGCCCGCTCGCTTAATCTTCCTCTGCTGGCCACTAACGGTGTCTGTTACGCCACGGAAAGAGGCCGCGAACTGTGCGACGCCTTCACCGCCATCCGCCATCATCGCACCCTCGCCACTGCCGGGCACATGCTCGCACGCAACTCCGAGCGCTATCTGAAGAGCCCGCAGGACATGCAACAACTTTTCGCTGACCTGCCCGAAGCTCTCGCCAACACGCTCGAACTTTCCGCGCGCCTCGAATTCACGCTCAACGATCTCGGCTATGAATTTCCCCGCTATCCCGTGCCCGAAGGGGAGACCATGAATTCCTTCCTGCGCGCGCGCGCCTGGGAAGGGTTCCGTCAGCGCTATGGCCGCGCTTCGCCCGACCTGCAAACCCGCGCCCGTCTTCAAATTGAAAAGGAATTAAAGCTCATCGAGAAACTCAAGCTCGCGGGATATTTCCTGATCGTCTGGGACCTGGTCCGCTACTGCCGCGAGCAGAACATTCTTGCCCAAGGGCGCGGATCGGCCGCCAACAGCGCCGTCTGCTACTCGCTCGGCATCACCGCGGTTGACGCCGTCAGCATGGAACTTCTCTTCGAGCGTTTCCTTTCCGAAGAACGTGGCGAGTGGCCCGACATTGATCTCGACCTGCCCAGCGGTGACGAGCGTGAAAAAGTCATTCAGTATGTCTACAAGCGCTACGGCGAGCGCGGCGCGGCCATGACCGCCAACGTCATCACCTATCGCAACCGCATGGCCGCGCGCGAGATGGGCAAGGCGCTGGGATTCGATCCGGAAACGCTCAACAAAATTTCCGCCGCCGTTGCTACCTGGGAATTTCGCGACGAAAACGATGCGCTCGATCGCCGCTTCCGCGACGCCGGACTCGACCTCAGCCATCCCCGCCTGCGCAAATACCACGAACTCTGCCTCGCGGTGCAGGACATGCCGCGCCATCTCGGCCAGCATTCCGGCGGCATGGTCATCTGCCAGGGACAACTCGATTCCGTCGTGCCGCTCGAACCTGCCTCCATGCCCGGCCGCGTCGTCGTGCAGTGGGACAAAGAAGACTGCGCCGACATGGGCATTATCAAAGTTGATCTGCTCGGTTTGGGCATGATGGCCGTTCTCAAAGATTCGATCGAACTCATTCGTGACCACTATCGCGAAGAAGTCGATCTGGCGCATCTTCCGCAGAACGATGCGCCGGTGTATTCCGCGCTGCAGCAGGCTGACACCGTGGGCATGTTCCAGGTGGAAAGCCGCGCACAGATGTCGTGCCTGCCCCGGCTGCGCCCGCAGCGCTTTTACGACATCGTGGTGCAGGTCGCGATCATCCGCCCCGGGCCGATCGTCGGCCAGATGGTGAATCCGTTTTTGCAGCGCCGCCAGGGGCGCGAAGGCATCACCTATCCGCATCCTTCGCTCGAACCCGTGCTCAAGCGCACGCTCGGCGTCCCGCTCTTTCAGGAACAACTTCTGCGGCTGGCTATGATCGCGGCGAACTTCACCGGTGGCGAAGCCGAAGAACTGCGCCGCGCCATGGGCTTCAAACGATCGCAGGCGCGCATGAAGGAGATCGAAACCAAATTGCGCGCCGGCATGACGCAAAATAAGATCCCGCCGAAAGCGCAGGAAGAAATTATTCTTTCCATCACTTCTTTTGCGCTCTACGGATTCCCCGAGTCGCACGCCGCCAGCTTCGCGCTGATCGCTTATGCCAGCGCCTATTTGAAGTGCCATTACCTGGCCGCGTTCACCGCCGCACTGCTCAACAACCAGCCCATGGGATTTTATTCTCCCGCAACCATCGTCAAAGACGCGCAGCGCCATGGATTGAAAGTGCTGCCGGTAGATGTGATGAAGTCGGAGTGGAACTGCACGCTGGAAGCAGTGGCCAGGGGGCAGGGGCCAGTGGCCAGGGGATTGTCGATTTCCGATTTGCGATTGCCAATTGAAACCCCGCAATCTCCATTCAATACTCAATCAGCAATCAACAATCAACAATCAACAATCAGAAATCGGCAATCGGAAATCGCAAATTCCGTCGCCCTCCGCATGGGCCTGCGCTACGTCCGCGGCCTGCGGGAAGAAGCCGCTCAAGCGCTGGTCTGCGAACGCATGCGCGCACCCTTCGTCTCTATTCACGATCTCACCCGCCGCGTCCCCGACCTGCGCAAAGACGAACTCACCACGCTGGCGGAAATCGGAGCGCTGAATGCTATCGGCAAATTTCCGATTGCCGATTTTCGATTTCCGATTGAAACAAACCCATCCGTCAGCCCATCAACAATCAAAACTCAAAAACCAAAAATTGCCTCCACAATCGTCAATCGGAAATCGTCAATCGGAAATTCATTCCACCGCCGCGACGCGCTCTGGCAGGTCGAACGCGCCATACGCGGCTCGGGCCCACTGCTTGAACAACAGCCCGAGCCCGATTCTCCCTCGCCGCTTCAGCCCATGAACCACGAAGAGCGCCTGGTCGTCGACTTTCACGGCACCGGCCTGACTGTCGGTCCGCACCCCATGGCCTACCGTCGCGAATGGCTCACCGCCATGGGCATTCGCCGCGCCAGCGAATTGCGCGATCTTCCCAGCGGCAAGCGTCTTCGCATCGGAGGCTGCGTCATCACCCGTCAGCGTCCGGGCACCGCCAAGGGATTTGTCTTTATCAGTCTGGAAGATGAAACCGGAGTGGCCAACGCCATCATCACGCCCGACCTGTTTCATCGGAATCGCCTGCTGCTGGCCAGCGAGCGCTTCCTCGCTATCGAAGGCATCCTGCAGAATCAGGACAACGTCATCTCTGTTCGCGCCGAACGCGTGCAGCCGCTATTTGTTACGAAAGCCGAAACCGTTTCGCACGACTTTCACTAGAACTCTTCACCCCGGAGGCAGTGAGACGCGGAGAATTGTTGATCGTCGATTTCTGATTGTTGACTGAATCTGCGGCAATACGCGGGAATCCGTGGCCAATTGGTTCGCTGTTCTCCCGTCAGTGCCTCCGTCGTAAGAATTCGCTCCTCACTTCCCCCCATAACTGACTCTCCAGATCGAGTTCGAGCCATCATCGCTCACCAGCAGCGAGCCATCCGGCGCCACCGTGATCCCCACCGGGCGTCCCCACACCTGTCCGTCGGGAAGCACAAAGCCGGTCAGGAAGTCTTGATACTCGCCGGTGGCGTGTCCCGTATGATGCAGTGGCACGCGAATCACTTCATATCCCACGCGCACGGCCTTGTTCCACGAGCCGTGCTCCGAAGCAAAAATATCGCCCTTGTATTCCGCGGGAAACTTGTCCGCCCCGTAAAACGTCAATTCCAGCGAAGCATTGTGGGGCTGCAGCAGCACGTCGGGAACAATCACCTTGTCCTTCAACTCCGGATGTTTCCCTTTATGCCGCGGATCCTGGCGCGCCCCCATATACCACCACGGCCAGCCGTAGAATCCGCCTTCCTCGACGTGCGTGATGTAATCCGGCACCAAATTGTCACCCAGCGCGTCGCGCTCGTTCACCGAGCACCACAACTCGCCGGTCTGCGGATTAACCGCGATTCCGCCTCCGGCATTGCGAATGCCATAGGCATACACGTTCAGCACGCAGTTCGCCGGGTCGCACGCCAGAATATCGGCGCGATCTTTCTCTGCCGGATGCGTATCGGTGTCGTCAACGTTCGACGCCGAGCCCACGGCCACAAACATCTTCTTGCCGTCTTGAGAAAACTCGACCGCGCGGGTCCAATGTCCGCCTCCGCTGGGCAGATCAGCGATGTGCTCGGACGGTCCGCTGGCCTTCATGTCTCCGTTGTGGTACGGAAACCGAATCACTTCGTTCGTGTTGCCGATGTAAACCCACTGCGGGTTCGGACCCGGCGGATAAAATGCGATTCCATAAGGCCGCCTCAAACCTTCCGCGTAGACCTGCATCTGCTCCGACTTTCCGTCGCTGGTCACGCCGCGAAATACGCGAATCCGCCCCGGTTCGCTTTCCGCCAGAAAAATATCGCCGTTGGGAGCGGTGCGCAACCAGCGCGGATTGTCGAGGCCGGCCGCATAGAGTTCAACCTTGAACCCGGCCGGAGCCACCGGCCACGCGTTCTCCGGCCGCGCCACCAACTCGGGGCCGTTCTCGGCCGAAGCGGTGGCGTACGGCTCAGGAAGATCATTCACCGTGATCTTGTGCGTGGTGCCCGGCGATTCGTAACGGAAATCAATAAACGGCGGTCGCGGTGGAGGGTCGTTCAACGTTGACGCGCTCGCTATCGCTGCGGGAGCCGAACTTGCGGCTGGGGCAGCCTTACCCGCGGCCAGCGATTCGACATAGCTCACGACCTGCCAGCGTTTCTCGTCGGGCAGAAATGCCCAGGCCGGCATCCCGTTGTCCGTGTCTCCCTTGGTAACGAACCAGAACACCTCGCCCGACGTCACGCCCTTCAGCTTGCCGTCCACGAGAGAAGGAACGTTTCCTGTCCCCTGTCCGGTCTTGCCGTGGCAAGCCAGGCAGTTGCGCGCATAAATCGTCTTGCCCGCGTCGGCAGCGGCCGGCTGGCCTTCAAACGGATTCTTCATCGCCTTCGCCGAGTCCGGCGCGTCATGAAATTGCTTGTCGACAGCTTGCGAACTGGCAAAGGGAAGAACAGCGAAGAAAACTGCCACAACCATCCTGACGGCGGCCAAACGCATATACTTATCCCCCGCAGAGTTTTGCTCTGTTAGATGAACTCTTATACCCGAGGGATGCGACTCTCTGCAAACCGCCGGACGGCCTCACCATAGCTCTCCATCACCGGCATCGCAACGCCAAGAGCATGCCCCGTGCTGATGATGTCGTCATAAAATGTTCGGACCTCAACCAGCGCGTTCTCTTTGATCTGCAATAGTTTAGGAAGGTTTGGTAGCGCTACCGGGAATCGAAGTTGTGACCCATTGAATTTTGCCGAGAAAATCGGGGTTTTCTTAGTCTTTCTGCGCGTTGAACTTACAACGAGCCCCAAACACCCAGATTTCTGACCCATCTCTTTTTGCACAAATAATGGTGAAATGCAAGTGCCCTTTTCAATGATTTTTTGGGACAAATTGGGACAAAATTCGTGGTATCGATCCCTCCAGAGAACTCCCGTGTGCGAGTCCGCGATCCCGCGGTGACCGCCCCAAGAACGAGCGTACCCTTCTCTCTGTTCGATTCGGATCGAGCGCACCGGTTGAGTCTCCTGTCCGCATTTCATGCGGCGAACAAAACGCGAATATGTTAACCTTGCGTTCGTAACTTCACGGCAATGTGTCGTGAGGTTCCACTCTCATCATGTCTGGTGTTCAAGCCCCATGGACAAAGGCCGAAAGCGCGTGCTGGCGATTGTGGCTGGAATCCTCGTGGCTCGTCACCTGAAAACCACAGACGATCTGTTTGACTGCCGCTCCAGCCCGAGAACCGAGTCGCTCGTCGCAGCTGCGGTCCAGTGGGCAGAGCGGATCATGCGGAAGATTGATGGTGTGTTCGGGAACTGAACCCTGGGGCAGCGGGAAGAGAAAACTAGACTGCTGAGCCTAACGCATGGGAGCGCGACGTGGTGACAACCATCGCTTAAGAACTGGAGAGGCTCCCACTCATGCCATAATCTCCCTGTGTGCGGACGCCATCGCCTTTCGCGCAGAGGGGAAATGGGCGCAAAGATTGTGAGCGGAAGTAGAATTCCGAGCCGGAGGGAACGATGAGCAGCAAAGGCAAAGTTGCGAGCGTGCGGGTGAAGGATGTGAACGCTTTCCAATTGACACCCGGACTGGCGGATGCGCTCACAGCGTCTCTGGACGCCTCCTATCTGGAATACATTACTGCCGCTTGTTCAAGGGCGAGCACGAAGGAAGCTGAGCGACGGATTGCAGCCATCCCGGAGGAGAAGCGTTATCTCACACGGGTACTTGACTCGCTGGATAGCGCATTTGCGGACTTCGATACTGAGACCGCGATGCTGGACTTGCTTCACATGCAGAACCGCAAACCTGAAGCCATCAAACGTTATCTTGAGTTCCGCCTACGGCAATTCAAAATGCTACTTGATGCGGTTGAGGATTACGTTGAAGGGAAGTATCCGGCAACGGGCGGGCATTCTTAGCCCCTGCTATCCCGTGAGCACTCGGATCAACCACGTGGCTCACGACGACGAGGAATGCTCGAAGCCCGTGGAACTTGACCAGATTCAGGATCGGCTCTTTTCATAGTCAGCATCGCGCAGTATCCTTCGGCAACTACGCACTTGCTGGCTTGGCAAGGGGATGAGCTTTGTTGCTGACCTTCTTGAGCCAAGGTTGGCGCAGTCTCATACGTCCATCGCCATCCCACTTTACAAGCGCGTCGTCTTCATTCGTTTGCTCAACTGTTCCGAATTCTCCAGTCGGCTTTCCAAAATTACCCAAGCCCTCTACTCGATCACCGGGATTCAGTTCCGAGTCGGGAGCAGAGGGCTGGACGAGCGGTGGTCTCTTGGCTCGGTCTGAATCAGCAGGTGCTCCAGCATGCGAGAGAGGCGGTTGCGGAGCTTTGCGCAGTTTGGGTGTCAGTTTATTGATACGGCTCATATTGCATTACCCCAGAGGCTTGCCTTCGCCTGTTCATCTGCTCGTTAAGTGTGAGGATAGGCTTCGAACGCATGGCTCCGCTGAACCAAACTGCTCAGTCCTGAGACGAATTTGGCAGCAGGCAGCGGTCTAAGATAAGCGCAGACTCGTGAGCGAGGCGCGAGCCGCTCCTCGACTGATGTCGGGCACAATGACCAATTCAAGAACGGTGACAGCTGAGAGTGCAACCTGAAATTCCTCGACCTCGCGGATTGCGTTAGGAGGACTGAAATTCCATTGCTGCCGCACAATTTCTCGAAACGAGCGCCCGCCATCCCCAGACCATCGCAAGACGAACTCTTGGGTACGCTCTGTCTCGGTTTCTTCGAAGACGAGCGAGATGCGTTTGAGTCTTTGCGGCTCGTCGAAGATTAGCCGGATGGTTTGAGTACCAGAAGCGGCGGCACGCCAGCCCCGCATTTCTCCTGCGACCAGCGCAGACTCCACCGGATAATCCTTCTCTTCCGATGTGACCTCGACCACGGCTGCATCGTCGAGGTCCAGCCAGCCGTCGTCGAAGGGGGGGCATCCTGCGGAATCGGCGTGATTAGGCGCTTGCGCATGACACGCTAGTTTACCTCTGGTCCTGCTCTCGTGCTTTCCGCTCCGCTATTGCCCCATCTTGGCACACGCACGTGTTTTAAAGCTTGCTGGGAAGCGGAGTCTGCTTGGAGCGTTTGGGTCGGTCGGTGCGTCGGGTCTTCTTGTTGGCGACGGGTACCCTCAGGGCTGCAACATTCCAAGGTGTGCGGGTGATACAATGGAATTGAGGTGGTTACCACCTTCTCCTCTTTCAGGTTCCCTGAACTAAGTCAGCCCATCTGAAGTTTTCTCTCCTTAGGCTTTCAAAGAAAGCCGCGTACCCCATGCATTCGAATGCGATCCTGCACGAAGCTCAGCAGCTCCACAACGTCAGTGACCGTCTTGACACGCTGGCAGAGCAACATCCTCTCGTCTCAGAAGCGCTCATCACTATTGCAGGAAGCGTTCGTAGCACGGCAACTGTGTTGGAGGTGCTGGTTGCGACGAAAATAGCGCCGCTCGCCGGATTAGACCCAGCAAGTGCCTGATTTGCTCATTGCTGTCTGGCAGCTTTGTTTGTGGGATCGGAGCCGGACGCTAGTCGTGTAGCACGACTTGGAGAAGTGAACTGTGAACCTGCAAATCATCCGCAGCGTGGTAGTCAATGAACCCCAATTTCCTAAACCTGTTCATGAAAAAGCTGACCCGCCCGCGAGTTGTGCCCACCATCTCTGCTAGAGTTTCTTGACTGATTCTTGGAATTGCAACTTCCGGCTTTCCGTCCTTGCCGAAGTGAGCCAGCAACAGCAGAATCCGGGCTAGTCTTTTTTCACTGGAATTGAAAAGCTGGTCAACCAAA
>OMOD01000198.1:16065-23373 GCA_900290255.1 Candidatus Sulfotelmatobacter kueseliae
CATTGCGGTTGCTGAGCACAGGCGGATAGGCTGCCCTGTGAGGCAACCTTCTCCGAAGAAATCTCCCTCGTTCAGAATGCCGATGGTGGCTTCCTTCCCGGTCTTCGCCACAACCGTGAGTTTTACCTTTCCTTTCTGTATATAGAAGACAGCATCGGACGAGTCGCCCTGAGCAAAGATTGTCTGCTTTTTGGGAAACGCTGCGATTGTCCTACCGCCGTCGATGGTCGAGAGGAATGTCTTCGTATCGAATTTGCCGAGTTTCTTGGCTGCTACCACGGGTGTTATGATTAGCCCCCTTCTCAAGAGTTCCGAAATGCCGAGAAGGCAACTTCCTAGAATGAAGGATAAATAAGTGCGGATAAGGGCGAGAACAACGTCGAATTTGCGGGCAAGACTGCTCCGCACTCGACGAAATAATGATTTCACCGTTGGTATCGAAAAGTCAATCCGTCCCAGCCTGCTGCCCTTCCTTCGGGCCGGGGATTTTGAGTGCAAACAGTTCTTCCCGCTGGTGCATTGGGAACCGGAAACACCACGGGCCGCTGACAACGCTTTTGCAGACCGTGCTCGGATGCTTATAAGGCGAGGATACACGCCGAAGGTTGCCGTGGAACTTGTTCTTCATGAAATGGAATTCGAACAAGGCAACAATTCGAAGACCGTGGAGAAGGCGCGTGTCGATGCCGAGGAATTCCTTATGAGAGCCCGCCGAGGCCTCATTTGAAGTGAGTTTATCGGAGCAACCCTGATTGCAGCGAGCCGAGGATGTTAGTACGTCGACGACTGGATTGGATCAACTCTCTTTGGTAACTTGTCCCGGCTAGGCACACTCCCTAAGCTGAATCCGTGCAACTACGCTCCTTAATGTTATGTCAGCAGCCCGAAACCGTGGCGCTCGCCGTTCGTGCCTGTCGCGAGTTGGGGGTCGAGTTGCATCATTGTTCCACTGCAAGAGCGGCAATGGAGAAGTTCGCGCTGCAAAAGTTCCACGGAGTGATCGTTGACGATCAAGACGGGCCTTGCGCAGCATTGCTATTGAAAGACCTTCAAGCATCTGTCAGCGGCAAGAAATCCGTGATCATTGCGCTGGCGAAGGCGGATGTGTCTCTCCACGTCGTGTTCGGCGCTGGAATTCACCTTGTCATCTATAAGCCACTCACACACGACAAACTGCGAAATGGGCTCCGAGCGATCCGCCCGTTGATGGGGAAGCAGCAGCATCGAGGCTCACTGCGCGTCAAAGTGGATATTGCAGCGAACCTTATTGTTAACGACACTGAGAGCATTCCGGTCAAAATCTTAGACCTCAGCAGTGGGGGTGCAGCCTTGTCGCTTTCACGTACCTGGCCCGCCGTTAAGTCCCTAAACCTAAGTTTTGCTCTTCCGGGATCGGGAACCATGGTCACCACCGACGCCGAATTGGTGTGGACGAACGTTTGGGGCAATTTAGGCATCGCGTTTGTAAACGCAGACCCTGCATTCACTCAGTCGGTATCTAGGTGGATGAAAGCTCTCCCGGCTGCAAAGTAGGACGCCCCAAGATCGAAACCCGAACTCGACCTCCAACGTGGAATTCTATCCCGGCGCAGCCTATTGAATCGAACTCGCCGCAGCGGAAAAGACATTATTGGCATTTGAGCCGACAAGCCGAATTGCGCCGACCACGATCACGAGGATCACGGCCAACATCACTGCATATTCGGCAATGTCCTGACCTTCGTCTTCAGCCCATAATCTACGCAGTAGCACTTTCATCAGCGGTTCCCTCAATCTCCCAGTTTCATCACGCATCTCTTCTTGAAATGACCTTCTCATTATATGTATCCGACCAACGCGGTCTGCAACTCGCTGGGCGCGGCAGCACGGCCCACGGTTCAAGCGGCAGGTCGGCTTCGGAAAGGAAGATCAGGACTTGGTTCCCGCGTCGGCAGGCGCGAAGCGTGCGTTTTGCTGGCAGTGTGCATCGCGCAGGCACGGTATTCGCGACCGTGATCGTCCACTTCCAAGTAGTTGGCAACCCGCTCGCAGCCCTTGCGGTCACACAGAACGGTCACGTCTTCGGGATGATGCAGGTGGAAAAACTCCATACGCAATTCTAAGGTGACCAGATTTGCGGCCACAAGCCAAACCGTCCCGGTCATGATTAAAATTCTGTCAAATCTGAGACTGGGAAGTTCCGGACAAGGGCGGGGGCGCGAACGTCGTCTCGATCTAGTCCGAACAGAAGAGTCGTTTGCCGGAGTTCTATAATCGTGTGTTTACCTTGTCAAAATCATCTCGCAAGTAAGGAGGGTTTCCCATGTCAGAACCGATCATTGCCCAGAAGAGCCCTTTTCCAGTCGAAGTGGAGGCTTCGAAGTCCTATTTTTTGGTGTGCATGCGGGAAAAGTGCCAAACAGCCCTTCTGCGATGGCAGCCACAAGGGCACTGATTTCACCCCCGTGAAGTTTGAAGCCACGGAGTCTAAGACCGTCTACTTCTGCGGGTGCAAACACAGCGCCAACAAGCCCTTCTGCGACGGCAGCCACGCTAAACTCTGACCCCGATTGCCTCTATGGCTCGATCCGGGCATGCAGGATGTGGCCGCCGCCTCTGAACTATTGAAGCCCTATGATGCTCGGCCGATGCGGTGCTATCCCGTAAGCACTCGGATCAACCACGTGGCGAACGACGACGAGGAATGTTCACGACCAGTGGAACTCGCCCAGATTCAGAGTCGGCTGTTTTCGTAGTGGGATTGCAGGACGCCCAACTAGCCTTCAGTGCTAGTGCTCGACTTGGAACATCTCCATCCACACCCCGTGCGTAACTTCCGGGGGTAGCAGAAAACTCGCCCCATAGAAGCCTTTGTAGGTTTCGAGCTTTCTCCGCGTGCCGGACTCAGCCAATTGGCGGGCCTTGGCCAGATCGGCCACTTCAATGCTGAGACCGATTATTCCTTCGTCATGATCGGATAGATACTTTGTAAGCAGGCCGTTCTTGTCGCTCGACTCCAGAAGCACGAGCACCCCCTGACCAGCCTTCACTTCCCGTCCGCGGGCACTGAGGAACTTCGCCTCGCGGGATTCACCCACTTCGAAGCCAGCATCGCGAAGCGTGCGTAACTGTGCATCCGCGTCGTGCACGGCAAACCATACCGCGTGAATGCCCATAGCCGTGTTGGGATGATCCATCCGCCCCTCAGCGCGGGCTTTGTCCCTCCAATTGGTGGAAAGGTATTCGACCAAGAAAAAGGG
Source organism: Candidatus Sulfotelmatobacter kueseliae (assembly GCA_900290255.1). Lineage (GTDB taxonomy): Bacteria > Acidobacteriota > Terriglobia > Terriglobales > Acidobacteriaceae > Sulfotelmatobacter > Sulfotelmatobacter kueseliae. The sequence continues at coordinate 19,305 of OMOD01000198.1, forward strand.
TATGTTGAATCCTTTTTTGTTGGCTGCGGGCTTGTCAGCGGTGCTCACGTCATACCACATCGGGGGAGGCGGCGTGGTCTCACCTTCCTTCATGATGCTGCCGGGGTCTGGGCCCGTCACATCGAAGTTGTGGGCTTTCAGGTAGTCCGCCGCAGCTTTGGCAGACGAAACGTCGATGCCAAGGAACATAGCGCCTTCGTGCTTCGTCACGAACTCAGCGACCTCGGAGGCGTCGCTGTGTGCGATAGGCGTGCCTCCGCTGACCGAGAGCAGTTCCAGATAGCTGTTATTTTGGAGACTGACGCTGCAATTGGAAAGGCCTCCGGGAAAGTGGCCTCCCTTGCTGACCTTGAAACCAAGCTGTTCGTAGTCGTGTTGGGTTTGGGCGAGGTCACGAACTCCAATACCCACGTGATCGACGCCCCACCCTTGCCCGATAAGAGTCTGGGCTGGAGTGGACGTGGTCTGAGCAGATAACGGGACGGTAGCGAGAAGAAGCAACGACGCAAGATGAACGCGAATCGCCATACACCCTCCGTTTGGTCATGGGGGATTCTACGCGGACGCGGGTTGCCTTACAATTTGACCTTTCCCTCGCTCCAACCTGACATCTGTGGAATCCTCCAGACTCAGAGTCGGCTATTCTCTTAGCATGATGAACGATGACGAACGGATGCAGCGGGAGTCCAGCCTAATCGCGACTATCCGAACGAAGCTTCCCGAATTCGCGAAAGCCTGCGCGGATGACGCCGAACTCGTGTTGCTTCACCAAGACGCTTTTGCCGCCGACTACCAAGAGGACGAATACAAGCTCCTTGGCATGGCGGCCAAGTACGCAGGTCTGCGTGGCAAGGAAGTGCGCGTGATCAGGAAAAACCGAAGCTCGCTCGGCCTAGACGGCACGATACAGTGAACGCAATCGCGAGAAGAGGTGAGCATTCTTGCTGGTTCGGAGGTCTAGCTCTCCAATTCCCCTAGTCGTAGCACTGGGGACTCGGCTCGGCAACAGATGCCGTACCGCTGCCAAAGCCGAAACCAAGGGCTGTGCGCGAGCATCTCGTCGTGCCGCCGATTCGCAGCCGCGAGATCGCTTGCGCTCAGCGGTCTGGTGTCCGGCACCGCGAAAACGCGCTCTAGCCACTCGATTTCGGCGATGCTCTGCTCAGCGTCCATGCGTCTCAATCATCCGGCAGAAGCGGCGAACGGTCAAACGTCACCCGGTATTGGTCTTTCCCGAACGATTCGTCCTCGGCCACTCGATCCGCCAACGGTTGCCGCTGGTCGCCGCATACGGAGTGGTATGCCAAGTGACTGCAATTGAACTGCGAGCGTCATTGATACGTACGCTTAGCGTTACAAACTAGACGAGCCATCCCGCTGCAATTCCAAGAGGATTCGTATCCCTCGATAGAAGTTCTCCTTGCTGTAGGCTGTCTCCCAACGATTTAAGACCGAGCGCAATTCGCTCTGCGCGTTCCGAATAGCGACTCGTGCTCGTGGTCTGCGAACTCGCAAACGCGTGAGCGAACGGAAGCCCTCGGCGATCTCTGGCTCGATGCGCTTGCGCGAACTCCGCGCATTTCTTATCCAGCGAGGCGGGATATTCGCCCGAAACTTCAGGTAGCCGCGAACGACGGAACCCGCGCTTGACGTAAATAGCCTTGCTTCTCTAGGCATAACCTAACCTCCTGAATCTGGCCGAACCTCGCACGAGCAGCTAGACGGTTGCTGGGGCATCAGCAGCACCGGCGTTTGCAAACAGGTGAGGCGTACCATTAGAACATGAGCAGAATACATCCAGAATGCTCCGATGCAGACCCTCCTGATCGGTCAGTTGCTGCCGACGCCCTCCTACGGCAAGAGCCAGACAAGGAAGAAGACGAAGAGGAAGACGAAGGTGACGGCAAAGAAGATGAGGATGATGACGAGGAACACGATGGCTACTCGGAGTGAGCGCACCCCTATTCATTTGAGATGGTGAAAGATGAAGCGCGAAGACTTCATCAACGTTGCTGAAGAAACCTTGGATTCGCTGCCGCAAGAGTTCCGCAGCCGCATCCAGAACGTCGCGATTCTCGTTGAAGATTTTCCGGCGAACCGGCGACCACCCAAGCTGGGGCAGCACAGGCGATTGCTTCTAGGCATCTTTCACGGCGTGCCTGCGACGAAGAGGAGCGTCTTCAACCTGCCCACAGGACCGGATCACATCGTGCTTTACCAGAAAAACATTGAGGCGGTCTGCTCGAATGAGGCCGAAGTGCGACATCAGATCCGCCAGACTCTCATACATGAACTGGGGCACTATTTTGGGATGACCGAGGAGCAACTGAAGGATGTTTAGCTGGAAGGGCTGCCGTGAGCGACGTGAAGGCATCAGGGAACTGGGCATTCCAACTACCTATCTCAGCAGTTGGGCGGCGGGACGTAGCCACGGGCAGTCATGACGGAGCAGCAGATTGACGTTGGCTGCGAAGAGCTTGCGAGTGCGATCACTCATGGGTTCGGCCTCCTCCTGAGCATTGCAGGCGGGATTGCCTTGATCGCTGTCTCGATCCACCACGGTACCGCTTGGCATATTGTCAGTTGTTCAGTCTATGGCGTCACTCTCGTTCTGCTTTACCTCTTTTCGACCCTGTACCACGCTGTTTCGACCCCACGCCTAAAGCGGACTTTCAGGCTATTCGATCACTCCGCCGTGTACCTGCTGATTGCTGGAACGTACACGCCATTCACTCTTGTCAACCTGCGCGGCGGCTGGGGATGGACGCTGTTTGGGGTGGTCTGGGGGCTTACGCTTGCTGGGATCGTATTTAAGTACGTTGCACTCGGTCGGTTCCCCGTGCTTTCGACGCTAATTTACGTGCTCATGGGCTGGCTGGTCGTACTCGGCATCAAGCCTGTGCTGACCTTCGTGCCGCTGCATGGCTTCCTATGGCTCTTAGGCGGCGGTCTCTTTTACACCGTAGGGATATTCTTTTTTGCCTCCAAGAGGATTCCGTACAGTCATGCCATCTGGCACGTGTTCGCGCTCTGTGGCAGCGTTTGTCACTACTGGGCAGTATTCTTTTACGTTCTGCCGCATGCGCCTGCTAGATGCCTTTGATTGGGATTGAGAAAGGGAAACCGTATGGAAAACTGGGAGATCACGTTGAGTGCTGCACATCCCGAATCGCAGTGGTGCTGGGAGGAGGCTGTCCCCCGGAAGCGGTGCCGACCCATACTGGAACGGGCGGTCGTGATCCCCGTCCTGATCGAACGGCATTGGAGATGAACAGATGAGGAACCTAGCTGCACTGTTGTTGATATTCAGCTTGAACACGTGGGCACAGCAACCGGGGGCGAAGCCGCTGTCCAGTCCCGAACCGGGTGTGCAGGTGAGGCAGGAATTCCTCAGAGCGTACAACGCGAAAGACGCGGACGCAGTTGTGGCACTGTACGCCGATGACGCCACGCTGGTGAGTGACGGCGGTACTTTCAGAGGACGGAACGAGATTCGGAACTGGGTCAGGGGGGGACTAGACCAAGGAAGCAGGCTGGAAGCAATCGAGCCAAGTGTTGAAAGGAGTTCTGGAACACTCGCCTATGGGACAGGGCGAACGAGAAGGCTTGTTGGCTCCGTCGTTCATCTTGGACAATACCTGATTGTGATGGAGAAGATTGGTGGGGAGTGGAAGATTGTACAGCACTTTTCGTTGAACGCCGGAGAAACCCCAGCCGTGAATTAAATGTGATAGCCAAGACTTGACCTTGCTTGATCGGTGCGGCGCGCCGGTGGGGCAGCGGTAAGCCAACGTAGGATGCCCTACAGAAGTGTGGGTAGTACACTGTTACAATTTTCCGAGTGACGCGAATGAGCAGGGTTCCTGTTTCCCGCATCTGGGAGACGTTTTCGGCTGTGATCCTAGTGTCTTAAGACTCCTCCGTGGCGAACAAAGACCTCCAAGTCGTGCAATCTGGCGAGCGGACGAATACCGAAGGGAAACCAGTCAGCAACCTAATACTTCTATCGATCTCCGACAGCGACTACGGCTCACTTCGTCCTCATCTCGAATACGTCGACTTGCCAAAC
>OMOD01000042.1 GCA_900290255.1 Candidatus Sulfotelmatobacter kueseliae
GGCGCGCCCTTGCCTTTGCCCATACGGGTTTCGGCCGGCTTCTTGGTGACCGGCTTGTCGGGAAACAACCGGATCCAGATCTTGCCGCCGCGTTTGATGAAGCGGGTCATAGCCACACGGCTGGCCTCGATCTGCCGGTCGGTGATCCATCCCGGCTCGAGCACCTTCAGCCCGTAGTCGCCGAAAGCCAGCTCCCCGCCGCGCCAGGCCTTGCCCGTCATGCGGCCGCGCTGCTGCTTGCGGTACTTCACTTTCTTTGGCATCAACATAGAATCTGCTCTTAAGCTTCTAGCTTCTAGCTCCTAGCTAAACCTTTGTCATTCCGAACCGGCGTTCTATGCCGGTGAGGAACCTGCTTTTGGCCCCACCCTAAAATCCGCCCACTGCGGGCTGTGCTTCCCGCTTTTTCTGCTGCAGGATTTCGCCCTTGTACACCCAGCACTTCACGCCGATCACGCCGTAAGTGGTGCGCGCTTCGCTGAAGCCGAAATCAATGTCGGCGCGCAGCGTATGCAACGGCAGCCGTCCCTGCAGATACCACTCGGAGCGCGCGATTTCGTTGCCGTTCAGCCGTCCGCTCACACGGACCTTAATCCCCTTGCAGCCGAAGCGCAGCGCCGAGTCCACCGCCTTACGCATGGCGCGGCGGAAGCCGACTCGCTTCTCCAACTGCAGCGCGATCGATTCCGAAACCAGCTGGGCATCGAGCTCGGGTTTGTGCACTTCCTGGATGTCGACGAACACTTCGCGCGCGGTCCGCTTCTGCAGTTCGCCCTTGAGCTTGTCGATTTCCGCGCCCTTGCGCCCGATGATGATCCCCGGCCGCGCCGTCTTAATGATGATGCGCAGCTTGTTGCCCGGCCGCTCGATTTCGATGGCGCTCACGCCCGCCGACTTGAGCTTGTCCTTCAGCTCATTCTTCAGCTTGACGTCTTCGTGGAGCAGCTTGTCGTAATCGCGCTCGACGAACCAGCGCGACTTCCACGGCTTGGTGTAGCCGAGGCGAAAACCATAAGGATGGACTTTTTGTCCCATTGCTTCTCCTAAAATCTTCGTACTCTCAGATCCTTCGCGAAGAACGCTCAGGATGACCGCTGCGGGCTCCCGCCTTAAGACGCGGTCACTTTGCGGCCGCCTTCTTCTTCCCCGCCTTTACCGCCGGAGCGCGCCGCTTCGCCTTGGCGGGAGCCGGAGCAGCCTCCTCGCCCACGACCGTCGCCACCGATTCGCCGTTCTTTCCGCGCTCGGCCAGCACCAGTTCGATGTGCGAGATGCGCCGCTGATAGTGGTACGCACGTCCCTGCGGCGCCGGGCGGATGCGCTTCATGCGCGGCCCGTCGTTGGCCACGGCGCGTTTCACGTACAGGTTGTCAATCTCGACGTCGAGTCCCTTCTCGGTGGCAAGGAAGTTCGCGTTGTCGAGCGCCGACTGCAGCAGTTTACCCACGTGCGCCGCCACGCGCTTCTTGGTGAACAGGAGGGTGTTGCGGGCATCTTCCACGCGTCGCCCTTTGATCAAGTCCAGCACCAGGCGCGCCTTCTGTGGCGAGACGCGCAGGTAACGGGTTTCAGCTCGAAATTCCATAGTCGCTACTAGCTCCTAGCTGCTAGCTCCTAGCTAAACTAGAAGCTAGAAACTTCATCTTTCGTCAAAACCGGTGAGCCTCAGCTAGTAGCTAGAAGCTAGTAGCCAGAAGCTTCATTTACGCCTTCGGCGCCGCGGGCGCTGCCGGAGCCGCCGCGGGTGCCGACGGCACGATCGCTCCCGGACCACCCGGGATTCCGGCCGGTTTCGCCGCCACTTCCGTCGCCGCCCTCATGGAGTGCCCCTTGAACTGGCGCGTGAAACTGAACTCGCCCAGTTTGTGGCCTACCATGTTTTCGGTGACGTACACCGGGATGAACTTTTTGCCGTTGTGCACCGCGATCGTGTGCCCCACCATCTCGGGCACGACGGTCGAACGCCGCGACCACGTGCGCAGCACTTTCTTCTCGTTGCGCGCATTCATGGCTTCCACCCTCGCCAGAAGGTAAGCATCCACGAACGCGCCTTTCTTGGTTGAACGTGCCATAAAGTCAGCTCTCAGCTTTCAGCCGTCAGCCTTCAGCTAACAGCTATCGTCCCCTCAATCCTTGTCATTCCGAGCGCAGCGAGGAACCTGCTTTCCTCGCGTCAGATCCTTCGCCAAGAACGCTCCGGATGACCGCAGCGGGCTCATCCGCCCGCTAAACGCGGTCACTTCGATCTACGGCTCACGATGAACTTATCCGTGCGCTTGTTGTTGCGCGTCTTGTAGCCGCGCGTCGGCTGGCCCCAGGGCGTCACCGGATGGCGACCTCCCGAGGTCTTGCCTTCGCCGCCGCCGTGCGGATGGTCCACCGGGTTCATCGAAACGCCGCGGTTCACCGGACGCCGTCCCAGCCAGCGCGTTTTTCCGGCTTTGCCGATGGTCACGTTCTCGTGGTCGAGATTGCCGACCTGTCCGATCGTTGCCATGCAATCCTGTGAAATCTTGCGCGTCTCGCCCGAAGGCAGCTTCACCAGCGCGTACTCTTCTTCTTTTGCGACCAGCTGCGCCGCTCCGCCCGCCGACCGCACCATTTGCCCGCCCTTGCCCGGCTTGAGTTCGAGATTGTGGATCATGGTGCCGGGTGGAATGTTGCGCAAGGGCAGGGCGTTGCCCACCAGGATGTCGGCATCCGGGCCGCTCAATATTTTCTGTCCCACCTTCAGCCCCTCGGGCTGCAGGATGTAGCGCTTCTCGCCATCGGCATAGGCTAGGAGCGCAATGCGCGCCGAGCGGTTGGGATCATACTCGATGGTCGCCACGGTCGCGGGAATGCCGGCCTTGTCGCGCTTGAAATCAATGATGCGCAGCTTGCGCTTGTGCCCGCCACCACGGTGCCAGAGGGTGATGTCGCCCGAGTTGCGGCGCCCGCCGGTGCGCTGCTTGGGCTCGAGCAGCGGCTTGTACCCGCCGGTGCGCTGCTTGGGCTCGAGCAGCGGCTTGTAGGGCTGAGTCGTCGTGATGTCGTCGTTGACCAGCGTCGTGCGAAACCGCAGCGTCTGCGTCGTCGGTCGGTAAGTCTTGATTGCCATAAAAGTCAGCTCTTAGCTACTCGCTTCCAGCTCTTAGCTTTTTCCTGCCGCTGCATCGGTTCGCGCCGGCCAACGACCGACGACGAACGACCAACGACCGTTCTACAAATTCTGCGCGTACTCCGGCATTTTCTCGCCGGATCGCAAACGCACGTACGCCTTCTTCCAATCCGGACGGTAGCCCGCGAACTTTCCCCGCCGCCGCTCTTTTCCCGGATAGGTGGCCGTGCGCACCGAATGCACCTTCACCTTGAAAATCGTCTGCACCGCTTCCTTGATTTCCGTCTTGGTCGCCTTCGGCGCCACCTGGAAGACCAGCGTGTTCTGGTTCTCCTTGATGGCCAGGCCCTTTTCGGTAATCACCGGACGGCGAATGATCTGGTATGCGGATTTCATATTGATTAGGCCCTAGGCCACCTCCGCCGCTTTGTCATGCCGTGGACGGCGACGACGCTCGCTCGTTGCCTTCTTCGCACTCTCGTCTTCTTTCGGCTTGTGCTGCCGCTTCGAGACCGAATTCTGCAGCGACACTTGCAGCTTCTCGATCGCCGGCTGCGAGAAAATCACGCGGTCGTAGCGCAGCAGGTGATAGGGATGCACTTCATTGCCCCGCAGCAGTTCGAGCCCGTCAATGTTGCGCGCGCTCAGCTCGAGGTTGCGGTTCTCGTGCTTCGGTGTTTCGACAACCAGCACAGTCGAGTTCACCTTCAGCGCGTCGAGGGCCTTGCGAAATTCCTTGGTCTTCGGTTCTTTCACGTCGAACGCGTTCACCACGATGATCTTGCCGTCGGCCAGCTTCGCCGCCAGCGCCGAGCGCAGCGCGCCCAGCAGTTTCTTGCGCGGGAAGGTGTAGTCGTAGGAGCGGGGCTGCGGACCGTGCACCGTGCCGCCGTGCCGCCACAAGGGCGACCGGATGGAGCCGATGCGGGCGCGGCCCGTGCCCTTCTGCTTCCACAGCTTCTTGCCCGAGCCGGAAACTTCCCACCGCGCTTTGGTTTTGTGGGTTCCGGCGCGCTGGCTGGCGCGGTAATGCTTCACCGCCTCCCAGAGCAGGTCTTCGTTGACCGCGCCGAAAATTTCGTCGGCCAGATCGAGCGTCCCGACCTTCTCGCCGCTCAAGTTGTGAATGTCAATCGTTGCCATAAATTTCTCATGGAGCGGCGGACGCCCTCGTCCGCCGGCCTTCTTATGCCTTCTTCGCCGCCCTCTTCGCCGCCTTCAGCGGGTCAACCGTCGCCGCGCCGGCGAATCCGCGGCGCTCTCTGGGCGGTTTCTTTGCCTTGGTGATGACGATGTATCCGCCCTGCGGTCCGGGCACGCTGCCCTCGACCACCAGCAGGTTCTCGTCCTTATCGACGCCGAGCACGCGCAGATTGCGCATCGTCACTTGCTGGTTTCCCATGTGACCCGACATGCGCATGCCTTTGAACACGCGGGAAGGGAAGGCCGACGATCCGATCGAACCGGTGATCTGAAACATCGAACCGTGCGACTTGGGGCCGCCGCCGAAATGATGCCGCTTCACCACGCCCTGAAACCCCTTGCCCTTGCTCACTCCCACGATGTCGACGAACTTCTCGCCATCGAAAATCTCGACCAGCACGCGGTCGCCGACTTTCACGGCTCCATCCGCCTCGCCCTCGACTTCGAGCGGAACTTCGCGCAGAAACTTCACCGGCGGAAGATTGTTCTTCGCCAGGTGCCCGCGCTCCGGCTTCGACAGCCGCGACTCCTTCACAAACTCGACCAGGCCAATCTGGGCCGCCGCGTAACCGTCCTTCGCGGCCGACTTGTGTTGCGTCACCACACACGGACCAGCCTGCAGCACGGTGACCGGGCGAACGTCGCCCTTCGAGTCGAACAGTTGCGTCATGCCGACTTTCTTGCCCAGGATGCCTGTTATCTTGGTTGCCATTTCTTCATCTCTCCGCCAGCTTGGCTCGCCGTTGTTCACAGCGGCTATTGGCTGGAAATGTGGCGCGGGCGCCCTCGCCCGCGAACGCTGCGGAGCTTCGCTCCGCCGGACGGCCGAGGGCGGCCGTCCCCACACGAACTATTTATGCTCTTTCCCGAACGCCTTGATCTCCACATCCACGCCGGCGGGCAGGTCGAGCTTCATCAGCGCATCGACTGTCTGCTGCGTCGGCTCGAGAATGTCGAGCAGGCGCTTGTGGGTGCGGATCTCAAACTGCTCCCGCGATTTCTTATCCACGTGCGGCGAACGCAGCACGCAGTATTTGTTCTTCATCGTGGGCAGCGGAATCGGTCCCGCAATCTGCGCGCCGGTGCGCCGCGCGGTCTCCACGATCTCGCCCGTCGACTGATCCAGAATGCGGTAGTCGTAGGCTTTCAACCGGATGCGAATTCTTTCTTTTCCAATCACTGTTTCATCTCTCTAACCCCTTCCCGGCTCTTCCGGAAGGAAAGATCTGGCGGAATGCTGCAATCCGCGTTGTCGTTAGTTTCTGTCGTCCCTACGGGACTCGTTCCTCGTTTTGCCGCCTACCCAGGACTTACGTCCTGGGCTAATATATGCCGCCCCTGCGGGGCTGCCGTCGTTTCGCCTCCGGCCGCATCGCTTTCGCCGCGGCTGGTTTTGTTCACGACTCGCGACTCAGGACTCGCGACTACTACTGAATAATCTCGGCGATGGTGCCGGCGCCGACGGTGTGGCCGCCTTCGCGAATCGCGAAACGCAAACCTTTCTCCATGGCCACCGGCGTGATCAGTTCGATCACCAGGCTTACGTTGTCCCCGGGCATCACCATCTCCGTGCCCGACGGCAACTCCGCCACTCCGGTCACGTCCGTCGTCCGCAAGTAGAACTGCGGCCGGTAGCCCTTGAAAAACGGCGTGTGCCGCCCGCCTTCTTCCTTCGTCAGAATGTAAACTTCGGCCTTGAACTTGGTGTGCGGCGTGATCGATCCCGGCTTCGCCAGCACCATGCCGCGCTCCACCTCGTCCTTGCCAATGCCGCGCAGCAACAGGCCCGCGTTGTCGCCCGCCATGCCTTCGTCCAGCTGCTTCTTGAACATCTCCACGCCCGTCACCACCGTCTTGCGGGTCTCGCGGAA
>OMOD01000037.1 GCA_900290255.1 Candidatus Sulfotelmatobacter kueseliae
GATTAACCAGGAGGCCAGAAGGGACAAAAAGCGTGCCGTGAACCGAGATTTTTCAACAGACACGCCTGTTATCGACAGGTATGGGCTGGCGGGGTACGCGACGCGTACTTGTGCACTGATAGGCTGTTCCCTCGTAGGAACTCTCAAGTTCGGAATCGCTCTTCCATCGAATGTTCTGATGGTAAGGCCAAGCAGGTACAATGTGGGGACAAGGGTATAAATCGGGTGAACGTAGAAAAACCCAGCCTCATCAGGCCCAAGGTTGCCGACCGCATATTGCCATTGTTTATTTTCTTGATTTGCAGCCTGCTTCTTTTCGAGCCTCCATTCTTCGCTTTCAATAGCACCAGCAAACGGTTCCAGATCGTTACTTTCCTCGGCCTTCCCTTGCTCTTTTCTGCGCTGGCTGTCCTGGCCCGAAAGAGTCGGCGCTTCATAGCATATTGGCCGGCATTCTGCTCATTTATCGTCGTCTCCGTCTCGTTCCTGCTGATGTGGCTGCTGGACGATTTTCCAAGGCGCTGGCTGGGCTTTGATCCGAAAGAACCATCCGGCAGAGCCGTCATCAAGGTCACAGATGCGGTCATCCTGCTGCTTACCGTCGTCGTTCTTGGCAAACTGCTCCAGATTGATTTTGATTCCATCTACCTCCGAAAAGGGACAAGGCCATACTTAGGACTCGCGATCGGGTTCGCAGGTTTTGCGCTGATGGCAGTTTTTGCGGTCGTTGAGGCCCACAGCATGGGCATCACGAATCGGAGCACTCTTGGCTGGCTGCCCTGGATTCTCAGTTTCGTTCTCGCCAATGGATTCTTTGAGGAGCTGATGTCTAGGGGACTTTTTCTCAGGAAATTTGAACCGCTCCTGGGTGCGCGTCTGGCGAACCTTCTTACCGGGTTCGTATTCGCCGTCGGCCATGCCGGCGTAACGTATTCGGAGGATGTGCTCGTGTTTGTGGCAATCACCTTCGTTTTTGCGCTGATCTGGGGCTATCTCATGCAAAAGACCGGTTCGCTGTGGGGTTCGGCGCTGTTTCACGCAGGTGCGGACACGTTGATCATGATCGGCATCTTTGCTGGAGTGAAGACGTAAGACGGTTGTCGCGTAGGAGAACTTTCGCGTCGCTTTGAGCATTTTTGTTTTTTTTCGAGTTGGCGTAACATCCCCTTTACGCTCACTGGCTGGTTCGCAGGGAAAGGGATCTTATGAGAAAGCCGGGTCCTGGGGCTACTGGGCCAACGCGAACGCCGCGATGAACAGAACGCAAAACACCACCGCCTGCCCCAATTCGCTCCAGCCCAGCCGCCGCACCACCAGCGGACTCGGCTTCTGGAAAAAGTAGAACCATCCCCGAGAAAGAATTGGTACAAACGCAATCAGAGCGAGCCACGGCATCAGTCCGCGCAGGCAGGCAAGAACCAAGACCAAGGCCATGACCAACTGTCCCACCGCAAACGTCCAGCCCCGCCCGAACTTTGCCCTTATGCCCTCGACCCGCGCGGTGTGAATGCGAAGCTGCACGTAGTGCACCTGGTTGCCGGCGAAAATCAGATTCGCCAGCCACAGCATCCATGCCGTCGTGCCGAATTTCCCGGTCATGACGTAGTAGGCCGCCGGAGCCGAAGAAGTCAGACCGATGGTCCCCACGATTTCCGAGAGCATCCGCAGACGATTAGCGGACCGTGCGCTCAAAGGCCGCCGGGCTTCGCCCGGCCGGACGGGCGAGGGCGCCCGTCCCCACATGGATTTCAGCAGCGTTTGCAGAATGAATGCGGCTGCGGCCCCGGCTCCAATCAGCCACAGAACGGGATTTCGCCCCGCCCATAGCAACGTGCCAAGAGCCAGCACCGCCGCCGCGCCCAGGCCGAAGATCACGATCGCAACCGCACGCCGTTCATCATTGGTCTGCGCGCGCATGGCGGACGTGCCCAGCAGGCTTTCGGCGGGAGTTCTCAACCAGAAAAGGGCCAGCGCGGCCACCAGCAGCAACAAGACGGGAATAACGTGGCTGCTTTCGCGGAACGCGACGCCTGCACCCGTGACCAGCGGCACCAGAAGCAATCCCCAGGCGCCGTGTTCCCGCGGAAGAATCAGCGCGCGACGGCGGTCCCGCCGTGCGTGATGCGTCGCTGCCATGTCCACAGCATTACCGGCACTAGCTGCGCTCGGGACAGCCGAGGGCGGCTGTCCCCACATGTTCTTCGTCCCCGTCCTCAGTGCCATCCCGTCATATGGATGTGCTGCATCCCTTTGACGGCCCGCATATATTGCGCCCGCTCGAACGCGGTCGGATCGGGACACTTGATCTGGCTCATGCTGCCTTGCATCTGGGTTACCGACTCGTACTCGTGTTCTTCCATCCACTCGCGCAGTTCGCGTTCCACATGACGCAGGTGGTTCACGCCGTGGCGCATCAGAGCCGAGCACAACATGGTGACGTTGGCCCCGACCATGAGCAGTTTGATGACGTCTTCGGCGCTGTGCACTCCACCAGTGCCCGCCAACGCCGCTTTGACCCGTCCGTGCAGAATCCCGATCCAGGTCAGCGGCAGGCGCAGCGCGTGCGGCGTGCTCAACAGCACGTTGGGCCGAATTTCCAACTCCTCCAGATCGATGTCCGGCTGGTAAAAACGGTTGAACAGCACGAGCGCATCTGCTCCCGCCTCATCGAGACGGTGAGCGATATTTGCCATGTTGCTGAAAAACGGGCTGAGCTTGACGGCCACCGGGATCGAGACTGCCGACTTGACCGCGCGCAGGATATCCACGTAAGTCTTTTCCACGTCTTCCGCGGAAAGGCGCGGATCGGTGGGGATGTAGTAGATGTTGCATTCGATGGCATCGGCGCCCGCCCGCTCGATGTCGGCCGCGAACTTCGTCCATCCGCCCATGGTAGAGCCGTTGAGGCTGGCGATAATGGGAATGCTTACCGAGCCCTTGGCCTTGCGGATGTGATCCAGATATCCCTCGGGACCAGTGTGGAACTCGCTGGGCTTGGGAAAATAGGTGAGTGATTCCGGAAAGCTCTCGGTGCCCGCATTGAGATGGTACTCCAGATCCATTTCCTCCAGACGCAGCTGTTCCTCAAAGAGCGAGTAGAGAACAACTGCGGAAGCGCCGGCATCTTCCAGCCGGCAAATGCCGTCCGCATCACGCGATAAAGGAGACGCCGAGACCACGAGGGGTGAGCGCAGTTTCAGGCCAAGATAATTCGTCGTGAGATCGATCATCACTTCCTCCTCGCGCGGCTAGCGCGCTCCCGTTGGTGCCGGCTTCTCCACGGCTGATTTTTCTTCCGCAGCAGTCTTTTCGGCCGATTCCTTTGCTGCGGATTCTGGCTCCATCTTGCGGCTGGCCAGGTATTCGTACATGCGGTAGCGATGGTCCGCATCCTGCTGCGCCAGCTGCCACAGACGCTTCGCGTCTTCCGGCTTGCTCTTGGTGAGCATCTTGAAGCGTGTCTGCTGCAGCAGGTACTCCTGCACTTTGCGGGTGGGAGCGCGGGAATCGAGTACCAGCGGATTCTCGCCCGCTGCCTCGCGCTCGGGATTGTAGCGATAAAGCAGCCACTGGCCCGATTCGATTGCGACCTTCTGATCGGTCATCGCCGTCGTCATATCAACGCCATGCGCGATGCACGACGAATAGGCAATGATGATGCTGGGTCCGTCGTAAGCCTCGGCCTCAAGAAAGGCCTTGAGCGTGTGCTCGTCTTTTGCGCCCATGGCCACGCTCGCCACGTAGACGTTGCCGTAAGTCATGGCCATCAAGCCGAGATCTTTCTTCGGACTCGGTTTCCCGCCGGCGGCAAACTTGGCGACAGCGCCGCGCGGTGTGGACTTCGACGCCTGCCCGCCCGTGTTTGAATAGACCTCGGTGTCGAGCACCAGCAGATTTACGTTCCGCCCGCTGGCTAGCACGTGGTCGAGGCCGCCGTAGCCGATGTCGTAGGCCCAGCCATCGCCGCCCACGATCCACACGCTCTTTTTCACCAGCATGTCGGCCACGGCAAGAAGTTGTTTGGCCTCCGGCGAGTTGAGCTTCTGCAGCCGTTCTTTGAGGATTTCCACGCGCTGGCGCTGCTCGAAAATGTCGGCTTCGTCCTTCTGCTTAGCAGTCAGCAGTGACGTGGCCAAGTCGTCGCCGACCTTGCTCGCGACGCGCGCCAGAAGTTCGCGGGCAAACTCCGCCTGCTTGTCGATGGAGACGCGGAAGCCGAGGCCGAATTCCGCATTGTCTTCGAACAGCGAATTCGACCAGGCCGGTCCGCGGCCGTCGGCATTCTTGGTGTATGGCGTCGTCGGCAGGTTGCCGCCATAAATGGACGAGCATCCGGTGGCGTTCGCGATGACGGTCCGGTCGCCGAACAGTTGTGTGACCAGCTTGATGTAGGGCGTTTCGCCGCAGCCCGAGCACGCACCCGAAAACTCAAACAGCGGTTCCTGCACCTGCTGCTGGCGGATGTTCCCGACTTTGATCTTTCTGCGATCGAGTTCCGGAATCTTCAGGAAGAATTCCCAGTTCTCTTTCTCCGGCGCGCGCAGCGGCGGCTGCGGCACCATGTTGATGGCTTTCAGCCGCGCTTCGCTCTTGTTCTTGACCGGGCAGACATCCACGCAGACGCCGCAACCGGTGCAATCTTCCGGCGCCACCTGAATCGTGTACTTCATGCCCGCCCATTCCTTGTCGCGCGCGGCGCACGACTTGAATGTGGCGGGAGCGCCCTCCAGATGCTGGCTGTCGTAGACCTTGATGCGGATCACGGCATGAGGGCAGACCATGGCGCACTTGCCGCACTGGATGCAAATCTTCGAATCCCACGCTGGAATTTCCAGCGCGATGTTGCGCTTCTCCCAGCGCGCCGTACTCGTGGGGAAAGTGCCGTCGCAGGAGAATGCGCTCACGGGAAGCTCATCGCCGCGGCCGGCATAGATCGTACCCAGCACCTCGCGCTCGAATTTCGGGGCGCCGGGGAAAACTTCCGGTATCGCAATTTTGCTGGTCACGGTGTCGGGAACTTTCACTTCATGCAGGTGGGCCAGAGTTTCATCCACGGCCTGCATGTTCTTTTTCACGACTTCTTCGCCCTTGCGTCCATATGTGTCGCGGATAGACTGGCGAATCGCCTCGATGGCCTCATCGCGCGGCAGAACCTTCGAAATGGCGAAGAAGCACACCTGCATGATGACGTTCATGCGCGAGCCCATGCCGGCATCTTTCGCGACCTGGTAGGCATCAATCACGTAGAACTTGGCCTTCTTCGCGATCAATTGGGACTGCACTTCGCGCGGCAACTGATCCCACACCTTTTCCGGCCCGAACGGACTGTTCAGTAGAAAGACGCCGCCCTCAACCAGCGCGCTGAGCATGTCGTAGCGCTCGAGGAATACCCACTGATGGCAGGCGACGAAACTCGCCTTCGAAACCAGATAGCTCGAGCGAATCGGCTGCGGGCCGAAGCGCAGGTGCGAGACGGTCATCGCGCCGGATTTCTTCGAATCGTAAACGAAATATCCCTGCGCGTAGTTGTCGGTGTTTTCGCCGATGATCTTGATCGAGTTCTTGTTGGCGCCAACCGTTCCATCCGCGCCCAGGCCGTAAAACATGGCGCGGATCACGCTGTCCGGTTCCGTCGAGTAGGTCGCGTCATAGTCGAGGCTGGTGTGCGTGACGTCGTCCTGAATTCCAATCGTGAAGTGATCTTTCGGCTGCTTCTGCTTCAGGTTGTCGTAAACCGCCTTCACCATCGCTGGAGTGAATTCCTTGCACGACAGGCCGTAACGGCCGCCGACCACCGTGGAGCGGCGGACGCCCCCGTCCGCCGTGGCCCGGACGAGGGCGTCCGGGACTCCGTAACCCTTGCTGATGCCTTCGTGGATTGCGTTCACCACATCCAAATACAGAGGTTCGCCAATCGCGCCGGACTCCTTGGTGCGATCGAGAACTGCGATCTGGCGCACGGTCGAGGGCAGGGCCTCGAGGAATGACTTCACGCAGAACGGCCGGTAGAGGCGCACTTTCAGCAGGCCGACTTTTTCTCCGCGCGCGTTCAGGTATTCGACCGCTTCGTGCCCGACCTCCGCGCCCGAGCCCATGATCACAATCACCCGCTCTGCATCGGGAGCGCCGACGTAGTCGAACAGGTGGTAAGAGCGTCCTACGACTTCGGCGAACTTGTTCATCACCGCCTGCACTTTGGCGGGGGCGGCGTCGTAGTAGGAATTGGCCGTCTCGCGAATCTGGAAGAAAACGTCCGGGTTCTGCGCCGTGCCCCGCAGCACCGGATGATCGGGCGACAGCGCCCGCTGCCGGTGCTCGATGACGCGGTCCATGTTCACCAACGCCCGCATGTCGTCTTCAGTGAGCATCTCGATTTTGTTGACCTCATGCGAGGTGCGGAATCCGTCGAAGAAATGCAGGAATGGGATGCGGGTTTCGAGCGAGGCCGCATGCGCAATCAGCGCCAGGTCCTCCGCCTCCTGCACCGAGTTCGAGCAGAGCAGGGCAAAACCCGTCGTACGGCAGAACATCACGTCGGAGTGATCGCCGAAAATCGAGAGCGCATGCGTCGCCACCGTCCGCGCCGAGACATGAAATGCCGTGGGCGTGAGTTCGCCCGCAATCTTGTTCATGTTCGGGATCATCAACAGCAATCCCTGCGACGCGGTGAACGTCGTGGCCAGCGACCCGGTCTGCAAGGCGCCATGCACGGCGCCCGCGGCCCCGCCTTCACTTTGCATTTCGATCACATGGGGCACGCTGCCCCAGGCGTTGGGCACCCCCTCAGACGCCCACTGGTCCGCCCACTCGCCCATCGGCGAGGAAGGGGTGATGGGATAAATGGCGATGACTTCGCTAACCCGGTATGCGACATGGGCCACCGCCTCGTTGGCGTCCATGGCCTTGAATTTGCGCTTCATTGACATCCCCTTTTCGGATTATCGCCGGCGGCCACTGGCATGACCGTTACGATGATTTCAGGATGCAGCATCGGGGACAGATCTGTCGGGACGTAGGTTCACACCTTTGTGTGATTAGAATCACACACCTCTCGGAAGGCCTTTTGTGAGTGTAGGTTGGCGGGGACCCGTTTCGGCCTTGTGCGTAGTTCCCGGGATAATGTCTACTTTCGTGGACGTTGGACGGGTGGACGGGTCGGGTGGCCTCAAGCCGTCCTTTGGCTTGAGTGGGGCAGTTTCACGGCTGGACATAATTTCCCCTCTGCTCGCTCGCGCTGTCTTGCCACCCACTCCGATTCAATCTCCACGCGTCCTTCACATCCGGTGGCGTAGTGCAGAAAGCTGCTCCACTCCCAGTCCTCGGGACGTGCGACCAGTCCACGCTCGACTGGATTCAGGTGCATGTAGTGGAGCTTCTCTGACTCCTTCCGCTGACTCCACAGATTGAAGTCGTAGAACCGCCGCTCCCAGATACGGTGGGATTCTGCCGGGTGCCCCATTTCTCGCGCGCCTTTTGCGCGAGAAGTGGGGATTTCGATCGATAGAGGAACCAGGACCCGGCGGGCGAATCCGAGCTTAATAGCCTGCATCACGGTGGATGGAGTTCCGATCTGCGGCTCTGAAATGAGCAGATGGACGTGTTCGGGCATGACCACGTAGCCGACGACCGCGAAGCGGTAGCGCTGGCGCATCTGTTCCAAGACGGATAGCAACAGATCGCGGCGATCGGCTGTGCCCAACAGCGGCTGCCGCCGATAGCAGCTGCACGTAATGAAATGCAGACTGCCGGTGCCGTAGTAGCGCTTCAATCCCCATGGCATGGACTGAGCGTAGCCCAAGGGACCAGCGCTGTCTGTGACTTCCGGGGTGTTTCTTGTGTGAATTCCCAAAATGGAAGAACCAGAATCCCCACTTCTCGCGCAAAAGGCGCGCGAGAAATGGGGCACCCGGCACGAGGCCAGCTTATTCCCAACAACTGCCTCACTCATGCCTCACTCAACCAAAAGCGGGCTTGAGTGGGCCACCCAAGAGAAATTTCTGTTGCGAAATCCGAACAAACTCGCCTGCGTCGGAGCGTCTTACGGCCCCACTCCTCCGTTATGGCAGTCGGCGCAGTTCACTTGGGTCAGGTCTCCCAAGTCAACCGGATGCTGGAAAGTCGGCGCAGGCGGGGCGCTGGCGCTGGCTACCCCTTCGGTTTCCGACATGAGGGTGTGGCATTGGTTGCAGTCTCTGCTGATTACGCGGCCGTCGGTGCTGACGTGCTGGCCGTCGTGGCAGCGGAAGCAGCCGGGGTAGTAGTAGTGCCCGAGGTTGTTGGGATGCGTTTGCCAGTTCAGCTTCATGTCGGGGAAAGTCGTGCGGCGGTAAATCTGCTGAATCTCCGCCACCGCGTTGCGAATTTCCAGCTGCTTGGTTTTCGCTATATCCGGATACTTGCTCTCATAAAACCCCTGCAGCCCGTTGGCGATGCCCTGCGTGGCAGCGTCGTTGGAGGCGTAAGTTGCCGAGAGCACCGTGACCGCCTGTTGCTTGATGAACGGCAGGGAAGCGTCCAGATGGCGCGACAGCAGAGACTGATCCACCGACAGGTCCGGCGGAACGTAGATGTGAGTGGGACGGTTGTGGCAGTCCACGCAGTCCATGTGGTGCTTGTCAGCCTTGGCGATTTGGTCCTTGCTCAGGGTTGAGTCCTTAGCGTAATACTCGGTGACCCGTCCCTGCAGGTCCTCGACATGGATGTAGGGTATGACCTGCCGCTTCTCATCGGCGGCGACATAGTCAATCCGGTTGCCGATGTTCATGTGCCAATGGATGCCCTCGGGCGCTCCCGTGGCGGGATCGCCGCCGCCGGTCTTAATCAGCATCCGGACCTGGTGCAGGGTGTTCTTTTCATCATTGGCGTAGTGGGCAAAAACTTTTAGTTGTCCGCCATAAAACTTCTTCGGCCAATGGCACTGCTCGCAAGTTTCCTGAGCCGGGCGCAAATTGTGCACCGGGGTCGGAATCGGCCGGGGGTAAGTATTGAATATCGTGGCGAACACCTGCCGGCTGCCGGAAAGCTTGGACTTCACAAACCAGGTCGCACCGGGCCCCACATGGCAATCGGCGCAGGCCACGCGGGCATGGGGTGAAAGTTGATAGGCAGTGTATTCCGGGATCATCACGGTGTGGCACAGCTGGCCACAAAACGCAGTGGATTCGGTGAACTCGTACGCCTTGTAACTGCCTGCCGCGCTGACCACGACGAACACGACTAGAAATGTGGTGAATGAAATTACCGCGCTGCGCTGGGTGGGGTCGTTGAGATCAATGCGGGGATAAAATGCCTGCGGCGCAAGGTGCTTCCGCCGTTCCAACAGCACGCCCGCCAACATCATCAGCAGACTGAGGATCAGGAAGCCGGGAGACACCATGTAGGCCAGAATTCCGATATAAGGGCCGGGCTTGACGGCGATGGCGTCAATCAGAACAAAGAGGAAAATGTTGGCCAGGCTGACGATGCCCAGCGCCACTCCCGCCAGACTGACCGGATTGCGCAGCAGCATGCGGGAGCGGTGCCAGGGCTCCACTTCAAGGGGTGGAGTTTTCTCAGTGTCCATGTTTGACCTCGGCTGAATCGGATTCGCCCCCGGGAACAGCCTCAACCGTTGCTTCGCTACTGCCGTCGGAGGCTTCCATCAGCGGCGCCCGGTCCAAGCCATGTTCTTCCCGGTAGTGGTGCAGCGTCATTTTACCGTCCCACCATGCCCAGTTCATGGGGTAGACGTCCGGGTCGAGGAAAACCTGATAGAAGTGCCAGACTACGATAGCCAGGGTCGCCAGCACCGCTTCGTAGAAGTGAATCGCGGTTGCGATATCGAGCCACCAGCGCGGCAGATGGTTTCCGACCACCACCTTCGCCCACAGCATCACTCCGGTCACGGCCATTACGATCATGCCCCACACCAGCGCCCAGTACTCCGCCTTCTCGGCATAGTTGAAGCGCGGGAACTCGGGCTTGTTCGTGGTCAGACCAAGGTAGTAGGCGAGATTTTGCCATGCGCCCCGCACGTCGTCCAGGGTGGGGAAGAGATCGCGGAGCAACCTTCGCCCTTCGCGCGCGAGAAGGATGTCGAACATGTGGTAGAGGCTCACTCCAATCAGAACCACGGCCGCGATGCGATGCAGCAAGTGCCGCTTCTGCTCACCCAGGGACAGCATGGAGGCGAACCAGGAATCGGGGAACTTCAGCGCGAAGCCCGTCAGCACCAGCACGATGAAACTAGTGAGCAGCGCGGCATGCTGCCAGCGGAAGCGGAGCGGCATGCGCTCGACGAAATGCTGCTCTGTCTTGCGCCGGGCCAGAAGTTTGGCCCGCCAGATGATGAAGTTGTGCGCCAGCATGCCGCCAATCACGGCGAAGATCATGCTCAGATAAAAACTGCGAATCCAGCGCACCGCTTTGCTTCCGATGTCGGCCGAGAGCGGAGCGTCCACATGGACTTTGGCCGTGGCGAACTTCTCCGTCACGCCCGGGTGGCACTGCCCGCAAGTGCGGGCGAGGTTGCCCGGATAAATGGTTGAGCGCGGATCGGTGGAAGGGAAGATGCTGTGAGTCCCGTGGCAACTGGCGCAATTGGCGACCACTTGCGATCCGCCCCTGGCCGCCAGCCCGTGGTAGCTGGCGAGATAGGTCGTGGAGCGCCGGCCTTCCACGCCCAGTTCCTGGGAAAGCCGCACGCCTTCGTGACAGCGGGCGCAGGTGGCCTGGGCCACGTTTTGTGCCGTTACCGGAGAATTCGGATCGAGGTGCGACTTGATGGTATGAATTCCATGACAATCGGTGCACACCGGCGCCTGCGAGATGCCACGGCTCACCGCCTGGCCATGAATGCTCTGCATGAACTCCTGCTCGACGGCGGTGTGGCACTTGGCGCAGGTTCCGGGCACATTGAACTTGAAAATGGAAGATTTGTCGTCGCTGGCCGGGCGAATCTCATGAACTCCGTGACAATCGGTGCACACCGCGGCCTTGGTGGATCCGGCCGCGACCGCTTTGCCGTGCACACTCTCCTCGTAGGAATAGTAGGGCTGCGTGCTGAATCCGGCGCGCTCCATGACGAATTTTTGAGCATGGCACTTGGCGCAGGTGTTGGGAATGTGAATGTGACTTACCGGAGAATCAGGATCGCTGGCCGCCAGAATCTGGTGCGGGCCGCCGTGACAGGCGGTGCAAGTGGGAGCCTGTCCATCGCCGTCCTTGCGGGCCACGGCGTGGACGCCGAGCTGGTAGCCGTGAACGGCGTCTTCGTGGCAGGTGGCGCATTGCGTCGGCAGGATTTTCTCCGCTGCCTGCACCTCGTGCGCCTGGCCATGACAACTCGCGCAGGCGCCCGTGCCGGTACCCAGAATCGAGTGGACGCTCTTGGGCAACTGGCTGGCTGGGTCTTCATGGCAGGTGCTGCAGTTTGGCAGCCGCATTCCCTTAGGATGGGGATACTCTTTCACCCCGATGTGGCAGTCGGTGCAGCCCAGCGCCGCGTGCATGCTGTTCTTGAACTTGGCGGCGTCTACGTGCAGGCTGCGGCCCGACCCGGACTTCATCCCGGCTTCGCCGTGGCAGGCCAGGCATTCCTGATCGGCAGCTGGGAGGGGCCTGGCCCACGACTGCAAGGACACAGCAAAGATCAGGGTGAATCCCAGCGCGATCAGCCATCGGGAAGGTCTCACTTCCATTTATCCGTTACTCCTTGTTTAGCGCGGGCGGCCGCAGGGCGTTCCCGGGCCGACAGCTCTATTTGTACGCAAAAAGCATCGCGTAGATGATCCAGACCACGATGCTGAAACCGATACTCAGCGCGATCCAGGCAAAGGCGCGGATGGTTCGCACCACGATCTCCGGCTGCGGTTCTTCCAGATGCTCCTGCAGGCGGCCGGAAGCCACCAGAGCTTCGTATTCCAGTGGCTTGTCGCGCTTCAGTTCCGCCAGGGGCATGTGGCCGGTGAAGATGGTCGTGTCCATGGGGAATTTTTCCGGCCGCAGGTGCGTATTGAAAAAATGCACAGTAAAGATGAAGCCAGTGGCCAGGAGGGCCTCGTCGCTGTGAATGACCGTGGCGATGTTGATGAACGAGCCCGGCAGAAAGCGGGTGAAGAAAATCGGAAACCAGAGCGTCAGTCCGGTCGAGCCGATCACGGCGATTCCCCAAAACACGGCGAAATAGTCGAACTTTTCCCAGTACGTCCAGCGCCCGTATTGCGGGCGTGGGCCCATGCCGATGAACCACTTCATGGTGGCCAGGAACTGGCGCAGGTCCTGGCGGGTGAAGAGCATGGTGTCCGGACCCAGCAGGAGGGCGCGCCAGGATTTGTGCTCACGCTTCTTCAGTTGCACCAGGTTGTACAGGTGAGTGATGAAGACCCCGAACATCAGCAGGGCAGCGGTGCGATGGATAAAGCCGGCGACCTGGAATCCACCCAGAAAGCGGGAAACCATAGCCGCCCACCCGGTGTAGGAAAACTTCAGAGTCAGTCCAGTTGTGGCCAGGCTGAGAAAGCTGACGATCATGCAAGCATGCAGCGCGCGCTGCAGACGAGTGAAGCGGACGAATTCGCGTTCGGGACGCTTGCCCTCCGGCTCAAGCTGACCAGGGGAGCGTAGTGCGGCAGTCTGAAGATCGAGATCAGTCGGCACGATGGTCCTCCTCGGCAGTCGCTTTGCCTGCGGTGCCAGCGCCGTTCGACCGCGCAGTTTCTTCCCGTGCTTCTTCCGCTTTGAGGTCGCGGCGCATCTCGAGAGCGCGCGGCAGCCACAGCAGGGTGTGCATTCCGCCGATCACGAAGGTCGAGACCAGAAGCGTGGTCATGCCCCAGAACGTCCAGAACAGGAACGGGTACTTCTTGGGGTCGTGGTGGGTGGCATGGGTCAGATATCCGGCGAAGCGGCGAGTCGCGGTGGCGTGGCACTTCTGGCAGGTCGCAACCACGTTAGCCCGGCTGAGATGCGATCGGGGGTCGGCAACCGGGAGAATGTCGTGGGCGCCGTGGCAGTCATAGCATTTCGCCGTTTTGGTGTAGCCCAGGCGCGATACCTTGCCGTGATAGGTGTCGAAGTAGGTCTTGGCAATCTCTTGGTGGCATCGGCCGCATTTGTCCATGATGTCGAGCATGAATCCGGTTTCGTCAGTGCGGCGGATGGTGTGCGCGCTGTGGCAATCGTTGCAGACGGGCAGATCCTTGTCGGTTTTGGTCACCAGGCGGGAGTGCACGCTCTGTTCGAACTGCTCTTCGATTCCGTGGTGGCAGGCGCCGCAGGTGGCCGGAACGTTCTTCGGGTTGACCGTGGACTGCGGGTCGGTCTTGGGCAGGACCATGTGTGCCGTATGGCAGTTGGTACAGGTGGCGGTCACCGTCAGGCCGCTCTTGAGCAGGCCCTTGCCATGAATGCTTTCCTGGTAATGCTGGATGATTTCGTGCTGCGTTCCGACGTAGCGGACGGCGGCTTTCTGGCCTTCGCGGTGGCAGTTGCCGCACAATTCCGGCACCCTGGTCGCGAAGGTCCTGGATTCCGGATCGCGCTTATCGAGGATGCGGTGGGTGCCATGACAATCCTTGCAACTGGGTGCGTTGGGATCTTTAGCGGCGAGGAGCTGGCCGTGCTTGCTGCGCTGATACTGCTGGCCCTGGTCTTCGTGGCACTTGCTGCAATCCACTGTATGCGTGATGGTCTCGCAGGGGCGCACGCGCGAGACATTCACCTCGGAGTGGCACTGGCTGCAGGAAACCGGAACGGCCTGGGTGCGCGGGTGCGAGTGGCGCGAACCGGCGATCTCGGCGGCGGAGACGAACATACTGCGGCCATCGGCTGCCTTCAAATGTTCATTGGCGTGGCAGCGCATGCAGTCGGCATCGGCCATGCCCTGGGCATAATAAACATTGCGCACCTTGTGCGGCTGGTGGCAGTCGACGCACGCGGGCAGAACGTGGGCTTCTTTCTCCCAGAGTTCGCCGCGGATGGTCTTGCGGTGCACCTCTTCGATTTCACCGTGGCACTTGGTGCAGGTGGCCGCGATGTTGCGGCGGTTGATCGAGGAATTGGGATCGGTATGCGGCAGGATGTTGTGGGGCGTGTGGCAGGAAACGCAATTGGCCGCCACGGTCAACCCCTTCTTGAGCAGCGCCTCGCCGTGAATGCTTTCGGAGTAGTTTTCCAGGATGTTGTGCTGATCAATTTGCCGGTTGGTCTGGACGGGCGTGCCTTCTTGGTGACATCTCCCGCAAACGAAAGGAACTTTCAATGGAGCCACGGCCGATCGCGGGTCCTTGACCGGCACGATGTCGTGATTGCCGTGGCAATCCACGCAATGCGGAGCCAAAGTGTCGCCGCGGGCGATGGCTCTGCCGTGCAGCGAATGCGAGTGCTGCTTCTGCTCATCGCTGTGGCAGGTGCCGCATTCGACGCGCGCCAGGGGCGTGGAGTGGGGCAGATCCTTGCCTTCCAGATCGGCGTGGCACGAGGTGCAGGAAAGAGAGCCGTGCACAGAGGAGGAGAACTTCTTGCCATCCACAAACAGAGAAACGGTGCGATTGCTGCGTTTTGTAGTCAGGGTCTTGTCGCTGTGGCAGGCGAGGCAGTCGTCGGTACTGGGGCTCTGGGGCGGCGGGGACGCGGAACAAACGACGCGGCCTCCTGAAAGCAGGGTGAGAGCGATGACAAGCGCAAAAATACTCCGTATTGTCTTCGCTGGCATACTCTCACCCGCCAATGCTTCAGAATGGAATGATTTCCGAGCGGCAGCGGCCAGGCCGCCGCCCTTGTATCGCTACTTCGCCAGGCTCCGAATATAGGCAACCAGGTCCTTGATCTCCGTGTCCTTCAGTTTGCCTTCGTAGGCGGGCATTTTAGGCGGTTTGCCCTTGGTGATGATTTCGGTCAACTGCGCGTCCGTTTCGGCCTTGACTTCGGGCGACGCGAAGTCGCGGGTGCCCATCTTCCCGCCCTTGCCGTCCGGGCCGTGGCACATGGCGCACTTCGCCTTGTAGGTTCCTGCCGCATCCTGTGCTGCAGCCGATGTATTGCAGAGTGCGACAACGCCCACAGCCAGCAGAATCACCACGCACATGCGAAAGAAGAGATGTTTCACGTTGCTTCCTCCTGAGATTTTTTGGCAGACACCATCGAGCTAGGATAGTCCTTGCTTCGGTGCCACGTTCAAGAGTCAGGACGCGCTCCGTAAAGTGCAGTTGGTATGCATCCTGGAGAACTTGTTCGCAGGCGTAGGTTCGCATGCCCGCGAAGGTGGACCTATGGCAGAAGTCACCTTAGCCTGTGACGCAAATCACAAGCCTTTCCTGACTCTTTTGTGACAGTTATCACGATCCTGCGTGCGAGTCCGCACTGCGGCGGCCGAGTTGGCGGCATACGATCGCGCCATGCCGAATCCCTCGACTCCGTTTCTGCCCGCCCCGGGTGGTTCTTTTGCGGCTCCGGGAACTGGATCCAGTCAGACCGCGAGCGCGCCCAGCTTTCAGTTGCGGCCGATGCAGGTGACCTGGGAGATGACCCAGGCCTGCGACTGGAAGGCGTCGCACGCCCGCGCCGCGGCGCGCGCGGCTCGAGGCAAGCGGGAATTTTCCACCGCCGAAGCCTTCCATCTCATCGAAGAAGTGGCCGACATGCATGTGCCTCTGCTGGTGCTGACGGGCGGCGATCCGCTGCTGCGGCCGGACCTGTTCCCCATCGTGGACTTTGCTTCGCGCCACTCGGTTCGGACGTCGCTGACCCTGCCTCCGACGCCGCTGCTGGATGCAGGAATCATCGCGGAATTGAAAGCCCGCGGCTTGATGCGCCTTTCCTTCTGGCTGCATGGCTCGACAGCGGCGCTCGATGACGGTTACTGGGGCGTCCCCGGCTGCCACCGGCGAACGCTCGACGCCATCGGATCCTGCCACGAAGTCGACCTGCCGGTGCAGATCAATACCATTCTGGCGCGGCGGAACCTCCATGATCTCGACCCCATGATCGAACTTCTGACCCGCCTGGACGTGGCTCTATGGAACGTGTTTTTCTTCGTTCCGGCCAGCCGCCAGCAGGCCCAGGAGATGATCAGCGCAGAAGAGCACGAAGCAGTCTTCGCCAAGCTCTATGAGTCTTCGAAGCGGGTGCACTTCCAGATCAAGACCACCGAAGGCCAGCACTACCAGCGTTATCTTCTGCAGCAACGGGCACGGGAGTCGCGCGGCCGCATGACCGAAACCGATGTGATCACCTGCGCGCCCAAGGGAGTGAACGACGGCAAGAGCTTCGTATTCATTGATCCCGCGGGCGAGGTGTATCCCAGCCGCTTCCTGCCCTGGTCGGCGGGAAACGTTACGACCCAGTCCCTGGCTCAGCTGTACTGCGAATCTCCTCTGTTCGTTTCGCTGCGCGACAGTTCCAAGCTGAAGGGCAGGTGCGGACGCTGCCCGGCCCGCAATGTCTGCGGAGGATCGCGCGCCCGGGCCTACGCGATGACCGGAGATCTTTTCGCCGAGGACCCGTGCTGCGCCTACGAACCGCAGTTGAACGGCTGATGGTTGGTTATCCAACCGGCCGCACCGAAGTTGTGCCCTCGATTGCCAGGCGTCAATACCCGGAAGGCTTCGGCACACGTAAGGGATGAAACTGACTGCCCGGGAGAGCCTGCGGCAACATTCATCCCGGTGCCGTGCCAGACGTTCCTGGCGAAAATTGTGACTACCGTCACATAGGAGTGTGATTTGGATGCAGCATGAATTCCATCCGCACTCCGCCAATGTCCAGGTTATTCCGACATCAAGAACCGATCGCGGTTGGTGAAGGTTTGTGATTCAGCTCACACCAGCACGTGATGATGACCACAATGCCCGTTCTGCAACTCTCCCGGAATCGAAGGAAATCGAAGGAAATCATGGGGTGGGGAATAGGGGGCCTGCCCAACTCGGTGTGACCCCAATCACATTTCGCCGTGACCGAATATACGGAGGTTCCGAGCTGTCTCTGGCATCCTGACCTCCAAATTGAGGTGGCCTATGACTAAGGACGATCGTGATCTTCTGGATGTCCTCCGGTTCGAACTGAGCTTCCTGGAAGACGGGGGGTACGGGCGCTCGCCCCACTCACCGTGGCGCGCTCCCTCTATTTTTGAGGACTCGCCGATCTGCCCGAATTTCTGCGATCCGGCGCGGCCGCACCCCTGTGAGACTTGCTTGCTGGAAAAGTTTGTCCCCGAAGCGCTCAGGGGTGAGAGCGTACCCTGCCGCTTTATCCAGCTGACGGAACAGGGGCAGACCGTGGATGACTTCTATCGCACCGGAAGTCAGGTCGAACTGGAACAGGCACTGGCCAACTGGCTGCGTGCCCAGATCGCAAAGATCGAGAAGGAGCGAGGGGTTGCGGCCAAGATTGGAATGTCCTAGATACTGCCCAGTAGCAGCGACGTTTGTCGTCGTGTAGTTCGGACAATTTAGCGGAGTCGCCACAATGAAGCCTACAAGTTTCTCCCAAGGAGCGGAGAAAATCATGAGTGAAGAGCACGCGTATCGAGTTGCAGCCTGGTGGACTTCCGGCCGCACTGGGCTGGCCAAGTCAGATTCGGCGCCCAACGCCATCCATTTCACGGCTCCTACGGAATTCGGCGGCCTGGAGGGCAGGTGGACACCCGAAGAACTTCTGCTCGCCGCCGTCGCGAGCTGTTACACCACGACCCTGCGCGCGATTGCGGGGACGGCCCAGTTCAATTTCACCGACCTGCAAGTGGAAGCCAGCGGCACGGTGCGCAAGGCCGAATCAGGATGGACGTTCTCCCAGATCGTGGTGCGTCCCAACCTTAAGATCACTTCGACCGAGGAGCGGGAGCGCGCGCTGGAACTGCTGAAACGGGCGGAAAAATTGTGCCTGGTCTCGCGCGCCATCGGAACCACGCTGAAGTTCGAGCCTCAGCTGGAGATTGTCAAGCCGGCGCCGGCTGTGTGAAGAGGGCGGATTGCGCTCCAGGCTAGAGTTCCAGCTGAGCCGAAATCGAGGATGGATCTTCCATCGGCCGGAGTATGAATCCCGTTTTCTTGAAAATGACTTGTGTGGGCAGATTGTCCCGCAGGATTTCCCCCACAAGTTTACGGAATCCTTCCTGGCGGGCGACGCGGGTTACTCCCGCGAGTAATTCGGTACCCAGTCCACGTCCCTGCCAACGATCCGAGACCAGAACGGCGGCCTCGGCTTCGCTGCGGTGGATGGCGCTGAACCGGCCCACCCCTAGAACTTCGTGCTGGCCGGTCTCGGGATTCCTGCGGTCAGCAACCAGCGCGAAGCCGCGATCGTAGCTGCCGAAACAGATACGCACCAGCCGTTCGTGCTCCACCCGGGTGCTCAGGCTCAGGGAGCAGAAGTAGCGCAGGTAGACGCTGCGCTCGGACAAGGTTTCGTGGAACTTTACCATCAGCGGCTCATCTTCCGGACGGATGGGACGGATGGTGACCGGGGTTCCGTCCTTGAGTTGAAATCCCCAGACATACTGCGCCGGGTAAGGCCGGATGGCAGGGCGGGGTAATTTATCGACCGTCATGATGGAGTCGTGCACCAGGACCCGAGCGTCGAGCGCCAGCAAATGCTCCGGCGACGCCAGCAGCGGATTGATGTCGATCTCCCTGATCCAGGGCTGCTCGACCACGAGCTGGCTGAACCGCACCAGCAGAGCCTCGAGCGCCACCAGATCCACGGCTTTGCGGCCGCGCACGCCCTTCAGCGCCGCGAAGATCCGAGTGTTTTCCATCAAGCGCTGCGCCAGGGTGGTGTTCAGCGGCGGTAACGCCAGGGCGCGGTCGCGGTAGACTTCGACCATGACTCCGCCCGAACCGAACAAAATCACCGGCCCAAACTGCGCATCGACCGTGCTGCCCAGAATCAGCTCGTAGCCGTCGCGCCGCACCATCGGCTGGACCGTAACCCCGGCAAAATGTTCCGCTCCTGCCTTTTCCGTAACCGCAACCTGAATGGCGCGGTAAGCGCCCCGTACCTGCTCTTCACTCTGCAGCCGGAGACGAACGCCATCCACGTCGGTTTTGTGGGCGATCGTGTTCGACAACAGCTTCAAAACGACGGGGTATCCAATCTCATGGGCGATGGCGACAGCCTGTTCTTCGTTTTCAGCGGCGCGAGTCTCCACCATGGGAATTCCGTAATGCGCGAGAAGCTGCTTCGCCTCGAATTCATTCAACAGCGTGCGCCCGCTGGCCCGCACTTGCCGCACGAAGTCGGCTACCTTGCGGCGCGGATCGACAGCCGCTTCCGGTCCTTCGACCAGGGCGGGAGTCTCGTAGAGCCCGCGCAGGTTGTAGGTGTAGCGCCACATGTAGGTGAAGGCGCGGGCTGCCGTGTCGGGATAGGAGAACGTCGGAATTCCGGAAGTGTTGAGAGCGGCCGTCCCTTCCGCGACGCCGTCACCGCCCATCCAACTGGCCAGCAACGGCTTGCCGGAACCCTGGGCATACGGCTTCATGCGTGTGGCCACCTCGGTCGGATCGGCTCCTCCCTGGGGCGCAATGATGGCCAGCAGGCCATCGCCACCCGGATCCTTCACGGCGATGTCGAGCGCCTGCACATAACGCTCGGCATCCGCATCGGCAAGCACGTCTATGGGATTGCCGTGGCTCCAGTGCGGAGACAAAAAGCTGCTCAGCTCATGCACCGATTCCGGCGAGAGCTGCGCAAGTTCGCCGCCAGTTGCGACCAGCGCATCCGTGGCCAGCACAGCCGGGCCGCCGGCGTTGGTAACAATCGTAAGCCGCGGGCCGCGCGGTCGCGGTTGCTTGCTCAGCACCTCCGCCATGTAGAACAGATCGGCCATGTTCTGCACGCGCAGCACGCCACAGCGGCGGAAGGCCGCTTCCAAAACGTCGTCACTTCCGGTCAGCGCGCCGGTATGCGATGCCGCCGCCCGCGAGGCTACCTCCGACCGTCCTGCCTTGATGACAATGATTGGTTTACCGAGCGCAATCTCCCGCGCCGCGGAGAGAAACGAGCGGGCGTCTCCTACCGACTCCATGTAAACCAGAATGCTCTTGGTGTGCGGATCGTCGCCGAAATAGTAGATGAGATCGCCCCAGCCCACATCGAGCATGGAACCGGTGGAAACAATGGCGCTGAACCCGACGTGCTCGTCCTGGCTCCAATCCAGAATCGCCGACTGCAGCGCACCGCTCTGGCTGAGGAAAGCGACGCTGCCTTTCTGCGGCATGGTCTTTAAGAAGGTGGCGTTCAGTCCTATCGTCGGATTCATGAAACCCATGCAGTTGGGCCCAATCAAACGCAGCGATCCCCGGCGCAGGTGCTTCTGAATCTCGTCCTCCAGCGCTGCGCCCTCTCGGCCTTGCTCGCGGAATCCGGCTGAGATCACCACCGCCGATTTCACGCCCGCGTCCACGCACTCTCCGATGATCTGGGGCACAGTTTGTGCAGGCGTCACTACCAACGCCAGATCGACTCCTCCGGCGATATCTCCGATCCGCGGTACGGTCTTGATTCCCAGTACTTCGTCGTGGGTGGGATTAACGGCGTGGACCTTGATGGGAAACTTGCTCGTCAGCAGGTTTCCCAGTACGCTCCGGCCTACCGTCCCCGGGCGGTCTGTGGCCCCAATCACAGCGGCAGAGCGGGGAAGGAAGAGCGACTCCAGCCCGGCGCGTGCCGGGGGCGCCACGAGGGAGAATTTGTCGACCGGGGACGGCACGAATGGACTTGATGCCTGGCTCACTGAAATCCTCCCTCTAATGAGGATGTTGCCATTTTTTCATAACTCGGGCGAGCCCGGCGTTAAGTTTTCCGCTTAGACCAAGGTCATGCTGGCACAGTTTTCTATTTCTGTCTGTGATTCGCCTATACCCTCAATCACGTGGGGTCGTGACCGTGATCACAGGGCTTGGTGCTACAATGAGACGAAAGGGAAGGTGCTAAATGCGCGCCCCTTATGGACTAAATATTCTTGATAACTGCCTTAGCTGTCCGGTGCGGGAGGAGCACCTGTTCTGCAATCTTTCCGTTCATGCTGGGCAGCGACTCAATGAAATCAAATCAACCGCTGTTTATCCCAAGGGAGCCATGCTCTTCATCGAAGGGCAGCAACCGCGTGGCGTGTTTGTGCTCTGCACGGGGAAAGCCAAGCTTTCCACTTCTTCCCGCGAGGGGAAGACCATCATTACGAAAATCTCCGAAGGCGGAGACGTTCTCGGCCTGAATGCGGTCATCTCCAACCGGCCGTATGAAGTCACCGCCGAGATGATGGAGCCAGGGCAGGCCAACTTCATTCCCCGCGATTCTTTGCTGCAATTCTTGAAAGATCAAGGAGAAGTGGCCTTGCGCGTAGCCGAACAGCTGAGCCGCAATTACTACACCGCCTACGAGGAGATCCGCACCCTGGGTCTTGCCACCTCGCCGTCGGAAAAATTTGCCAAGCTGCTGCTGTCCTGGTCGACAAGGACCACACAAAACGACGGTTCCACGCAGGTCAAGCTCACGCTGACCCACGAGGAGATTGCCGAAATCATTGGGACTACCCGCGAGACTGTCAGCCGCCTGTTTTCCGAATTCAAGAAAAAACAGTTGCTGCAACTCAAGGGGTCGACCCTGGTGATCCGCAACCGGCCGGCACTGGAAAAGATCGTCCAGTCCTGATTTTGTCGGGGGACCACCGGCCCGCAAGGGCGCGGCAGGCAGTTCAGGAAACTTGACGCCGGGAGAGCTACTCTCCGTGGCGCGGTGCGCTTTTCCACCTGACAGCTGCTGCTTGCACAACAATTCAGCCATCGTCCCGGCCGGCGGAGGCAGCCCGTCCTCTCAGCCTGTTTCTCACGTCATTCCCGAATGCAGGCTCAGGCGCTGGCGGCAGCGAGGACGGTCCTGGTGCAGTTGCCGAAGACAGACTCACCAGCTTTGCCCCCGTTCCTGCCCAGACCACGGTCATCAGTTTCGAGCACTTGTCGCAGAGCCAGAATCGCTCATACAGCGACGGGCAGGCATTTTCAGTGGCCATTTGTACTTCGGGAGTGGGGGACAGAAGAAAAATCTTTCCCTGGTGGAGATAGCGAAAAACCTCAGAACACTCGGGATTCGCACACTTTGACAGCATGGCACGGTCCCCGCCGGGCCCCTACCGCAAGATGTCCTGAAACTCCCATGCTACACCTCTTTTCCGGAAATGAGGTGACTGCGGATACCGAACCGAGTGACGCTCATCACCATCAAAAGTCCTCCAGCTCCACAGGCGGAGCAGAGTGAGGCGGGAACTCCCAATGCTCCCCAGGCAATGTCACAAACGGCGATCGCCGGCTCGGAACAATGGAGCCAACCGCTCGTGCAGCGATTCAATCGCCTGAAACAACTCCGCAAGCCCCTCCGTCCCGAAGTCGACTTCCAGGGACTGCAGGTCAATGGTCAGATCCTTGGCAATCTGAGTAGCGCGCCGGACTCGGTCCCCGGAGAGCGTGCTCATTACCGAGTACGGGTCGCGATGCTGCTGCTGCAATCCCATCCACATCTGCACTACGCGCGCCGTTTGCCGGACGCTGTCCACCGCATTGCGGAATTCGCTCAGAATGCGGGGAGAAAAATCGGCGGACACAATCAGTTGTTCGAGAGTCTTCAATTCTTCGGTGGTTTGCTGCAGTCGCTGCGCGATAGACCAACTTTCTGTCTGAGTTGCCATGCTGTCTCCAGCCCACAGATGCGGGCAAGCGCGCTCCCCGCGTGCTGCACAATCTGCGGCAACGATTGCCTCTCCTCTAGCCTATCGGCGCTCACACAGGGAAACTTCAGTCTTCTCCCGGTTAGAATGTCTAGGCGGAGCGATTGCGGCTGGCGCTTGCGTCCCGCGCCTTCTTTTCAAACTTGTACGCCCTGATACGATGACCCAACTTGATTGTGCCGCCCTGCTGTTCGATATGGACGGAGTCCTGATCAACTCCACGCCTGCCGTTGCCCGCGTTTGGCGGCGCTGGGCGGCAGATCACGGATTCGACCCCGATGAAGTCATCGCCCATGCTCACGGCCGGCCCAGTCTTGCGACCATTCGTGAGTATTTGCCCAACTCTGATCACGAAGCAGAGAATCGCGAGGTCGAACGCCGCGAGATCGAAGATCTCGAAGGTGTGGTGCCTTTGCCGGGTGCGCTCGACCTGCTGCGCCGCCTTCCCGAGAGCCGCTGGACCATCGTGACCTCCTCCACCCGACCTCTGGCCGAGGTCCGCATCAGGGCCGCCGGCCTGCCGTTGCCGAAAAACCTGATCACTTCCAACGACATCACTCACGGCAAGCCGCATCCCGAACCCTATCTGAAAGCGGCTGCAATCCTGGGTTTCCCGCCGGCTGCCTGCATTATCTTCGAAGACGTTCCCGCGGGCATCCGTTCCGGCAAGGCCGCGGGCGGGAAGGTTATCGCTTTTACCACCACGGTCCAGGAACCTGATTTGCGCGCTGCCGGCGCTGACTGGGTGCTGGAGAGTTGCGCAAACGTCCGTTTGGTTTCCTCCAACGAAAAGCTCAGGCTCTATCTTGCGGAGAGCTAGCCCGGCTGGGTTTGGCTTTCAGAGACGCCATCCGGCCGCGCCGGGGTGCAGTTCAGCCTAGGGAGGTACCTTGTGCGGGCTTCACCCGCGTCGTGCAACTTGCCCTTGGCTGGGAGTAGACTGACCCGGACCCCAGGAAAATCACTCGTAAGGAGAAACCACATGAAGAATCGCTTGATGATTCTTTTTGCTGCTTTGCTTGCTCTCAGCATTCTGGGCGTCGCCCAGGATGCGCAGCGCGCCGAGGCCTCAGCCCGCGCTCAGGAGCGGATCACCCGTGAAGTTCGCCACGAACTGCTGATGCTGCCGTATTTCGGCGTGTTTGATTACATCGCCTACAAAGTGGACGGCTACAACGTTACCCTGCTTGGCCAGGTCGTTAAGCCGACACTCAAGTCCGATGCTGGGAACGTCGTGAAGCGCATTGAAGGCGTGGAGAAGGTGGATAACCAGATCGAGGTGCTGCCTCCGTCGCCCATGGACGACGGGCTGCGCAGGCGGCTGTTCCGCGCCATCTACCAATATCCCCCGCTGCAGAAGTACGAACTGGGTGTGCAGAAACCGATCCGCATCATCGTCAAGAACGGCCGGGTGACCCTGGAAGGCGTGGTCGACAGCGAGGCGGATAAGAATCTCGTGAACATCCGCGCCAACGGCGTTTCCGGTGCGTTCTCCGTGACCAACAATCTGCAAGTTGTGAAACCGTGAGGCAAACTCATTGGCGCGAGGGGGCGTGATTCGTCGCGTCCCCTTGCACTTTCCGGCGGACCGGTTCTTCTTCCTCCCGCGTATAATGCTCCCGAAATCGACTTCCAACCCCAGGAGCAATCGGAGGAACGTCATCATGAGTTTTCATGCCATGAACCGCCGTACTTTTCTTCAGACCGCGACTACCGTCACCGCAGCTAGTTTTCTAACCAGCCGTTTCGCCTGGGCGGCGGGCGATCACAAAATCGAAAAAGTCGGGGTACAGCTCTACACCATCCGCGACGAGATGAAGGCCGATTTCGATGGCAGCCTGGCCAAAGTCGCCGCCATCGGTTACAAGGAGGTCGAATTCGCCGGGTACTTCGGCCGTACTCCACAACAGGTCCGCGCCGCGCTGGAAAAAAACGGCCTGACCTCACCCGCCTGCCACCTGGATTACGACCTGCTTGCGCCCGGCCAGTGGCCTGCCCAGATCGAATCGGCCAAGGTGATCGGACAGGACTACATCGTCAATCCCTGGATTCCCGAACAACTGCGCCAGACCGACGACGACTGGAAGCGCGTTGCCGAGACCTTCAACCGCGCCGGAGCCGAGAGCAAAAAGGCTGGCATCCAATTCGCTTATCACAATCACTGGTTCGAATTCCTGCCGGTTAACGGCAAGCTGCCTTACGACATGCTGCTGACGCTGTGCGACAAGGATCTGGTCAAGATGGAAATGGACCTCTGCTGGATCACGGTCGGGGGCGGCGATCCGCTCAAGTACTTCGATCGCTATCCCGGACGCTTCCCGCTCGTTCACGTCAAGGATGTGAAGAAAATTCCGCGGGTCACGACGGGAGGCGAGCAGAATTTTGGCGACACCGTGGACCTGGCCGCCGTCGGCAGCGGGATCATTGATTGGAAGAGGATCTTCGCTCAGTCTGACAAGGCGGGAATCAAGCATTACATCGTGGAGCACGACAAGCCGGCGCACCCGTTTGCAAGCATTACGGAAAGCTATGAGTATCTGAGCAAGCTGCGCTGGTAAAGTGCTGAACCTTGTCATTCCGAGCGAAGCGAGGGATCTGCTTTTGGGCGCTGCCGCGAACGGATCGCCTGCCGCGGCAGCCCCATTTTCTTCAGCCGAGCAGCGTAGCACAGCGGGCTCCGCGAACCTCCTCGGACAACCCTGCCGTGCACCGTGGGACAGGGGCGCGCGCGGGGGGGCAATGACGAAAGTAACGCTCCTGCAACCGCCAGTTGTGGCATCGTAGAGGAGTGGCAAAGTCAGATAAAGGCGAGTTCTTCGATTGGGACGAAGGGCGCGAGGGCTACGTTGACCGGCCCGTCGTTGCTTACGTCACCGCGCCCAAGCCCGCCGTTCACGCTGCTAATGCCCATGAGAAGCATTCTCTCAGCATGCAGGAGAAGCATGCTCTGAACATTCAGTGGGAAGAGCGTGTGGCCAGCCTGATTGCTGCGGCTGGGGCCATGTGGGCCGTATACGTTGCCACCCAGGACATCAACGCGCTGTGGCGCGTGCAGATCATGCCCCCGGGCCCGGTGGAAGTTTGCGCCTTGGGGGTTCTGGCCTGGCTCCACGCCAAATGGCGCCGTTCCGCGCAACGCTGACCAGGGCCCAGGGCCGGTTTCTCACCCTCTGGAAATTTCCGGCTGAAAATCTCCGAGAAAGACCGCTGCCGGCCTCATAACGGCGCCTCAGCCTTTCCCGAATGGCGCTTCCAGCGACGGACTCTGTGGCGTGAACAATTCCGCTCCATTTTCGGTCACGTGCATATCATCTTCGAGCCGCACGCCGAACTCGCCGCGAATGTAAATCCCGGGCTCATTGCTGGTGGTTATGTTCGGTTGCAGTTTGGTCGCGTTGCCCCGGACCAGATAGGGCCACTCGTGCCCGTCCATGCCCAGGCCGTGGCCGAGACGGTGGGTGAAGTATTTATAGTCCGGACCATACCCTGCGTCGGTAATGACCTTGCGCGCCGCCGCATCCACGGCGCCGCACTCGTTCCCGGGACGCGCCGCCGCCAGCGCCGCCGATTGTGCCCGGTGCACAATATCGAAAACCTGCCTCATCTTGTCTGAAGCCTTGCCCAGCACAAACGTGCGCGTGATATCGGATTGATATCCCTCGACGGTGCAGCCGTCGTCGATCATGACAATCGAGCCTTCACGAATCACCTGCGGCGTGGTTGACCCGTGCGGGGAGGCGGAATATTCGCCTACCGTTACGCTCGCTCCGCCGGGGAAACCCATCCGATCGTAGGCCTTCTCGATCAGGGCTGAGACGTCCCGCTGTGTCATGCCCTCGCGCAGCGCGAGATACACCGCCTCGTAGACCGCCAGCGTGACTTGCGACGCCAACCGCATCAGCGCAACTTCGTTAGCACTCTTGATCATGCGGCAACCTGCCGTCACCGGCGTAGCGCCGGCGAGCGCGGCCTGGGGCACCGCTTTGGCAATACCGTCGACGAAGACGAAGCGCATCGTCTCTTCAATCCCGAGCCTGCCGCTGACCATGCCACGATCTTTCAATCCTTGCGCGACGAGTTGGTACGGGCTCTCATCTTCCTGCCAGGTGCGCACATCGGCGTGGTCGCCATCGGGAGCGTTGACGATCTGCTCATGCGCCCGCCCTTCTTCGAAGGCCGGACACACATAGAACGCCGCGCCTTTCGCCGGCAGCACCAGCGCGAACAGGCGCTCCCCGCCCCACCAGCGGATGCCGGTGAAGTAGCGCAACGAAGTTCCTTCCATGAGCACGATGGCGTCGAGCGCGTTCTCGGTCATGAGTTTTCGGGCGCGCTCCTGGCGTTCGCGGCGTTCTGCGACCGTGATCGGCGTGGCTTCGCTCTTGCGCGATTTGAGCCGCTCGAGCGAGGGCGGCAGGGAAGCCTCGTCCGCGCTCTCTCCTGCGGAGGCCAAGCCAGAAGGCGACGTGATGGCCGCACCTGCTGTTATGCCTCCCACCTCGAGGAATCGTCGTCGCGAGATCATGAACCCTCCACAATTTCTGGAATGCGGTCGGGCCATTATAGGGAATTTTCAGATTCTCGATTGCAGATTGCAGAATGTGGTCTTGGGTGTTAGGTCTTAGGTCTTGGGCGTGAGGTAATAGGTCTTTGGCAACACCTGCGACTCAAGATCACCGCCGACCTGTGACTCGGGTTATAGTTGGCTGTCCGGCCGCGCCCCGAGCCGCGAACTGGGTCACAGAAAGGATGAGGTTATGGCCACAGGTTACACGGCTGGCAGGATGGTTGCGCACACCATGGTGACTACGCAATTTGAACTCGACGGCTTTCGCGTGACGCGTACTTTGGGAGTGGTGCGCGGCATCGTCGTGCGCTCGCGCTCCATCTTCGGAACCATCGGCGCCGGACTGCAGACTCTGGTCGGCGGCAATATCACTCTGCTCACCAATTTGTGCGAGAGGACGCGCCAGGAAGCCTTCGACTTGATGCTGCAGCACGCGGCCGAACTGGGAGCCAACGCCGTGGTTGGTGCCCGTTACGACGCGACTGAAATCATGCAGGGCGTCACCGAAGTGCTGGCGTATGGTACTGCGGTCGTCGTGGAGCCAGTGAGGTAGGGATTTTCGATTGCCGATCTCCAATTGCCGATTGGATCCCCAAGGAATTGCCAGGAATCCTTAGGATTTTCAATCGACAATTGGCAATCGCAAATCGGCAATAGGCCACAGGGTCGTCTGGATCAAGCGCCTTTAATCTTTGTACAGCCAACCTGCCACCATCGCCGCCAGGATCGCGCCCAGCCACATCTCGACCATCCAGCCAAAAGGAAGGGCGCGGCCGATGGCGGACCATGTGGCCTGCGCGAAATTTTCCGGGAAGCCGGCGAAGAAGCCCACCAGAAAGCCGATCTTCAGCGCGGTGCCGGGGCCAGGGCCTAGTCCCGGCCGCGCCCACGCATACAGGTGCGCGACCGCGATCGCCAGAATAAACAGGAGCACGGTCCACTGCGCCACGAAGAAGGGATAGCGCGGCGTTTTCAGGAACCAACCGGCATTCTGTACAACCACGTAGCGCGCACCGGTAATGAAGTGGTAGACAAAAAAACTCCACAGGTTCCAGATCACCCCGCCGGCCAGTCCACCCAGCCAGATTCGGCCTCGGTTGAGAGCCATGAATACCTCCTCTGTCCTTCGACAACCGGACCCATGACGATTCTGCGCGGAAGTGTACACCAGTTTGCGGACGTGGGAACTTAACTGTTTGACTTCGGGCCGGAGGCGCTCCGCGCGTTTCCCCTCAAACCCTGCGTTCCCGCAGCCCATCTCGCAGATTTGCACAACAAAATCCGCGCCGGGCGCGGAGATCAAGCAAAATCTCAGCGAAAGAATGGCGAAAGAACCAGGAGCGTAAACGCAATCCCTTGTGGTCGTTCGATTGGTTAACCACAAGTTCTCGTATTTTCCGGAATCAGTGCACGAGTGGAACTGCAGCCTTCAAGTTTCTGCTTGACAATAAACGACTTACGGGTAAGATGTGGTACAAAGTGGCTTGAAGTGGTCAAGGCATGGATGTCGGTGGAAGTTAGGAGCTGAAAACGTGGAGCCGGTGGGAAGCCGACCCAATAGCACGCTAAACAGCCCGAAACGCCCGAATTTGGCCCAGCTTCGCGCCGCTTTTACCTCCCCTCTCACAGATCGAGAACTCATACATGTTTCGCGGCAATCATCCAACCCGGGTCGACGAGAAGGGACGCCTCAAGGTCCCGGCCGAGTTCAAGCGGGTGATCGACGAGAAATATGGCACGCAATTTTACATCACAAGTTTGGACGGAGATGTTGCTCAAGTATATCCCTTCGAGGAATGGGAGCGGATCGAACAGAAGCTGGCCGGGCTCTCCACTTTCAATCCCACGAAGAAGAAATTCCTGAGCAAAACCAACTACTGGGGCCAAGTGGTGGAGATGGACGGGCAGGGTCGTCTGCTCATCCCGCAACTGTTGCGCGATGCGGCGCGGATCAAGGGCGACGTCGCGGTGACCGGATATCAGACGTACCTCGAAGTCCGCAACCTGGAAGCGTATCAGCGGAAGATGCAGGAAGAGAAGTTTACGCCTGAGGATGAGAAGACGCTCGACGAACTGGGCATCTAGNNTATCCGTGCGGCGTGGCGGGACCTATATCGACGCCACGGTGGGCCTTGGCGGGCACAGTTACGGAATCGCAAAACGCCTCGGCGCACCGGGACATTTGATTGGGCTCGATAAGGACCCGGCAGCGCTGGAGAGAGCGGGCGTCAGACTGAAAGCGGGCGTCGGACCTCAGACCCCAGACCTCAGCGAGTCTGGCCGAGGGCTGACGTCTGAAGTCCGAGGGCCGAACTTGGATTGGCCGCTGATTGAGCTGCGGCAAGGTTCCTTTGCGAGTTTGGCTGAGGTCAGAGGGCTGAGGGCTGACGGCTTACTTGCCGACCTTGGCGTGAGCAGCCTGCAACTCGCCGACGCCGCGCGCGGATTCAGTTTTCAGGCGGAAGGACCGCTCGATATGCGGATGGACCCGCATTCCGAGCGCACCGCCGAACAAGTGGTAAACCACCTCGACGAGCGCGAGCTTGCCGATGTGATTTAC